>CAWHSH010000006.1:0-57965 GCA_963831935.1 uncultured Bacteroidales bacterium
TGTCCGTTCGGGGTACCCAGAGGCACAAGAGGTCAAAATCGACCTCTTGTTTCTTTCTATGACATTCTGAAGCCCTCACTAATTCGAAGGATGAGATGTACTGTAATTTTTGGGGAGAGGGTTGCAACTTTTAAATTCGGAAAATGGGATTTTTCGTAAGAGTTGCAACCAGTGATCTTTTTTTTTGGGGGGACACTCTGACCTCCTTCTATTTCCACATTGTATTCTGTTCTACTAGTATCTTTGTATTGTCAATAGAAAAAAAGATTGATACATTGGTAGTATAGAGTTTGAATATGACGACTAAAGATTATATAATATCTACAATAAAGACTACCCGGCTGAAGCTAAAGAGGCTGGGCACAATAAATGGACTAAGCCCTTATATTGGTCCCAGGATACTTAACGAAGTATTATAAGTCTAAGGAACCAATTGAATACCTAAAACATATTCGTGATGAGAGTTTATACATTCTATCTGTCACTGGTGAGGGTATTTCCAAAAAAGAAATGGCAGGGTAAGTCTTATGTAAAAATGCATCGATTGCTGCAAAGTCAATTGAATCAATGGGAGCATCAGAAAACAAATCTCTTTATTCTGAAAATCATATTGTTCCGGGTAAATATATTATCGTTAATCAATATGCAGGATATTGCTTTACAATAATTATTCGTGTGTATCCCTCAGCTTTCTTAGTTAATGACCTGCATGACTTTATTTCGGTCTTCGGTCTTTGATTTTAGATAAGAATCATCTATAAGATATTTCTACTATTTCAAAAACTGCTTCTCCCCGGCAGGTGTAACAAAGTATGGAATGATAAAGAAACAACTGCTTCGTTTGTCGGTGCCCACCATCCTGCAAGAACTGCCAATGCAATTGCAGCACTCTCTGATATTGGTTTTGAAAGCGAGTAATTCGAAGTCAATATCCCGTCAACTTTCAGAACTCTTGATAAATCGGTTGGTGTTAAGAATCCTGCATCCTGAAAACCGGCTGCAGCCAGTTTTGCATTTGTAATCTCAACATCCTGGATATCAACGAAGATAGTCCCCTGCATTTTTCTTTTAAGCATCCAGCTAAACAGTTCTCTCTGGAAATTGATAGATTCTGTTTTTTGTTGCTCAATCAGTGCAGCAGCATCGACTTTTTTTCTTACAGCAATAGATACTTTTGGAGGTACTATGGCTATAATTTTATGTGTACTTGCGAGGGTTCTGGTATCCGGAGTATAAAATACCTTGGCACAACTTGGAGTAAGAAAGTTAATGCAGTTAAAAATAATAATGACCTTTTCATAATTGTTCCTTTTAGTGATTTTTTAATAAATATTAGTTGCAAAAAAAATAATGTAATATGCTTATTCAAAGGGAATTATGATTTGTGGCCAGATAATGTGATAAGTAGTCGAGGTTACTAACCTTTAAAAATTAACTCCGATATATAAATTGGGTTCAAAGAGGAAATAGTTATTCCATTTACTTTCTCTCTCTTTAAAACCTTGTGGTATATTTGTGTCAACTGGCCAATAATTACAATGAATCTGAGGTTCAATAAACAATCTGCCTTGTAATAAGGATATATGGTAACCAAGATGATAGGTTGTATATAACTTGAAACCATTACCTATTTTCTTGTTATTTTCGTCCAAATATGTTTTCAATAACGGGAGAATCTCTATTGAAGTGAATAATCCTTTCCAAAGCATACGCTGATAAGTAACACCTAAACCACTTTCTCTGAGTCTGCCAGGATAGAATTCACTTTCTTTCATTAAAAGTGGATCCCAGAAAGGTATGCCCATCGGTTCAAACAATTTCCAGGTAGCTATCTTAATCCCAATTTTATCTTTTGAAGTAATTTTATATCCAAAGTGAAATTCATACATGTGAACGTTAGTTTCTTCCGGACCAAAATTGTCGAATGTCAGATAGGTAGTGCTTACTGAGAATCTGTAGAAAGGAACTGTTTCATTAGCAGTACCTCTCACCATTTGTGAGGGGTTTTGACTGAATGCCGTTGTTGTAAACATGGCAATCATTAGTGTTGTTGAAATTACCTTTTTCATTTTTGCCTGTTTTTAATTATTAATTATGTTTTAATTTCTCTGTTTTTCAGCCGGGTTAATTGATATCAGTTTTATGTTCAAATCCATTATGATATTTAAGATTCCATGCAAATGAGCCTCGTCCTTCAGACTTCCTGAAAGAATTGTATTGCCTGCTTTATAACTAATTTTCAGACCTTCGAAACGGTTCTTCCATTGTTTATCAAGATGCCCCTGAATTATTATTTTAGTTTTTCCTTTCATATTCCATTTGATTAAACTCTCAATAAAGGTCGGGGACACCCATCAAAAAAAAATCACCCGCACGGGTGATTTGGAGGGTGATTTTTAAATGACTGACTTTGATTTAAATCAGTTTTAGCTCTTTAGCTTTTGAAACTGCTTTGGCACGACTATCTACTCCAAGCTTCAGGTAAATATTTTTCAGGTGTGTTTTAACTGTATTAACAGAGATAAACAGTTTATCAGCAATCTCCTGATTTACCAAATTTTCTGCAATAAGTTTAAGAGTAGCTGATTCGCGGGCGCTTAATTCAAAGTTCTGCTGAATTTTTTGACGGCCTTTTTTCTTTTCAATTGCTGCCCTGAGTTTATCAATAAACTCTTTCGGTATTCTGGTCTTTCCAGCAGCTTGTATTTTATATATTTCCTCCAATAAATCAAAAGTGTAATTTAAGTCAAACAGAAAAAATATCAGGAGATCTTCATCTGCAGCAAATTCCATGGCTTCAATTAAACTTCTTACGGCTTTTTGCCGGTCGCCTGTCATCTTATACATGATAGCAGAATAGATTTTTAAATAAACCAATGTTTCAATTCTATTACCTGAATGAGCCAGGGAATATAAATCTGAAATCATTGTATCTGCTTCATTAAATTTATTCTGAGCAAGTAACAACCGAACATAATTTATATAGGAGAATTCCTCTTTATAGCTTATCTTTTTATTTAGTCCTAACCCACGCTCCTGCACAAAATCACTGGCTTTCTCAATCTGATCTGAATCAATAAGTATTCTAATCATCCACCCCGCATATGTATCAGTCACATGATGGGAGGCTTTGAATTGTTTCATTACCTCTTCCAGCTCATTTAGCTTGCTTATGGCTCCAGGTTTGTCGTCACGTGCATATAAAACATAAGAAAAAGCCAATAATACCTTAATTCTTTGAGTGATATTTTTTTCATTTTTACTCAGGTTGTACGCCGTCTTTACATTCTCCCAGGCTGAATCAAGATCGGTCCATACGCATTGAAAAACCGACATCAGTGTAATCAACCCGGTATAAGTCCATTCTGCTTTTACTATTTCCGAATATCCGTTTACTTTCATATAATTTAAAAGATCAGAACAATGCTTATAAGCAGCTTTGTAATGGCCATGCCTCATTTCATGATAGGCTATTTCATATGCAATTTCAGATATAAGATATAAATTATTCGATTTCTTGCTATAATCCAATGACTTTCGAAGTGTTGTTGCCCCTTGTTCAATATCCCCCTTTGACATTTCCACCATACCGACAGAGTACCAGATCCAGCCTAACCATAAAGAATCATCATCTGACAGGAATTTCATGGCAGTCCGGGCATAATCCAATACTTTTTCGGGGATCATGGCAAATGTATTCATATAAGCAAATGCGACAGATATTTTGCTTAACAACTTGTTGTTAGAGTTCACAACTTCTGCCGATGACTGAGGATCATTAATTATCTTCCTGGTTATATTTTCAGCGCTTGTTAAAAACGGTTCAGCCTTCTGAAGCTGATCTGTGGTTATCAGGATCCATGAAAAATACAGACACAGGGTTGGATTCTTTTTAACCAGATGATCAGGGATTAAATCACAATATTTCAAAATGGAAGTGTGCAGCCCGTTTTCCCACATTGTTTCTGCTATACCGCCAAGAATCTGAATACTCTTATCGTAATTTTTTATTAATAACGCATTCTTCAAAGCAAATTCATACATGCCGTTCTGCTCAAACCAGTCACAGGCTTTGTTATGCAGATTCTCCAGCTGCGGATCAGATAGAAGCAAAAGCCTTTGTTTCAATAAATCTGCAAAGAGGTGATGATATCTGTACCAGCTTCTCTGCTCATCCATGGGTATAACAAACATGTTATTTTTTTCCAGGGTTTCTAGAATCAACTGGCTATCATTTATGTTCAAAACCGCGTTGCATAGAGGAGCAGACATTTGCTCCAGAATTGAGGTTCGCAGTAAAAATTCCTTGATGTCATCTGTCTGGATCTTCAGCACCTCCTCCATCAGATAATCCATGACATAGCGATTATCTCCTTTTAGGTCCTGAATAAATTCGGAAATATTTTCACGGCCCTGCATTGACAGGGCTGTTAGCTGCAGTCCCGCAATCCAGCCTTCTGTTTTAGTTTCGAGCGAATAAACATCTTCAATGGATAACCCAAGCCTTAATTTTTTATTAAATAGTATTGAAATATCATTTGCAGAAAAACTAAGGTCCGATGAACGTAATTCAACCAATTGATGCTGACTCCTTAACCTTGAAACAGATAGTGCCGGGTCAGAACGGGTCAGGATTACAATATGAATATTACAGGGAATATGCTCTAACAAATAAGTGACTAATGTTAATACCTCGTTACTCTTTATTAAATGAAAATCGTCGAGGACCAATAATATGTTTTGGTTGATGCTGAGTAATTCATTGATCAGCAGGCCGGCAATTGATTCGAAATATGGTGAAGTGGGTGAATTTAAAAGTCGCAGGGCACTTTTTCCGAAACTTTTGTGAATACTTTGAACTCCAGAAATCACATAGCCTAAAAAAACTGCTGGGTCATTATCACTATTGTCGAGTGAGAGCCATGATGCCGGAATTTTGTTCTGGCTTATCCAATCGCTTAGCAGAGTTGTTTTGCCATACCCGGCAGGAGCAGAAACAAGGATCAGCTTTCTGCTCAGGCCGGAATTCAATTTTTCAAATAGTCCTGATCGGTGAACTACATTATTTCCGGCAGGAGGAATATGTAGTTTTGTTAATAGCATATATGCAAATTATGAAATATTTTGATAATGAATATATTAATGCCGGTTAATAATTGTTCTGGCTCGTAAAATAGGGCATCTTCCTGCTTGCCTGCCTCATGAGTTCATCTACCAGTCTGGCCGGGCTACTTAAAGATGATGAAAGTTTTTGGTCGTAATTCCAGATCATCTTTTCTGAACCGCTGTCGTGGATTGACAAAGAAGCAACCGCCTCATTTGTCGGCGCCCACCATCCTGCAAGAACTGCCAATGCAATTGCAGCACCCTCAGACAATGGTTTTGAGAGTGAATAATTTGAGGTCAATATCCCATCAACGCCAAGGATATTGCACAGATCAGCTGGTCCAAGTAGTTTTCCATTATAAAATCCGGCATTCGAAAGCCTGGAATTTGTTGTCTCAACATCCTGGATATCAACGAAGATAGCCCCCTGCATTTTTCTTTTAAGCATCCAGCTGTACATTTCTCTCTGGAAATTGATTGATTCTGTTTTTTGTTGTTCAATCAGGGCGGCAGCATCAAGTTTCTTTCTTGCGGCAATAGATACTTTTGGAGGTACTATGGCAATGATTTTTTGAGTACTTGCAAGGTATCTGGCATCTGGAGTGTAAAATACCTTGGCGCAACTTTGTAAAAAGAGTGTTGCGACGATTAATAAAACAATTGACTTTTTCATGATAATTTGAATTAAGTTGTTTTGATGTCAGGTGCCTGACAGAAACCCCTGAGTCATTTACAAGTTCCTGTCAGGTACAATAATTATTCAATTTTTCTCAGTACAAAATTTTTCCATTCTTTTATTATTATAGGGAGGTCCACATTATAAACAGACTTAAAGCCTTCAGTGATATCAGGATATTGATAAAATCCCTTTAACTTATCAATACCGTATTTATCAATCAAGAATTTAATAAAAAGACCTGATATCGGGTATGACAAACATTGTCCATTTTTATATGGTCCCTTCCAGAATTCTGTTTTTCCCGATATTAAATCTTGTATTTCCAAGTTGTCCTGAATCAATCTACAATCATTTATAACACGCTCAGGATGTTGAAATAATGCGAAAGACGAAGGGATGCCTTCGTTAAAAAAAGCATTTGGCCTCCTGAAATTGCTATTAAATATAAAATGAACCCCTTCATGGGTTAACAATTCTTTATCCATACCTACCGTATGAATCAGACTGTCAATCACGAATCCTCCGGTAGTACCAGGCTTAGGATCACCACTGACAATATTTATCTCTAACTGATCACTATGTATAAGGTATCTTAGTTTTTGAGACGGCCGATTTACTTTATAAAGCCTGCAAAAATCACCAAACGAATCTTTTAAATCATCAATTGAACCCTGGAACTGACTAATCATTTTGTAGTTACAGGAAAAACATACATCTAAATATTCATTATCAATCTTTTGAGAGTAGTTAACCTTTCGTATAAATGCCAAATCCACAAGGCTGTCGGGAATAAATTTATTATCCTTTAAATTACCCAAATACCTCATTTTGTTATTTTTAAGGATATAATAATCATATAATCCCATAAAACGCCCAAAGGAAATATTTCTTAAGGCTTCATAAGAATTACCAATTACAGCTGAGCATCGTGCACTTTCGTTAATTATCGTTATCGCATCATCATAATCTGTAAGTTCAATCGGGCCAAGAGCACATTTGTTATTGATTAATTTCAGGGGCAATTCAAAGATTGAAAGATCATTAAGTTTACCGGTTAACCCAATAATCAGATAATGGCAGCTATCATCTAATTCTTTAACTTCATTAATATTTACGACATTGACCCTGGAATTCTGATTTAAAAACCAATACGACAGATGATCAATAATTTCTTTATTGGCTAAAGTATCAAAGCCTTCGGATAAAACAACTTTAAATAATTTACTCTGCACAAATTTATTTAATTGAACCATATTAATATCTGGTTGTGCCAATGCGTGCAAATCAATTCTACATTCCTGAGCAGTAATCACTCCTGAAAAAAGAATCATTATGGAAATAATTATTTTGTTCATGATATTTTGCATTTGTGAACTTGGCCTTACGGTTTAAACCTGGTCTCTCCTGTATAGTAGTTAATAATTATCATAGGACCGTTATCAAACTTGGATTTAGAAACCGGCCCGTAAACAAACCAATAACCGTTAATTAAATAGATATCAAATGGTTTCCAAAGAAGAGTATTCCAGATTCCGTACTTTTCTGAAAAAAGCCGGTTAGCAATTTTAATAGCTGTTCGTTCGCTTATCAGTATATCATTTCTGACATTATCGTATTTATTATCAGTTAATTGATGTACAAAGGATTCTGCCTGCCGTGCATCCAGATGGGATTTAGTACTCTGATGGGAACAATACAGGCAAACTACAAGAAGATAAGAGGCTATTGTCACAATTCCTGCAATTTTAAACTGTTTTGATTTCATAAATTCTTCGTTTAACTGTGGGAATAGGTCCCATTTTTTATTCTTGTTATTTACTGTTATGACATACTGTTATTGCAACACCACCTTTTTTGTGTCCTTTTCCAACATATTCGTGAGCTTCTGCAAGCTCATCAAACGGATAACACCTGTCAATAAAAGGTTTTATGTGACCAGTCTCAATAAGATCCCTGACAAGGTCCAGCCGTTTTGAATCAAGTTTCAGGTTTTCATCATCGATGGATGCCTCTGTACCATTGGCAGTTAGATTCCTGCCAAGGGATTTCTTCAATACTGATGATTTATTCCTGCCAACAGCATCAAAGATGAAATCAAATTTCATTTGAGGATTAAGTGCATCCTGTTTTGTGTAGTCGATTGCTGCATCTGCTCCCAGGCATTTCACCATTTCAATATTTGAAGTACAGCATATTGCAGTTACTCTGGCACCCAGGGATCTGGCAAGCTGGATGGCAATGATACCGGTTGTACCTGAGGCTCCGTAGATGAGTATTTCCTGTCCCCGCTGGATATTTGCTTTTCCCATGAACTGAAATGCAAGCAAGCCGCCGTATGCTGCCATGGTTGCCTCTTCATAAGAGATATTTTCAGGTTTCACGGAGATGCAACCGTTAACTGAATCATTCTCTTTCATGCATTTATATTCCGCGTATGCACCAAGACTGAAACCTGTAAGACCATAAACCCGGTCACCTGGTCTGAATCTTTTAATGTCCTTACCTGTTGCTTCAATTTCCCCGGAAAGAACTTCACCAATTATGGGATTTCTTGGTCCTGTAAGGCCCATCATCAGTCGGAACGGGATCATCATGCTCCATGTCACGCGTCCGCTCCTGATATAGATGTCGCTTGCGGTTACGGCAGTGGCATATATCCTTATCAGCACTTCATCGTCTTTGGGTTCAGGTTTCTCAGCTTCTACGAGTTTAAGGACTTCCGGTGGTCCGTATTTTGTGCATACAATGGCTTTCATTTTGTTTGAGTTCATTTTAAGTTTTTCAGATTAAAAATATACATGATGCATTATGTTATCTTTCCACCGGGTTGATCGAAATTAGTGTAAGGTTATAATTCCTTATTATGTTTAAGATTCCATGCATATGTGCTTCATCCTTAAGATTCCCTGTAAGAATTGTATTATTTCCTTCATAACTAATCTCCATATCCTCAAAGCAATCCTTCCATTTACCATTAAGATGCCCCTGAATTTTAATTGTAGTCTTTCCTTTCATATTACTATTGAATTAATTCCTATACAAAGGTCGGGGTCCCACATCAAAAAAAATCACCCCTGAGGGTGATTCTGGAGGGTGATTTTTATTAAATAGATTCGTGCATTTTACTTAGCATGTAGATCTGGATTAATTTTCATTGCTTGATATATCTAATTCAGGAGGCAAATCATTTTCGTCAACTAGAGATACTTTTCTCAACCAGATTATTTGTCTGAACGCTGAAGAAAATCATGCAATTTATTGATCTTCATGCTGAGAGGTTGTCTTCGATTGGTTGTAATCACAATTAGGTGTTGGGGAGCTTATAAATGATTTAATTTTGGATGGATCTTTATAATGTTATGCATTAAATTCTCTAAAGGTAACCTTTCCTCTTTTGGTATATTTCTGTTGTCAGCATTAACAACAATAACCATATTTAAGGCAGGGACAATATTGATAATCTGGCCTCCATTTCCAGGAATAAACCAAACATTAAAGCCAAAATCTGTTTTTGCCATTTGCCATTGGTAGCAACTATAAAATGGATGATTGATTTCAATAAATGGTTGAGAAGTTTCTTCTATCCATTCTTTAGATACGATTACTCTATCGCCCCATTTCCCCATATTCAAATGTAAAAGACCGTATTTGGCAATGTCTCTGGACCTTAGTTTTAATCCTCCACCACTATCAAATACGCCATTTTTAGAGAACCAGTCATATTCTTTTATTCCAAGTGGTTTAAAAAGATAGGTCTCTGCAAATTCAGCAATGTTTTGTCCTGTAGATTTCTTGATGATCTCACTTAAAATAATATCGTTAGGCCCACAATAAACATACTTAGAGCCAGGCAGGGTGTCCATTGGTAAACTTAATGCTGATTTTAACCAATCATCTGTTTGTTCCATCTGATTCCCCATATTATCAGGGTCATTGGGTGATAAAGAATTCTCGTCCCATATAAATCCAGATGTCATTGTTAGCAAATCTTTGATGGTAATTTGATGTTTTCGTGAATCTTTTTCAAGAGTTTCGTATTCTGGAAAAAAACTCAGCATTTTTTGATTGACATTATTAATTTTACCCTGATCAATGGAAATACCTATCAGAATAGAATTAAAACTTTTTGTTATTGATGCTAGAAAATGAAGTCTGTCCCTTTCCCAACCATTATAGTATTGCTCTATAACAAGCTCATTATTCTCTATCACTAACAAGCTGTGGATGTTTCCATATTTTCCATTACAGATATCCTGATTTATTTTATCGAATTTGGCTGTATCCATTTTGTGTGCTTCGAGAGTAGAAACATGCAAGCCATCGTTTATGTCAATTGGTTTCTCGTAGGAACAAATATCTTTTGAATTGCAACCAAAGCAACTAACTGTAATTAAAATTGCCAAAAGTATTCTCATGGTTTTGGGAAAGTCGTTTGTAAGTATGCAGTTTTGATAGAAGCATATGTGATAGTAGAAGGATTTTGATTAAATTTTATAATAACTCGTGCCACCAAGGCACATAAAAAAGTGGCATATAATCATGCCAACCAAAGAAAAAAGAGAAGAAAATGTGGATAACAGGAGACATCAATATTGCCAAAGGCACATAGAGCATTAATTCACGTCTCGACATGCGCAATATGAGTGGAGGAAGCACAAATGTGATCAAGGCAGGAAATCCATAAAATATCCACCATGGTACTCCTATTCCATAAGTAATTCTTGCAAATGACATTCCGCAAACAACAACAATAAATGCTAATATCCATATTCTAAAAGCCGGCCTCTGTGAACGGCCTCGTAAAGTAAAAATAAGTAACCCGATAAAAACGACCAATGCAACAAACACATTTACCAGGAAAATTCCGATACCATTTGTATTTATAACCATATTTATAAGATTTAAGAATATTAAAGTAATTTAAGATGTTTTACACTTTAATATCAAATTTAATTATCGCTATTAAAATTAAAAGAGAGAACAGCCCAATTGCCCCAGATGAAATAAAATTATAAGCGGTTATTGGACATCTTTTTTTGATAATTATCTTTTTGAAAAATAGTAATTCTAAAAATGGCATAATTATCAAAAATCCATATCCATAAAAAGTGGTAGGTTGATACAAATCGTCCATTGCTCCACGAACTAATCCAAAAAATATATAGTCAGAAACAACTGCACTAACCAACATAATTATCGAATTAATAATCACTCCGGTTAAAATTTTTTCACCTTTATACCTAATTAAACAATAGTATATTCCAATTCCCCATAACAAAGGCATAATTGTCAACATTAATCCGATCCCAAGATTTGCATTAATACTCCAGGGAAACCACAATAATAAATTACCTGCCCAATATAAGGAGAATGCAACTGTCAGATTATATAAGAGCCATTTTGAATTTTCTTTCATATTAATACTTTCAAAACTGTCGTTTCATTTTTTATCAAGATGCCCCTGAATTAATATTTTAGTTTTGCCTTTCATACTTTGTTTAAATTCCTAATCAAAGGTCGGGTACACCCACCAAAAAAAAATCACCCCTGAAGGTGATTCGATAGGGTGATTTTTATAAAAGAAATTTACCTGACAACCGTAATCCTGAAGTGAAGTTAGATTATTCCAAGCTCTTTTGCTTTAGTTACAGCTTGTATCCGGGAATCAACTGCTAACAACACTTTTATTTCCAGAGTAATTCTGTTCCGGAACTTGCCATGATCATTGGTTCCGATGAAAACCCTGATTTTAAGTTGATGCAAACCATCTTTCTTACGGGCAGGTGATTTTTTAAATGGATTTGTCCGGATTTCCAGATTTTCAAATTTCATTGATTACATGATTTGCACAAAGATATAAAAATCTGCCACAAAATCCGCCACAAGGAATTGCTAAGATGCTCATTAAATGGCAATTAATATTTTTGCTCGAGTCCCGTCCGCACCGCAAGGACTGCAAAACACAATGAGAAATCATTGTGTTTTTTGTTTTCCGAGCTCGATGAATGCTTGCATTCATAAGAGTGAAGGAAAATAAAAAATCAGGTTGCGATAGCTAACTGATTTTGCAGGCCTCGCAAGGTTACCCGTGGAGGAAAGGGTCCGACCGAATGCAATGAGGTCAGTCCCGTCCGCACCGCAAAAACAAATAAAGAAGCCTCTGTAAATAAGAGGCTTAATTGTTTCTGAAAGATCTATTTGAACGCAGGTAATTCTGCCAAACCTGAATATAAATTAATAGATCAGCAGGAGCGGCATAAGTTTATCCCTAAGTAAAAGATTTTATGAAATGCAGGTTAAGAAACCTATTGATTTTTATAAGATTTGAGTGTAAAACTCCGGTGAAATTTATTGAATAATTGAATAAACAATAAAAGCTTTAATTTTTTAGCCCCTAATTTCTTCTTAACCTTTATTGTCGGGTTATTAAAGTAAACACTTACACTATACAAAACATCCCGGTTCATTTCCCTTAAGATCTCGTAACTTTTATACCTTAAATATGGAGCCAGGTTTTTGCCCTTAAACGACTCCATGGTACGCATTTCCCACAAATAAGCTTCGTTGTTCTTTAAGGGGATCTTCAATGATGCAAAGTCAATTTCGTTAAAATTTATCCACAAGTAAGCTGCGACCTCACCATTGTATTTTAATCCAACGCATTTTTGCCCGGTTTTTAAAAGATAAAGTGATTTTTCCTCTGATAATCCTCCATTCAAAGCGCCTATCTTCATATCCTCAGGTCCCAAAAAATTTAAGGAGTATTCATCCTGAATCCCCTGAATCACAGGTATTTTTGTAACGAACTGAATCCCTTCCTGCATAAGATAGTAAGGTGTAAATTCAATCCCCAGTCTTATTAATTTAAGTCGTATTGATTGAAAAATCAGGCCGAAACGTAGCGTATCCCGTTGACGTTTTATAAAGGTTGCCTCAGCTTTCTCTGATTTTGTCATTTACGGTTTACTGATTTCACATTTTTGCTGAATTTTCGGCCATATTTACCATTACCAGGTTCAAAATTCATTTTTTGCCTGAATTCTTCAGATGTCATCATTTGCCTGTCATTTGCCTTTGCGAGAACATGAATCCTTTTGATGAGATCTACGTTACTGGCCGGAATTGTTCTGGAGTTATCGTACCAGATATTATCTTCAAGTCCAACTCTCACTCCTCCACCGATCGCAATTGCAACTGAATTCATTTTCAATTGCTGATCACCGATACCGGCAATGCTCCAGACTGAGTTTTCAGGTAAATCCCTGATCATTATGCCGGCATAAATAATATCCGCCTGAGCGCAGGCAATATTACCCAATAAAAGGTTAAAATAATATGGGGGGTCCAATAAGTCTTTTTTTATTAGGTATTTAGCATAATTTATCATCCCCGCATCAAATGCTTCCAATTCCGGGACAATTCCCAGATTTTTCATTTTAGATGCTAAATCCTGAATCATATCCGGTGAGTTTACACTAGCTATCTTATTGAAATTAAGTGAACTGAGTGTCAGGCTTCCCATATCCGGCTTCAGGAATCCTTCCAATTCCAAGGCCTCTGAGCGTTCCTCAAATTTATTGAATGTCCTTCCACTGAGGGAAACACAAACAACCAAGGTAGGTGCAAATGCTCTTATCCTTTCAATTATTTCAGCATAAATTTCTTTCTTGTACGTCGGATTTTCTGTAAGGGGATCCCTGGCATGGAGGTGCACTTTTGTTATTCCAAGCTCCCATGCTGATTGAATATCCTCAACTATTTCAGATATAGAAACAGGTACATGAGGTGTCATTTTCTTGGTGGGAATCATTCCCGTGGGAGTAAAATCGATTATCAGTTTTTCTTCCATATATTAAATCTTAAATATTTAATATCTCTTTTGTCAATAATTAACAATGAATATAAACGGTAATGTTTCCAGTGTATTGTTAATAACTTTTATTTCATACCCTGCAATTGAGAGTGTAAAAAAACAAGGAAACAAAATTATTTACATATTAACTGATTATATATCTGTTGCCTAAGTTTATGTCAACAGAATCTACCATTTAATCAAAAAATCAGACATTTGGATCCTGCAAAAGCAAATCCTCAAAAATTTCTTCAGAGCTTATCGAAGGGATAGAGTAGAATTATGTATCAATTGCCGGAAAACATATTGAATATGAAACTGTACAGGGGATAGTTAGTTCCCGTCCCATCCGGCTATTCTTGCCAGCATCCACCATGCCGCTTTTGCAAGTCGAAGAGATCCTGCATTTGAAAAATGAAATCCTTCTGTCGGAGATAAATTTGTCGGGGTTATCACAGGATATGTATGACCATTCCATGTTTCAGTCGCTATTGCTCCATTGTTGTCATAACTCAAAATATCTGCAAAATCAAACAATATCCTTGAGGGATCTTTTTTTACATAATCCCTGATGTGCTCATACTTGAGATAGCCCTGATAACCTGATTCTCCATAAAAACCATCAACAGGACCAGTAGTGAAAAATACTTTGGTGTTATATCCGTTTGATGCACAATAATCAATATATTGTTGTGTCGCATTTAAATATGTATCCATTGAAACCGAATTTCCGGTTTGTGCATAATCTTCCGCATCAATACCCCAGGCTTTGTTCCCTTCAGGTCCGTTACCTGACTCCCCATACCAATGGCATCCATATACAGGATCAATGCCAGCTGTCGGTGAACCTGCCAGTGCATCCCAGCACCATCCAAATCCTATTGCTGCTATTTCCAAATTATTTGTATTACAATACGTGATACCAGCCTTTGTCCTTTCCAAAGCTGTAGAATTTGTAAACCAACTCCCTTCACCATAAAGATATACCCAGCCTTGCCAGTCGTAATAATCTCCCCATGTGGCGCGGCTTGCTCTTAAATGAGCTGTTGTATATGCTTCAGGCGTCCCTGATTCTGTGACATTTACCTGGTATACAGGATTTAGGGATTCCAATAATGTCAGGCCAACCCTGTATCCCTCACTATGCGATTGTCCCGCAACAACAAACCACATCTTCTTAACCAGGTCAATATAATACTGGGGGATATCATCATACCTGTCAACTATTGTATGATCGGCAATTATCTGACCAGAGCCTGATTCAGAAAGAGTTGTGAAAGATTTCTCATCGCCATAAATTGTTCCAAGCTATTTGTTGCGTATGCTCTTAAGAAATAAGTTGTCCCGGGAGTCAATCCAGTGATATTGCTTGTAAAGCTTACCCGTCCCGGTCCCGTTTGAGGTTGTATGTTGTTAGTTGTTGGATTTCGGTTGTACTCCAGCAAACGCCCCTAGCAGTTATTGCTTCCCGCCATCATAAGCAATATGTTCCACCGGAAATAGCCGAGGTCAGGTTTTTGAAGTGACTGGAGTAGTCGTAAGAGCTGGAATGTTTGTTGAAGATGTTGTAAAGGTGACATCATTCCCTTTGTAGCTGCCAAGAGAGTTGGTTGCTTTAACTCTAAAATGATACATCGTCCCCGGATTAAGTCCCGATAAACTTGCACTTACATTTGTAGAATTATTGCCTGTGACCGGACTTGGATATGCTGCAATTATATTTCCATAGGCTGTGGTTGAACCATATTCGAAGGTAACGGTAGTTGATAAATAGTTAGCATTAACTGTCCCGTTTAAAGTTGCTCCAGTGGTTCTTAAACAGCATGCCGATTGTGTTACAGCAGTAGGTAACTGACCTAAAGTGGTAAATATCATATCGTTACCATAGACAGTTCCGAGTGAATTTACTGTCTTTACCCTGAAGTGATAATCCGTTCGTGCAGTTAGTCCCGTTAACTCAAGGGTTACATTTGTATCAGAATTTCCGGTAACTGGATTTTGAGCTGCAGATGCTGTTTGTCCGTAACTTAAAGTAGTACCGTATTCAAAGGAAACCGTAGTAGATAAATGATTAGCGTTAACTGTGCCGTTTAAAGTTGACCCGGTTGCCGATAAATTTGAAGCTGGCAGGGTTATTGCTTTCGGAACTTGCCCCAATGCAGTAAAGGACAAATCAGCACCGTAAGCTGTTCCAACTGAATTGCTTGCATAGGCTCTCAGATGATATGTTGAACCAGGAGCTAATCCACTGAGGTTACTCACAAATTGACCGGAACCCTTACCTTCATTTGTCTTTGAATCTGAGGTCACAGGATTCGTCTTCAGGCCCCAGCATACACCTTTAGCGATCACTTCTGCCCCCCCATCAGATGTTATATTTCCGCCACTTGAAGCTGAGGTTGCAGTTATATTGGTAACCGCATTTGTTGATAATGTTGGAATATCGTCTTTTTTACATGAATGCAGGACGATTGACAAAACAACATATCCAAGACCAATCAGTAAAATTGATTTTTTCATTTAAAACAATTTAAAAATGGTTGCAATAAAAACTGATTACTCTCAAATTTAGCAAGTTTTTCTAAGACAATCTATTCATTAACAAACTATTTGATGAATGTATCCAAGAAATCCATAAAAAGAAATTAAACATAAACCCACTATTAAAAAAAGGTATTCAAAAGAAAACAATCTATATACAAAATTCCTGCATAATAACCAGTAATCGTTAGTCCGGCTTTTAGCATCATACCATTCAAAAAATCAGATCTCCTCCGACTGCATTTTAAACCTTTGGATTGGTATTCAATAATCAGTACATTTGGTTCATAAATTGTTAAAACAATTTTAAGTTAATGTTGCATAATTTTAAGTATCATAAAAAGAGATATATACTCGGTATTTCACTGATTGTTCTTTTACTGTTCTATGTTTTATTCAGGCAAGGAGTTTTTGAGAATAAAGCTTTAAAAATGGCAAAATACTGGGATCAACAGGGAAGGCTTCGTACAACTGACTCATTAAAAAGAACTGTAAAAGTCACAAAGGTTTATAAAGAGAATGATTCAGATCCGGAAGTCAAATTTGAAGATAAACAACTCCCGGGAGAAAATTCAGTAAACATGTATTATATTATTATTGGCAGCTTTGCTAATTCGGAAAACGCAAAGATGACCGCTAAACAGTATGATAGTCAGGGTTATAATACTTCAATTATCAGTTCTACCGACCGCAAGGGAAACAAAACTGAATTGGTTTCAGTTAAGGCTTTTGGCAAACTTGATGAAGCCGTAAATTATTTGAGGGATTTGCAAAGTAAAGTTAATGCTTCAGCCTGGATATACTATCCAACTAAAAATCAAGCTGCAAAGAAGTAAGTTAATTTCAAAGCTTTGCCAGCTTATAAAAGAACCACTCCCCCATATTAAGAGTAAAATAAAATCACAGAATTTTCGAAGCAGACTTTTTCCTTGCAGCTTGAAAATAATAACTATGGTATTATTATTTTAACAGTTTGCAGGATCTTTTTATCTGATAGCACTGCTATATACAAACCAGAATGAAATGAAGAAATGTTAAATATGCATAAATTACCGTCAACTAATCTGTTACTCATTATACGCCCTTGTATGTCATATACACTTATCTTACAACCTAAATAACGTTCATCAAGCGGAAATTTCATTTCATTTTCATCAAGAATAGCAGTCAATAAACCATTAACATTTGTATTTGTATCCGATATTATATCGATTTCCAGTGTCCCGGTTATGCCTGATCCATCGAGAGAGGTTGCTTTCGCTGTTACAGACCCAACTGCAATTGCGGTTACCAGGCCTGTTGTACTTATGGATGCCTGTCCCGTGATGTTCGAAATTGTCCAGGTTACTGTCTTATTCGTTGCATTTGAAGGTGTTATTACTGCTGTTAACTGCAAGGTACCCCCGATGGAGGAAATCGAAAATAATCCATCTTCTCCAGCCACTGTAATTCCTGTTACCGGGATAACCTGGCCGGATATCGTAATCACGAGTGTCCCGAAAACACCAGAACCATCATTTGCAGTTGCCCTTGCTGTTACTGTACCATTTGCGATAGCAGTAACAATACCTGTCGCACTGATCGAAGCCTGTCCTGTGCCATTGGAAATTGTCCAGGTTACTGCCTTATTTGTTGCATTTGATGGCATTATTGCTGCACTTAACTGAAGTGTCCCTCCATTTGTACTTATTGTTGTCGCTCCGCCTGAACCTGTGACCGTTATTCCGGTTACCGGGATAACCTGGCCGGATATCGTAATCATCAGTGTCCCGTAAACACCTGAACCATCATTTGCAGTTGCCCTTGCTGTAACTGTACCATTTGCGATAGCAGTAACAATACCTGTCGCACTGATCGAAGCTTGTCCCGTGCCATTGGAAATCGTCCAGGTTACTGTCTTATTCGTGGCATTTGATGGCGTTATTGCTGCACTTAACTGAAGTGTCCCTCCATTTGTACTTATTGTTGTCGCTCCGCCTGAACCTGTAATTGTTATTCCTGTTACCGGGATAACCTGGCCGGATATCGTAATCATCAGTGTCCCGTAAACACCAGAACCATCATTTGCGGTTGCCCTTGCTGTGACTGTACCATTTGCGATAGCTGTAACAATACCTGATGCACTGATCGAAGCCTGTCCTGTGCCATTGGAAATTGTCCAGGTTACTGTTTTATTCGTGGCATCTGATGGCGTTATTGCTGCACTTAACTGAAGTGTCCCCCCATTTGTACTTATTGTTGTCGCTCCGCCTGATCCTGTGACCGTTATTCCGGTCACAGGGATGACCAGGCTGGATATATTAATCAGGAGTGTACCGTAAATACCTGAGCCATCGTTGGCTGTCGCTCTTGCTGTAACTGTCCCATTGCTTTCTGCCGTAACAAGACCGGACGGACTTATCGAAGCCTGTCCCGTTCCATTTGTAATTGTCCAGGTAACTGTCTGATCCGAAGCATTTGATGGCGTTATTTCCACACTTAATTGCAGGGTACCTCCAATAGAGGTAATTAAAGAAGCTTCACCTGCTCCGTGGATTGTTATTCCAGTAACTGGTATAACCTGGCCGGATATCGTAATCACAAGTGTCCCAAAAACACCTGAACCATCGCTGGCTGTTGCCCTTGCTGTAACTGTCCCGTTGCTTTCTGCCGTAACAAGACCAGATGGACTTATCGAAGCCTGTCCCGTTCCATTTGAAATTGTCCAGGTTACTTCCTTATTTGTTGCATCTGATGGCATTATTGCTGCACTTAACTGAAGTGACCCCCCATTTGTACTTATTGTTGTCGCTCCGCCTGAACCTGTTACTGTTATTCCTGTTACCCGGATAACCTGACCGCTTATCGTAATCAGAAGTGTCCCGTAAACACCTGAACCATCCAAAGCTGCTGCCTTTGCTGTAACTGTCCCGTTGCCTATTGCTGTAACGAGACCTGACGCACTGATCGAAGCTTGTCCCGTATCATTGGAAATTGTCCAGCTAACTGTTTTATTAGTGGCATCTGATGGCGTTATTGCTGCACTTAACTGAAGTGTCCCCCCATCAGTACTTATTGCAGTCGCTCCGCCTGAACCTGTAACTGCTATTCCTGTTACCCGGATAACCTGACCGCTTATCGTAATCACAAGTGTCCCGTAAACACCTGAACCATCATTTGCAGTTGCCCTTGCTGTAACTGTACCGTTGCCTATTGCTGTAACAAGACCAGACGGACTTATCGAAGCTTGTCCTGTTCCGTTGGAAATTGTCCAGTTAACTGTCTTATTCGTGGCATCTGATGGCAGTTATTGCTTCACTTAACTGAAGTGTCCCCCCATTTGTACTGATTGTTGTCGCTCCGCCTGAACCTGTAACTGTTATTCCTGTTACCGGGATAACCTGGCCGCTTATTGTAATCACAAGTGTCCCAAAAACACCTGAACCATCGCTGGCTGTTGCCCTTGCTGTAACTGTCCCATTGCTTATCTGCCGTAACAAGACCAGACGGACTTATCGAAGCCTGTCCGGTACCATTGGAAATTGTCCAGGTAACTGTCTTATTCGTGGCATCTGATGGCGTTATTGCTTGCACTTAACTGCAGTGTCCCCCCATTTGTACTGATTGTTGTCGCTCCGCCTGAACCTGTAACTGTTATTCCTGTTACCGGGATAACCTGGCCGATATCGTAATCACAAGTGTCCCAAAAACACCTGAACCATCCGATAGCTGTTGCCTTTGCTGTAACTGTACCGTTGCCTATTGCTGTAACAAGACCTGACGCACTGATCGAAGCCTGTCCCGTACCATTGGAAATTGTCCAGGTAACTGTCTTATTTGTGGCATCTGATGGCATTATTGCTGCACTTAACTGAAGTGTCCCCCCATTTGTACTTATTGTTGTCGCTCCACCTGAACCTGTAACAGCAATGGCAGTAACCGGTACAGAAGTACCTCCATTCCATCCGGCTATTCTTGCCAGCATCCACCATGCCGCTTTTGCAAGTCGAAGAGATCCTGCATTTGAAAAATGAAATCCTTCTGTCGGAGATAAATTTGTCGGGGTTATCACAGGATATGTATGACCATTCCATGTTTCAGTCGCTATTGCTCCATTGTTGTCATAACTCAAAATATCTGCAAAATCAAACAATATCCTTGAGGGATCTTTTTTTACATAATCCCTGATGTGCTCATACTTGAGATAACCCTGATAGCCGGATTCTCCATAAATAACCATCAACAGGACCAGTAGTGAAAAATACTTTGGTGTTATATCCGTTTGATGCACAATAATCAATATATTGTTGTGTCGCATTTAAATATGTATCCATTGAAACCGAATTTCCGGTTTGTGCATAATCTTCCGCATCAATACCCCAGGCTTTATTCCCTTCAGGTCCGTTACCTGACTCCCCATACCAATGGCATCCATAAACAGGATCAATGCCAGCTGTTGGTGAACCTGCCAGTGCATCCCAGCACCATCCAAATCCTATTGCTGCTATTTCCAAATTATTTGTATTACAATACGTGATACCAGCCTTTGTCCTTTCCAAAGCTGTAGAATTTGTAAACCAACTCCCTTCACCATAAAGATATACCCAGCCTTGCCAGTCGTAATAATCTCCCCATGTGGCGCGGCTTGCTCTTAAATGTGCTGTTGTATATGCTTCAGGCGTCCCTGATTCTGTGACATTTACCTGGTATACAGGATTTAGGGATTCCAATAATGTCAGGCCAACCCTGTATCCCTCACTATGTGATTGTCCGGGAACAACAAACCACATCTTCTTAACCAGGTCAATATAATACTGGGGGATATCATCATACCTGTCAACTATTGTATGATCGGCAATTATCTGACCAAACTGGACTAAAGAATTAGAAGATAAGATTAAGAACAATACTAATCTTTTCATATTCTTCTTTTAATGCAAATTAGTACTTTATCCTATGATAGTCAATAGATTATGACCTTATTGTTAACGATAATAAAGAATAAATATTATGGCCAAAATAATAATCCCGATAATCGTATCCGGTAATTTAAGAAATAACTGGTACTATTGTTTAAAACTCTTAAATATAATGAATATTATCAATAAGTTAACGTTTATTTGCTTATAATTAACTCCCGTCCCATCCTGCCATTCTTGCCAGCATCCACCATGCCGCTTTTGCAAGTCTGAGAGCTCCTGCATTTGAAAAATGAAATCCTTCTGTCGGAGATAAATTTGTCGGGGTTATCACTGGATATGTATGACCATTCCATGTTTCAGTCGCTAATGCTCCATTGTTGTCATAACTCAAAATATCTGCAAAATCAAACAGTATCCTTGCGGGATCTTTTTTTACATAATCCCTTATGTGCTCATACTTGAGATAGCCCTGATAACCTGATTCTCCATAAAAACCATCAACAGGACCAGTAGTGAAAAATACTTTGGTGTTATATCCGTTTGATGCACAATAATCAATATATTGTTGTGTCGCATTTAAATATGTATCCATTGAAACCGAATTTCCGGTTTGTGCATAATCTTCCGCATCAATACCCCAGGCTTTGTTCCCTTCAGGTCCGTTACCTGACTCCCCATACCAATGGCATCCATAAACAGGATCAATGCCGGCTGTCGGCGTACCTGCCAGTGCATCCCAGCACCATCCAAATCCTATTGCTGCAATTTCTAAATTATTTGTATTACAATACGTGATACCAGCCTTTGTCCTTGCTAAAGCTGTAGAATTTGTAAACCAACTCCCTTCACCATAAAGATATACCCAGCCTTGCCAGTCGTAATAATCTCCCCATGTGGCACGGCTTGCTCTTAAATGAGTTGTTGTATATGCTTCAGGCGTTCCCGATTCTGTGACATTTACCTGGTATACAGGATTTAAGGATTCCAATAATGTCAGGCCAACCCTGTATCCCTCACTATGCGATTGTCCCGCAACAACAAACCACATCTTCTTAACCAGATCAATATAATACTGGGGGATATCATCATACCTGTCAACTATTGTGTGATCGGCAATTATCTGACCAGAGCCTGATTCAGAAAGAGTTGTGAAAGATTTCTCATCGCCGTATGCAATACCTGCAGTGTTTTTTGCGAAAGCCCTGACAAAATACTCAGTTCCGGGGTTTAATCCCGTCAGGATGCTTTCATAGACGTTATTGCCCGGTCCTTCTGAAGCATGAGAATCCATTTCAGTTGGATTTACACCTGTTCCCCAGCAAACACCCTTTTCGGTGATGTCTCCGCCCCCATCAGATATAATATTGCCACCCGATTTTGCAGAGGTTTTAGAAATATCAGTGATAGTAATTGTCTCCAGTTCAGGTATAACAATGATCTTGTCGGTATTACAGGAAAAGAATACAGTAACAGCAGTTAATATACATGCAGATCCTGAGAATATTGATGTGATTTTCATACAGAAATTTCTTAAAGTATGATCCGTAAAGTTTTTCTCTTTAAGCAAGATAGGACCAAAAGTTCAAAACAAATATAAGATTTTTTCGAATTAAATTTATATGGCGTTCTCTTTTTAGTCAAACCTGATTCCCTGTTTCTAAATTTTACATCTAAAATTTTATATACACCATATTCCATTCATCATGTATGTTCTGTCTTTTGTCCTCAATAAAGTACAAATAATCAAAAAAAAAAAATGTCCGGTTGGAAGTTGGTTCTATTCGATTAAATTAGCAGATTAATAAATCTAAAAAGCAAAAAGATGTTCTCCAAAATGAATCTTAAATTAAGAGGCTTTAATGGCTGCTTAATTGTTATGGTTTTGGCCATTTTCTCCGGCCTCGTATCATCGTGTGTAAGTCAGCGACAGGTTGAATATCTGCAGGATCCGAGCAGGGGAATAAAAGATTTTAATGAAGCTGAGTTTTCTGATTACCGGCTGAAATCGAACGATGAACTCTACATCAAGATTAACAGTCTTGATGAAGCAGCAGCCAATGTCTTTTCAACTATGTCGCAATCACAGGTATCCATGGACCCCTACGGAACATCATTATTATCATATTCAATTGATAAAGACGGTTTTCTGCTCCTTCCTGTACTCGGTAAAATTCAGGTAAAAAACAAAACGCTGTCAGAGGTAAGCTTAATCTTAAGGGATTCCCTGAGCCACATTTTAAGTCAGCCTGCTGTAACGGTAAAACTGGTTAACAGGTATGTCACTATTCTGGGAGCGGTTTCCACACCGGGGCATTATTCATTTTCGCAGGAAAAACTCTCAATTTTTGATGCTATTGGCTTAGCAGGGGATATTAATGTCTACGGGAGACCGACCAATGTGATGCTTATCAGAAACGAAAATGGGAAAAATATTCGAATTAATTTAGATCTTACAAGATCGGATTTACTTACTTCCAGTTACTATCATATCAGGCCTAACGATATAATATATATAAGACCAATCCGAAATAAGCTCTGGGAATTACGTCAGGTTCCGTTATCTATTTTATTCTCTACCCTATCCACAGGACTATTGATCTATACAATTTTCAGGTAGCCCAAAGCATGCATAAACTAACTATATATGCCACATACTCAAAACATTAATATCCAGGAAGAAAACGAATTCAGGAAAATTACAAACCTGATCTTTAAGAATTACAGATTATTTATTTTAAGTGTATTTATTGCACTTGTTATTGCATTTTCTGTAAACCGCTATTCAATTCCGACTTATAGTGTCTCTTCTTCCATTCTCATTAAAGGGAATAATGCGCAATCGGGTGGTGGCGGTGGTAGCAGAGCGGGAATCAAAACGATTTCATTTACAGTAATTTGTTTGGCAGTAATCAAAATTTCCAGAATGAGTTATGGATTATGAAATCCTATCCCGTTATTGAAAAAACTGTAAGGAACCTGGATCTGTCGGTTACTTACTATTACAAGGGAAAATTCAATTTCTATGAAGCCTACAAAAATGCCCCCTTTACAGTTTCTTTCTTACCAACACACCCACAACCCCTTGATATAAAATTTACTATCACATTTCTTGAAGGGGATTTTTTTAATATAACAGCTGAATCCAAGAGGGCAACCTTTTATAATTTCGGATCAAATACTGTATCGCACCGGAAGGAAAAATGGACTTTTGAGCAGAAGGGGAAATTCGGGGAGTTAATCGAAACACCCGATCTTGCATTCATTATTGAAGCCAGAGACACTTCAAGAGCGATTGATAATAGCATTCCCTATGGTTTTAAATTCAGTACTGTTAATTCAATCAGCGGAGCAGTTAAAAACAGTTTGGAATATACAGTGGTAGACAGGCAGGCTACTGTCATTAAAATTAATCTTATTACCGAATCCCTTGCCAAAGGCGTAGATATATTGAATGAGCTGATGAATGTCTATTCAGACCAAAACCTTGAGAGGAAAAACTATCTTGCCACAATTACTGTTGATTATATTGAAGACCAATTAAATCAAATTTCAGATTCCCTGAACATTACAGAACAAAATCTTCAACAGTTCCGCTCATCAAACCAAATATTGGATATCACTGATCAGGCTACCGTTATTTCCACTCAGTATAGGGATCTCCAGGACAAGCAGGCCGAATTGGTTTCCAAGAAACGTTATTTTGATTACGTATCTGAACTTTTAAAGAATGATAATTTCTCGAACATTATGATGCCTGCCGCAATCGGGATTTCTGATGCTGTGCTGAACACCCTCATGAGTGACCTTCTTAGTGCTCAGGCTAAACGTTCGAACCTAATATTAAGTAACCAGGAAAGAAATCCGTTAGTACCAAAGCTTGCTATAGAGATTGAAAATCTAAAAAAGACCATATCGGAAAACATTTCAGGCCTTAGCAATTCTACGAGCATAGAGATAGATGAAATGAACAAGAGAATCAGAAGAATTCAGGCTGAAATTAACCGTCTGCCGGCAACCCAGCGTCAATTGGGTACAATAGAGCGAAAATACAGGCTCAATGATGCTATCGCAAATTATCTGATGGAAAAACATGCGGAAGCCAAAATCACGAAAGCTTCAAACAGACCTGATGACATCATTATTGAGCCTGCAAAAGGTTCCGGCCCGATCTCTCCAAACAGAAGTTTAAATTATATGATTGCATTCTTCCTCGGATTAGTAGTACCATTTGGATTTGTCTGGGTAAAGAGCGCATTAAATAATACCATTGAATCGCAGGATGATATTGAACACCTTACAGACAGGCCTGTACTGGGGAAAATTATGCATAACAGGTTCAAGACCAACAACGTAATGTTCGAATTTCCCAAATCAAACATTGCTGAATCGTTACGCGCCCTTCGTACTAACCTTGATTTTTACGTCAGAGGAGGACAGAAGAAGGTAATACTGATCACCTCATGTTTCGAAAATGAAGGGAAATCCTTTCTTGCCATGAACCTTGCAATGAGCTATGCACAGCTAGGCAGGCAGAACAATTCTTTTGGATTGTGATCTGAGAAAACCAAAAATATATTTCAAGGAAGGGGAAGAATCTCACGAAGGCTTAAGTTCATACATGATTGATAAAGCAGACCTTGAAGATCTGATAATCAAATCGCCACACGAAAAACTGGATTACATACTTTCAGGAATTCTGCCTCCTAATCCTGTTGAATTACTGGCTCTTGATAAAACAGAGCAGCTTTTGACCAAACTAAAGGCTGAATATGACATTATTGTCCTGGATACCACGCCTCTGGCGCAGGTTACAGATGCCTATCTACTTATCGATCATTCAGAGGTAAGAATTATTGTTACCCGTTACGGACAGACAATGAAGAATGTATTCTCCCTGGTTATGAAGGACCTTATTCAAAAGAATGTAACCAATACATGTATAGTACTGAATGATAACAGGGTTTATCGCGACCAGTATGGATATGGCTACGGATATTACAACAAAAAAAGTCTTTTTGGAAAGAGTTTTAGGAAGGGTAAGCAGAGGTCCAGGGATTTCCAGTCGAAGTAATGATGTGACTGATAATTGGTGATTGGGAATTGGTGATTGGTAATTCATGATTGGCAAAGAGTAAGTCATCAGTAATTTAAAAGTTATCGTGCAATACAACTATAACAGATCGCAGAGTTTATGATAAAAATTGGTACTATAAAAATATGAGTACCAATCAAAAAATAAATTTCAAAAGCTAAACACTAATTAAACAACCAAAACTGTTTGCTTTTGAAATTATATGTTTTATAACAAAACCTTGTCATCTCGTAATTGTGACTGACGGGGCGAAGCTTTAAAATTAAAATCTATTCTTTTGATAGATTAACTGACATTTCAGATGATATTTCACTTTCATGGTTAACATGATAAAAACAATCAACCTCCCAAAATTTCTTGATTCACGCGGCAACCTTTCGTACATAGAGGAGGATACACATCTGCCTTTCAAAATAAAAAGGGTATACTGGATATACGATGTCCCGGGAGGTGAACATCGCGGCGGGCATGCATTCAGGAACACAGAAGAGCTTATTGTTGCTCTCTCAGGCAGTTTTGATGTGGTGTTGAATGACGGACATGAGGAGTTTCGGTTTTCGCTTAACCGGTCATATTATGGCATTTTTGTTCCAAAAATGATCTGGCGCATACTTGAAAACTTCTCAACAAATTCACTGGCACTTATCGTTGCTTCAACCAATTACAATGAAGCAGATTATATCCGTGACTTTGAGGAATTCAAACGTCAGAAAGCTAAATGAAAAGATTTGTCTCCGATATCCATAGCTGCAATGTTGTTGAGCTTACCAAGATTCATAATCCTGCAGGTAACATAACTATAATACAGAACGGTAAGGACCAGCCTTTCACTATCAGAAGGGTCTATTACCTGTATGATGTTCCGGGAGGTTCTGATAGAGGTGGACATGCACACAAAAAACTCTATCAGCTGATTGTTGCAGCCAGCGGTTCCTTCGATGTAATTCTTGATGACAGGCGGAACAAAAAGATCATTCAACTAAACAGACCTTATTTTGGATTGCTGGTAGTGCCGGGAATATGGAGGGAAATCGTCAATTTTTCCTCCGGTGCAATTTGCCTTGTGATGGCTTCAGACAAGTATGATCCGGAAGATTATATAAGAGACTATTCAGATTTTCAAAAATATAAAGATGATACATCCAACCGCTGATGTTCAAAGCTTACATATTGGAACCGGAACCACAATCTGGCAATATGTTGTTGTTCTTCCTGATGCTGTTATAGGGAACAATTGTAACATTAATGCACATTGTTTTATTGAAAACAAAGTTATTATTGGCGATAATGTTACTTTGAAGTGTGGTGTCTTTCTTTGGGATGGCATTACAATTGGAAATAATGTCTTCGTAGGGCCAAATGTCACATTCACCAACGACAAATACCCCAGATCGAAACAATATCCGGCTGAATACCAAAAGACTCTGATAGGAGACGGAGCTTCGCTGGGAGCTGGAAGTGTGATCCTTGGCGGGATAGCAATTGGTCAGAATTCGATGATAGGTGCAGGTAGTGTTGTAACTAAAAATGTCCCGGCTAATCAATTATGGGTTGGTAATCCGGCGAGATTTGTAAGAGAAATATGATAAAGTTCCTTGATATTCAGAAAGTAACTGAAAGATTTGAACCCGAACTTTCTGAGGCAATTCAACGAGTTGTCAGGAGAGGATGGTTCCTGCTGGGTGAGGAGGTGGATGCCTTTGAGAAGGAGTATGCTGGATTTATTGGCACAAAACACTGCATAGGTGTTGCCAATGGACTTGATGCTTTGCGACTTATATTCAAAGCTTATATTGCAATGGGCTTTATGAAGGAAGGTGATGAAGTAATCGTTCCTGCCAACACTTATATTGCGTCAATTCTCGCTATCACAGATAACCATCTTAAACCTGTCCTGGTTGAGCCTGACATACAAACTTACAACCTTGATATCTCATTAATTGAAAAGCACATCACGCCACGCACAAAGGCTATAATGATAGTTCATCTGTACGGGCAGGCATGCTGGTCGGCCAGAATTGAAGATATTGCACGGAAAAATAACCTGAAGATTATTGAAGATAATGCTCAGGCAGCGGGCGCTATGGTTCAAAATTCAAAGTTAAAAGTTCAAAGTTTATCGGGCAACCAACAACCAACTAAAAGCAACAGAAAGAATCAACTCCACCAATTCTCGAACCTTGAACCTGGAACCTTGAACCTTGAACCTGAAACCCTGAAACGTACTGGTTCTCTGGGCGACGCTGCCGGCCACAGTTTTTATCCCGGCAAGAATCTTGGAGCATTAGGTGATGGGGGCGCCGTTACAACTAATGATGATGAACTTGCCGGAGTTATCAGGGCTTTGGGTAATTATGGTTCTTCAAAAAAATATGTAAATGACTACCAGGGACTGAATTCACGTCTTGATGAGATACAGGCTGCAGTCCTGCGTGTCAAACTACCTTTTCTTGATGCCGACAACCAGCGTCGTCGCGAAATCGCTCAATATTATATTGAAAATATAAATCAACCGGATATCATTCTACCTGTTTTAAAAAGTCCGGACAAACAGAAACCTTTACACTCAGACCTCAGTCACGTCTGGCACCTTTTTGTCATCCTTCACCCGCATCGGGATAAACTTCAAAAACATCTGACAGATCATGGGATTCAGACCCTAATCCATTATCCCATTCCTCCTCATAAACAAAGAGCATATCATGATTGGAACAATCTTTATATGCCAATCACGGAAAGGATTTCTTTGGAATGCCTTAGCCTCCCAATAAGCAATGTGATGACTGATGAGGATGTTGAACTGGTTTGTAAACTAATAAACAGCTTCAAAGTTGATTGAGAAACAGAAAATCTTTTTCTCAGATTTCCGGAACTATCTTTTTCCCCTCAATATTCAGATCAATAAGATAACAACTAATAATCTCTCAATGGAGGAAAACCAGGCCTCATATCGTCAGATCTTTAAAGCAACTTCTCTTTTTGGAGGAGTACAGGTTTTCAATATAATTATTTCAATTATTCGCTCCAAGTTTGTGGCGATACTAATCGGTCCGACTGGCATGGGTATTACCGGACTTCTTACAACCTCCATCGGATTTGTTTCTGCTCTGACCAACTTTGGGCTCGGAACCAGTGCAGTCAAGAATGTTGCAGCTGCAGCAGCTACCGGAGATGAATCAAGAGTATCAACCGTGGTAACGGTACTGCGAAGGCTGGTATGGATCACAGGGCTTCTTGGAATGGTTTTAACTGCAGTATTATCACCATGGTTAAGCGATCTGACGTTCGGTAACAAAGATTACACTCTTGCTTTTATCTGGATATCTGTAACGCTTCTTTTCCAGCAACTTAGTTCAGGGCAAATTGTGGTTTTGCAGGGACTTCGCAGATTGCAATATCTCGCAAAGGCTAATATGGCCGGGGCCGTTTTTGGACTTGTTATATCAATTCCGGTTTATTATGTATGGAGGCTTGATGGCATTGTTCCCGTAATTATTATAAGTTCTCTCACTGCAATGCTTTTGTCATGGTTTTATGCCCGTAAAGTCGGAGTCAGAACAATAAAGATCAACACAAAAACGATCACAGCTGAAGGCAAAGAGATGCTGAAAATGGGATTTGTCCTCAGTATCAGCGGACTGATTCCCCTGGGAACAAGTTATATCATCAGGATTTACATCAGCAATATTGGAGGAGTTGATCAGGTTGGCTTATACACAGCGGGGTTTGCCATAATCAACACATATGTCGGAATGATTTTTTCGGCAATGAGCATGGATTACTATCCAAGGCTTGCCGGTGTTGCTCATGATAATAAAAAAACCGCGGAACTGATAAACCAGCAAAGTGAAATAGCCATTCTAATCCTTGCACCCATTCTTGCAGTTTTCATTGTGTTCATTCAATATGTCATTATCCTCCTGTATTCCACCAAATTTGTTCCTGTGAACGGCATGATTCAGTGGGCAGCCATGGGTATGTATTTTAAAGCAGTAAGCTGGGCAATTGCTTTTATACTGCTTGCAAAAGGGGCTTCGAGACTTTTTTTTTGGAACGAGTTGATTGCCAATATTTATATACTGGGTTTTAATATAATCGGATATAAACTGGCAGGTTTTAACGGACTTGGAATTTCTTTTCTGGCAGGGTATTTTGTGTATCTGATTCAGGTTTTTCTCCTGGCACGGTATAAATATGAATTTTTATTTCAGATTGATTTTTTTAAACTTTTTGGCATCCAGTTAATACTTGGGATTGCATGTTTTACAATAATCCGGTTTCTGCAAACACCATGGTCATATTTTACCGGAGGCGCTACAATTGTTTTTTCCACATGGCTTTCAATTAAAGAGCTGGATAAACGGCTTGGGTTAAAAGCAATCTGGATAAATTTCAGAAGCAGATTCTAAATGTCGCACTCACATTCTGATCGTATGCTCAAGCAACCTCTGGTTTCTATTATAGTCATCACCTTCAATTCAGCCAAATATATACTGGAAACTCTTGAGAGTATCAGGACTCAAACATATCAGAATATTGAACTTATAATAAGTGATGATGCCTCAGTAGATGATACTGTTGGGATATCCCGTCAGTGGGTTGAAGCAAACAGGGACAGGTTTACGGGTGCAGAAGTAATCACTGTCGCTGAAAATTCAGGAATACCGGCAAATTGCAATCGAGGCATAAAAGCAGCCCATGGCGAATGGATTAAACTTATTGCCGGGGATGATGCATTGTTTCAAAATGCTATAGAGATGCTTGTTGAATACATTGGAATGAACAGGGATACAGAAGTGCTATTGACCCAGGGTGAAATGTTTAGTGAAATATTTGATCCAAAAAACTCATTGGGCATTCAACCGGGTGAAAGTAAATCGAGTCTTCTATATTCAGATAGAGTAACGGCAACTGATCAGCTGGAATATTTATTAGGCGGAGGTTTTCATTTTACTCCTGGTCTGTTTATCAAAAATTTCTTTGATGAAATTGGCCTGTACGATGAAGAGTATACCCTGAGCGAAGATATCCCGTTTTTTCTAAAACTGGGACTGAATGGGAAAGTGATTAAATTTGCTCCAATTTTAACCATAAAGTACAGGAAACATAAGGATAATCTGACCAATAAGGAAAGGAAGATCTTACCTCCCTATATGCATCAGGCATATACGGCGGCTTATAATGCGAGCAAAAAACATGGCAAGTTTAAATTCATTGTCAATAATTACTGGAATAAGATTATTATTGGCTTTATTTTTCTTATTGGCAACCATGGTGTATTGTGTTCAGCTATTAACAAATTAAGAATCAGTCTTCAGCCAATACGTTTTTTTAACCTGTTTTCAAAACTTCTGAATCTTAAGCCAAAAGCTATCCTGCTGGCATGTTAAGAGCCCTATACCGTTGTTACTTTTCTGCTCCTGACAGGGAAATTTTCCGGACAAATGATTTCTGGGGACGATTGTGGGCCTTTTTAATACGGAAGATCATCCCTCTTTTATATAAGGTCAGCATTCCATTTCAAAAAAGTGGCATTAGAAATGGCAACCTTAAAAATGAGGTTATTGTGTCGCTTACGTCATACCCGGGCAGAATTAACGAAGTCTGGTTAAGTATTGAATCCATATTGCGGCAGACTTACAAGCCAAATAAAATAATATTATGGTTGGGGAAAGAATATTTTTCAGGGATCGATGCTCTGCCGTCGATTTTACGAAGACAAATGAAAAGAGGGCTTGATATTCAATTCCGGGAGGATCTCAAACCACATACCAAGTATTTTTATGCACTGAAAGAAAATCCTGATGCCATTCTTGTAACGATTGATGATGATATTTTTTATCCGTCTGATATGCTGGATAAATTAATTTACTTTCATCTCAGGTTTCCAAATGCTGTTATATGCCATGGTGCCAGAAAAATTGAATCTACAAATAATGGTTTTGCTGATTACAAAAGATGGGATAACTGGCATTCTGTTGAAATTGAAACAAAAGAGCGATTCGATTTGCTCCCGTTAGGTGTGATGGGGGTGCTCTATCCGCCAAAATCGCTTCATGTTGATTTATTTAATTTAGGATTACTGCAAAAAACAAGCTTTAAGGCTGATGATCTTTGGTTAAAAGCAATGGCGTTAAAAGAAGGAACTAAAGCACTTCTGACAAATGCCTATCCAAAAGCTTTTGTCTGTTTACCTGATTCGCAGTCAGAATCTTTAATGACCTATAATATTATTGAAAGTCAAAATGACAGGCAATTGGATGCACTTAATAAGGAATTTAACATTTTCCAGATTTATCAATCCTTAATCTCCTGATGCGCTTTGCCGGAGCTGAACTAATTAAAATATCACTGTGGCCTTCTTAAAAAAGAACCTGATTTAAGGCAGGGGAAAAACCTGTCAGAATATTGTTAAAGCCAGCAATGATGGAACAACCTGATAAGAAAAATCTGCAGAAGCATCCGCTTGTTTCCATCATAGTTATTACATACAACAGCGAAAAATATGTGATTGAAACACTTGTAAGTGCCAAATCTCAGACTTACCGCAATGTTGAGTTGATTGTCAGTGATGATTGTTCAGCCGACAACACAGTTGAAATTTGCCGACAATGGATAGATGAAAACAAAGAACGGTTTATTCGGACAGAATTGATAACTGCCTTAAAAAATACCGGAATCCCGGCAAATTGCAACCGGGGAGTTAAAGTGGCCCATGGAGAGTGGGTAAAGTTTATTGCGGGGGATGATCTGTTTGAATCAAATGCCATTGAGCTTGTTATGGATTTTGTGAATCATAATCCCTATGTTAAAGCTCTGGACTCAAAGGTCAAAGTTTTCAATCAGGACCTGTCAAAATTGGAAAGCATGCTGAATGAAAAGAGATCATCCTTTTTTGACGAAGATATTAATGCCTCTTCCCAGCTGAAGTTACTCGCCAATAATTTAGACAATAAAAGACTGATTTCAACACTCGGTGTTTTCCTGAGACACGATCTGATAACTCAATCAGGTGGTTTTGACGAGGATTACCCCTTACTGGAAGATACGCCCATGTGGTACAAAATTTTAAGATCGGGGACTAAGTTTTATTTTCTTGATGACTATACATTGAAATACAGAAGACATAGTGCTTCCATCTCGTTCAATGATAAAACTAAAAGCCGGATAGTGCTCTCTGAATTTGAGATCACCTTAAGCAAATTTTCAAGAAATTACCTCTATCCTCATCTGTATTTTATTAATAAACTAAACACAATTTGGTTTAGCTTTATTTACAAATTAATACTGTCAGCGGGCAACAAGGGCACATTCGCAAAATCAATAATGCGGATTGGTCAATTTTTGCAGCCGGTTCGTTTACTCTGGTTTCAGAGAAAGTACCGGGAATTATTTGGATGATTTTCTTCCGAAGCTCAATGCATTATCATAAAATAAACGTTCCTGAAATTAAGGAACAGTAAATTTCAATCAGAATGAAACTGACTTTGATCGCTGGTGCCCGGCCCAACTTTATGAAGATCGCTCCCATTATCCTTGCTATAGATTACCAAAACGAAAAACACAAAAATCTAAAGTCAAAAGACGGTTTCATTGAATACAGGTTGGTGCATACGGGGCAGCATTATGACATTAACATGAGCGATTCATTCTTTAAAGATCTTAACATCCCCGATCCCGACGTTAATCTGGGATGCAGCGGATCGACTCAGGCTGAACAGACTGCATCAATTATGGTAACTTTTGAGAAAGATCTAATGTCATATCCGACAGATCTTGTAATGGTTGTCGGTGACGTTACATCAACGATGGCATGTGCAATAGTTGCTAAAAAACTTAACACAAAAGTAGCACACGTTGAAGCAGGTATCCGCTCTTTCGATCTTACCATGCCTGAGGAAATCAACAGAATGGTAACAGACTGCCTGACCGATTATTTCTTCACTACCAGCGAATTCGCAAATAAGAATCTTAAAGCAGCCGGCATTCCAGGTAACAGGATTTTTTTTGTTGGCAACGTAATGATCGACACCCTCATTTCAAACAGGAGCAGGTTCTTTAAGCCGGATCTGTTTGATCAGCTCAGGCTGGAAGAAAAGAATTATTTTGTTTTGACTCTGCACCGGCCTGCTAATGTTGATGAAGAAAATAAGTTAAGGAACCTTCTGAACTCAATTATTGATTCTGCAAGAGGATTGCCTGTAATATTTCCTGTGCATCCGCGGACAGCCAAAATTATTTCCGGTCTTGTCAAAAATCTCAACTCGTCACCCGGAACAGGATCATTGTCTATCAGGAACCTTCACCTCACAGAACCTCTCAGCTATCTTGAATTCAATTATCTGGTCGAACACTCAAAAGCTGTAATAACAGATTCCGGAGGAATAACAGAAGAAACAACAGTCATGGGAATCCCTTGCATTACCCTGCGCAACACAACAGAGCGGCCTGAGACAATTACCATTGGAACCAATGAACTTATCGGAACGGATCCTTCAGCTATTAAACCCGTTCTGGACAAACTATTTGCAGGAGAGTGGAAAACTGGTGGCATTCCGGAGTTATGGGATGGTAAGGCGGCAGCCAGGATTGTTGAACATCTTATTGAGGATCAATGGATAAAATGAAAATACTGATAGTTTCAGCAAGTTTTTATCCTCAAAACTCTCCCCGTTCGTTCCGAACAACTGAATTGGCAAAAGAACTTGCCCTGCAGGGACATTCTGTTACGGTATTAACACCTAAAAATCCTGAAATTCATAATGAGTTCGAAAGGAATCATGGTTTGGTGATTAAAGATCTGGGAAAACTCAAATGGAAAAGAATACCTGTAAAAGGAAAAGGAATTAAACTTCTGATCAGACGAATTATATTCAGATTCTCAGTGCTTTTTTTCGAGTATCCCGACATTGAATTTGTCTGGATGGTTAAAAAATCTTTGAAAAAAGAATCGGGGTATGATCTTTTAATATCTATTGCCGTTCCATTCCCGGTACATTGGGGAGTTGCAGCCAGCAGGACTGAACGCCACCCTATTGCAAAAACCTGGGTGGCTGATTGTGGTGATCCCTATATGGGGGATACAACGGATTCATTTCGCAAGCTGTTCTATTTTAAATACGTGGAGAAATGGTTTTGCCGTAAGGCTGACTTTCTGACTATTCCGTTTGACGGAGCCAGGTCGGCTTATTATCCGGAATTTTATAATAAAATAAGAATTATACCTCAGGGTTTTAAACTTGATACCCTGATTATTCCGCAATACAATAAAACTGATAATCATCAGGTCTTTGCGTATGCGGGCGGATTCATTCCCGGAAGACGTGATCCTCGGGCAATGCTCAGGTTTTTAACAACATGCAACAGGAATTTTAAATTCATCGTTTATACCTCTCAGCCGGATTTACTTGAACCATTTAAAACAAAACTGAATGAAAAATTAGATATAAGAGATTATATTCCACGTGAGGAATTACTGATGGTTCTTTCCGGGATGGACTTCCTTATAAATTTTGATAATAATACCCACACTCAACTGCCGAGTAAGCTAATCGATTACCTGATCACAGGAAGGCCTATCCTCAATATAAATTCTGAAGTGGATTTTTCTGCACTACTTGAGTTCATGGACGGGAATTACAGCAGGAAAATGATTCTGGAACCTTTAAAAAATTATGATATAAAAATAGTTGCAGAAAAATTCATCCAACTTTACGATACTGAATAAATGGAAGAAAAGGCAATAAAGTACAAAGAGTACCAGATAAATGACAAAAGGAATGAAGCTCTTTATTATATAGGCTTTTTTGTCTGGCCATTTATGACATTGCTGGCTTCATTACGACACTGGGAGAAACCGTGGTCAAAGAATATTTTATGGATCTTCTGCATTTTCTTTGGATTCACCTTCATTATTGCGCAGGGTCCTGACGCCGCTGCAGATTCTTCACGACATGCGGAGCTTCTGGCACAATACGCCAATGCGGACATGAGTGCGAAAGATTTATTCAAGTCAATGTACTCTGAGAGCTCAAGTTATGTTGACATTGTTCAGCCTTTAATCACATTTTTAGTGTCGCGTGTTACCAAAAATCCAACCATTCTCTTTACAATATTCGGATTTATTTTCGGCTATTTCTATTCAAGAAATATCTGGTACGTTCTTGGTCAGATCAAGGGGAAAATCACAACCATTGTTTTATTGTTTATTTTGACTTTTGTATTAATAAATCCCATATGGAATATTAATGGATTCAGAATGTGGACAGCTGCCCAGATTTTCCTCTACGGAACACTGCCCTATCTTTTGGAAGGTAATAAGAAAAAGTTATTCTGGTCAGCAGCTTCAGTTTTTTTTCATTTTTCATTTTTGTATCCAATAGTAGTTTTATTTCTATTTCTTGTCATTAAAAACAGGATTACCATCTGCCTGGGTTTTTTTATTATAACTTCCTTCATCAAGGAAATCGATCTTCAGGCAGTGGGATCAGCCTTATCATTTCTCCCGGGCGTATTCCAGCAAAGGATTTCAGGATATACCAACCTTGAATATGCTGAATCGATCAGAAACGTTCAACAATCGCTCAACTGGTATTTACCTTTGTCTTTAAAAGCAATAGAATGGCTTACTTATGTCATTACGTTGTATATCTATTTCTTTTGCAAACAATTTCTTAAAGACAGGCCTGAATTAATGACTCTTCTTTGTTATTCGCTTTTGCTGTACGGGTTTTCCAATATTTTCAGTCTGGTACCTTCCGGAGGCAGGTTTATTACTGTTGCTAACACTTTTATGGTAGCCTTTTTTATAATCTTTTTTTCAAGTTACCCTAAAATCAAGGGTATGACTTTAATTAAATTAATTTCCATTCCGGCACTTTTATTGTTTTGTATAGTAGCTATAAGGACAGGGATGGATTTTTATGGAATAATGACTGTTTTTGGAAATCCGCTATATGCCGCTTTAAATCCGGATTCAGTTCCTCTGATAACAGGAATTAAAAGGATTCTGATGTGATGAGATTAATATAACAAATGAAAAGTCAGCGCTACAATTGATCCGATCTTATCTGTCACATATTTTAACTAATTTACCCGGCTGGCGTACCAATCGTAAAATCGTTGTTATTGAATCTGATGACTGGGGAAGCATAAGGATGCCATCAAAACAGGTTTATGAGAAATGTCTTAAAGCCGGATATCCTGTCGATAAAATTGCCTATGAACGGTACGATTCCCTTGCAAGTGAGGAAGATCTGGAATTACTCTTTGATACTTTGACTTCATTTAAAGACAAGCAAGGTAATCATCCGGTTATTACGGCAAATTGTGTGATGGCCAATCCGGATTTTGATAAAATCAAAGCTGACAATTTTAACAGTTATCATTATGAGTTAATCACCGAAACATTTAAGAAGTATCCAAATCATTCAGGTTGCTTTAATTTATGGATAAAAGGGATGGAAGCCGGAATCTTTCTCCCTCAGTATCATTGCAGGGAACACCTGAATGTGAGTCTTTTCATGGATGCCCTGAGAAAGGGGGATCGGGATGTTCTGTTTGGATTTGATCATGAAATGCCGGGTTGTATTCAAATGGGACCTGAAGTGCGAGGCAATAGTTTTATGGAAGCAACAAGGTATAATTCAACCCGGGATAAGAAAGATAAACTATCATATTTTCTTGAGGGACTAAATTTGTTTGAAAAACTTTTTGGTTTTAAATCGGAATCGGTAATCCCTCCAAATTATATCTGGAGCCCTGATTTTAACGAGGCAGTAAAGGGAAAAGACGTTACATACTTTCAGGGAATAAAAAAGATGTACGAACCGGTTGTGGGAGGGAAAACCAAATCTTACAGCTTATACCTTGGGAAGAAAAATAACTTTGGCCAGACTTATTTATTGCGAAATGCGCTTTTTGAACCTTCCTTATTCAGATTAAAAATTAAAGATCCTGTAGGTCAATGTCTTGCTGCAATGGCGATAGCCTTCAGGATGAAAAAGCCGGCAGTAATATGCAGCCATCGAATAAATTATGTGGGTTTTCTCGAGGAAGCCAACCGGGACAAGACTCTGAAATTATTGAAAAATCTATTTTCTGCAGCTCTGATGCGATGGCCTGAAATTGAATTTATGACATCTGTTCAGCTGGGACAACTGATAAATTCGAAAAATGGATTCTTAAAGAAGTAATACTATGTATGGAAGAATTTTACTTAACAATAATCTTCCTTTAAAAGAACGTCTTAAGCGATATTCTGCTTACAGTTCCAGACGAAGGGGAGCCAAGGTTACCTGGGAAAAATCATTTAATAAAATATTTGAACTCCACCCGGATTATAAAATGCCTGCTGACAGATTAATTGAGAAAGAACATAAGTCCTATTGGAGTTTTTTTAATAACCGGATAAATAATTCAACGTTAAGAATCTGTAAAAACATTTCTGGTATTGCCGACTCAAAATTTATTCCTGAAGAAATTTATTACGCGGATATTGAACCGACTCTCAATCAGACACCCGAAGTCGAATACGTAGCTTATAAGAGTTTTTACAACCGATGGTTCCCTGGTAATACTTTTCCTTATTCCTTTTTCCATAATGTGGATGGAGAGTGGCTGGACCATGATTTAAATCCAATTTCCTTTTCTGAAGTACATTCTATTGCAAAAACACTTGAATATCCGGTTGTGTTGAAGCCAAACAGAGATTCGTATGGCGGTCAGGATGTTTTCTTCCCCAGGAATGCTGAAGACTTAATTGCAACTGCAGTTCAGAAAAAGAATATTGTAGTTCAGGAAAAAATAAAGCAACATCCATATTTTTCAAAATATCACAAAGATAGCCTTAACACTTTCAGAGTCCATGTTTATCGTTCTGTGATTGACAATAAATTACATATAATAAATGCAGCCTTCAGGACAGGGTTGGGTGGCAACTCACGTGATAATGTATCTGCAGGAGGTATTGCGGCTATAATAAATAAAGACGGGCATCTGAACGGATATGCCGTTGATAAATACGGAAAGAAATACTTTAAGCATCCGGATACAGGTCTGGAATTCAATTTACAGATACCTGACCTTGACGGACTTAAAGAAATCTCACTGAGTGTTGCACATAAGATCTTCTATGCCAGAATAATGGGACTGGATATGTGTTATGATTCAGAATCACATTGGAGGATGATTGAACTTAACCTCTTCGGGGGAAGCATAAGGGCTTCACAGTATCACGGGCATCTGTTTTTCGGCGATTTCTCCGATGAAGTTTACAATTACTGCAGGGCTAACCATTGGGCATTGAAATAAGAGAACCAGTTAATATGAAAATAGCAATACACGACAGTCCTATTTCGTATAGCGATAAATGGATTAAATACTGTCAATCTAATAATATTCAATATAAACTTGTCAATTGCTATTCAACCGGCATAATTGAAAGTATCAAAGATTGTGATGCATTGATGTGGCATTTCCATCAGGCTAACTCACGAGATATCCTGTTTGCAAAACAGCTGTTATATGCTGTGCAGGCGTCCGGGAAAAATACCTATCCGGATTTTAGGTCCGTCTGGCATTTTGATGATAAGGTCGGACAGAAGTATTTACTGGAAGCAATTGGAGCCCCTCTGGTCCCCTCTTATGTTTTTTATTCCAGAACAGATGCCATTGATTGGGTGAATCGTGCTACTTTCCCCAAGGTGTTTAAACTCAGAAAAGGAGCGGGCTCAGCTAATGTCCAGCTGGTCAGGACAAGAAAACGTGCTGTGAGATTAATAAACAAGGCTTTCGGATCCGGCTTCCGGCAGTACAATCCTTGGGGTGGCCTGAAAGAAAGATATCGGATGTTCAGGTTGGGCAAAACAAATTTCAGAGATCTCCTTGAAGGTTTTGGTCGATTTTTTGTTAAAACCAGGTTTGAAAAAATAACCGGTAATGAAAAAGGTTATGTCTATTTTCAGGATTTCATCGAAAATTGCTCTTTTGACATTAGAGTCACAGTAATCAAAGATAAATGCTATGCATTCAAAAGATTAATCAGAGCTAAGGATTTCAGGGCTTCTGGTAGTCATTCGGAAGTATACTCCAAAGATGGGATTCCATTGGAAATAATAAAAATTGCTTTTGAAATCAGCAGTTATTTGAAATTACAAAGTGCAGCTTTTGATTTTCTGATTTCAAGAGATAACATCCCTTTTATTACTGAAATATGTTATGCTTTTGGATGGGACGAAGGAGATTGTTACGGTTATTGGGATTTGGAGCTAAACTGGCATGAAGGAGGTTTTAATCCCTTTGGAGAAATGATTGAAAATCTGTCACAGGATATTAAGGATCCTAATCCGGTAAAACAACCATGAAGAGGTTTTGTTTGGTTATTCACTCATTGCAAGCCGGAGGCATGGAGAGGGTAATGAGTGAAATAGCTTCTTTTTTATGCAAAAAACATGACCTTGAGGTTTACTTAATAATGTATGGGATCAATCCGGAGGTATTTTATAAGATCCCGGATAATCTGATTGTACTACAACCCCATTTTAAATTTGATAATAGAATCAGGTTTTATTACACATTAAAGACAATGATATTCCTCAGAAGGACAATCAATCGAATATCTCCTAGTTCGGTATTGAGTTTTGGGGAATTCTGGAATAATTTTGTTCTGCTGTCATTATATGGTTTTTCTTATCCCCTATTTATTTCAGACCGGTGCAGCCCGGAAAAGGAATTTGGCAAATTTCATTTCTTCCTTAGAAAATGGTTATATCCTAAGGCCAAAGGAGTAATAGCGCAAACTGAAAAGGCTAAAACTCTATATCTGAAGCTATTCAGGCATGATAATATAGTGGTGATCGGTAATCCAATCCGCCTGATCAGCTACAATGGAATTCCCAAGGGAAAAATAGTCCTTTCGGTTGGCAGGTTGATTAAATCAAAGAACCATGATAAACTGATCGAGCTTTTCTGCAGTATCAATCAGCAGGGATGGAAGCTGTTAATTGTAGGAGGAGATGCCCTGAAGCAAAATAACATGTCGGAATTAAGAAATCTGATCAGTTCCCTGAATGCCGACTCGAAAGTAATTCTTACGGGCTTTAGAAATGATCTCGATAAGTATTATAAGGAATCAAGCATTTTTGCATTTACTTCCGACTCGGAAGGATTTCCTAATGTAATAGGTGAAGCGATGTCTGCCAGTATGCCGGTAATTGCTTTTGATTGTGTGGCAGGGCCATCAGAAATGATAAAAGACGGAGAAAACGGTTATTTAGTTCCGCTCTACGATTATTCTCTTTTCCGCGAACGTCTTGAACGGCTTATGACTGATGAATCATTGCGGAAATCAATGGGTTCAAAGGCAAAAGATTCAATTCAAAGGTTCTCGATCGAAAATATAGGTGCCAAATACTATGACTTTTTAATACCAAAATGAAAGTTCTTCAAATAAATACAACGGCCAACTCAGGATCGCATGGCCGCATTGCAGAGGAAATAGGCAGGCTGCTTATTGAGCAGGGACATGAAAGTTTCATAGCTTTTGGGAGAACATCGAACAATTGCAGATCAGAGCTGATAAAAATCGGCAGCAAAGTTGATCATGCAATGCACCTGCTTAGAACACGTGTTTTTGATCTTCATGGATTTGGCTCAATCAATGCCACAAAACTATTGATCAGAAAGGTTAAAGAACTGAATCCTGATGTAATACATCTGCATAACCTGCATGGCTACTATCTGAATATTGAAGTGCTTTTTGAATATCTCAAAGAGTTTGATAAACCTGTTATATGGACATTTCATGACTGCTGGCCGTTTACCGGTCACTGTTGTTTTTTTTATAATGATAGCTGCCCAAAATGGCAGACGGGATGTTTTGATTGCCCTAGTACACATAATTACCCCAAAAGCTGGATTATTGACAATTCGCGAATGAATTACAGCAGGAAGAAGGAGATTTTTATGGGGGTAAGGAATATGGTACTTGTTTCACCTTCCGAATGGATTGCGGGACATCTCAGGAATTCATTCCTGTCAGGTTATGATGTAAGAGTAATCAACAACGGAGTTGACCTTCAAAAATTCAGACCTGTTGATTCAGAAGAGGTAAGGGTTAAGTACGGCTTAAAAAAGAATTATATCCTTGGAGTAGCAAGCATCTGGTCAAACCGAAAAGGATTGAGTGATTTTATCAGTTTACGAAAAATACTTGAACCGGAATTAGAAATTGTACTTGTCGGACTTGCAAAAAGTCAGGCAAAACTGTTACCGACAGGCATGAAAAGTGTATCCCGGACTGAAAACACTGATGAACTGGCTGTTATTTACAGCGGTGCAAAGGTTTTTATTAATCCCACACATATCGATAATTTCCCGTTGGTTAATATAGAAGCATTGGCATGCGGTACACCGGTTATCACTTATAATACAGGGGGCAGCCCCGAATCAGTTGGTATTGAGACAGGAATTGTAGTTGAAAAAGGCAATATTAAAGAGCTTCATGATTCAATCAGAAGAGTAATAAACTCAAACGAACTGTACAATTCCTCACAATGCCAGGACCAGGCACACAGTAAATTCTCTGCCAGGGAGCGGTTTGGAGATTATTTAAGCCTTTATAATGAACGATTTTTGTCAACATGAATGTTACAGGAATACATGGCTTTCTCTATAAAACATAATATAATTTCAAATATTAAAAATATACCGGGTTGGCGTACCTCCCGTAAATTTTTAATTATTGAATGTGATGACTGGGGGGGAATAAGGATGCCATCAAAGAGTGCTTTTAGCAAGATGGTGTCGGCCGGACTAAAACTTAACAATGGAAAGTATAACAAATATGACACTCTTGAAACCCGTGACGATCTGATGCAGCTATTCGACATCCTCGAAAGCGTCAGGGATCAAAATAATAAGCCTGCTGTAATGACACCGGTTACAAACGTGGCTAATCCGGATTTCGGGAAAATCAGAGCAGAGGGCTTTACCAATTATCACTTTGAGAAGTTTACGGATACTCTTAATAAGTATTATCCTGATAGTGATGTATTTAAATTGTGGAAAGAGGGATCAGAGGCAGGAATATTTGTTCCGGAACTTCATGGGCGTGACCATACAACAGCGCAGATATGGATGCAAAAACTGAAAGACGGAAATAAAGAACTATTGGTTGCCTTTGATCATGGTTTTGTTTCCCTTGATATCCCGGGGGTGCCTTTACCGGCACGAGAATTCAGGGCTGAATTTTATTTTACTTCAGAAGAACAAAAACCATTCCTGAAAAATGCAATAAGAGATAGCGTTGCTCTGTTCAGGGAGATCTTTGGCCGCTTACCGCGTGTGTTTGTACCGGCTAATGGTATTTTTCATCCGGAGTTTGATGAAATTGCAGAGTCACTGGGGATCAGATTTTTATATGTGAACCATTCCACACCATATCCCGTTAATGGTGGGGCATTGAAATACAGATACTTTACCACAGGTAAAAAGGGACCCGGGAAGTTGACCTATTATACCCGAAATTGCGCTTTTGAACCATCTGATACTGACTACACAGGGATTGATCCTACATTGAAACAGGTTGAAGCTGCCTTCCGATGGGGTAAACCGGCGAATATAAGTACTCATCGCGTTAATTTTGCCGGAGGGATAGATCCCGCCAACAGGGCAAAAGGCTTAACAGAACTTAAAAAGTTATTGAAAGCCATATTAAAAAAGTGGCCGGATGTTGAATTCATGAGTTCAGGAGATGCTCTTGATTATATGAGAAATTCAAATTGAGCTAAAAATACCCCTGGTGAGATTTTTACCCGGCGATATCTGGTTACAATTTTAACGGACAACCCACTAAAATGAATATACTTTTCCTGACTATTGTCAGAATTAATGATATATCCGACAGAGGGGTTTATCCGGACCTTATGCGTAAATTCCGGCGTGAAGGGCATAATGTATTTATTGTATCCCCGCTGGAACGTCGTTACCGGCAAGAAACGACTCTGTTTAATAAGGAAAATTTTACGATACTTAAGATCAAAACTCTCAACATTCAGAAAACAAATGTCTTAGAAAAATGGCTTGCAACCTTATTTATTAATTATCAGTATCTGAGAGGAATCAGAAAATATTTTTCCGGAATCAGCTTTGATCTTGTCCTGTATTCAACTCCTCCTATAACTTTCCTGAAATTGGTTAATTACGTCAAAATAAGATATGGTGCCGGATCGTATCTTCTGCTGAAGGATATATTCCCGCAGAATGCAGTGGACCTGGGATTGATAAGGAAGGGAGGATTAATACATAAATATTATTCTATACAGGAAAAGAAACTTTATAAGATTTCCGACAATATAGGTTGCATGTCCCAGGCAAATGTAGATTATGTACTGAATCATAATCCTGAAATTAACCCTGATAAAGTGGAAATCAATCCAAACAGCCATGAACTGTTCGATGAAATAATAACATCTGAACAAAAAATGGTGATAAGGAGAAAATACGGAATACCGGTCAGCGCTGTCGTTTTTGCATACGGAGGCAATTTAGGTAAACCACAAGGTATCAGTTTCATAATTGACTTCCTGAACTCACAAAAGGACAAAACGGGATTATTCTTCCTGATTGCGGGAGCGGGAACAGAATACGGAAAAGTAAAATCGTGGTTTGATCTGGCACAACCTGAAAATATGATATTGCTCCCGGTGTTGCCTAAAAAGGAGTATAACCAACTCCTGCAATCCAGTGATGTAGGAATGATATTTCTTGATAACCGGTTTACTGTTCCGAATTTTCCTTCACGGCTGCTCTCCTATCTGGAGTACAGATTACCGGTTTTGGCAGCAACCGATAAAAAGACTGATTTTGGTACCATAATTGTTGAAAACAATTTCGGAATGTGGTCAGAATCAGGGGACCTGGATTCAATAGATCAGAATATAGCCAGACTTGTACAGGCTCAGGAATTACGCAAGGAAATGGGGTTGAATGGTTTTAATTATTTTGTAAAGAATTATACGGTTGACAATTCTTATAACATAATAATCAGACATTTCAATAAAATATAAACATGTTGTTAAAGTGTCTGTTTTAAAGATAGGTGACAGCAATCTTAATCACCTCATTAAGCAGGTTAAATAGATATATTACAAAAAACAAAAGGCATGTTCAGATCAATTGTTACAAATATGTTGCTTTCTATCTTACTGGGTTCAATGACAGGTTGTACAAAAGATGAAATAATCATTAAAGACGGAGATTATTATGTAGCACCTGATGGAAATGATGACAATCCTGGTACAAAAGAACAACCATGGGCAACTTGGGGTAAGGCATTTACCTCCACTTCTGTAAAAGCTGGCGATACGGTTTATTTCAGAGGAGGAGTTTATAGAATGACCGTAACCAGTGGTGATGGTTATACAGTAACACGTGGCGGAAATGCAGGCAACTGGGTATGCTATTCAGCTTATCCGGGTGAAGTCCCAATTTTGGATTGTGGCAATGTCGCTTCAACAGTGGCTTATACAACAGGTGTAGGGACATGGAAATCCGATGCAGATTATATTATTTTCAGAGGCCTGACAATCAGAAATGTCTGGCAAAATCCAAATCAACTTGACCGTGCGGCAGGTTTCAGGTCGGAGGATGGCCACGTGAAGTATGAAAATTGCACAGTTTATAATGTTCATGGCACAGGATTTTTTTCTAACTGGTATCAGGTGGGCGCCAATGATGATGATGAGCACTATTATATAAATTGCGACGCATATAATTGTTGCGATTCACTTGCCACGCCTCCTGCTTTGCCGGGTAATGGAGGGAGCGGATTCAATTCTCAGAACTTCTTCAGTGCAAATGGCCATGCGTCTTTTAATTTTTGCAGAGCATGGAATTGCGGTGACCAGGGATTTTCAACATCAGGAGATAATTATACCGAAGCTAATGGTTGCTGGTCTTTTAAGAACGGAATGCTTGAGGGCGACGGACATGGATTCAAATTAGGGTGGGTTGAATTTGAATCCGGTAAACTGAGGCGGGTAATCCGGAACTGTATTGCCGCATATAACAGACAATCCGGAATGTGTACAAATGATTTTGGGTATGACGTTGTCTGCAGGATGAACATATATAACAATACTATTTATCACAATGGATATTATGTTAACTGGCCGAATAATCCATATGGGATTTATGTTGATAATACTGCAGGTACGGATGCAGCTGAATTAACACGTGTTTTTAAAAATAATATCTCCTATAAAAATGAATATGGTAGTGTCTTTGTCGGAGATGGTGCTGTTTATACAAATGAGTATAACAGCTGGAACAGCCTGCCGGGAGTAAATATAACTGATGCAGATTTTGTCAGCATCGATTCAACAGGATTGTCAGGGCCCAGGCAAGCTGACGGCTCATTACCCGATTTGAATTTCCTTAAGCTGACCAAAGGCAGTTTTCTGATTGATGCAGGAATTAATATTGGCCTGCCTTTTCGTGGGAAAGCACCGGATCTGGGCGCTTTTGAAAGAGAGTAAATAGTATTCCATAAAGAAAAAATCCGCCTGATTCTTTTACCTGTATAGTTTGCTTCTAAACATTTAGTATTTTAAAATGCTGATGGTTAGCTGATTAGTCCCAAATAATAATGTCCGTTCTCTTAATAATTTCCATCTCAGCCCTTCTTATTGTACTTTTTTACCTGATATTGGATTACCTCGGACCTGAGAGTATTCCTCTCATACCGGAGCAAAGATTTGGCATGCCGTGTTTAAGGGCTAAAGATCTTATTGTACAGGAGTTTGACAGAAAAGATAATTTATGGGCAAGCCGGGGACTGCTAATTTATTGTCTGGAAAACGGTGAAGACAAATTTAAAAAGAAAGCTCGCGTACCTTCCGGCTTTTCATTTTTCTGGTTGAACAATTTCAGGATAGTCCGCAAATTTACCCTGAGATCAGAATGCATTGAAATGACAATCAATGATGCCGGACAAATCTGTGCATTTGCATCAGGAAGAATGTGGTTTAGCCCGGGCTTTGGAAAGAATTTTAAGGAAACTCTGAGATTGCCCTACTATGGTATTGGGGTAGGACGTGGGATTATGAGCACAGGACTGACGAAAGTAAATAACGAAGAGTTCTTATTTGGTGAATATTTTAACAATCCCGGAAGAACAAGGGTAAGGATTTATAAATACAAAATTATTGATAAGCTATGGGAGCATGTTTATGAATTTTTACCAGGGCAAATCCGCCATATCCATGCCCTGCAAAAGGATCCATACTCTGAAAAACTCTGGATATGTGCCGGAGATGAAGGCAAAGAACCTATGATCGGGTGGTCGGACGATGGTTTTAAGACAATCGTTCCAATCGGATCAGGGCAGTCAGAAATGGCGTGCCTGTCAGCTGGTCTTTACGGAAGAAGCCGTTTATTGGGGAGCAGATACCGGCTCAATTGACCTTGGAGGAATTTATAAATGGGATAAGGAAAAACAGGAAGTTAAACAGCTTCAGGCTATTTCGGGTGCCGTATTCTTTGGGACCAGATTAGCCAACGGAGATATCGTAATGAGTACTGACCGGGAAGGATTTCCCAACGAAACGGATGATAAAACCCGATTGATTATTATCAATAAGGAGAATAATATTAAAACTGTTGATTGCGGTACATGGGACTATAAAAAGCCGGGATTCCGGCTTAATTTTGCAAAACTTCGCATCCAGCGTCTCCAGGGAAGTAATATGCTTGCAATTTCATGTTTAAATCAAAAAGAAATTCCGGATGGAGATCTTTTAATTTATTCTGAAAGAGAATTTAGCTAATCACATTTTTTTAATAATTAACACATTTATTACCCGAATGTCCGGAAATATCCGAAAAGTACCTTTAATCATAATAGTTCAAAAAACAATTTTAAATTACCACCGTGATGAATATTAAGAAAACATTCAAAAGGACTCAGTATCTTATATACTATATTAAGAAGCTTGACTGGCCAAAATTCAGGAAGTTTTTCAGATATACCAAAGGGAAAACAGGCTGGTCCTCATTTCATGTATTGAGAGATATGCTTAAATGCGTATTCAGGTACAATATCGGAATAATGGATTACTTTATTTTCAGTTTTTTTGAAAAGGACCCGTCTGAAAGGGACTTATGGGTGGGTACAGGATATAAGTATGAATATGACCTGATAATGAATCCCAAAACTACAAGGCATTTACTGGCAGATAAAATTGACTTTTACGAGGCATACCGACCTTTTGTAATTCATGCAACTTGCACTTTCAAGGATATCCAGGAGAATAATGCCAGGGCCGGAAAAGTGTTAAGATAATAACACAGGCAAAATTGCAGTAAAAGATTCATTAGGCCAATGCGGCTGGAATGTAGAGATTTTGAAAAGCAAGGACTTTGACCAAAAGTCCCTCTTGAAATATATGAAATCAAAAGGCTATAATCTTGCCGAAGAATTTATAATCCAGCATCCGCAAATATCACAGCTTTCCGATTCCGGTGTGAATACTGTCAGGATTATAACTCAGCTGGACAAGAAAAATGAGGTGGATATCCTGGGGGCCCGTTTAAGGATAAGCGTAAACAACCACGTTGACAACCTTGCATCGGGTAACATTGCTGCGGCAATTGATCTTAATACAGGAAAGGTAAATGGTCCCGGAATTTACAGCGATATTACAAAAGATCATGTAGACTGCTCATCCGGTATCCGGAATTACTTTAAAAGGATTTCAGATACCTATGTGGAAAGAAAGTATAGAACTCGTAAAACAGGCAGCCCTGCACAGACCTGAAAACAGGTCAATCGGCTGGGATGTGGTAATTACCGAAAAAGGACCCGAGTTACTTGAAGGGAACCATAACTGGTGTAAAATTCTATGGCAGCTTCCGATAAACAAAGGTTTAAAGAATATTCTGGAACAATACCTTGCAGATTTCACAAAAGACAAAAATTAAAAGTTGGTATCTGAATAGATTAAAATGAATCCTGCATCAAACAAGGGAAAAAAGATTTTGCTTTTTTCTGAAACGTTCTGTTGATGTTTGCTGCTCACTGATTATCCTGATTGTTTTAACACCTCTTTTGTTTCTGCTTTTCTTCCTGGTATGGTTTAATTTTGGCTGGCCTGTGTTTTTCACTCAACAGAGGCCCGGAAGATATGGCAGACCATTTAAAATAATCAAATTTCGCACAATGACCAACGCCAGCGATGCTCAGGGCAACCTGCTGCCAGATCAAATGCGGACAACAGGCTTAGGAAGGTTCATACGTAAAACCAGTCTGGATGAATTACCGGAATTTTTCAATGTGCTAAAAGGAGATATGTCATTGGTAGGACCACGTCCATTACTTGTCAAATACTTGCCTTACTTTAATGAACCGGGAGCGAAAACGTCATAATGTAAAGCCGGGCATTACAGGTCTGGCACAGGTAAATGGAAGAAATCTGCTGACATGGGATGAGCGTCTGGAAATGGATGTGAAATATGTGGAAAATTTAACCATCGTGGCTGGATATTAAAATCCTTTTTTTAACTATTATTAATGTTATCCGGCAAAAAGATGTTCTTGCTGTTTCAAGTGAAATCATTCCTGATTTTGATGATTACAGGAAAGATCAATTAAAAAACAATAAGATTGGAAATTGATATCTGTCAGTCTGGATGCTTTAACCATTAAGAGCAAAATACTGATTGCACACGACGATGCATACCCATATTTTATGGGTGGTAACAAAGCCCGGAAGATGGTTAATATTATTCATGACATTGAAAAGGCAGGCTGCAATGCTGTAGTTACCACCGGAGGTATCCAATCCAATCATTGCAGGGTGGCAGCTCTGGCATGTGCAGTAAAAGGCTGGAAATGCAAACTGGTACTTCACGGTTCGAAGGACCAGTTCTTTTCTGAAAAAGGGAATGCTCTGCTTAATGCGCCTTTCAGGTGCTCAGATGGAATTTGTCAAAGCCGATGAAATCGGACCTGCAATGGATCAATCCATGATTGAGCTTAAGGCACTCGGATATAATCCCTATTATTTGTATGGAGGAGGTCATACCAGGGCCGGTGGTGAGAGCTTATGCCGATGCAGTTCATGAACTTAGAAATACTCTTAATTCTGATTATAAAATAAACCACATCTTTTTAGCATCAGGAACCGGTTCAACCCAGGCAGGCATTATTGCAGGATGTAAAGAAGCAGGGTGGTCACAAACTAAAGTGCATGGAATCTCAATAGCCCGGCAGAAACAGAGTGGAATTGACGGCAATACTTGAGTCACTGGGTTTCATTTATCCGAATCCGGATGAAATTCTTCAATGACATTAGTTTTATACGATGATTTTTTGTTTGGAGGGTATGGAAAGTCAAATCAGCAATTGCGTGATTTTATATATAAGGTAGCAAAAAACACAGGTGTGGTTCTTGATGACACATATACGGGGAAGGCTTTCTGGGGTATGATACAGATTATTAAAAACGAAAAGCTTAGACGGCAACATGCTTTTCTGGCATACAGGGGGCTGTTAAATCTAATGGCATAATCATGAATATACTTTTTACATGCGCCGGCAGGCGTAATTATTTGCTTCATTATTTCAGGGAGGCTTTAAGGATATAATGGCAGAATAATAGCTGCAGATATGGAGATTACAGCTCCTGCTATGGCAGTGGCCGATAAGGCTGTTGTTGTTCCGGAGGTCTACTCAGACGAATATATGGATGTGATCCTCGATCTTTGCCGTAAGGAGAAAGTTCATGCTTTAATTTCTCATTAATGACCTTGAACTACCAATTCTGGTATCCGAGAATAAAACGGTTTGAAGAGATCGGGGTTAAATTGATCTTGTCCGATGAAGAAGTAATTGAAACCTGTTTTGATAAGTATAAAACCATACTGTTTACTGAACGATTAAACATAAACTTCCCAAAAACTTATCTGACCCTCGATCAAGCCAAAAATGCACTTAAGAAGAGGGTACTTAAATTCCCGTGGTGGTGAAACCTCGTTGGGGTAGTGCTTCGATTGGTATAGAATTTCCTGAAACAATGGAAGAACTGGAACTGGCTTATCGGCTGGTTTCCCTGAAGATTTCACGCGGTATTCTCTACGAAGCCAGTAAGCATCAGCTTGAACAGGCTGTTATGGTTCAGGAAAAAATCAACGGAACAGAATATGGATTGGATATCCTTAATGATTTCTCTGCCCGGCCTGTTCAGGTTTATGTAAAGGAAAAGCTGGCAATGCGGGCAGGAGAAACAGACAAAGCTGTGTTGCGGAATAAGCCGGATCTGGAAGCACTTGGTTTTTCAATTGGCAAGTCCTCTGGGTCATGTTGGCAACCTTGATTGCGATATCTTTGAAAGCAATGGAAGTTACTATCTGCTGGAGATGAATCCACGGTTTGGAGGCGGATATCCTTTTTCACACATGGCTGGTGCAAATTATCCCGCTGCCATTTGTGCATGGATTGAAGGATATAACTTTTGATTTTGCTCATTTTACAAGGATCTATGATCAGCCTTTTGCCAAATGTGATACCTTGATCAAGGTTCTCAAATAAAATAAATTGATATATGGGCTGTTTGCCCTCAAAGCTTTGGGAACTTCGCGGTTCCTTTTTTTAGTTTCTAAATAAATCCATCCGTCCAAAACATTTTGTTAGAATACATTGTACCATAAATTTCAACTCATGTCGAAAAGTAACAAACGAATATACCTCTCCAGTCCCCACATGTCAGGGGGCGAAATGAAATATATAAATTTGGCCTTCGAGCCAGAATTGGGTTGCTCCTCTGGGTCCGAATGTAGATGCTTTTGAAGCATCACTGGCCACGTTATTGCGGTGTTAAGCATGCTGCAGCCTTAAGCTCAGGAACAGCTGCGATTCACCTGGCTCTTATCCTCCTGGGAGTTGAACGGGGAGATGAAGTAATAGCTTCTTCGTTCACATTCTCCGCAACTGTAAATCCCATTGTCTACCAGGGAGCCACACCTGTCCTTGTGGACTGTGAACCTGAAACCTGGAATATGGACCCTGAACTTCTTGAAACAGCAATTAAAGACAGGATAAAGAAGGGGAAACGACCTAAAGTTATAATTCCGGTACATCTGTATGGTATGCCAGCCAAAATGGAAGAAATCATGAAAATAGCTGACAGGTATGAAATTCCTGTAATTGAAGATGCCGCCGAAGCATTGGGAAGCCGTTATATGGATAAGCCGGTTGGATCGTTTGGCAAAATGGCAATATTATCGTTTAACGGGAATAAAACTATTACGACTTCGGGTGGAGGGGCTTTGATATCTGATGATAAAGACCTGGTAAAAAAAGCCAGGTTCCTTGCTACACAGGCCAGGGATGAAGCTCCCCATTACCAGCACAGCCAGATAGGATATAATTACAGGATGAGCAATGTCTTGGCAGGAATTGGCCGCGGACAGATGGAAGTTATAGATGAGAGGGTTAAAAAAAGAAGGGATAATTTTTTCTTTTACAGGAAAAACCTGGAGAAATATGAAGGTATTAGTTTTTTGGAGGAACCGGAAAAATCTTATTTCTCAAATCACTGGCTTACGACAATACTGATAGATCCGTCAAAAAGAAAGATAACTCGTGAGGATTTACAGAAAGAACTTGAGAATGAAAATATTGAGACCAGGCCTTTATGGAAACCGATGCATTTGCAGCCTGTTTTTTCAGACTGTCCTTCTTATGTAAATGGTACTTCTCAGGAACTTTTTAAGAACGGTCTGTGCCTCCCTTCAGGCTCAAATCTGTCGGATGAGGAAAGATCAAGAATTTTGCGTATTTTAGTTAGATCATTGACCAATTAAACTCGTGTCTGGTGGCTCGGCTTGCCAGGCAACCAGCAGAACAAGTAACAAGCAACTTAAACAAATAGTTTCCCTTTAGATTTTTATGGAAATAACTTCTCTATATTTTATAATACTGTCAATTGTCTCAATATTTATATTTTACCTTTTAAATAATAAATACAGAATTTTATACCTGGCAATTCTGAGCTGCAGTTTTATTGCCAGCTATAATTATTCTATTCTGATTTATATTATTGGCTATGCATTAATCAATTACTTCATTGGTATTAAAATCCCTGTTTCGAAACATAAAATAGCATTATTCCGGACAGGAATTATTATCAATTTATCACAGCTTATAATCCTGAAATATGCATCATTTGCTATTGATCCGTTTTTTCAGATAATCAACGTTAATTTCCAGATCTCAGCACTTTCAGAAATTATCATTCCCGTTGGTATTTCATACTTTACGCTTCAGGGTATTGGGTATTTGATCAACGTCAAAATGGGCTGGGAGAAACCCGAAAATAAGTTCCTTAGTTTTCTATTGTATATTATATTCTATCCTAAGTTTCTTTCCGGTCCCATTGAACGTTCAAATCATTTTTTGCCTCAGCTTAAAGTAAATAAGATATTTAATGAGCAACAAGTAACTGAGGGACTTAGAATTGCATTATTTGGTTTTTTTAAAAAATTAGCAATAGCAAATTCTTTGGCTCCTTATATTCAGAGTGCCTATACCAATTTAAATTCAAACGACGGATATTCTTTCTGGATTTTTTTCCTTCTTCAGCCATTATACCTGTATTTTGATTTCTCAGGATATACTGATATTGCCATTGGATTATCTAAAACTTATGGAATTGAGCTGTTGCCAAATTTCAATCGTCCTTTTTTATCAGAAAACGTAACCACTTTTTGGAAAAGGTTTCATATGTCACTTTCATCCTGGTTTAATGATTATGTTTTCAGACAAACAAGCTTTAAATACAGAAGATGGGGTATTTACGCCTCGACATATGCTGTATTTGTGACCTGGATACTGTTTGGGATCTGGCATGGTGCAGGTTGGAACTTTATGATTTTGGGATTATTGCAGGCATTGGCAATAAATTATGAGTTTTTTACCAAGAAAATCAGGTTAAGGATATTTTCAAAGGTTCCCGATTATTTAAGGATCTGGTCCGGACGGATATTGACATATTTATTCTACTGCGTGGCACTTGTCTTCTTCTTTTCCCCTGATATTAGCTCGGCGTTCGTTTATTTCTCAAAATTGACTGAATTCAGTGGTCCTTCCCTCTCGCTTATAGGTCCGCTCAGCATGACGCCGTTCCCGGTCATTCTGTATATGGCTGTTTTTCTCTTTATAGAACTTATTCAGAACGACTTTACGGATACATTTAATAAACTGGAACATTTCTGGGCCGGAGATAAGAGAAGGAACAGGTTTTTCAGGTGGACAACATATTCTTTCATAATTGCTATAGTATATGTTGTTGGTAATGAAGCGCATCAATTCGTCTATGTTAATTTTTAGCTATGAAGAGGTTTGCAGGAAAATTATCGTCTTTCGGATTGTTTTTTGGAGTGTTTTTTATCCTGATAAATTTCATTTTCCTTGGAATTATAGCATTAACAGATTGGGATTGTAAAAAGAGACTGGAATCAATAAAGTTTGAAAACCCTGACTTTGAGTTATTGGTATTGGGTGACAGCTATGCAGAATACGGAGTTGATGCTGAATTACTCACATCACGGGGAATAAAATCATATAACCTGGCTCTGGTGGGTAATTCCGTCAGGTCAAGTTATGTTCAATTAAAAGAATATCTGGCAGAATACCCGGTAAAGCCACATTATGTTATACTTGCCGTAAACTCATACGTTGATCAATTTGATGATGGTATACGTATCGAGCCTATCGTGGAATTTACAATGAGGGACCATATCCCTGACGCTAAAGATGTACCAATATCTAAATTCCGATGGCTGGGAGTGGAGATCCTGAAAAAAATCATCAGCAGTAAACATAGAACGGCAAGATTATCTTACGGCCAGATAAAATGGGGAAAAAATACTCCCGATGACACCGGATTTCATGAAATATATTTAAATATCCAGAAATATGAATCCTCAAACTGGATCGGGGAAATAGCTAAATTATGTCATCAAAATGGAATAAAATTAATACTTGTTGATATACCGGGTATGAGGGAAACACAAAATCTTTCTGAAATCGGACCTTATACGCTTTTCTTTAACAATGGGTATTCTGCAATTCTGTATAATTATAACTCCTATGATTTTTGCTCAATTTTTGATGCAGATAAAGATTGGATCGGACAATCTCATCTTAATGAAATCGGAGCAATTAAATTTACAACAGAACTTATAAAAATTATTCAGAAATAAAACACGGATAGCTAATAATGGTTTTAGGGAAGCAGGTTTGGAAGCCATGGGAAGTCGCTGAAAACCTTATTTTTACATGTGCTGTAAAAGAGCCATTTATCTGTTGATGATCAGTTTTTGAGTAAACAGGGTCAATACTGCCTGAAACCAATTGAACTACATATAACCCTTTTTTAAGATCTATCGGAACTGTAAACTCCCTTTTGTCAGGTTCTAATTCAGTTCTTAGAATAACTATTCCTGATAAATCAACAAACTGAATAAAATCAGGTATAAGAGTAGATTCATCAATCCTGACAGTTATAAACTCCTTAGCCGGATTCGGATAGATCTTTACAGGAAGCTTTTCATATTCCGGTGAATTCCGATGTCTCGATCCGAATATTTTAAGCTCAGAAATATAGTTCCAGGTATCTGTTGAGTTACACCGTCCCACCAGTTTAACATAGTTAAATTCTTTTCCCGTTTTGGAAGAAGGAAACTCAAAAACCTGAAGATCGCCTGAGAAAGCACAGGAAGCAGTTTTGGTCAATATCGGCTCCCACGTTACTTTATCTAAAGAGCCCATAATATCAAAGTATGATTCTTTTCTTTGTCCCGGTTGAAAAGCTACTTTTACATGCTGCACGCTGAATGTATGTTTCAGTTCAAGGATCAACCATTGGTTATCTCCTTCAGCTGACCACATAGTTCCAATATTTCCGTCAATAATATTATATGGATAATAAGGAGCCTGAAAACCACTTGCTTCAATATTTGATATTTCAGCGATTTCCAGTTCAGGTTTATAAGGAAGGATTTCAACAGGTATCGTTTTGGATTGGGTAGTTTTCCCGTCACTTATTTTTAAGGTAAATTCAACTGTTTGGGGTGAATTTACAACAGGCCCAAGATATTTAATTGCAGAACCGGCTTTAGATGAGACGGATACATTATTAGGAGTTACCCATGTAAAAGTCAGATTATCCTTATTTTTATCATAACTTCCGCTGGCATTGATCTCGCTTACAAATCCGGAATAACTACTTGGTTTATAATTTATTACGATTATAGGGGGAATATTTACATCACTTACATTCACCTGATTAGATATTGTAATACCGAATGTGCCATAAACACCTGAACCATCATTTGCAGCAGCCCTTGCTGTGATTGTTCCATTATCGACAGCAGTGACAAGACCTGTTGAGGCATTTATTGATGCCAGGCTTGAACCACTTGTTATTGACCATGTTACTGTCTTATTGGTAGCATTGGCAGGTAATATTGCAGCACTTAGCTGAAGCGATCCGCCGTCGGTAGTAATCGTTGCAGCTCCTCCGGCTCCTGAAACAGTTATACTTGCAACTGGTATTACCTGGTTTGTTATGGTAATTACCAGAGTGCCATAAACACCTGATCCATCATTGGCAGTTGCCTTTGCTGTGACTGTTCCATTGTTAACAGCAGTTACCAGACCTGTTGAGGCATTTATTGATGCCAGGCCTGAGCCGTTTGTTATTGACCACGTTACTGTCTTATCAGTAGCATTGGCCGGTAATATGGCAGCGCTAAGCTGAAGCGAGCCACCGTCGGTGTTGATCGTTGCAGATCCTCCTGCTCCTGAAACAGTCACGCCAGTAACAGGAACTATCTGGTTTGATATTGTAATTGCCAGGGTGCCATAAACACCTGAACCGTCATTAGCGGTAGCTCTTGCTGTGACTGCCCCATTACTGACAGCAGTCACAAGACCTGTTGAAGCATTTACCGATGCCAGGCCTGTACCGCTTGTTATAGACCACGTTACGGTTTTATTCGTAGCATTGGAGGGCAATAATGCCGCACTTAGTTGAAGTGATCCACCATCGGTGTTTATTGATGCTGCACCACCTGCTCCAGTAACAGTTATGTTTGTAACGGGAATTACCTGGGATGATATTGTAATTAACAGGATGCCATAAACTCTTGAACCATCATTAGCGGTTGCTCGTGCTGTGACAGTCCCATTGGCGATCGCTGTCACCAGTCCTGAAGAACTTATGGTGGCCTGACCAGTGCCATTTTCAACTGACCAGAAAACTGATTTGTTCGTAGCATTCGAGGGCAATACTGCGGCACTTAATTGCAGCGTCCCGTTGTCGGAAAAAATAGCTGAAGCTCCTCCTTCTCCTGTGACTGTTATGCTTGCAACAGGTATAACCTGGTTTGTTATGGCAATATTAATTGTGCCAAAGATTCCTGAGCCATCATTGGCAGTAGCTCTTATCGTGACTGTTCCATTATCAATAGCAGTTATAATTCCTGTTGAAGCATTTATGAATGCCAGGTCTGAACCGCTGGTTAAAGACCAGGTTACAGTTTTATTTGTAGCATTGGAGGGCAGCACCGCAGCAATCAGCTGAAGTGACCCGCCATCTATGGTTATTGATGAGGCTCCACCTGCTCCTGTAACTGTTATATTTGTAACAGGAAAAATCTGATTTACTATTGTAATTACCAGGGTGCCGGAAACACCTGAACCGTCATTGGCAGCAGCCCGTGCCGTGACTG
>CAWHSH010000007.1:0-195838 GCA_963831935.1 uncultured Bacteroidales bacterium
CCAACCGGTGCGAAGTCATCTTCACCAACAGTAGTGTAATATGGGGCTTCCTTCGTGTACATATCCTTCATATGGAACAGCTGGAATCTGCCGGGATATTTCTTGAATATTTCAACCGGGTTTTGTCCTGCTTTAGTAGTCCAGAAAAGGTCAATCTCCATTGTGACCAGATCCTTGTCAAGTTCGGCCAGCATAATATCATAGTATGGGATCTTCCCTTCAACAGTATCGAATTCGAAGTTGTGGTTATGATAGCCGAACTGGATCTTATGTTCTTTCATTATACCGCCAACCTTGTTCCAGTCAGCTACCATTTTCTTATAACTGTCAATGGTAGTTCTGGCTTCCTCCACAACCCAGGGCTGAATGCAGTATTTGACATTGAGCAAAGCATGATCTGCTGCCATTTTCTGCGCATTTTCAAGTGTTATGCCCTGAGCTTCGACCTGAGTGTGACTGCTGAGGATATCCATACCAAGGTCATTTACCAGCTTTTTAAAGTCTGCAGGCGCATAACCATAAAACTTGCCATCGGCATAACCGGCCAGTTCAAGATATTTGTAGCCTGCATCTGCTACTTTCTGTAATGATCCCGGGACATCCGTTGCCATAGCATCGCGGATCGTGTACAATTGAAGGCAGATGCCTTCGTTTTTTGGTTTACTCATGCAAGCGTACTGCGAAAAAGCCAATGCTCCCAGGGCACCAGCGGCTGACACCCTTAAGAATTCTCGTCTGGATTGTGATTTTTTCATGATTCTGGTTCTAAATAATTATGAATTTACTGGTTGTTTTAGTTTATGTGAAACTTCTGATAAAAATAATATAAATCTTTTTGATGATATTATGTAATAGGAAATTTTATCCTTCTGAGTTTCACTGTGATAATATTCTTTATTTATCATTTTTATGCCTGCTGGGGGAATACCCGAATTGCGCCTTGAAAAGTTTGCTGAAGTATTTGACATCCGAAAAACCTGTTTTGTAGGCTGCTTCGGAAACATTATATCCGTTTTCGAGGAGCCTTAATGAAATATTCATCTTCATGCTTCTGACAAATTCAACGGGACTGAATCCTGTAAGTCCCTTTATTTTGTTGTAAAGTACTGTACGGCTGACATTGCAATGATCAGCAAGATTGCTGATTGAAATGTCAGTGTCATACTTTTCCTCAATATATTTTACGATATTCTTCAGAAATTCACCGTCCTTTGAACTGATCTTTATTGTTTCATTTTCGTGGGATTGGTTATTTAGGAAATACTTAAGCACCTTAGCTCTCTGATTTAAGAGATTGGATGCGACAGTCTTCAGGTATTCCATGTTGAAAGGTTTCACTATATAGGCTTCAGCCCCTGTTTCAATTCCCTCAATCTGATCTTTAAGATCACTTTTTGAGGTGACCATTATCACAGGAATATGACTGGTGGCAAAATCCTCCTTGAGATGCCTGGTCATCTCCATTCCATCAATTCCCGGCATTTTAATATCAGTGATTATGATGTCAGGATTCATTGTTTTTGCGAGATGAATACCCTCTTCGCCGTTCTTGGCTCCAATTGTGTTGAAAAAGGATTTAAGTGACTGACATATATAATTCAGGATTTCATGATTATCCTCTACAACGAGCATCAGGTTTTTATCGGCTGGATCTGCAAGGGGTGTTCTCTTATCTTCCCCGACTACATCTGTATAGTCTTTAATATGAGTATAATCAGCAAGGTCTGCGGTAATCTCTTCAGTGTCTATTCCCTGGTGCATTGAGAAAATGATCAGTTCCTTTCAGTAGCCTGATAGTAAATGTACTGCCCTTGCCTACGGTCGATGAAATAAGAATTTCACCCTTATGAAGACGTGCAAGTTCATATGAAAGAGACAATCCTATGCCGGTTCCGGCAAGATCCTGATTGCTTAGGATAGTATACCTCGTAAATATGTCTGAAAGGTTTTTTTGCGGAATTCCCGGACCCTCATCGGTTACTGAAATATCAATTGAATTGGTTTTTTCCGATTCGCTGATTTTTATCGAGACCTTTTTCCCCGTGGATGTAAACTTCAATGCATTCGAAATGATATTGTAGATCATAATGTCGAGCTTCTTTGGATCGGCATATAACCTGAAGGAGTTAAAATCCGAATTCAATGTGCAGGTTATTCCCTTGTGCCGGGCAAGGGGACCGAAACTTTCGAATATCTCCCTTGTAAATGCGACAATATCAATCTCCCTGATCTTTAATATCATCTTGTTGTTCTGAATCTTTCTGAAATCAAGTAGCTGGTTTGTAAGATGAAGCATTCGCCTGGCATTTTTAAGCATAATTCCCATCTGGAGCCGGTTAACAGGGGAAATGGATTTTTCAGCCATCATGTCTTCAAGCGGTCCTATTATAAGGGTAAGGGGTGTCCTGATCTCATGGGATATATTTGTATAAAACTGAAGCTTGACTTCATTCACTTTCTTTTCAATTGCCAGTGCATTCTTGTATCTGTTTATCCTGGTGATTGTGTTGTAAATAAAAATAGTCATCCCCGCAACCAATAAGGTATACAGAACATAGGCCATCGGGGTTTTCCACCATGGTGGGGTTATCCTGATATTTAAGATGCGTTCAGGCGAGGTTGACTTACCTTCGTTCATAACGGATTTTACCCTGAAAATATATCTCCCAGGGGACAGGTTTGTATATGTTGCCCTGTGCTGGTTGCCTATGTTATTCCATGTATTTTCAAAATTATCAAGCTTGTAGGTGTACTTGACCTTTTCGGGATCAATAAAGTCAAGGGCTGAGAAGTCGACACTGAAGCTTGACTGGAAATATCTGAGTGTCCAGTTGATCGGAGAATGAGATGCTTTTACCAAGCGGAGAATCCTTCTGACCGATCGCTACCTCCTTGTTGAACAAAAGGAATTTTGTCAGTTCAATTTTTGAACCAGTCTTTCCGGATGCCAATTTACCGGCATCAACAATCTCGAATCCGAGGGAGCCTCCGAAAGCAAGGGATCCGTCATTTCTCCTGAAACATGTGTTTTCGGAATAACTGTTGAATCCCAGTCCATTATAAGTATTATAGATTTCAGTCTTGCTTGTTTCAGGATTAAGGCAGATAAGACCATTTTCCGTGCTAAGCCAAATATTTCCCTTGATATCCTCAAGTATCCCGTATATTATATCCATATCCCGGTCCTGCATCTGAAACATAATGCCTGAAGGAGGCATTTTCTCCCTCAAACCTTTCAAGAAGATCAACACCGCTTCCAAAAGTTCCAAACCAGAGTCTTTTCTTTGAATCTTCAAAAATGTGTATTACATCATTGTAGATCAAGCTTTTGTCGTCTGAAGGATTTTTAAGGAATATCCTGAACCTGTAATTGCCGGATTCAATATCCCCTCTTTCCAGGAGATTCAGGCCAAAAGTCGTGGCTACCCACAGGTTGCCCGGGAGTCGATCAGAAGGTGCCGGATAAGGTTACTTGACAAGTTGCTGTTTTGCTGATTAATTCTTATGAACTTAGATGTCAGGCTTATCGGGATTTCTGATAAGATTCAGACCATTCCCGTAGGTACCTATCCAGATATTACCCGTTTTATCCTCACAAACAGAATATATATTATTATTTCCAAGACTTGTACTGTCGTCTGCCGAATAGGTATATCGCCTGAAACTTATGTTACTGTAGTCCGGCGGCATAGCTTATCAAGAGGTCTGGTTGAAACACTTAGCCCGTAACCCTTTGAGCCGATCCATAAGTACCCCCTGGAATCGTTAAAGAGAGCATAGGTTATGTTCCTGAATGATTCACGTCCTATCCTGGCAGAGAGTAAAATGTTGTTCTTGGTATCAGGGTGCTGTCGAACAGATGGATTTTACCGGCCTTTGTTGCAACCCATAAATACTTGTTCTGGTCCTCAAGGATGGCTCTGGAAACATTATCAAGCACATCGGATGGTTCCTTCTCAAGCAGATAATGTTCAAAGGCAGGGTTATTAGGAATTACTCTTTCAACTCCGCCAAGGACCTGACCGGTTCCAATCCATAGCTGTCCTGAATTATCCTCAGCAATGCAGAGTATAAAATTCGAAGAAATGGTATTCGGATCTTTGGGATCATTCCTGTAGAATTTAAAGCTATCAGTTTTTCTGTCATAAAGCCCCAAACCATTCCCGTGAAGACCGAGCCACATATTCCCAAGATGGTCCTCAAAGAATTGAGGCCTTTCAAGGTCGGTCAGAGGTTTTATTTCTTCGGGGGTTAAAACATAGAATTTGGTTTCAAGGCTTATAAGATCCAGCCTGGTTACTCCGAATTCAACAGCGGTCAGCCATAACTGGTTATAATGGTCTTCGTAAATCTTGTCAAGATTCCCGGAGTGGAATTTCACATTTTTCCATTCTTTACCCGAATCAGTTGTGATCATCAGACCTTTATCCTTAAATGCGGCAAGTATACCTCCGGTCCTGGTATAATAGAGGTGGGCTAATTCTGTCGGATTTTAAATCACTGGTGTTCTGAACAGAAATCATTCTGGTATTCCCGCTGAGTTTATTGTAAACCAGGATCCCATTTTCTTCTGTTCCAAACCATATTTCATTCATGAGTTTCACAAACCGATGTAAATGAGAGATTTAAATATTTCTGATCTTAATGAAGGACCAGGCTTTGCAACACTGTCGCCCGGAATATAGTTTAATCCTTTCTGAGTCCCGATCCAGACATTCTTTTCAGAGTCTTTATGTATGAATTTAATCCGGTCACTTGATATTGAATTTTTCCCATTGGCAGTAAATGCTGAATTGAATATGTTTTGCCTGAATCATCATATTTAAGAAGGTATAAACCTGATTCAGAAGAACCAAGAATAATTATATCATCCGAGTACTGGAGGAAAACCTTCATGCCACCGCTTCGTACTTCGATTTCCTTCATACAAAGGAAGCGATTGAAAGGTTTCAGTTACAGGATTAAAGAAATGATAGTAACCATCGTATGTTTCAAGCCAGATGAAATTTCTTTTATCCTCCCATAATTTAATGACCCTGTTATTTGTAAAGCCCGACAGACTGCCCGGACTGCTTCTGAAAATTTTAAATTCATACCCGTCATACCTGTTCAGGCCAATCTAGGTCCCGATCCACATAAATCCTTTGCTGTCGAAAAGAATGCTGAATCCGGTATTCTGTGAAAGGCCGTCTTCAGATCCGATATGGTCAAACCTGAATATATTCTGCCCTGAACCCGATAACGTGAAAGACAAGAGTATAGCTGTTATAAAAATTCTTACAGACCGGTTCATTAGCAAGGATCATTTATTCAAAATTAGCTATAATCAAGCCCATTTCAATCAATTTGTCTACCTAAAACTGATAATTTGTACACCACGACTTTGGATATAAGATGATAACTTGTATCTGGAAATTATGCCTAAACCGGTTCTCTTTATGAAAAAAGCTATTTCAGTTCTAGTTCTTGCCACCTTTCCGCTTGTTATCAATTCCCAGCCTGTATGGACGAATATTGTTAAACATGGAGCCGATCCCTCAGGGAAAATCAAGTGTACTGAGATTATTAACAATCTTATTGACAGTCTTGTCTGATTCAGGCGGAGGTACACTTTTCTTCCCGGCAGGTACTTTCTTGACAGGTCCGATTGTCATGAAGAGCAATATTACGCTTTACATTAATGCCGGATCGATTGTAAAATTCTCTGACGATTTTGATGATTATCTACCAATGGTGCCATCGAGATGGGAAGATGTCCGTGTCAGAAATTTCAAATCCCAGATTTATGCTTACAAATGTGAAAATATTTCAATAAGAGGAGACGGGCATTTCGAAGGACAGGGGAAAAAATGGTGGGACTTTATGAGAAGAGTTAATTCAAATCAGACCGTTGACAATAAATGGCAGGAGATATTTAAAAAAGAGAATGAATCGCTTCTGGCAAGAAACGAATATATCAGAAGTAAGAATAATTTTCTGAGGCCTCCTATGATTACAACTTATGAATGCAGAAATGTCCTTATAGAAGGGGTCAGCTTTTCAAATCCTCCATTCTGGACTATTATGCCTGCATTTTCTGACAATATAACAATTACAGGGATTACAATAGAAAACCCGGGTAACTCCCCGAATACTGACGGAATTGATCCTTCTTCATGCAGGAATGTTCACATATCGGATTGTCATATTACAGTTGGCGATGATTGTATCGTCATAAAATCAGGCCGTGATGAAGACGGACGTGAGGCAGGGAAGCCAACTGAAAATATTACAATAACAAACTGTACAATGCTAGAAGGTCATGGAGGGGTCGTAATAGGAAGCGAAATGAGCGGTGGCGTGAAAAGAATAACAATTTCCAACTGTGTATTTGAAGGGACGGATATTGGCATAAGGATTAAAACAATGAGGGGCAGGGGAGGCCTGGTCGAAGATATCAGGGTTTCCAATGTTGCAATGTATAATATAGTAAACGAAGGTATCCTTATTACACTCCGGTACCAGCCGACACAACCTGAACCCCTGTCAGAAAGAACCCCTGATGTAAGGAGTGTTAATCTCTCAAATATCAGTATTCGAGAAGCCCAGAGACCGGTAGCAGTTTATGGCCTTGAGGAAAGAGCTGTTTCGCAGCTATCATTTGATGATATCAGAAGTCATTCAAAAAGAGGAATTTTGCTTGAAAATACATCAGGAGTAAGTTTTCATGATATGACAATGGAAATTTCTGAAGGCAGCCCGTTGGAAGCAAAAGATTCACAGGGAATTTCCTGGGACATGGTATCAGTAATTTCTCCAGCCAGTGATCTTCCTTATTTAAAATTTGTAAATTGTCAGAATGTAAGGATTACAAACTGCTTTCAGCCTGAAAAGATTGGCCTCTACCTGTCAAAGGATGAAAAATGCAATAACATTTATCTGATAAATAATATCCTTCCGGGTACTGAGATTTCTGTTAAAAAGAAAGACAAAACTATAATCACACAAAATAATATAACTGCAAATTCACTCTAACCTTTTAATTTATGAACTAACATGAAAAAGATTCTCATTTACCGCATTTTTTGCCTGGTGATGCTGTCTGCCCTGTCGGCGGCGACATTCGGGCAAAATGCCAGAACTATTACCGGAAAGGTAACTGACTCAGGGGGAACAGCCTTGCCGGGTGCAAATGTCGTGGTACAGGGGACAACAACAGGAGTCCAGACTGATGCTAACGGCAATTATACCATCACAGTCCAGAACCCTGCCTCTGCAATTCTGGAGTTCTCTTTTATAGGCTATACAAAACTTCAGGTTCCTGTTGGGGACCAGAGTAAAGTTGATGTTGTCCTGACGGAAGAATATACCGGGATAGATGAGATTGTTGTGACCGGTTATGGAACCCAGAAAAAGAGCGATATTACCGGCTCTGTTGTTTCCGTTTCAAACGAACAAATAACCGCCCGCCCTGTGAACAACGTATTCCAGGCTCTCCAGGGTAAAGCAGCAGGCGTCGATATTACAACCTCTCTTCGCCCCGGTACACTGGGAAGTATTTCGATCCGCGGCGCTCGCTCACTTACCGCTTCCAACTCACCTCTTTATGTTGTTGACGGTATTCCCATTCTGTCGAATTCCGGGATCGAAACACTGAACGAGCAGGATATACAATCGATCGAGATACTTAAAGATGCTTCGGCAACCGCCATTTTCGGTTCGAGGGGCGCTAACGGAGTTATCCTTGTGACAACAAAACGCGGTACCGATGGACAATTTCAGATTAACTACTCGGGTTCGCTTACAAACGAGCAGATGGTTTGGCGTTCTCAGTTACATGGACGTTGCGGAATTCATGGAATTCTCGCGTTGGGGCGCATATTATGCATCTTATGTCCCTGCCACCGGCACATACTCAAGATTACCGGGTAACGCGCCAACCCTTGCCAATGATGCCTCTATTAATTATTTTACTGCCGAACCCACTGCATGGCAGAACATCCAGAGAGGCTGGGAAAGCGGCACATGGGACCCTTCACAAGTCGAAACATTCAACTGGTTGGGAGTGGTAACGCAGCCAAACTTTACCCAGGAGCATACACTCAGCGCGAGCGGCGGTACAAAAACAATGAAGGCTTACGGTTCGATTGGTTACCTGAACAACCAGGGTACAACAAAGGGTCAGGAGTATCAGCGTTACACATTCAGGACAAACGTAGAGCTTAACCCCAAGAAATGGATTACATTCGGCGCAGGCATCAACGGATCATGGCAGTACCAGGATTACGGTCAGAGCGCTACGGGAGGAAGCTCCAACGTGACAGCCGACCTGATAGCGGCAGCTGCAAGGATTGAGCCTTATTCCCTTCCTTATGATGCAGATGGAAACCGTATCGTGCATCCCGGGGGAAAGGCACGCGTGTGGAATGTTATAGACGAATGGAAATACTCGACAAACCAGCGCGAGACACTCCGTATTCTTGGCAGCTTCTTTACAGAAGTAAATCTCTTAAAAGGCCTCAGATACCGTTTGAACTTTGGTCCCGATTTCCGCTTCTACAGGAACGGCTGGTATAACGACACTAAGTCAATTGTAAGGGAACTCAGCGCCTCCAATGCAAGTGTCTCCAATACAAAAGACTTCTCCTATACTATCGATAACCTCCTTTATTACGACAATAAATTCGGAGACCATACAATAAATGTCACACTGCTCCAGACGGCATCGAAATGGACCAGCGAATCGTCGGCAATTACAGGACAGGGTGTTCAGGTGTCGAGCCAGATGTGGTACGCCTTGGGTTCCCTTACCAGCGCCCAACTCTCCTCCTGGAGCTCCGGGCTTCGGGAAAACCAGCTTGAATCGTACATGGCCCGCGTGAATTACAATTACAACAACAAATACCTGCTTACATTATCAGGCCGCTGGGATGGCGCCTCACAGCTTGCAGAAGGGAACAAATGGGCATTCTTCCCGAGTGCTGCCGTAGCATGGCGTTTAGACCAGGAGAACTTCTTAGAAGGTATTACATGGCTCAACCAGTTAAAGCTGCGTTTAGGCGTTGGTACAGTAGGTAACTCTGCCGTAGATCCCTACTCAACAAAAGGCGCTATCGACCAGGTTACCTTACCTTTTGGCACCGGAACCGAGACCGGTTATACATTTACAAGCGCTATTGCAAACCTGAAGCTTGGATGGGAAAAGACAACCCAGTACAATCTTGGTTTCGATTTCTCTTTACTCGGAGGGCGGATTAACGGGACCATCGAAGGTTACAAATCATATACTCACGATCTTCTTTTAACTGTAGCCCTTCCAAGCGTTTCGGGCTTTACCTCGATAATTGCAAATGTCGGTGAAACAAGCAACAGGGGTCTCGATATCACAATTAATTCCAATATTGTCGAAAAAGGAGACTTCACATGGAACATAAATGCAACCGCCGCATGGCAGAAGGACAGGATCGAATCGCTCATGAACGGCAAGGAGGATATGGTTGGAAATAACTGGTTCATAGGTCAATCGATAGGTGTAATTTATGATTACCAAAAGATCGGCATCTGGCAGGATACTCCTGCAGACCAGGAAGAGATGGCGCTTTTCAATGCTAACGGATCCCAGTTTGCTCCAGGTAAAATAAAGGTCAAAGACCAGAATGGAGACTATCGTATCGACGGCAACTACGACAGGGTTATCATAGGCAACACACGTCCGCGCTGGATAGTAGGACTCACAAATACTTTCAGCTATAAAGGTATCGAGCTATCTGTGTTCCTAACCGGACGGCTCAAATATACATCAGGCGTAGGTGAAGCTCTTACAGGAATGTATGGTGACCAGCGTGAACTTGATTACTGGACGCCCGACAATACTGGTGCTGAATACCAGAGACCGTTCATGAGCGAGGCAGGCGGCGATACTTATGCCGGCACCTATTATAAAGATGATTCATGGATCAAGATCAGAAACATATCGCTGGGATACCAGTTGCCAAATAGCCTGATAAGCAAGATTAGGATCAACAGCCTGAGGGTCTATGCACAGATACAGAATGCCGGTATGCTCTGGTCGCGGAATAACTTCAGGGATTCCGAATATGGCACTAATGGCACTCTCTATTATAACCGCGGGTTTGTATTTGGTGTTAACGTGGGATTCTGAGAAAATACTGAATGAATTTTTAATCATAAAAGAAAATACACAGATATGAATAAGTCTATAAAAACAATATTAGCGCTTTGGGCAATTATCCTGTTTGTATCAGGTATAAGCTCATGCAAAAAGGATTTTCTCAACGAAGAGCTTAAGACCCAAAGAAGCACCGATTATTTTAAGACTCCCGAGGGGATTACCGACCTCGCCGATGCGTTGTACAACCACTACAGGAATTTTTTTATGACCAGGGAGCAGTCAGTTTCCACTAACCAGTGCGGTACTGACGAATTCATTGTAGGGGGCGACCAGGCTCAACAAACCTGGAACGATTATAACTCCAACCTGGGTTCCATTGTTCCTAATGTTCCAACCTCTAATGTTACAAAAACCTACGAGATCTGGGACATGATGTACAAGGCCATCAGCGATGCCAATTTTCTTCTCGCTAATGTCGATGCAGTTATAACTGATGCCGATAAAAGCAAGCTGTTTACAGCCGAGGCGTCGTTCCTTCGCGCGTTCTCATATTTCAGGCTTGTACAACAGTATGGGCCCGTTGTGCTGAAACTGCAGCCATCCGAGGGCGTAGATAAGTTTTTTGTGCGCTCAACGAAAGAGGAGTGCGTTAACCAGATCATCGCTGATTTAAGGACAGCTTATGCAGGGCTCCCGGATGCCGAAGCTAAAGAGGGGAAGCTTTACAAGGACGTGGCAGCCCATTTCCTGGCGAAAGCGCTCCTTTACAGGTGTTCTGAAATAAACAACGACTGGAACTCTACTTACAAAACAGCAGACCTTGCAGAGATAATAACCCTGGCAGATGAGGTTATTGCACATCACCCGCTTGCGACAGATTTTTCCGATATTTTCGCATACACGGGGCCTGACGGCGCAAATGAGAAACTCCCTGAGGTGATTTTTGCCGCACAGTTCTCCAACACGACCACCATCGATGCTAATTCGAACGGGAACTATAACCACCTTCTTTTCCTTTCGGTATATCAAACACTTACCGGTTTTGTACGTGATATAGCTGGCGGGCGTGAGTACCAGAGATGCAGGACTGATGAATACGCCTACGATGTATTCGACATGGAGAACGATTCGCGCTTCTGGAAAAGCTTTAAGACAAAGGCAAACCTCAACAATATTTCAAACCTTGCCCAGCTTAACGGAACAGACCCGAATACAAGCACGGCTGTAACTTATGCACAGGGCGACCTGGGCTTGATCTACCTTATCAATAAGGAAGGAGACACGAGGTTTACCGATCCTGCTGCCGGAGGAACCCCAAAGGTAAAAAGTACGCATACCGGTGTCTATTTCAATAACCCTTTAACCGGTAAACCCACCCCCCATTCCTATCCACGCTATCTTGCCGATGGCAGCGGTTACTTAAAGTTACCCAGCAATGTCAGCAGGTTCCCGTCGCTCAGCAAATGGCTTGACGGATCACGCGTAGCCGTGACCGCAACTGCCGGCCGCCGCGATGGAATATATGCAAGGGTGGCCGAGACATATCTCATTAAAGCTGAAGCTCTTATCCGCCAAAACAATTATGCTGAGGCCATCTCGGTCATGAATATTGTCCGTGCTCGCGCACAGTTCAGGGATGGTGAAAACAGAGCTGCATACAGGGATGGCGGCGCCGCCGTTCTTACCAATTCAGACGCACCGAAAAATGCAAACGGGGTATTGATAAATTCATTTTGCACTTCAAATTCATACTACGAATCGCTCGATATTCCTGTAACGACCGCTGCTTCAGACATTACCACGGGGATCACCCCGTCAAGCCTTCCGGCTGTGGACGAGGCCATTATAACAACGCTCGGCCTTTCAAGCGACTACGACAGGATGATGTGCTTCCTGCTCAACGAGCGCTCACGCGAGCTCTACGGCGAGCTATTCCGCTGGGAAGACCTTGCGCGCACGAAAACGCTTTTAAACCGCGCCAGGACTTTCAACGAGGGATCAGTAGCGGCTATCCAGGAAAAGCATTTCCTGCGCCCGCTACCGCAGACTTTCCTCGATGCTATTTATAATGCTGAGGGGCATGCCCTTACTGCTGATGAAAAAGCAGCAATGCAAAATCCGGGCTACTAATTCAGAATTATTGGGTTAGTTTGATATAGGTTAGGAAGTATATGGAGGCATTAAATTGCCTCCATATATTTATTGTTGTTACCTCGAAAACAAATCCTGTTCCCTTTCGTCGGGATTGCCGCGACAAATCCGGATGGAAAAACAAAAGTAAAAATTCATATAATTGCAAAATACTGGAAATAAAATGTCAAGGAAAGGATTGTTGATCTTATTATTTACGCTGCCGGCCTGCGGCCTGACGACCCTTGAAAACAAAGGTATATCTGCCAACTCAAAATGGTCAGTAAGGATGGCAGACAATGTGATCAGCCGTTCCGACAGCCTTGTTTACTACGTGGACAGGAATCCAAAATGGGCTTATGACGTGGCATTCCTCGGAATGGCCATAGACAGGCTTGGAAACGTGGACCAAAAGTATTCGGATTATATGAAGAACTGGGTAAATTATTTTGTGCAGCCCGATGGATCAGTTATTGATTACAGAAAGGATGAATACAATCTTGACCGGATTTTTCCGGGAAGGAATATTTTAACACTTTATAAAAGGAATCCGGAAACCAGGTATAAAATTGCACTTGATAATTTTATTGATCAGCTGAACACCCATCCGAAAACAAAATCCGGAGGTTACTGGCATAAAAAGATCTATCCCTGGCAGATGTGGCTGGACGGGATATTCATGGGATCGACGTATATGGCACAATATGCAGGTGATTTTAATAAGCCGGAATGGTTCGATGTTGCAGCCAGGCAGACTAAAATGATTTATGACAAAACCCTCGATCAGAGTTCCGGTCTTCTGATGCACGCCTGGGATGAAAGCCGGCAGCAGAAATGGTGCGATCCTGCAACCGGCAAATCACATTACCCCTGGAGCCGGGCCACCGGCTGGTATATTATGGCCATAACCGACATTCTTGATTACCTGCCTGAAGATCACCCCGATCGAAAAGACCTGATCACAATACTTCAAAAAACCTGCGATGCTCTCCTTAAAGTGCAGGATCCGGAAACCGGCCTGTGGTTCCAGGTGCTAAACCAGGGTGGGAGTGAGGGTAATTATATCGAAGGATCAGGATCAGCAATGTACGCATATGTCTTTGCTAAAGGAGCCAGACTGGGTTATGTGGATAAAAAGTACAGGGGGATAGCAAACAAGGCTTTTGATGCACATAATTAAAGTGCTCATCACTGTTGATGATAAGGGTCTGTTGACTATGCATAATATCTGCGGCGGATGCGGTCTGGGTGGAAATCCTTACAGGGATGGTTCCTATGAATATTATGTAAACGAAAAACGGATTGATAACGACCCAAAAGGTGTTGCTCCTTTCATACTTGCAGCTATAGAGCTCGATCGATAACTGCTCTGGGGCTTACTAAAAAATCAATTTGAAGTAAAATTTTCTGTGGATCTCTTTGCTTCCACTGTGGACCTCTATGTAAGTTCTTTATTTTATATCGAATAACCTGCAAATATGCCTTTTGTAAATATTTTCAAAAACACATTCCGAAACAACCGGCTCGTGTTCGTCAAGCAGCCTTAAGTATTTATCCATCTTCTGAGCTGCAAGCTTATAAGCCACATGAATGAGCTGCCTGATATTGGGATTATAATCCGGATTACCCTCTTCATGCCTGAGCGAAGCAGCAAATTTTCTGCTGTTCCAGCCTGATACTTCACCCGCCGAAGGAAGTGAAATAACATTGATATCAATCACATCTGCATAGGGTGCACACAATTCCTCTGTTTTTTCAAGGGATTTGATATAGATCTCTTTTACAAAATCAAGGGCATTTCCTCCTGCCTCTGCCAATCCGATCACTTCCTCAAGCCACGTAGTTCCGGCAGTTTTAAGATGGATCCCCTTGTCGTGCTTTTTCAATAATGCTCCGATATTGGGATAAAGTGCAAATTTATCTGAACCTGAGTGGACGCTCATTTTTAAATTTTCAGGCAGGCTGAATTCATTTATTGCATGGTCAATAACAAGCAGATCACTTTCAAATTCTGCTGTAAATTTCAGAGGATCACCCACATAATCAACTCCCTTGTTAAATCTGCCTGTAAATTTCGGAGCTATCGTCTGAACAGGTATTTGTTCAGCTCCCAGCATGCATAAAATGAAAAACAATTCGACTGGTGTCTGAGGTTGTGCCACTTCATCCATTGAAACCTCTGTAATGAAGTTTCCGGTTCCTTTTCCGAATTCGATCTTTCTGTAGATCTCGCCAGCCTTTTTTGCAGCAAAAAGATATTTTTCTGCAATATCCCTCATCTGTGCCTTTGAACATTTAACGCTTTTTTTTATTCCCGGAATATCAATTCCGTCCAGGTATTTTCCTGTTGAAACAAGGAATTCCTGTATTTCCGTTTCGCCGGCTCTTTTGCCAATATAGGAAGCGACATCAATTGTAAAGAAATCTGAACTTTCAATAAACCTGTCAACGGTATCAAGGTTTATATGATCGGCATCGACAAAATATGGTTTTCTGAAACCTGCGCTTTTAGTAACGCTGTCTGCCTCAATCCTTACATCCCCTGGCTGAGTACCGATAATCAGGTGTTCCCTGTTCGACTTGTTCCATACGGGTGTGATTTCAACACCTTTGTTACCTGCTTCAATAACAGCCCTGAGCTGGGCATATCCCTGATGGCCAAACCTGTCGCCCAGGCCTATTGAATATTTTCCAAGTTTTTTCATGAAGTGAATAATATGATCATTTACAATTAATTATTTGAATAAGTTTACCTGAGTTGCTGGTTACTTGTTGCTGGTTGTTTGATAATTAGCAACATGTAAAATAAAACCATGCTGGATACTATTTTTTACTAAATCGCTTATTGTTTTATTAATCAACAACTAATCAGAAACAAGAAACCAGTTTTACCAGCCATAGCCTCATCGTAGTCTGGCTACTTACAACTTGAGTTAGTTAATTAATCGGAATATATAAATAATTATAATATATAAGTATCATTTATATATAAAATTCTTTAATATATAAGTATCTAAAATATATAATATTATTTAATATATAAAATTCTTTAATATAATTCAATCAAGAACTACCTTCTTGCTCTTTGGTGCAAACACCTGCATTATTATCCAGGCAAGAAGATAAGCGCTTCCTGCAATGGAAAACATCACAACGTAGCCTGTTTCAATATGCCCAAGGCTCTTGAAATGTTGAAGTATACCGCCTGCTATATATGAAATAAAGGCACCACCGACAGCCCCTGCCATTCCACCGATGCTTGTAACTGAGCTGATTGCTTTCTTGGGGAATGCATCGGAAACAGTCGTGAAAAGATTTGCTGACCACGCCTGATGTGATGACGCAGCAAGGGCAATCAAACAAACAGCACCCCAGTTGCCAATGGAGGGAGACTGGGCAAATATTATAGGTATAACCAGCAGTGCAAAGGCAAGCATAGCTATTTTTCTTGCCCTGAAGGGAGACATTCCCTTCCTGATCAAATACCCTGAAACCCATCCTCCGCCTATACTCCCTACTGTTGTCATTGTATAAATGAAAACAAGAGGAAATCCAAATGATGATACACTAAGTCCTGCGCCCCTGACAGTTGAAAGCCAGCCGGGGATCCAGAAAAGATAAAACCACCATATAGGATCGGTAAGGCCTTTCCCGATGAAGAAGAGCCATGTCTGCCGATACTTGAGGAGTTTAAGCCATTCAACCTTTTCTTTGGTTTCAGCCTGTTCATCAGCATCACTATTTATGTAAGCAAGCTCGTCTCTGGAAACCTTTTTATGTTTTTCAGGCAGTTCATAGAAGATGAACCAGAGAATTACCCAGATAAAGCCAATCGCCCCAGTGATGACAAATGCCGCCTGCCATCCCCAGGCAGCCACCATGGCGGGAATAGCCAGTGGTGCCACAATTGCCCCGACATTTGTTCCGGAGTTTAATATCCCAAAAGCAAAAGCTCTCTCTTTCTTAGGGAACCATTCAGCTATCGATTTGTTGGCAGCAGGAAAGTTACCCGCTTCACTTATTCCAAGAAAACCTCTCCAGAATCCGAAACCCCATACACCTTTTGCCAGGGCATGTCCCATTGCCGCTATGCTCCATAAAATTACCGAAACACCATACCCTATCTTAGTCCCGAATTTATCAATCAGGCGTCCGGCGATGAGCATTCCAACACCGTATAAAAGCTGGAAGGCCATAATGATATGCGAATAATCTTTTTCACCTATGCCGAGATCAGATTCCAGCAAAGGTTTCAGGATTCCTATTACCTGCCTGTCAAGATAATTAACCGTAGTGGCAAAGAAGATCAGAGCGCAGACGGTCCATCTGTAGTTACTGAATTTTTTTGGTTCTGACATTTTGTTGTCTGGTTATTGGTAATTGGTGATTATACATTGTAGGTGGTTGACGCAGTTGTTCCTCCACGGCCCGTCCAGTTTGTGTGGAAAAACTCTCCCCTTGGTTTGTCGATCCTTTCATAGGTATGCGCACCGAAGTAATCCCTCTGAGCCTGCAACAGGTTGGCAGGCAGTTTTTCACAGCGATAGCCATCAAAATAACCAAGTGCAGACGATATTGCAGGAACAGGGATGCCGTTAACCGCAGCTGTTGAAACAAGATTCCTCCAACCTTCCTGAGCTTTTTCGACTTTATCTTTAAAGAATGGATCGAGCAGAAGATTGACAATCGCAGGATTTTTATCGAATGCTTCTTTGATTTTTCCAAGGAATGCAGATCTGATAATACACCCGCCCCTCCACATAAGTGCAATTCCACCGTAATTAAGTTGCCATTTGAATTCTTCGGCTGCAGCTCTCATCAGTGAGTAACCCTGTGCATAGGAGACTATCTTTGAAGCGTACAGGGCATCTTTCAGATCCTTAATGAATTTGGGCTTTGTCGCCCGAAAATGAAAGAAGCGGGCCTGATAGATATTTTTGACGCTTGTACTCTCTGGTCTTTTACAGCCGAAAGGCATCTTGAAAACACTGCTTCTCCTATAAGAGTGAGCGGAATTCCAAGATCCAGGGCCGTAACTCCGGTCCATTTACCGGTTCCTTTTTGTCCGGCTGTGTCAAGTATCTTGTCGACAAGAGGCTTTCCGTCATTATCCTTAAATGCCAGGATATCCCTCGTAATCTCGATAAGATAGCTGTCAAGCTCGCCATTATTCCATTCTTTGAAAACCTGGTGCATTTCATCAGCGTTCATTTTAAGAAGATCCCTCATTATCTGGTACGCTTCGCAGATAAGCTGCATATCGCCGTATTCAATCCCGTTATGGACCATCTTGACAAAATGGCCTGCACCATTTTCACCGACCCAGTCACAGCAGGGAGTACCATCTTCCACTTTTGCCGCTATTGCCTGGAATATTGGTTTTACCAGGGGCCATGCAGCTTTTGATCCACCGGGCATAATTGACGGACCGAGCAGGGCGCCCTCTTCACCACCTGAAACTCCAGTCCCAATATACAGCATTCCCTTGCTTTCGACCAGTGCTGTACGTCTGTTTGTATCCGGGAAATGAGTATTTCCGCCATCTATTATAACATCGCCCTTTTCAAGCAGAGGGAGCAATGTACTGATCATTTCATCTACCGCACTGCCGGCCTTTACCATTATCATTACTTTCCTGGGACGCTTTAGCGATTTAACCAGTTCTTCAACAGTATGTACACCTGTTATATTCTTGCCTTTTGCCCTGCCGGCAAGAAAATCGTCGACTTTCTTTGTGGTACGGTTGTAGACAGTTACACGAAAACCCTTGCTCTCCATATTTAGATACAAGGTTTTCACCCATTACTGCCAGTCCGATTAATCCGATATCTGATTGATTGTTCATAATTTAAATAGATTATGGTTAATTTGTTACTGGTTGCTCGTTTTTAGTATGGTAGCTACAACACTAGTAACCGGTAACCGGTAACCAGTATACCAGCATACTTTATCTTTTGTCTTCTGCATAATACTCTTTTACCACTTCATCCATTACCCTGCTTGTTCTTGCAGCTGTGATTCCGGTGCTCACGACTTCTCCTTTACCGGATAAGGCATTGACTATCTGTTCAATAAGATAAGTACTGAATGTTTACAGGTTTTTCATTGATAAATTCCTGGCGGCCATTTCCATTGACAAGGACGATTGGCTCATATGTGAAAGTTGAAGTCTTTATAATTCCTTTTTCGCCCACGATTTCAAATGAATCCCTGTTCCCTTCGGGGGAAGAACTAAAACACCAAGTTCCTGTGCATGCAATATTATCCTTAAAAACAAAACTTGCAGAAACAAAATCTTCTGCTTCGTAAAGGTTCATCTGGTTTAGTGCAACCGATGATATCTTCTGAACCGGACCAAAGAGAAAGTCAAGGTAATCAAGCTGATGTGAAGCAAGATCAAAGAAATGCCCGGCGCCGGAAATATCCGGTATGACCCGCCATGGAAGCCTTCCTGTTTTTTCATCTTCCGACGGGAAATTGTAGATCTGTAATTGCACAAACCTTGGCTTTCCGATCTGCCCCGATTCCACAATTTCTTTAATTTTAAGGAAACCAGGAAGCGTCCGGCGGTAATAGGCAACATAAACCGGTAATCGGTATTTTTCCGCTGCTTGGTTTATTTTCAGGCACTCTTTGTAATTTAAAGCCATTGGTTTTTCAATATAGACCGGTTTTCCTGCTTTAAGTGCCTTAATTGCATATTCAGCATGATTTGCTGGCGGAGTGGCAATGTAAACCGCATTTACATCCCTGTCATTTATCAGATCATCGGCATCGATGTAGAATCTCTTGACATTGTGCCGCCTTGCATAGTCTTCAGCAAGTTCAGCGTTCCTCCGCATAACTGCGACAAGCCGGGAGCCTTCAACCTTACTGAAAGCAGGTCCGCTTTTAAGTTCAGTTACGTTGCCGCAGCCGATGATACCCCAGTTAATCATATAAATTCACATTGAAAGCCTATTCTTTGAAGCCCATAATCCTGTTGCTGGATTTGAAATATAAAATACTTCTTCTCCGTCAGTCATTATATTGAATCCTTCCTTGAGTTTTTTTGTATTGTACCTTTTCTGCATCTCATCAGGATCCGCATATTTGAAGCCCACCGATTCGATTTCCTCACGGGTTAAATTCCCTGGACAATAGGTTATCAAAAACCTTCCTTCAGAGCTTCCATGGATAAGATGTGCAGCTGCACTTAGATTTTCCATAAGCTCGTCATTCTCTTTCAGTGCCTTTAATGTGGCCGGTGTTCCACGATATCCATATTTTCGTATAAGCCTGTCAATCTCCCTGTCTTCCCCAAACTCTTTCAGCCCGGGAGCAAAAACAACCAGTTCCCCTCCATCGGCCATAGCCATCCTTGTTCTGTAAATACTTTTATTTCCCAGCCAGGTGCTTTTGAATTCCGCGGGATCGAGGTTGACCACAACCTTTTTTAAAGGTTCACCAACCACAATAAAATTTACTTTTATTGATAGATCTGCAGCCAGGGTGAATACTGTGCTATCATCCCCGATATAGAGACCCCTGATCACAAGCTTGCCTGTTTGATCACGCCCGATAACCGTATGAATATAAACCACAGGAAGATGGGAAATGAAATTTTCCGAGGCATAATTCAGGAGCTTCCTTACAGGAGTATCCGCTTTCCCCATCATTCGTTCCATCCCATAAACCGCGCCAATGAAATGACTTTTGTTTATACCTTCAGGTCCTCCGGTCCCGACGAACAGGTTCTTGTTGTAATTGGCCATGCCAACCACTTCATGAGGCACTACCTGTCCGACAGAAAGGATCAGATCGTGCCCCCCCTTATAAACCAGGTTATTAAGCTGGGCAGGCCATGAATAATCAAGCTTTCCTTCAGTGATCCTTGATACAAATTCTCCGGGGACAACCCCCGCAGTGACCACATCATTTCTCCAGTCATGTACCCTGAACAATTCCCTGGGAACGTCGCCGAACATTAACTGCAGGTCCTTTGCGGTCATTGGAGCATGAGTCCCGAGTGCAGGCAGAATATCTTTAAGGTTATCCTTGTAGTAATTGTATATCAGTGCAGTAATATCACCTGCCCTGGAATGGTACCTGGTACAATCGGGCGGAACCACGAGAACTTTTTTCCTGGGCCCAAGCTTTTCAAGCGCTGAATACAACTCCGATTTTAACTCCTCCGGGCTTATTACTGTATTTTCCGAACCTGACTTGTATAATATCATAATTGTTAATTAATATATATTTTGTCAAGATTTCAGGCATCAGGCTAAGGACCAGAGTCCACATGAAACCAAATCTGATTTTACGCCTGTGGCCTTCTGCCTACACTCCGCTGTATGCGCTAAAACCGCCATCAACTGGTATAACAATCCCCGTGACAAATTTAGATAGGTCCGAAACCAGATAAAGTAAAGTTCCCGTCAGCTCCTCTGGTGTACCGTACCTTTCCATTGGCGTGCTGTTAAGGATCTTTTTACTTCTGGCTGTTGGTTCACCGCTTTTTTCATCTATCAGCAGGAACCTGTTCTGGTTTGTAAGAAGAAAACCTGGAGCAATTGCATTTACTCTTATACCGGTTTTTGAAAAGTGAACAGCGAGCCATTGTGTGAAATTATTAACTGCAGCTTTGGCAGCTGAATAAGCAGGGATTTTTGTAAGTGGGCGATAGGAATTCATTGATGAGATATTCAAAATGACTCCCGATTTCTGTTTTATCATATCAGTGGAATATACCATCGTTGAAAGAATTGTTCCCTTGAAATTCAGGTCGAAAACTTTGTCAAAGCCCTCCATCTGAAGTCCGAAAAAAGTGTCAGCCGGATTTTCAGCTTCCGACCCGAACATTTTTTCAACTGTGGTCGTAGCTGCGGGGGAATTTCCGCCAGCCCCGTTTATCAGGATGTTGATAAATCCAAATTTTTCATTTATTATTTTTTTCGAATCCTTAAGTGAATCTTTATCCAGAACGTTGGCAGCAATTCCCAGCGATGCGGTATTAAATTCCCTTTCAATTTCATCCGCCACCTTTTTTGCAGCCTGGTAATTCAGATCCACAATTACTGTCCTGACTCCCTGGAATGCAAGTGCTCTCGCCATCTCGGAACAGATCAGACCGGCCCCGCCGGTAATGACAGCAATTTTGTCTTTTAAATTCAATTCGTTCATATTGTGTTGTTTATTTCAATATTGCGACTCCGCTATGCATCTCCCTGCCTTTCCTGTACCTTGTGTGTAAGCTTTTAAAGAACAATATTTTTCTTATCTATTTTCCCTTTGTTATTTGCATCCCCTTTAATTCACCCGGGGGGAAAAACTATTTCCGATAAATAAAATTCAGCAGATAATACCAACTTTTAGCCCCTTTATGGTAGATCGCGCTTTTGCAGAAGAAGGTTATAATTTTAAAATCCGAAATACTCCTTAGCATTCCTATAGGATATACCTTCAATCAAAGGTTTCAAAAGCTCATCCTCATCAGGAATGAGACCTTTTTCAATTTCATTTCCAACAAAGTTACAGACAAGTCTCCTGAAATACTCGTGCCTGGGGTAAGAGAGAAAACTTCTGGAGTCGGTAACCATTCCCACAAATCTTCTCAGCAGTCCCAGTGAAGAGATATCCTTAAGATGCTTCTCCATCCCGTTCTTTTGATCAAGAAACCACCAGGCTGGTCCATACTGAACCTTCACAGCCTGAGAGCCGTCGTTGAAATTTCCCGTCATTGTAACCATCATCTCGTTATCGGCAGGATTAAGGTTATAAAAGATGGTTTTTGCGAGCTGGTCTGAATCATCGAGCTTACTCAGGAACTCAGATATTTTCCGCGCATCCTGAACAATACCGATGGAATCCCAACCTGTATCAGGCCCCATCTTCCGGAACATGCGTGCATTATTGTTTCTCATTGCGCCCAGGTGGAATTGCTGTGTCCATCCTCTCCTGTGATTCATCCGGCACAGCTCAAGCATTACCGCAGTTTTGAATTTTTCATCTTCCTCCATTGTGAGGTTGTCCCCTTTGATCAGTTGTATGAAAATCCTGTCAATTTCCCCCTCCGTGAAAGGCGTAAAATAGATTCTTTCAAGTCCGTGGTCCGATAGGCGGCAACCGTTTTCATGGAAGACTCCATGCCTTTTATCAAGAGCTTCAGTCAGGGATCTGAGATTTTTTATTGTAACACCTGAAACTTCCTCAAGTTTGACAAGGTAAGCTTTGAATTTTAACGGATCTTCAGTTTTTATAATATTATCCGGACGGAATGTAGGCAGTACCCTGATTTCTGAAAAATCGCTGAGTTTACTGTGAAATTCCAGAGAATCAGTTGGATCATCTGTAGTGCAAATGATCCTGACATTCATTTTCCTGATTAATGATCTTATGCTGAATTCTTTTGTTCGGAGCATTAATGATGCTCTTTCATATATGCTTTCGGAAGTTGACGGAGATAACAGTTCGTAGATACCGAAATATCTTGCAAGTTCAAGATGGGTCCAGTGATAAAGCGGATTACCGACTGTTGCAGGCACCGTTTCAGCCCATTTGTCAAACTTTTCCTTCGGCGTGGCGTTTCCGGTGCAGTATTTCTCGTCAATACCGTTGGTCCTCATGGCACGCCATTTATAATGATCCCCCTCAAGCCATGCCTGCCCGAGGTTGTCAAACAGACGATCCTCAGCGATCATCGATGGTGATAGATGACAATGGAAATCAATTATGGGCTGGTGCTCTGAAAATTCATGATATAATCTTCTGGCTGTTTTATTCTCCAGAAGAAAATCCTCATTTATAAAAGGTTTCATTGTTTATCATTTAAATCATTAAAAAGATGAAAAGTTCCTTTTAATAAATATGAAAATAAAAATAACAAAATAATTGGACGCTGAATCGAAAAAAGTCAACGGAATAAATAATATTTCGAAGGCAAGGTCAAAAGAAGAACATTTGATATTGTTGTCTTTCCCGTCAAAGATTGTATTTTTGAAAGGATAATACTTCGAGAGTCAAAATTACATGAATAAGACAAAGATCATTACCGGGGGTATGCTGATTCTTCTTTCAATAACGGGATACACCCAGGAACAGACAAATTCTCAGTTTAATGATGCACTTGAACCTGATGCCTTAAAGAGTGTTCTGAAAGCGGTCGCGGACTGGCAGGTTAAAACACCACTTACCCATCATACTGCCGACTGGACCAATGCAGCACTTTACGCGGGAATGGTTGACTGGGCCGGAATCGCTGACAACGATTTTTATTTTGAATGGCTTAAAGAAAAAGGAGCTGCTAATAACTGGACATACTATATCCAGAAAAATCCTCTGCGCAGGTATCATGCCGACGACTATTGTGTAGGGCAGATGTATATAGAACTATACAGGAAGTACGGGGACAGGAAGATGATAAGTTCGTTGCGGGCTTATCTTGACCAGATACTTAAAGATCCGGCTAAAGGTGATCTGAAATTCGTAAATACTGACGAATACTGGTCAACTCAGCGATGGTCATGGTGCGATGCCCTGTTCATGGGACCAACAGTCTGGGCAAAAATGTCGAATGTTACAAAAAAGAGGAAATATCTCGATTTTATGTACAGGGAATACAGGGCGACAACGGATTATTTGTATGATAAGGACGAAAATCTGTATTTCAGGGATTCAAACTATTTTAACAGGAATGAAGCCAATGGGGCAAAGATCTTCTGGGGCAGGGGGAATGGCTGGGTTTTTGCCGGGCTGCCAATAATAATCAGGGAACTGCCTCCTAAATATGATCAGAAAGATTATTTCAGTATGATATACAAAGCTATGGCCGCCAGATTGATTTCTCTTCAACAACCCGACGGTTCATGGCATGCAAGCCTTCTTGATCCTGCAAGTTACCCCAATCCTGAGATGAGTGCGACAGCCTTCTTTGTCTTCGGACTTGCCTGGGGTATCGATAACGGTTACCTTGATAAATCTGCTTATCTGCCAGCTGTTGTAAAAGGATGGAAAAGCATGGTCAGGTCTGTATGGCCTGATGGCAAAGTCGGTTTTATACAGCCAATCGGAGCCGATCCGAAAGCTGTTACTCGCGAAATGACTGAAGTTTATGGCGTAGGCGGTTTCCTGATGGCGGGTACCCAGCTGTATAAAATGGCTCAAGAAGGGAATTTTTGACTAAAAGTACAATAACTAAATGGCGTAAAGACAAGAAATGTATAATGGATTAGAGGCGAGAAATGATGTAAATAGGTGATAGAGATTATAAAAATTCCCCCTTTGAAGGGGGTTAGGGGGATGTAAATAAGATAAAAGTATTTTATTACCTGGTTTTTCAAATCCTTTAACCGCAAAGAACGCAAAGATATCCGCAAATTTCGCAAAGGAATTAAATACATTTGAGGTCAAAATATTGGCACGAAATAATTGTTAATAAATAAATTATGAAAAGTTTAATAGGATTCTTTCTGTTATCAGTGATCATTTTTCTTCCTGAGAATAATTTGTTTTCCCAGGGCTTTCTGAAGGCTGGCGGAAAACAAATAATTAATGGCAAAGGAGAAAATGTTCTTCTCAGGGGAATTGGTCTGGGCGGATGGATGCTACAGGAACCATATATGCTTCAGCTGTCGGAAGCAGCCGTTGCCCAATATGATATCAAAGCAAAAATTACCGGTCTGATCGGTAAAAGCAATTGCGATAAATTCTATTCAAACTGGCTGAATAACATGATCACGGAAAGGGATATTGACTCCCTTAAAGCATGGGGTTTTAATTCAATCCGTTTGCCTATGCATTATAACCTTTTTACTTTGCCAATTGAACAGGAACCTGTCAGGGGCCAGGATACGTGGCTTAAAACGGGATTTGACCTTACTGATAAGCTTCTTGAATGGTGTAAGAAAAATAAGATTTACCTGATCCTCGACCTGCACGCTGCGCCAGGAGGACAGGGTAATGACAAGCCTATCGCAGATGTTGACACTACCAAACCACGGCTCTGGGAAAACAGTTATAACCAGATTAAAACCATTGCTCTCTGGAAAAAACTTGCCTCAAGATACGCAAATGAGGAATGGATAGGAGGGTATGATCTTCTCAACGAAACAAACTATAAAATGGAAGGTAATGAGCCATTGAAAAAGCTATTTCTTGAGATAACAAATGCAATTCGTTCTGTCGATCCAAATCATATTATATTTATTGAAGGTAATCAGTTTGCAAATGACTATACCGGTCTCACACCGCCCTGGGACAACAACATGGCTTACAGTTTTCACAAATACTGGAATCAGCCTACCCTGGAATCTATAACGAAGTACATCGATATAAGGGAGCAGTTTAATGTGCCAATCTGGATGGGTGAATCGGGTGAAAACAAAAATGATTGGTATAGGTCAGTCATTAATTTACTGGAGAACAATAATATAGGCTGGGCATGGTGGACTTTAAAAAAAGTCGGATCGGAAAGCGGTATTATGAACGTAACAATACCTGCCGGCTACCGGAAGATCATTGACTACTGGGCCGGTAAAGGGGCAAAACCTTCCGAGGAAGAAGCAAAAACTGCATTGGCGGAGCTGGCTGAAAATGTTAAGATTGAGAAATGCAAAATCAATTATCCGGTACTTGAGGCATTGCTTGGTAAATAAACTTTTAAGCTACATATTATGAAAACAGAACTTCGGTATTCTGGTCACCCGGAAGATGTAAAAAGCTATGATACACGAAGATTAAGAAAAGAATTTCTGATTGAAAACATCTTTCTTCCTGATGATATTTCGCTTGTCTATTCATTATACGACAGATACATAGTTGGAGGGGTAATGCCGGTAAACAGAAGCCTTAAACTGGAGACACCTGATGATCTGAAGGCTTCTTATTTTCTTGAAAGAAGAGAAATGGGAATAATAAACGTTGGAGGGGAAGCAGAGATCGAAGCAGGAGGAATAACCTACAGAATAGGATTCAAAGAGGCATTGTACCTTGGAAAAGAGACTAAAGACGTCAATTTCAAATCGATAGAAAAAGCCAGACCGGCAAAGCTTTATATTAATTCAGCGCCTGCCCATCATAAATATCCATCCAGAAAAGTGATCCTGAAAGAGGCTGAGATCGTTATCCTTGGTTCTCCGGAGGCTTCAAATCACAGGACACTTAATAAACTATTGGTAAATAGCATTCTCCCGACCTGTCAGCTGCAGATGGGAATGACCGAACTTAAAACGGGCAGCGTCTGGAACACAATGCCGGTCCATACGCATAACAGGAGAATGGAAGCTTATTTTTATTTCGAGGTGCCTGATAAACAAGCAGTTTGTCATTTTATGGGCGATCCTGAAGAGACCAGGCATATCTGGATGAAAAATGAACAGGCTGTCCTTTCACCATCATGGAGCATCCATAGTGCAGCAGGTACATCAAACTATACTTTCATCTGGGGTATGGCAGGTGAGAATCTCGATTATGGTGATCAGGATGTTCGTTATCCAGATACACTAAAATAACCTTCCTCTGCGACCCTCCGTGCATTCTCTGCGATCTCTGTGAAAGTTTTTAGATTTTGTTCTTTATCAGAGTTATACAGAGCAGCCACAGAGTTCCGCAGAGAATAAATAATAAATAGGTAAATGAAAGAATTATTCAACTTAACCGGGAAAGTTGCCCTCGTAACCGGGGGAACGCACGGTATCGGACTGGCTATAGGCCTGATACTTGCTAAGGCAGGTGCAGCGGTATGCATCAACGACATTCAGGAAGAGAAGCTCCTTTTATGCAAGGATGCCTTTAAAAAGGAAGGACATGATGTTTACACTCTCATCTTCAACGTCACTGACGAAAAAGATGTTGATAAGGGAATATCGCAAATAGAGAGAGATGCGGGCAACATCGATATACTCGTTAACAATGCCGGAATTATTAAAAGAATACCGATACTTGATATGCCGGTAGCGGATTTTAGGCAGGTCATAGATGTTGACCTGATCGCGCCGTTGATCGTCGCCAGAAGGGTCGTCCCCGGCATGATTCAAAAGCGAAGCGGTAAAATTATCAATATGTGCTCCATGATGAGCGTTTACGGAAGAAATACCGTGTCAGCGTATGCTTCAGCAAAGGGAGGACTGAAGCTTCTTACACAGAATATGACATGTGAATGGGCAAAGTATAACATCCAGATCAATGGGATCGGACCCGGGTATATTGCGACTTCACAGACGGCACCAATCCGTGAAAACGGACATCCGTTCAACGACCTGGTGATGACTCGCACTCCAGCAGGCAGATGGGGAGAACCTGAGGATGTTGCAAATGCTGCACTGTTCCTTGCCTCAAAGGCCAGTGACTTCGTCAACGGACATATTCTTTATGTTGATGGAGGAATTCTGGCAAACTTCGGTTATGTGAAAGGGGAAAACAAAATTTAAGTCATGCAGCCATACAGTTGAGACTTTCAAAATTGAAAGACGTTACAGACTTATATTGTTTTACTTGTCTTCGTGCTTTATTTCATTTTCGTCAATGCGCGGTTTTGCATAAAGATCCTCAACCCTTAGTTTACCATTATTGTCATCTGAAGTTATAGATTCCGCCTTCTTATCTTCACGGGCTCTGCCGTTGAAATAAAGGATGCAGGCAAATATGGGCAGAAGGGGGAATGTAATTGCATTGAGTATCGCCGAAAGTATGATGTAAAGGGGTTTGGTTGTGATTTCAATAAGTGCTGTTGCTTCTGCCGGACTGGTGAAAGCTTTCAGAAATGTGCCGGTGAAAGGCAGAAGAATAAATCCTGACAGAACAGTAGTTACCACGAGCAGTATTATCACAAACACTGCAGTCCACCCGATATTTGACCAGAAGTTCCTGTGAGCCAGGGTTATTGACCTGCTTATCGTATTGGCAATATTGGGTCCCTCAACCATCATAGCCGGAAGTATAAAGAGATAAATGGTCATAATGTAAATAGCAGCGAAAAGAATTCCTACAACAAGTAAAAGAAGTCCCAGAAAAAGTGCAAAAGATCCGGCAATTGCTAAAAGAATCATTATTATCAGGTACGGAATAAAATACCTGAGGGATTTCCATATGGACCGGAATATAGTGTTCTCTTTATCCAGCGGATTATATATAACATAGTAGTGAAGCATTGTTGTAAACAGTAAACCGCATAAAGAAACAAGAAGCATTGGCCATATATATTCCTTTAGCCTGGACATCATTTCATTTATATCAGTAAGTGACTGAAGTTCAGTAATATTTACCAAAGTTGAAAGGTACTGCAATATCAATCCCATCACAAAAGAAATTCCAAACAAGGGAAGAAACCGTTTTTTGTAAAAGTCCCATAAGGAACTCATTGCAGTGTCAATCGTATGAACTCTGTAGAGCGGATGATTTGAAATCTGATCCATTGTGGTGTGAATATTATGATAATACTCAAAAGTAAGTTAAATACTTATATGTTCGAAACTTGAAATATTTTTACTTTTCAGTCAACTCCTCCACAGGATGGGATCCTATGGACTGCTTTATTTTTTTGTCTTTCCTATTTGCCTTTTCTCCATTCTCTCATAATATCGGCAAAAGGGAATATACTATCTGGTTTACGGGGATGAAATATTCCTTCATTGACAGCTTTTACATCTTCAATAGTAAAGAACGACTTTGGATTGAAATCATTAATGACATCAAGAACTTTTTCAAGTTCATGGCGGTGAACTATGGAATAGATGATACTGATTTTTTCCTTAGCTCCGTGAGCTTCAACTGTTGTAGCTCCAAATCCGCTGTTATTAAGAATTTTAACAAGTTCCATACCTCTCTCATTGGTGAAAACCCTTATCATCATGATCCCCATTGCGAGCTTTTCTTCTATTATCATCCCCACCAGGTTGCCTGTCGCAAATCCTGCAGCGTATGCGACATAATTGACATAATTATTGAGATTCTGCATTATTTTGCTTATTGCAATTATCCAGATAAGCACCTCAAAAAATCCGAGGAAAGGGGCAATGTTTTTCTTACCCTTGGAAACAAAAATTATGCGGAGTGTCCCGATCGAAACATCACAGATTCTTGCCATGAAGATCAACAGGGGCATGATTGCATAGCTGAAAAGGTCGGAGTTAAAGAAAGAATTTTCCATAGCGATAAGAATTTGTAAAGCCAAAGATATAATTTGTCTTTTATCTAATATCCCACATCTTGTCCCCTTTACTAATTTTGATAACTTTAAGTCTTTAAAATAAAATATGTCGCGTTTTAAACTTACAATTGAATACGAAGGAACCCGCTATTCTGGATGGCAGATGCAAAAGGGAGGCAAATCAATCCTCGGAGAAATATTAGATGCCGGAAGGGAATTGTTTGGCAGTGAAACGGTGGAAATCTATGGAGCCGGAAGGACCGATAGCGGAGTACATGCAATTGCCCAGATTGCACATATTGATGTTCATACTGAATTGCCGCTCCTGAAGATAAAATACGGGATTAACGACAGGCTTCCTCCGGATATATGCATTCTGAATGTTGAGAATGCTGATCCGAAATTTCATGCAAGGCACGATGCTGTTGCGAGGAGCTATATCTATCAGATAAGCCGACGAAGAACCGCTTTCGGAAAGAAGTATGTATGGTGGATCAAGGACCTGCTCGATATCAACAGAATGAATGAAGGGGCGAAATATTTTACAGGGCTTAAGGATTATAAATCCTTCACCGATGAAAGCCAGGAACAAGGTTCCACCAAAGTTGAAATCATACACTCAAAGGTTGATGAATACGGTGATCTGCTGGTTTTTCATGTAATAGGATCTCATTTTCTTTGGAAGCAGGTGCGGCGGATGACCGGTGTCCTGGTTGAGGTTGGCAGAGGTAAAATCAGTCCTGAAGAAGTAGGTTCTTTTTTCAGGAGCAGGTCAGATATTCCTGCGAAACTTACCGCACCTCCAAGCGGTCTGTTCCTTGAAAAAGTTTACTACAATAAATCGGATATAGTTTATAAAACTAAACCGGTATTTAATATTTAATTTGCTCATGATCAGGAATTTCACGCTGATGTTGCAGACCTGCCTGCCAGAGGGCAGATATTCGCAGATTTGATTTTCAGACTGCGATAATCTGCCTGAACTGCAGGAAACAATATTTGGATTATTGTGAACAAATGTTTATCTTTTTAAGTTGTACAGTTAAATACTTAAGCTAAATACTATGAAACGTCGTGATTTTATCAGAGCAACAGCACTGGCTGCGCCTGTGATCAGTATTTTTCCTGCAGATCTTGGCAAGATTACCCGGAAAACCATACCTGGCAAGATCGAAAAAAGATCATTGGGCAAGACAGGGGAAATGCTTTCGATGATCGGATTTGGAGGAATTGTGGTTAAAGATGCTGCCCCGGAAACTGCTTCAGCATTGGTTAAGCTGGCAATCGACGGAGGGATCAATTATTTTGATGTGGCACCATCTTATGGGGACGCGGAGGTAAAACTTGGTCCTGCCCTTCAGCCCTACAGAAAAACTGTCTTTCTTGCATGCAAGACGGGAGAAAGAACAAGGGATGGATCACGTAAAGAACTGGAGCAGTCTTTGAAAAACCTGCGGACAGATCATTTTGATCTTTATCAACATCATGCAGTTACTTCCCTCAGGGATGTTGATACAATCCACAGACCAGGCGGTGCAATGGAGACTTTTCTTGAGGCCCGGAAGGAAGGCAAAATCAGATTTCTGGGATTTTCCGCACATTCGGTTGAAGCAGCTTTGGCCATGATGGATCGTTTTGATTTTGACACTATTTTATTCCCGTTTAATTATGCCACATGGTATTCAGGTAATTTTGGCCCTCAGGTGCTGGCAAAGGCTCAGGAAAAGAAAATGGGTATACTTGCACTCAAGGCGATGGCCAAAGGCCCATGGCCTGAAGGAGCTGACCGTTCTAAATATCCCAAATGCTGGTACGAGCCCCTCGTTTCTCCTGAAGATATAAGAATGGGACTACGGTTTACTTTGTCTCATCCTGTTACCGCGGCAGTTCCTCCCGGAGAAGCTGAATTGTTCAGGATTGCGCTTGGCCTGAAGGATGATCTGAAACCTCTTACGGAATCAGAAATCAAAACTATGAAGGAGAAAGCTGCAGCAGGAGTTCCGCTTTTTAAATATGAAGGTGCCGCCTGAAAACAGTCCGGTGATTAATCCCCCGCTGCCCGGTATTTGAGCCGCAGATCCACTCCTTTATCATAAATAAAGTAGCAGGGATCATCACATTCATCTTTTGTATATTTTACCCTGGGTGTGGCAGAGTCAACTGCAATGTAGACATTACCGTTAATTACGTATCTGGCAGTAAAGGTATACAGTTTATTAAGACTGACCCAAATGCTGTACTTAGTATCAAATGCTTCAACAGACTTATATATTACATTGTCCTCAATTTCACCATCATAAACAAGAACCTGAACCGATGCTTCAATATTCGTAAGCTTTAAACTGACTTCTGCCTGTTCAGGTTCCTCCGAAACGCAATCGGAACAATTAACAAACCATCCCTGTTCTTCACATGAAAAACTTAACATAAGAATAAGAAAGGATGACAACCTTAAAAGTTTTTTCATAAATATCAGTACCATTTTATCATCTTAACCGGGGACCTTGTCTGGCTAAGGAAGAGGTTATAGGCAAATCCGAATCTTAACCACAAAGGCCCGATTTTGTAAAATTCAGTGTTTGTGTATTCAAGTCCAGACGAGAAAATTAAATGGTTCTTCTGAAATTTCAGAGCGGCAGCCGGAATTATTCTCAATTTTTTCCCGGCTGTAATTTCAGTGCCCTTAAATTTGCTCCCCAGTGTATAACCTGCAGAAAGTGAGGCTGAAACTGCAATTTTAAATCCTGACTTGTACTCTGCAAGAGTAAAATCCTTAAATATCCCGGCAAATACTAATGAACTTTTATCAAAGTACTGGTAATAAGTATTTTCTCCGGTTTTCATCAGGATTCTCGTATAAACTGGTTTAATATCGGAGCCGATTATAAATCCGGCATTGATTGTGGGTTCTTTAAATGCGATGGCAGCCCCGGTATAGTAATCCCTGACATTAAACCTCGTTGAGATATTAAAGGAGATTTCATCTATTTTAAGTCCCTGCCGGCCGCTTATATTGTTCTTTTCAAGAATCTTTATCATCTCACCTCTTCCGAAGACTGATGCAACACGGTATGGATTCACGGCTTCCTTATCAGCGGAGGCCCATTTGTCTCCTTTCGACAGCAGGAATTCAAATGCCGGTTTTTGATTTGCCTCAATTGTAAGAGCAAGGGCATTATAATTAAAAATGTTTTTTTCATAAAGATCTACTCCCTCTTTCAGAAGCAGGTTCATCAAAAGTGTATCACCATTTTGCGCCGCAATAAGAAATGGGGTAAATCCGTCTTTATCTCTCGCCTCCATGTTAGCTCCGTTCTGGATAAGCAAATCGGCAACATCGGGGTACCCCGACCAAATGGCCGCCATCAGGGGAGTTGTACCGTCAATTGCTTTTTTATTACAGTCAGCCTCATAGTACAAAAGGACGTCCGCTACATTAAAACCGCCGTAAATAGCTGCAAAATGCAGGGGAGTGACATCATTTTTGTCAGCCAGGTCGACATCGGCGCCCGCTCGGATCAAAGCCTCGGCAATGTCAGCATTCAGATTCTTAACCGAAATGATAAGCGGTGTTTCACTGCTCGATGTTTTCTTGTTTACATCCGGGTCATGTTTAAGAAGTAATTTGACTGTGCTCAGGTGATTATTTGCAACAGCAAAAACAAGTGGTGTCGCACCTTCATCCGATTCCCCGTCAATATCAGCACCCATCTTCAGAAACCTCTCAACTTCAGAATCATATCCTTTTGAGGCAGCCACCATCAGATTGTATTCAAGCGCACCATCGTAATAGTAAGGCAGGTAAGAGGAAGTGTCGGGTGCAACCTCTGCCTGAGCAAAAATTTCTTCCGGTAAAATGGAAACTGCAATTAAGATCAGGACCAGTGAGAATAAATTCCTTGTCGATAACATGTTCACAAAGTTAACTTTTTGGCTTTTTCCGCATGAAAAATTCAATACAAAAAAGCAATATTTGTCAAAATTAAAAGTTAAAATTCTTGTGAAAATTCTGAATACATTGCGCTTCTGAAAAGAAAACTTATATTTTTGCAGCATTAATGATGGAATTATTGGGTACATCAAAAAAGATATTTTTAACAATTCTACTGGCCATTTTCATCAGTTATGATCCGGGAGCTATCGAAAAACCGGAGGGATTATATGAAAAAATGGCGCCGGCTAATATCAGGCTGACAAATTCAAATTCTTCTGGTACTGAATTTGACGGATGCGCAACGGTTATTCAATCGTTTATGAAGAGATGGTCTATTGAAGGAGCATCCGTTGCAATCGCGAGGGACGGAAAACTGGTTTACGCAAAAGGATTTGGTTTTGCTGATTCAGCTGCCGGGATTGAAACTCAGCCATACAGCAAATTCAGGATTGCAAGCATATCCAAGCTTGTGACAGCCGTGGCTATCATGAAACTATGTGAAGAAGGGAGGTTATCTCTTGATGATAAAGTTTTTGGTCCGGAAGGGATCCTTAATGATTCATGTTACTGTCATCCGAAGGATAAAAGGGCATTTGATATAACGGTGAGCCATCTTCTCAGCCATGAAGGCGGGTGGTCACAAAGATGGGGCGATCAGATGTTTATGCCTTGGGTGATAGCTGATCAGATGAAGATCAGCCTTCCCGTTCGACACAAAAACAATCGTCAGATTTGCTCTCGGAAAGCGGCTTCATTTCACCCCCGGTGCAGGCCGGTCGTATTCAAATCTTGGCTATAGTATTTTAGGACTGGTGATTGAAAAGATTTCAGGTATGTCTTATGATGAATACTGCCGGAGAACATTCCTGGAGCCGTTGGGCGCATATGATATGGTCCTTGCAAAGAATCTGCCCAATCAGAAAGCGCCCTTTGAAGTTTCATACTATGAGCCTGCCGGCATGCCTAAGAAGCCGTCAATTTATGGTACGGGAGAAATGGTTCCTGCATCCTACGGCGGGAATGACATCGAAACACTTGGAGGAGCCGGATCCTGGCTGGCTACTGCACCTGACCTTTTACGCCTTGTTCTGGCTGTGGATGGATTTGATTCACGAACAGATATTCTAAACGACCAGAGTATCAGCTTTATGACTGATGTGAACAACAGATTTGCCCCGGTAGGGTGGAAAACAACTTTGATGGATGGCAACTGGATGAGGACAGGATCGTTTTCGGGAACTGCCGCTATGATTAAAAGGCAGCCCGATGGAATATCCTGGGTTGTTCTTTTGAATTCGAGTGCATGGAACGGCCCCGAAATTCATTCCTACATTAACAGGACAATGTCAAAAGCGCTGATGCAGATAAAGGAATGGCCTGAATACGACTTATTTGATAACTCCCTTCCGTTACCCATCAAAATAGATTTGGCCGGAATTAATTGAGACAGCCATGTGCTTTTCTGTTAATGTGAATCTTGTCAAAGATGAGCTTGAGAACAGGTATGGAGCTACATTTCCTGACCACGACAGATATCAACCAAGCTACTACTATCACGCATTCGGACTTCCGGAATTGCCGGCAATCTGTTCCGGGGCTCCCGACCGCATTCAGCTTCTGAGATGGGGATTAATCCCATCCTGGACGAGAAATACTGATGATGCCAATACAATCAGGTACAAGACCTTCAATGCCAGGGGAGAAAGTGTCAATTCCAGGCCATCATTTTCAAAACCTTTTAAATCAAAAAGATGCCTGGTTCCCGTTAAAGGATTCTTTGAATGGCAGCATGCCGGCGATAAGAAGATACCATGGTACATTTATCATGCCAGTGATCAGATTTTTTCTATTGCGGGAATTTTCGATCATTGGGTTGAAACAAGTACAGGTGAAATTTTCAATACATTCTCCATTATCACTACCGAAGCCAACGATCTTATGGCAGTGATCCATAACTCAAAAAAAAGAATGCCGGTAATTCTTGACAGATCCGATGAATGGAAATGGATCAGTCTTACAACATCTCCTGAGGATGCGCTAAAACTTCTTAAACCCTGCCCGTCTGAAATTTTAAAAGCCCATACAATCAGTAGCCTTGTGAATAACAAATCAGCCAACAGGAATACTCCTGAAGTTATCAGTCCTTATTCCTGGGACAATAATTCTTTCAATCTATAAAACAGGATTTTTTCGAGTTTTAAGACCGCAAGACTGCAAGACTAACTTACTGCGCCACAAAAACATAGGTGAGAGTGCCCTTCTGAATTCTTGGGGCATTTAAATTTGGCTCAAAACGCGAAATAAGCGCAGTGCCAATAGCTGTTTCGATCAGGCAGTCATCATTTGTAGTGCTTTCACTGTTAATCACACTGGCATTTTCAACTAATCCCCTTTGGTTAACATCGATTATAAGCACAATTTTTCCTGAGCCCTGGCATTTATAGATTGGAATCGGAAGATAAGTGTGATTTCGACCCTGAAGATCATAATAAATCCTGGTCGGACCCTTGTAGTTGGCTGCCATTTCCTGAGATAGCTTGGGTTTCTCAACCTCCTTATCCTTTTCCGCCTGTTTTTCAAGTAAAAACTGCTCGTCCTCTGCAGATTGCTCGTTGTTTCTCGGATTATCAATATAATTATCGGTACTGAGCTTTCCGCTTTTTATCAGTTCATCCTTGACTTCATTTATATACTCCTTTGGATCGGTCTTTACATCACTTTTGTTGGCCAGGTTCCTGGCAATGTTAAGCATCTCGGCGTCATCGTGCAGGATATTTTCAACGGTTGTAGGGGGCAGTTCAACTGGCTTGGGCTTTGCCTTCTGCTCTTCAATAGCAGCAAATTCTATCTCGAACTTTTCAGGATCCTTTTCCTTGGTTTTTAATGAATGAAGCTTGAAGGACATAAAGATAATTCCTGCCATCAGATGCAATATCACAGTTCCAAGAATACCTACTATTTTGCCATCGTACTTCATCCTCTTTTTTTAGCCTTCTTTTTAGCCTTTATCCTGGCAGGTTTGTCGATATGCTGATTTCTCAACAATCCGTTCTTCATACCGTTAATAAATTTAGCCCATGCAAAAGGGTTCAGGAGATTATTGACGGGATACTGGCCTCTTGTTGCGAGGTTATTGAAGTTCTGCTGCATCGCAAGTCTGTAGCCTGCCTCGGGAGAAATCCTTACTCCGACATCATTTGAAACCGCGGCCTGAACTGAAGCAATATTTTTGTTCATATTTTCAATTTCAGGCGCTACCGGTGTAGGAGTTGTCATATCCTTAATAAACTCGCTATAACTCTTCCATGGCATAACAACCACATTTTCTATCGGAATTGTATCAGAGCTCAATACAACATCCAGATTAAAGCGTTTCCCTTCAAAATCAACCGGCATTACAATAAACTTCTTCTTAAAACCCAGAGCTCTGAAAAATATTGTGTCACCGGGTGTGCTTGTTATTGAATAAATACCGGTCCTTTCACTGAGTGTACCTCTTTTAAGCATCAGGGAAATAACACCAACATTCGTCAAAGGTTTATTATCCGCGTCAGTAATTAGTCCGCTGACCTGGAAAAACCTTTCTTTTATCTGGATCTGACCACTTAAGAAAAAGAAAGGTATAAGAAAGAAAAATATGGTATATTTAAGTCTGGTCAAATCAATTTCTGATAATATTCAACACCAAGCCTTATGGCAAGGGCTCGCAAATTAAACAATATTGCGCGGAACCTTAAAACTTTTAACTAATTTTTAATAAATTTCCAATGTAAAGTTAATCTGGTATTTTTATACTGGCTCATTTTTCTCTTTACAATCTGTCATTATTAACAATGATATGCAAAAACTACTTTTACTTGGCGATGAAGCAATAGCCCAGGGTGCCATGGACGCAGGTCTGAGCGGTATATATGCCTATCCGGGTACCCCTTCAACTGAAATAATGGAATACATTCAAGCCTCAGCTGAGGCTGCAGAACGAGGTATTCAAAGGGAATGGTCATCGAATGAAAAAACCGCTTTGGAGGCAGCACTGGGTATGTCGTACGCGGGAAAAAGAGCCATGGTAGCCATGAAACATGTAGGACTGAATGTTGCAGCGGATCCGTTCATCAATTCTGCTGTGACAGGAATAAATGGTGGCCTCATTGTGGTTTCGGCTGATGATCCATCGATGCATTCTTCCCAGAACGAGCAGGATTCAAGGTTTTATGGCAAATTCGCATTTGTTCCGGTCTTTGAGCCTTCAAATCAGCAGGAGGCATACACTATGGTTTTTGATGCTTTTGACTTGTCCGAGAAATACCGGAGTCCTGTACTTTTTCGCATTACAACACGCCTGGCTCATTCACGCTCCGCCATCAGGCGCAAACCTGCCGAAGCGGAAAAAACTTTTCATCTTCCTTCCGATCCCAGGCAATTTGTTCTCCTTCCTGCAATTGCCAGAAGGAAATATAAGGTATTGCTCTCGACTTATGAATCATTGAAATATGACCACAGGATTACCAAACATAATGTCTTCAGAGATGGTAAAAACAGGAAGATAGGAGTTATTACATGCGGAATAGCATATAATTATCTCATGGAGAATTTTTCAGACGGGGGACCCGATTTCCCGGTACTGAAAATCACAGCGTATCCATTCGCAAAAGATATAATAAAAGATCTTACAGACAGGTGCGAGGAAGTACTTGTACTGGAAGAAGGTTACCCTTTGATAGAGGAAGCTCTCAGGGGAATTCTTGACAGCCAGATAAAAATACTGGGCCGCCTTGAGGGTGCAATTCCTCGCGATGGTGAGCTTAATCCTGCAATAGTAGCCAAAGCAATCGGAATGAATTTCATACCTTCCATGAGGGTGCCGGAAATAGTCAGGATGAGACCTCCTTCCTTCTGTAAGGGTTGTGGTCATGCTGACACCTTTAAAGCCGTAATTGAAGCTCTAAAGCCTTTTAAAGGTCAAGGCGTTTTTTCCGATATTGGTTGCTATACCCTGGGTGCTCTGCCACCTTTCAATATTATAAATTCCTGTGTTGATATGGGGGCATCAATCACCATGGCAATAGGTGCAGCTGATGCCGGTCTGCGTCCGTCAGTGGCAGTTATCGGCGATTCTACATTCACTCATTCGGGAATGACCGGGCTTCTTGATGCAGTCGTAAAAAAATCACCGGTCACAATAATAATATCCGACAATCAGACAACAGGCATGACCGGGGGTCAGAAATCACATGGCTACAGGGCGGATCGAAAAAATATGCGAAGGTATTGGTGTTGCACGGGAACATATCAGGGTCATTAGTCCCGTTGCGTAAAAATCATGAGGAAAATGTACGCACAATGAAGGAGGAATTCAGCTATAAAGGTGTTTCAGTGATTATTTCCAGGCGTGAATGTATTCAGACAGCCTCCAAAAGAAGGAAAGCTGAAACATCCGGAAGCAACAGTAAAGAATGAACCAGAATGAAAAGCGATATAATTTTATCAGGAGTCGGAGGTCAGGGAATACTGTCAATAGCTGCGGTAATTGGACTGGCAGCAATTGAGAATAACCTGTTTCTGAAGCAGGCTGAAGTGCATGGAATGAGCCAGCGCGGGGGCGATGTGCAATCTCATCTCAGGCTTTCACATAAAGCCGATTTCTTCTGACCTGATACCCTTACGGGAAAGGAGACCTGATTATTTCAGTTGAACCAATGGAATCGCTCAGGTATCTGCCCATGGCTTTCAATTAAAGGTTGGCTGGTCACAAATTCAGTTCCTTTCATAAACATCCCTGATTATCCTCCATTGAAGAAATTCTGAAAGAGATCAGGAAAGTTAAAAACCACAAAATAATCGATGCCGATGCTATCGCGAAGGAAACCGGTTCTTCCCGGTCGGGCAATATGGTGATTCTGGGAGCTGCATCACCTTTTATTGGTTTGCCGTTTTCAAGCCTTGAAAAGTCACTAAGGAAACTTTTTGCACAAAAAGGTGATGATGTGGTTGAAATCAATCTTGAAAGCCCTAAGAGCTGGCAGGGATGCTTAGGGTAACTTCAGAACTTGAATAAAGCATTTACAAATATTACCTCTGAATTTTGAAGTTCAGCAGCATATGGGTAGTTCCCCTGGTAGATCAAGGGCAATCTTTACATTTTCACTGAACGTGTGCTGAATCCCAAGGACCAGGAAATCTCCGTCATTCAGGTAATTCCATGGATTGACATCCCCTGGCGCAATTACAGAAGTCGAATAATCAAATCTGGCAAATAATTCTGTTTGTTTTACTATGTTTATTGATCCAGTCCCGGAAATTCCCCAGGCATGATGCCCGCGGTTAAGGTCCAGGTTGGATTTATAAGTGACCTCTCCTCCGATTGTAAGTTTCTCGTTTTTAAAGCCTATGAAGCCCAAAAGCATTGGCTGCCATAATCCCTTGGTTCTTAAAACATCACTGTATATCCTGATAGCGAAATGGTTATCTGGAGTAATGGTGAATCCAATTGAGGACTTAAGGCTGTTATCGAGCTGGATATTGTTGTAACCTTCTCCGTTCATGACTGTTACATCAGTTTTTAGAACATCACTGATTTGATAATCTATGGCAACGCCAAGATCAGCCACAAATCCATAACCGTTAATCGACTGGTATGTATTTGCAATATATCTTTTACCCCAGAATCTTTGCTGGAAATCAAAAAGGCGTGTCCCTGTTATACCAAAGGATACTTTAAATTTTTCAGTTGAATAGCAAATAGATGCCTCTCTGAAATATGCATATCTCCTTGGTTCTGAGTCGGGAGCAAGATCCTCCGGTCTTCCGATGTTGACAATTATTGTTCCTGAAAAATTACTGGCAGGCAAAAAACTGTAACCAAGATATGCCCTGTTAAGATTGAATCCTGTTGTTTTTGACGTGTCATTGATATTAAGATGGAAATCTGTAAATATTTCGGCAATTGGATTTCCGTGAGAGGTGACTATCTGATTATATAGTGCCTGACATCCAGAAAGCAGAATGATTATTAAAGGGAGTATCTTTTTCATAGTCATTTCCCGGATTGAAGGAAAATTTTATCTGAATGGCAAAAGTATAATTTATATATTTATTCCTCTTTTGTTTCAATTATTTTCTTCTTTTATACATAAATGGCATATATGCTTTAAAATGTATTTCCCTTTATTTAAAATTGAACCACATTCAATCCGAAAAAATATGAGACATCTTATACCTATTGTTCTGTTTGCCTTGTGCAATACCATTGCTTATTCCCAAAAGGCTGATTTCAAAGCTGCTGAGAAATTCAGGGAAGAAAACCTGTGCCACCAGATATGGCGATCTGTCGGTGAATCCTTCCTGGATTGAAGAATCAGATATTTTCTGGTATTCCTTTAAAACCTCCTCAGGAAAGAATTTTTACTACGTTAATGCAGCAACAAGATCAAAGCAGCTTTTGTTCGACAGCAGGTATATGGCAGCTGAATTGCGTAAACTGACCCATCATCCTTATAATGAGCTCGACCTTCCGATCAAGGAATTAAAATTTGAGAAAAAGAGCACAACAAAATTCACGTTCCAGGTTGACTCAATAAAATTTCGTTTATGACATTACTACTCAGAAGCTTGTTATAAAGGATACGATAGGGAAAGAGAAAAAGCCTTCCTGGGTAGCTTACTCCCCTGACAGTACCTGGATCGCTTATGCCAAAAACCATAATCTTTACCTGATGAAGGCCAAAGGACAAAGACAGCGTAGAGATTCAGCTTACTACCGATGGAGAAAGATATTATAGCTTTGCAGGTTACAGGAATGGGGAAGATACTAGTAAAGAATAAAAAGGTAAAAGCGAATGTTCAATGGTTCAAGAACGAAAAGAAATTATATGTTATAAGGGATGATCAACGGAAAGTAAAGGATCTTTTCGTAATAGATGTCCTTACTCAGCCACGGCCTAAACTTGAAACGTACAGGTATTCAATGCCGGGTGAAGAATTTGTTCCGCAACCTGAGCTTGTAATATTTGATGTTGCTACAAAAAATCGGGTAAATGTAGATCTTAGAAAATGGAAGGACCAGACTATCGATGTGGAATGGTCATCACAGGAGGAGGCAAATAAGCTAATTGTTATCAGGAAAGACAGGCTGCTTAAAAACCTGGATGTGTGTCTTGTAAATGCTGAAACTGGCGCGTAACAGTCCTTTTCGGCGAAGAAACATGGCCCTACTTCAATAATGAGTATTCACGGCTGTCAGTTCTTAATGAAGGCAACGACATAATTTGGTGGTCAGAACGTACAGGCTGGGGTCAGCTTTATCTTTATGATGGAGCGGGTAAACTGAAAAGACAAATTACTGACGGGTATTTTGTGACAGGCAGGATCGATCGTATCGACTCTCTTGGAAGAGTGCTCTATTTCGAGGCTTTCGGAAAAGAGGAGGGAGTACACCCGTATTACAGCATGAAGTATAAGGCATCCCTTGATAAAGGGGGCATGACTCTGATCACAAAGGAGCCGGCAAATCACTCTTTCTCAATGTCGAAATCAAACAAATACTTCGTCGATACCTATTCAAGGGTTGATATGGTGCCGGAAGCCGTCCTGCGTGATAATGCAGGAAATATTCTCCTGCGGCTGGAAAAGGCCGATATTTCACAGGTTTACCAGATGGGATGGAAGATGCCTCAGACAATTAAAGTAAAAGCAAAAGACGGGGTGACTGATCTTTATGGTGTGATGTACAAGCCATTCAATTTTGACTCAACAAGGAAATACCCTGTGATTTCTTATGTGTATCCAGGTCCTCAGACCGAATCAGTGCCATATCAGTTTACACTCACAGGAGGCAAGAATATTGCTCTTGCCCAGCTTGGGTTTATTGTTGTTAATTTTGGTCACCGGGGAGGTAGCCCGCAAAGGAGCAACTATTACCATACTTTCGGTTATAACGACCTGAGAGACTATGCGCTTGCCGATGATAAATACGGAATTGAACAGCTGGCCGAGAAATATAAATTCATTGATATTGACAGAGTTGGAATTTATGGTCATTCCGGAGGAGGCTTTATGTCAACTGCAGCGATACTTTCATACCCCGATTTTTATGATGTTGCAGTATCATCATCCGGAAACCACGACAACAATATCTATAATCAGTGGTGGGGTGAGACACATAACGGAATTACAGAGGTTGAGAAGAAAGAAAAGACCAGGGAGGATGTAAAAAAGGATACTCTTGACAAAAAGAAGGAAGTTGAGAAAACATTTAAAGCTGAAGTTGAAAAGAACCAGGACCTGGCAAAAAACCTGAAAGGTCATCTGCTGCTGGTTCATGGTGATATTGATAATAATGTTCATCCCGGGAAATACTTTAAGGGTGGTTGATGCTCTTATCAAGCAGAACAAAAGGTTCGATTTTATGATGCTCCCGGGTCAGAGGCACGGATTCGGTAATGCCACAGCGTATTTCGACAGAATGATGTGGTATTATTTTGCCGAGCATCTGCTGGGCGATTACCGGACCAATGTTGAATTAACTGATTTCTGATCACTGTGATCTGCTGACAGAAGCAAAAAGGAGGTGTTTTGAGGCACCTCCTTCCGAATGCAGCGAACGAATCGCCCTACCGCGAATTATTCCTGCTTGACCTGTTCCTTTTGTGTCTTGATCATAAGAAGATCATTTATCACAATCTCCGTGATATACCTTGTTGCGCCGGTCTTATCTTCGTAACTCCGGTATACAATCCTTCCTTCAACTGCCACCTGGTTACCTTTTTTCAGATAATTCCCGGCAACATCTGCGAGTCCATTCCAGGCAACAATATTATGCCAGGTGGTTTCCTTTATCTTCTGACCCTCAGAGTTTTTAAAATCGTCACTTGTTGCTAGAGTGAAGCGGGTGACCTTTTTGCCGCTATCCAGTTTTTTTGTTTCCGGGTCCTGACCAAGATTACCGATCAGGTTGACCCTGTTTCTTAATGAGTTCATGGTTTCTGCTTTTGGTTTGACATTAGTTTTGATTCCTGAACAAACTTACAACTGGCTTTCCGGATCTTCCGGTCAATAAATATTTGTATACGCTTAACAATCATTTATAGTCGTTTGTAACCGTTTAAAATGTTTTTTATATCTTTATCAAAACATTCGTGCTACCTAATAAATTTGTTCTGTGGAAAGGAAATGTCTCGATTGCGGTGACACAATACGTGGCCGCACTGATAAGAAATTCTGTTCTGACCAGTGCAGAAATAATTACAACAACAGGCTAAACCGTGATTCAAACAATTTCATTAGAAATGTTCACGGATTATTGCGGAAAAACAGGAGAATACTTGCTGACCTTTATGATGAAGGCAAATGCAGGATCCATAAAGACGCTCTGTTTGCACTGGGGTACAACTTCAGCTTCTTTACCCATGTAATAGAAACATCAAACGGGGTAAGGTATCTCTATTGCTTTGAATATGGTTATCGGGATACGGGTGATAACTTTATCGAGCTGAAGCTTAATAATCAGTATGTAGAATATCAATAAAAGGGAAAGTAGTGTTTGATATTCTTTTCGGTGAGCCGCGTTCCGTAACCCGAATCCTGGAATGGCTCACAATACTTGATTTTTGACCCTTTTTCCTTGCCGTAATGCTCAATAAGCATATCACGGAAAGGTTCTGCGTTTGATCTGGAACTCCAGATCTTTCCAAGCCAGATCCTTCTTTCCTTTTCGGTAGCAGGAACCTGGTCAAGCTCTCCCCTGTTAAAAGGAAGCCACTCATACATCTGGGATGTATGCTGATGGTACATGTCGATTTTCTTTTCTATTACATCGTCAATATCCACGCAAACATCTGCCTTAAATGGCTCAGGGTGGACAAATCCGTCATATGTATAAAGAAATACCGGATTTGTTTCGAGAAACGGGACTTCAGGCAATATTTTGGGTACCGTCACCATATAGGCAGCATCAAGCACCAGCTGGCCGGTATATCGGTGATCGGGATGATAGTCGTAAGGCCGGGGAAAGATGACTATGTCAGCCTTCTGTTCACGGATCAGCTTAATGACCTGCAACCTGTTCTCATAGGTCGGCATCAATTGTCCGTCGTGATTGTCCAGGGTAATATACCTGACCCCTATAACTTCTCCGGCTCTCCTGGCTTCCTCCCTCCTGATCTTAGCCAGTTCATCCGATGGCAGTGTTTGATGCCCTGCATCACCGTTTGTCAGTGAGACCATCAAAACATCATGGCCGGCTTTAGCCCATTTGTATGCGGTTCCTCCCACTTCATCGGGGTCGTCAGGATGTGCACCAATTATTATAATATGTAACTTTTCACTTGTTTTTGCCTGCTGGGCTGACAATGGCAATACCATACCCAGCATGATAATTACCTCCAGAATAATGCTTCGGATCTTCATATTATATGATTTAAAATTTAAAATTAATATTGGGAAAATGAAACTTCATTTGTATGCTTTAAAGTTTAACGCTTAATAAAAAAGGAATTCACCAGTTACTGTTAGCTAATTCCCAGATATTTACAAAACTTATCCTGACGATCTTTTCCATAATATCCCAGTTAACTGTGTTTATTTCGTCAGCAGGAGTATGATACTGTTCCCTGTGTCCAGGTTTGAATCTCATAATTGGTATCCCTTCGGCTGCAAATGATCTGTGATCGCTTCCTCCCGACGGATCTTTCATCGGCTGGTATTCGACAATCAGATCGATACCATACTTTCGAAGGTTTTCCTCGGTCATTGGCCTGAACCCGGAACATGATTCTGTATAGGTCATAATGACCTTTTTAGGGTCATCATCTGAAATATATCTCGAGATCATATCGAAATTGACATTCAAACGCAGGTTGTTTTTGGGATATGGCAGATTACCAACATAATACTCCGATCCCAGAAGCCCTTGCTCTTCTGCTGTCCATAAGGCAAAAATCAAAGTCTTGTCAGGTTTCATCCCGGTCTCCATAACTGCCTTGGCAATTGTCAATACCCCAACCGTTCCGGAAGCATTATCATCGGCACCATTCCATATATAACCATTGACTGTGCCAAGATGATCGTAATGAGCTCCAAGGACAATAACCTGGTCAGGATTATTGCCTTCAATGACACCAACCACGTTCCTGGCTTTTACAACTTCGGTTTTAACTGTGGTTTTAAGATAGACACTCTTGCCTTTTATCGCAGGGAGGGAATTAAAATTATCTTGCGTTTCTTTTTTTATGAAATCGTCAAGGACAAAACCTGTGCCGTCAAGGATATCATTAGCTGTCTTGATTGAGATCTGGATTCTTAAAAAACTTTCAGGACTGTTTTTCCCGGGAAGTGAGTAACTGGCATAGGGCCTTCCTGACCTGGGATTTTTCTCAGAAGGCGACAAATCAGTATATTCGTTAGTCCGTTGAACACCTACGACAGTTGAATTCGGATTGAATTCAAGGATACCGGCAGCGCCCATTTTCCTCGCTATGTTTTCAACTTCCCTCGCCGCAGCTGATAATTCTGATGGTGAAAGCTTCTCCCTGGCAAACCCAGGACTGCCTGATATTCTAAGAATGAATTTACCTTTCAGATCGAGTTTGCTGAAATCATCATGCTTCAGTTTTTCACTTTGAAAACCATATCCGACAAACACCACGGGAGCTTCAGTCTCAGTTGATTTTTCACCGGGTCTCAGGGTAAAGTCAACGTTATATGTATATGTTTCAGTTTTAATTGAATTACCGTTGGTTGTTCTTATCCTGAGGATCTGTTCCTCCCCCGGAGAGGTTTTAATAAGCATAAAATTCTGGAAATAGGTTTTCTCCTTGCCTTCCTGAATATTCATATAACCACGTGCCTGGGGATAATCTCCTCCGGGCTTTACTCCATACAGCTGAAGCAAACTGGCAATATAATCCGAAGATATGTATTCACCCCGCTTCCCCGTTTCCCTTCCTTCGGTCCAGTCGGATGCCAGAAATCCTAACTGTGCTTTAAGCACCCCCTGGTTAATATTACTAAGCGATTTTGTGAAACCATTATTTTCCTGACCTCTAAGCAAACCTGTGACAACCATCAACAGGCAGCTTATAAAAAAATACTTAAACCTCATATCAGATCATTTTGTTATAAATAACGGTGAAAATCGGATCTCAATATTAATTAATTATTTATTACAGACTTTATGATGTGGGATATGCTTAACTAATTTTAACACTTTTATGATAGTTTCCTTATATTCTTTTCATCTTATATTCTTCCCCCATTTCATTTTCCCGCGAAGTGATGACCGGGTGATTAAAAATAACCCGGAAAGCAATTTTATCACTTATATCATTTGGTTTCTTTTTGTCGATTATATTTGCGAAAAAATTCTGAATGAAGAAACCAGTTGGAATTATCTCGCTCATTTTCATGTTCAATTTAGTAATTACTGCCCAGGAGAAACAAGTTTATAAAAACGAATATCTGGTCAGGGTCGGAGAGGTCGCTCCTGATTTTACAGTTAATGAAGCCGGTGGAAAATCATACAGGCTGAAGGATCTGAAAGGGAAAACCATTATGCTTCAGTTCACGGCAAGCTGGTGTTCAGTTTGCCGCCAGGAAATGCCTTTTATCGAGACGGAGATTTGGAAACCCGGTAAGGATAAGGGGCTTGTTGTAATTGGCATCGACCGGGATGAACCTGTTGAAAAAGTGATTAAATTTAAAAAAGATATTGGGATTACTTATCCCCTGGCACTTGATCCCGGTGCCGATATTTTCGGACTTTTCGCCACTGAAAGAGGCCGGTGTGACCAGGAATGTGATTATCGACCGCACAGGTAAAATTGTTTTTCTTACCAGGTTGTTCGACCGGGAAGAATTTGACCGGATGAAGAAGGTAATTTTTTCCGAACTCGGCATAAAATAACAACTATCCCATTTATTTACCGGTTAATCTGCAGAATAAATTTGCCTGGCAGGTGAAACTTTTTCGAGTTTTTGTCCGTTATATGTCAAATTGATGTCTGTGTAACAATTATCTTGATCTAATTGACATGTACCACTAAAAACGAAAAATGATGAAAAAACTAATCTTGATTGTATTATCAGTATTTATAATGATTCCGGCCTTCTCTCAGATAAAATTCGGCCTTAAGGCAGGTCTGAGTACAACAAATGTAAAGATGAAAGATCTTATTACTCTTACATCGGGTGAAACAGAGTATACTGTTAACGCTCTTAAGGAAGCAAATTATGGTTTCCACGGAGGTGCCTTTGTAAGGTTCTCACTAATGGGATTTTATATTCAGCCAGAACTTCTTTTCGCATCACGTACCGATGAGTACAGGGTGACAGACCTTAATGATCCTGCTTCGGAAATTATCAAGAAACAGAAGTTCAACCAGCTTGATCTTCCGGTATTGCTTGGAGCGAAGCTGGGTCCTGTACGTTTAAATGCTGGTCCATCCGCGAGATTACTTATCAACTCCCCCAAAGACCTTATCGACAATCCCGATTTCAAGGCAATGTACAACAACCTCACATTTGGCTATCAGGCTGGTCTGGGTATTGACATAATAAAGAGGATCACAATTGACCTGAGGTATGAAGGAAGTCTGCAAAAATATCAAACACAGATTCAAAACCTTGCAGGACAAAGATTCAAGCTAGATGACCGGCCAAATGCATTTCTGTTAAGCGTGGGGATAATGTTCTAGCAAAGTCTATTTTGAAAAAAGCATTTTTGCGGCGACAAGCAGCAACAGGATCCCGAAGATCTTCTTAAGGAGAGGCTGCGGGAGATTAAGTGCGATCTTTGACCCAAAATACGAACCAATCAAAAAAGCGGCAGCCAGGATTAAAGCAAATTTTAAATTAACCTGGCCCGCTTTATAGTAGTTATATGCTGCAATTATTCCTATTGGTGGCAGCATTACAGCAAGACTTGTTCCCTGGGCCGCCTGCTGACTCAGTCCCATTAAAAACACAAGGCCTGGGATCATGATTACAGCTCCCCCGATTCCAAGCATGCCAGCCATCAGGCCGGTAATAATTCCGATTGCGAGAAGTATCAGAAGTGCAGAAGTTGACATTTTCTTTTTTATTATGTTAGTAAATAAGTCAGGTATTCGGTACAACAAAATTATTAATATTATTTGAAGTGGGGAACACTATGTGGAGGTCAGCCATTACCTGCCCGGTTTGCACACGATAAACAGAATACCTATTTTTGAAAAATGCCTCAGGGCAATGCAATGAACAGGAAAGTTTTAATATATCTTCTGGGAGGATCAGCATTAACGCTGTTGGTGATTTTGTTCTTCCTTATCAGGTTGTTTTTTGGTATTTCAGTCAGGCCTGAGGGTGAAAGATCTGTGATTCAAATACCGGATGGATCCTCTTATGAGCAGGCATTGGATTCGGTGAAATCGGTTCTGCTGATAAAAAATCCTGACATCCTGAAAAGAATAGCAAAAATGAAAAAGTATCCGGCACTTGTCAAACCTGGCCGTTATGTAATTGACAAAGGATACAGTTACAATGGAATTATAAACCTGCTCCGGGCAGGAAGACAATCGGCTGTCAAAATCACATTTAACAATGTAAGGACCTTAAATGAAATTGCAGGTAAAGTAGGAGGTCAGATTGAAGCTGATTCAAGCAGTATCATGGATTTTCTGTCGGATCCTGAAAACTACAGGAAAGATGGCTTTAAACGTGAAGATGTAATATCGGTTTTTATCCCTGATACATATGAGTTTTATTGGAATACCAGTGCAAAGGGATTATATAACAGGATGCTCAGGGAATATAAAAAGTTCTGGAACAGGGATAGGCTTAAAAAGGCCGAAGAATTACAGATCACACCAATCGAAGTCTCGATTCTGGCTTCGATCATTGACGATGAAGTGGCAAAGCCGGATGAAAAACCCAGGATCGCCGGGGTTTACCTGAACCGTCTCAGAAGGGACATCCCGCTTCAGGCCTGCCCGACAATCAAGTTTGCACTCAACGACTTTACTATTACGAGAGTACTGTATAAACATCTGATAATTGAATCGCCTTACAATACATATAAATATCGCGGATTTCCCCCGGGTCCGATAGGATGCCCATCAGTTGAAAGCATAGATGCAGTGCTGAATGCAGAAAAGCATGACTATTTATTCTTTGCTGCCAAAGCTGATTTTTCGGGTTATCATAATTTTTCAATAACACTCGCAGAGCATAACAGGTATGCAAACCAGTATCAGCGAGAGCTTAACAAGAGAAGAATTTTTAAGTAATGCCTACTACCTCAACCTCTCGTTCCAGGTCTATGCCGAATTTTTCAAAAACAGATTTTTTTATCAGTTCCGAGAGGTCAAATAATTCCCGTCCTGTTGCAGCACCATAATTTACAAGAACCAGAGCTTGCCTTTCATGTACACCGGCATCCCCGATCCTTTTCCCTTTCCAGCCGCACTGCTCAATCAGCCAGCCTGCAGCAAGTTTCAATCCGCCACTGGAATCTTTGAAAACAGGTAATTTTGGATACTTTGTCCTCAAATTATCGACAAACGTATTATCTGTCACCGGATTCTTGAAGAAGCTGCCTGCATTACCTGTATGAGCCGGATCGGGTAATTTGTTCTGCCTTGTTTTGATGACAGTTTTTCTGACATTGCCGAGGGAAGTGGAACCAAGTTTGTTTATCTCTTCTTTTAATGAACCGTACTCGAGGCAAAGCTTCGGTTTTGTTGAAAGTCTGAAATAAACCCTGGTGATAAGATACTTACCTTTAAGCTCACCTTTGAAAATGCTGTCACGATAACCGAAATTGCATTCTTTATTGGCAAATTCCCTGATAGATCCATCTTCAATACTGATTGCCCTTACCTTTTCAATTGTATTTTTAACTTCTGCACCGTAAGCACCTATATTCTGTACAGGAGTGCCGCCAACAAGTCCGGGAATGAAGGAGAGGTTTTCAAGCCCGCCCATACCGTTGTTCACCGTCGACTCTACCAGCTTGTCCCATATCTCGCCAGCTCCTGCTGACACAATGACCTCATCGCCCTTTTTGCCTTCGAGCGAAATGCCTTCCATCTCAGGATGAATGATCGTTCCGTGAAAGTCACCAGTGAAAAGCAGATTGCTTCCCTGCCCTAAAACAAGGTATTTTTCTCCGGAACCTTTATGTTGCCTGAAGAAATGCATCGCATTTTCCTCGAGTTTGAACGTGGCCATCCGATCCGCCCTTACAGTCAGCCCGAAAGTATTGAATTTCTTAAGTGAAATGCTATCGTAAATCATCTCTTAGGGTATACGGTGTAAATGTATAAAAACAGGCCTTAATGAAAAATTGTATGGTGATTTATTTTCAGTGTAACGGATAAAAACAAAAGTAATATTTGGAGGGCAGCACCACCCTTTTTTGGAGATTAAGTCAAAATGTTTAAATTTATAATTGTATATCAGAAGAATAGATAAAACCAAATGCAACCATTGGTAAAAGCTGAGTCTCTTGTCAAACGGTATGACGACGTTTTGGCCGTTGATAATATCTCGTTTGAAATTTACCGGGGTGAAATATTCGGCTTCTTAGGTCCTAACGGAGCTGGCAAGACTACGACCATCAAAATAATGAGCGGCCTTTTAAAACCTGATGGAGGTCATGTCACAATTAACTGCAATGATCACAGCAGATCGATCGGTATATGTCCCCAGCATATTGTTATATGGGAGAATCTCACCTGCCTTGAGCAGATTATATATATGGGAAGGATGTATGATTTGTCAGTTACTGAGGCAAAAAAAAGGGGAGGAGACCTGCTTGAGGCTCTTGGTTTGTTGGGAGTTAGGGATCGCCTGGCAAAAAAACTGTCAGGAGGCATGCAACGGAGGCTGAACATAGCGCTTGCATTAATTCACTCGCCAGAGATTGTATTCCTTGATGAACCACAGGCAGGCCTCGATCCGCAAAGCAGGGTACTTGTTCGCGATTATATAAGGTCAATTAAGAATAAGACCACAATCGTACTTACTACTCACGATATGGATGAAGCTGAAAAACTTTCCGACAGGATTTGTATCATTGATAAAGGCAAGCTGCTTGTGACGGGTACCGGGGATGAACTGAAAAAGATGAGCGGACATGAAGATGTTATTGAAATAGATGTTGAGTGTGAGGTATCCAGTGAGTTCCTGCCGTTTCTGGACCAGGATCTTACCTCAAACATGTCATCATCCGGAAACCTGATGTCATTCAGTATTGAGGAACCACAGCTGGCACTCGAGAATATTTTAGGTGTGGTGAGGTCTCACAATCTTAAAGTAAACAGCCTTCAAATGAGGAAAAAGAGTCTTGAGGATATTTTCATAAACCTGACCGGAAGAAGCATACGGGAATGAAAACGGTAGCCTGCTTTATTAAAACATTCAGGGAGAACCTTAGGGACTGGAAAATCCTGATCCTGGTCATTGTATTCGCTCCGTTTTTTATCTATCTGATGTACATGTATATGGGTAATTCTGGATCATCAGTTTATAATGTTCTGGTGATTAATAACGACAGGGAGGGAATATTTTCAAAGGAGCTGATAAATGCATGGGAATCAATAAAAACAGAGGAAGGGGAATCTGTATTAAACATCAAAATGGAATCTGACACAGGGACAGCAAAAAAACAGATAAAGAACAAAGATGCTGATATTTTGATTACAATACCCGTGGATTTCTCTGATTCCTTCAACAGGTTCATATCCAGCAGAAACGGGCTTTTATCTCCGGTTACCAGTTACGGGGATAAGTCAAATATGAAATATTTAACAGGTGCCTCATTTATCGATTATATGACTTATTCCTATATAAGTCTGAAAACCGGTATCGAAATTCCGATGAACATTAAGTACGAATATTCGGGACAAAGCAAATCGCTTCGGGAGTTTGATCTTTATGTCCCGGCATTATTGGTCCTTTCAATTATTATGATGCTGTTTACCGCCGGAGCCTCAATAGTAAGGGAGGTTGAGAAAGATACCATTTCCAGGCTTTCCCTTTCGAAGCTTAAATCATCTGAATTTATGGCAGCCTTAAGCCTAAATCAGATTATTATAGGAATTATCTGCCTGTTTCTTACGCTTTTATCAGCATTTTCAGTCGGGTACAAAACATCCGGTTCAATTCCGCTGCTTTTGCTTGTCGGGACTGTGACCTGTTTTTCAGTCATAAGCATCAGCATAATTACAGCCAGTTTCATCAGGACAATGTTCGGCCTGCTTACTCTAGGCTGCTTTCCATTCTTTATACTTATGTTCTTCTCAGATTGCTTCATGCCATTGCCAAAAATTAATTTCTTTGCCATTGCCGGGCAACAGGTATATCTGAACGATATCCTGCCGACTGCAACAGCCACAAGGGCATTTAATAAAATACTTAATTATAATTCCGGCTTCCCGGATGTTTCATTCGAGCTCCTGTGGATACTTGCACTCTCGTCCATTTACTTTATATCAGGTGTTTGGCTTTTCCGCAGGAAGTATAAATACTGATTATCTCCTTTTCATTCTCTGTGGAAATCTGTGCCTTGCCTGCCTGCATTCACTGGTGACGGGTCTGTGGACCTTTTCGTATGTTTTCTGTTGCACAGAGGTACTGACGATTCATTGAGATAAACAGAGTTTGTGCTATCAGGTTTTGAGATTTTTAATAAAATTGTATCTTCGGGAGATTCAATTCGATAATAATCTAACTTGATAAAATCTTATTATGAAATATCCATGAATAAAAAGTAAAATCACAAACCGAAATGATTATTCATGGATATTCCATCTGACCATTAAAAAACAAATTATAAACAGATGAAAAGTAATCGCCGTAATTTCTTAAAGACTGCCACTGTGGCCGGTGCCGGTGCATTTAGTGGGGGATTCCTTTCGGGTTGTGCCGCAAAGCTGCCTGAATCAAACCTGGCTGGTATCCTTGAGTCAGTGAAAAAATCCCATGTCCCAGAAGTTCAATATGTCTGGTTACGCAGCACCTCCACTGCCGGTTGTGAGAGTCGGTTTTATCGGACTTGGTGACCGGGGAGGCGATGCAGTGATTCGTCTTTCAAAAATTGAAGGAGTCGAAATAAACGCTTTGGGAGATCTCAGAATTGCTGCAGTTAAGGGTTCTCAGAAATATCTTGCAGGGATTGGCAGACCTTCAGCCCGGGAATTTTACGGTGATGAAAGCATTTGGAAAAAACTTATCGAATTGCCTGACCTGGATCTTATTTATATCTGCACTCCATGGGTTTGGCATACCACAATGGCTGTCTATGCCATGGAAAACGGAAAACACGTTGTTTGTGAAGTCCCAATTGCAAGAACAATTGATGAAGCATGGCAGCTGGTAGAGACATCAGAAAAAACGAAGAAACATTGTATGATGCTTGAGAACTGCTGTTATGATTTCTTTGAACTGCTTACACTTAACATGGCGCGTCAGGGTATGTTCGGCGAGATCGTACATGGTGAAGGGGCTTATATTCATAATCTCGTTGGGATGAATTTCAAAAAGCCGCTCGACGACAGGCAGGCAGATGGAGCTTATACCGGCATGTGGCGACTCAGGGAAAATGCCTCAAGGAACGGAAACCTTTATCCGACACATGGCCTTGGTCCGATCTGTCAGATAATGAACATTAACCGGGGTGACAAGATGGAATATCTTACCTCGATGTCATCTATCGATTTTATAATGGGAAAACGTGCAGATGAACTTGCTAAAGGCGATCCGTTCTTTTTAGAGTTTGCAAACAAGACCTACCGCGGGAATATGAATACCTCACTGGTTCGTACCAATCTCGGTCGGACCATTACGATCCAGCACGATGTCTCCTCTGTACGTCCATACTCCAGGCTTCATGTGGTAAGTGGTACTGCAGGAGCCGCCATTAAATATCCTGAACCTCAACGCATAGCATTAGGAGATAACTGGTTAAATGATGAAGAGCTCAAAAATGTAACTGAAAAATTTACTCCTGAAATTGTTAAGAGGGTAGGAGAGATGGCAAAAAAAGTAGGTGGTCACGGAGGTATGGATTTCATTATGGACTGGCGCATGATCGACTGTCTCAGAAATGGACTTGCCTCTTGATCAGGATGTTTATGACGGTGCCCTTTGGAGCTCAATCGCGCCGCTCAGTGAATGGTCAGTAGCTAACAGGTCACAATCGATTGATGTTCCTGATTTCACAGGAGGTTCATGGAAAACAAATGTACCACATGGAATAAATCTTGAAACCGGCGGAAACACTAAGGTGCTTGAAATTGCACTGGCCCGGGAAGAGATCTAAATGAATACAAAGTAGATCTCAGTTATCCCTTTTTAAGCAGAATTATTGTTCAAAGATGGGTGTCCTGACCCTTGCACCCTGAGCCTTTAATATCCTGCTGCCTGTCCATCTTTGCGGGATTCCGATGCTCCGTACCAGACTTTATTCTTATCATCCCACATTATCGCCTGGTACCCTCCGTATCCTCCCAGGTTCCACTCAATTTGATGGCCCATGGATAATAGCTTTTGAATCACTTCCCAACGGAATCCGTTTTCAAGATACAATATTCCACCATCTGTCATCTTTTCGCCAGTTGGTTCAGACGATCCTGTATGGTAGATCCTGGGTGCATCGCCTGCTTCCTGGAGATTCATTTTAAAATCTATCAGATTTACAATGATCTGTGCATGCCCCTGAGGCTGCATATCTCCACCCATCACACCAAAGCTTATCCATGGTTTTCCGCTTTTTGTTATGAATCCGGGAATAATCGTGTGAAACGGCCTTTTCCCGGGGACATATACGTTGGCATGCCCTTCACTGAGGCTGAACATCTCTCCTCTGTCCTGGAGAATAAATCCCAATCCTGTTGGGCACATACCCGAACCCAGTCCCCTGTAATTACTCTGTATCAATGACACCATATTACCGAATTTATCGGCAACAGTTAGATAGATAGTGTTGCCGGCTTCAATTCTTCCGGCATCAAATATCTTTGCTGCTTTTTCGGGATTTATCAGTTTTCGCCGTTCTGCGGCATATTTCTTTGGAGATAAGGTGAGACACAGGTATTGAACTGAATCTCGGATCGGCATAATACTTAGCCCTGTCCTCGAAGGCCAGCTTTTTGGCTTCAGTGAAAACATGAATATAATCAGTTGAGCCAAAACCCATTTCTGCCAGATTGAAGCCTTCAAGTATATTAAGTATCTGGAGTGTGGCAATACCCTGACCGTTTGGAGGGAGTTCCCAGATGTCATACCCGCGGTACGATGAACTGACCGGTTCGACCCATTCGGAACTATGACGCGCCATATCATCGTAGGAAAGGAATCCTCCCTGTGATTTCATAAAGGCAGCTATTGCTTTTGCAATGCTTCCCCTGTAGAATTCATTTCTTCCACCTTTGGCTATCTTGTCAAGAGTATTTGCGAGATCTGGATTCCTGAACACTTCTCCCTTGGCCGGAGCTTTTCCTCCGGGCATGTAGGTCTCCCTGATATTGGGAAATCCTTTAAGGGCCTGGGTTCCCCTGTCGAGGTAATATGCAATTACTTCTGATACCGGAAATCCTTCCCTTGCATAGCTGATTGCCGGTTGTAAAATATCTCTCATCGGAAGCCGTCCAAACATATCATGCATCTCAAACCAACCGTCAACACATCCCGGGACTGAAACGGGAAGCGGGCCAACGGATGGTATTGACTCGAAGCCTTTGTTCCTGAAGTATTCAAGTTTCAGGGACCGCGGCGATCTGCCACTTGCATTAAGACCGTAAAGTTTCCCCTTCTCCGCACTCCAGATTATTGCAAACAGATCGCCGCCCACACCGCATCCCGTGGGTTCGACAACCCCCAGGACAGCGTTTGCTGCAATTGCCGCATCAATGGCATTGCCTCCTTTTTTAAGGATATCAATAGCCGCCTGGGTTGCCAGCGGCTGACTTGTTGCAGCCATCCCATTCTGTGCAATAACTTCCGATCGTGTGGCAAAATCCCTGCCCGTAATTCTGTCCTGGGAAAATGCGAGAATCGGGAAAAATGAAAACAAAACACCATAAAGAATCCTTTTTACTATCATCATTTTTTAGGTTAAGACAATCCCAAAGTTAAACAAAGTGAATATTCTATCTGGCCATAGCCGCTAATTTTAAATCCCGTGGCATTTTCTCAATGGCATATCTCAGAGAAGTCCTTGGCATAACAGCTTTATGTTTTATAACATAGTCGAACACAGCTTTCTGATAGGCCTGGCTGGCAGATTTAAGCATCCAGCCGTAGCCTTTCTGAACCATATCATCCGTGTCGGTAAGCAATGAATCAGCAATTTCAAAGACATCATCAGGGAATAAGCCTTTTCTGGCCGGAATGATTAGTGAAACTGCAGATGCCCTGCGTACCCACCGGTTTTGTGATTTTGTCCATTTTTTAAGGTAAGATATCCTTTGAGGATACATTTCAATAAGTGTACCGACGGAATGGTTACAGAGAGTATCGCACGATGCCCAGTTTGTTACATAATTATTGATCCATCCCTCGAAAATCCTGATATCATCAGGTTTATATTCCGGGCTGACATTATACGACCACATGCAGGCAATTCCTGTCTCTTCCAGATATCCTGATCTCCAGAGCTTGTCGCACAGATCGAAAACTGCCATTTTGCTTTTATCAGGTATTCGTTTATAAAACTCCCTTCCTATTTTTGTTACGGCAGCCGACTTAAGTCCGTAGAGTTTTACTTCCTCCCTGAAAAAACGTTCACCCGATTTCCGGGTCTTTTCGTCGGCATTGTTAATTAAGTTCATTTCTGATGTCTTCGATAATTTTACTCATTCTTTGTCCCCTTAATCGATCATACTTTGCTTGTTGCCTTGGTCTTATTCTTCAAGTAGGTTAACCTCCTTTATATTCCCTGTTTGCCTGTCGAGCCTGAGTGTTTTAATTTCACACGGGCGGAATGTACCTTTCCAGCTGAGCTTTGCAAATTTTATATTTATATTGCCTGTTGTTTTTTTGCCGGACGATTCAAAACAACGGATAATAAGATCATCATTGTTTTCAGCAAGCTTAACGGAAGATATTATCACATTCTTTGCATCGACTTCAAGGAAAGAACCAGATCCCGGGTAGGGTTCCCGCGTGAATACCCTGGTAGATCAGCACGGGAAGCGCAATAAACTCCTCTGCGATCCGTGGTATATTTGCTTCCTGCCAGTTGTCCTTATGCAGTATCAGCATCATCCTGAAAGTCTGGATACCCTGATCCTGCCAGATATGTTCATCTTTCATATCCAGAACCCTCGGAATATGGTGTGCATAAACAGCTGACCGGGCTATAGAAATACGCAAATCATTGGAATTCACGCTATAACCATACTTTGCATCATTGATTACTGTAAGACCGTAAGCGCTTCCGTCGACAGTACCTGCCAGATCAATCCATCTCTGTCCGGGATCCTCATCTCCGTTTACTGCACGCGATATATACCCGTATGGAACTTCATATGTAGCCACGGGCCACTCTGCATTCAGGGGGAATGAGAACTTGAGCATTTTGAGATGTTCATGCCAGTCAAGGGAAATCCTTGCTTCAAGGCTGTGCATACCAGAATAAATTATCCAGTCAATTGTGAGGGATGATTTTCCATAAGTAGTTGTTACTCTTAAAATGGCACGTAACGGTCCATTTTCCAGTATCTTAATGACCGGATTGCCAAAAGAGCCAATTTCATTTGAAAATGATTTAATATCATGGCTCCAGGTGTCGCTTGGGTCATCAATGATCACCCCCTTGCATCCGGTTTCTCCTCCGCTGAACAGTTCCCTGCCTGCTGTTTTGTCGACAATCCCGATAGTTCCTGATGATGATATATTAATTTTCAGAAATTCATTTTCAATTGAGTTTTCCGTCGCTTTTACCTGAGGAATTCCCTCTGTTTTACTGCCTTCCCTTATCCTGATTTGACGATAACCAAATGCAGGTATGGCGGTTCTTACAATTATCCTTCGGCGGCTTCCGGTTTCGGTTGAACCAGCCGTCCACTGATGAGGAAGAGGATTTCCCTTCTCATCTTCGACGACTGATTGCTTATTCAGATCCCAGTTGAAGTCGTATTCAATATTCCCTGTCACTTCCCATGCGTGAGGATTGAAGGCCAGCAGATATTGCGAAGAGGGATCTTCAGCGGGCACCATCCATTCAAGCTTTTGGACAGCCTTATAATATAGACTGATTTGCGGTATCCCGGGCGAATCCGTAACCTTCGCGCGCTGATTGTGAATGTTCGGGAACGGAGGTTCCGGCCAGGCTGTCATGGAATTGAAGGAACAGCACCCTAAGCCAGGCTGAGGTGAGCTCCTTACGCGGATAATTGCATCCCCAGACAAATGAACCCACAGAAGCAATTTTTTCAGCAACTATCAGAGCTGTTTCTGATGTCCTGTTACCTTTCTTAATCTCCGATTCAGCTGTATAACAACCGACTGCATGATGCTGAAGATCATCCTTAATATATGGCAGCTTGAGATTTTTGTCATTACGTACCTCCTTGAAATATTTTTCCGGCGTGCTGAAAATGAGATCCGGTGCACCCTTTTCAGCCTGCATTTCTTTGATTGATGACATGTTCTCTTTGGTTGCACCGCCGCCATGATCACCAGCACCATAAAATGACATGACATTCTTAAATGGCTGATCCTTCAGCTGTAACATGACCTGTTCAGTACGGGTTCTTACCGACCGGCTGTCGTTATAGCTGATCGGGATCCGGTATGCAAGCACAATCGTTCCGTCAGGACCTTCCCACCAGAAAAGATCAGCCGGTATTTTTTTTTCTTTTGGTCCGGGGCGCATAAAAACATAATTCTGCATTCCCTGAAGCTTAATGATCTGTGGCAGGGTGCCGGTGTGGCCGAAGGAGTCGGGATTAAACGCTACAGTTGCACGGCGTCCAAGCAGCTTCTGAAATGTCAACTGCCCATATAATCCCTGTCTTGCAATTGCTTCGCCGCAGGGCATATTCACGTCCGGTTCAACCCACCAGCCACCAACTATATTCCATCGTCCTTCTTCGACCCGTTTACGTATCTCCTCAAGCATCGGAGGATCATTTTCAGCGATCCACTGGTAAAACTGAGCTGAACTGGCAGTGAAAGTAAAATCAGGGTTCTCGTTCATCCTGTCAAGGGCTGATCGGAATGTGCTGTGTACCACAGAAATACCCTCGGACCATGGCCAAAGCCAAACCGGATCGATATGAGCCTGACCGATAAGATGGAACTTGTATTTTCTTGCATCTTCAGCCCATTTGGCCGCTTGCTGGTCATTCAATGATACAATGTTTATTGCTGATCCGAATGAGAAAAGTGCTGCGCCTGCAGCAGCCTTATTTATGAAATTTCTGCGCGAAAAAGTTTTCCGTCTATTATAATTCCCGATATTATTCATTTTTAAGGTTTTAATTAATCAACAGAATAATTAATCTCCTGTTTAACCGGTCTTGTCGGTGGTGTTTTTGACTACCCGCTTTGGATCATCGCAACACTGAGGCTGGCAAAGTCGCCCACTTCCTCCCCGAGAGCTGCCGGTACTATACTGCAGACTGCCGATGCAGGAGCAAGTGCCTCCTGCCTGACTACGTTAAGACAAGCAGGCTCAATGAATTTCCTGCAGCGGGTATAAATACTTCCTATGACTATTCTTTGCGGATTAAGTACATCAATCAATATCGACAGCCCTCTTCCAAGAAATTCACCTGCAGTTTCAAGAATACTGATGGCATCCGGATCTCCTGCAAATGCTGCGTCAGCAATATCTTTTGCGGTCAGATTCTCGATATCATTTTTGCTTTTACAAAATGCTACAGGTTCGTTCAAAGCGAATTTTTCCTCAGCTATTTTTTTTGCGGTGATTGCAATCCCTGTGCCGCTGCAAAAACCTTCAAATGAACCACTTTTGCCATAAGCTTCAGGACCGTTCTCAGCCAGTCTTATATGTCCAACCTCTCCGGCAAGGTCATTGGTACCGGAATAAATCTTCCCATTAATTATGATTCCTCCTCCCATACCGGTCCCGAAAGTCAGGAAGATCATATTTTCAGTCCCTTTTCCGGCGCCAAATTTCCACTCTGCAAGTGCACAGGCATTTGCGTCGTTCTGCAAATAAACAGGAATATGAAACCGGTCTTTAAACAGCTTAACAATGTGAATATTATCCCATCCTGGAAGATTAGGGGGTGATTGAACAATACCTTTTTTGCTGTCAAGTGGACCTCCGCAGCTTATTCCAATAGCTTTGAGTCTTTTATGTCCGAGCTTTTCAATGATTTCAGATGCGTTTTTCAACAGCAGGTTAATAGCATTGTCCGGCCCCTTTTGGGTTTCTGTAGGGAAACTGACCTTTTCCAGAATTTCCATTTTCTCGGTTCCGGCAATAACGGCGCATTTGGTACCACCTATGTCAATTCCCAGATAAAACGGCTTGTTCACTAAATTAATGAGTTAAATATTTATAAGCTCCTGCTTTCATATTATGTGTTCCCCTGTTTCTCCAATATGGGAGTATATTATTATTTTATATTTTTCCAGAATTTGTCTTCTGATTTCTGCAGCTCAATTTTCTTCTTTCTTTCAAAGAAATAATAGAAAAGGAGAGCCAGTGTTCCTGTTATCAGCAGTCCAAGTATCAGATACTGCACTATGCCCGATATGCGCGGATCCTCAGGAATCAAAGGAATATTCCGCGCTGCACTGCCTCCGATGCTTTCTACTTTTTTACCGACATCAATGCTGAAAATGTTTTTTACAAAAAACAGTGAGAAAAAAGCCATGATGCCTGATGCAAGAGGTGTCATAACCCAACCGAGGGCAATCTCGCCGAGAATCCTGAAGTTTATGTTTCTTGCCCCTTTGTACAATCCGATTCCGATTACACTTCCGATTATAACCTGTGTACTTGAGACCGGCACCATTGGGATAGGAGGTAGTCCAATTCCGGTTAAAAAGGATGACAGACCTGAGGACGAAAATATAAATAATACAAGTGCCTGGGCCAGAACAACTACGAGTGCAGCTTCCGATGAAAGCTCCATAATACTGCCTCCAACTACTTGCATAACCCGGTTTGAATAGGTAAGGATCCCTGCAGCAATTGCAAGACCGCCCAGGAGAAAAAGCTGCTGGGCTGAGGAGAGGGTAAAAATGCCAAGATTCAGCTCCTGCAAGATTAAAGGCAGGAATAAAAACTCCCATGACGTTGGCAATGTTGTTTGCTCCCAGACTATAAGCACCAAATGCACCTGCAACGATGAGGCCTGTTCTGATATATGACTCAAACCTTATAAGGTGGATTTTCAGGTTCTTCTTTAATGTTTTTAGCAGAATATACAGCAAAACTGCAAATAGTCCACCAATAATCGGACCTGATATCCATGTGGATACGATCTGGGATAATGTCCTGGCATCGGTAGGGTTACCTGTAAAGAGATTCCATCCGATAATAGCACCTACGATTGCCTGCGTGGTGGATACCGGAATAGCAATTTTGGTCATCAGATAAACCGTAACGGCAGCTGCAAGGGCAACTGTAAAAGAACCGCCCAGTGCATTCACTGCACCAAGCTTACCAAGAGTGTCGGAGGCTCCTGCTCCCTGGATAACAGATCCGAGAATTACGAAAGACTGATGCAATTATTGCTGCTTTCCTGAAACTGACCATTCGGGATCCGACTGCTGAACCAAAGACGTTTGAAGCATCGTTGGCGCCAAGGGACCATCCCAGGAACAGACCACTTAAAAGGAAGAATATTATCATAAAGCTGAAACAAATAGCATATTTAAATCAAAAGATAAAGAACGACCCATGATACATGGAAATCTCTTTGTCAGAGGTCCTTTTATGTCTCTTTTCCCTTGTATCGTACATTGTGCATCGTGTGTCGTGTGTCTTGCGTCGTGCATCGATCATCGTGCATCGTCGTCACATTACAATCTTTATTGCCATTCCCGATAGAAGATCCGCTGCCTTCTGGGCATTGTCTGAAATATTTTCAATATGGTGGATAATATATCTCAGGTGTGATTTGTGTGCAAGGTCCAGTTCCTTCATATCCTGGAAGATAATCCTTGTTGTGTTCCGGGATATTTTATCTGTCTCACTCTCAAAATAGTAAACCTTGAGAAGCTTTTCCCTGACGGTGTAGGGAGCCTTGAAATAAGCCCTGGCTGCCGGAATAAGTTCTTCTCCGGCACATACTGATGCTTCCATGATGCTTATGAAATTGGTGATTCAGTGAAGCTGGTATATCAGGCATCTCGATGCTGAATTCATTCAAAGTGGCCTTTATAGTGTCGATTATTTCATCAAGAACGTCGATCAGGGAACTTACCTCACCTCTGTGCTGTGGCAGGATTGAATGAGTAATCATCTCATTTTCAATGGATCTCTGGAGCCTGTCTGCATTACTTTCAAGCTGCTCGACCTTATGAAGATGCCTGTTGAATGCTTCCATATCCTTTCCGATATATGCCTTTATTCCTTCACGGAATACAAGCATTCCAAGGTCAATATTATCGAAAAACTCATCTATTTTCAAAATGAGATTCTTTGTAGTGCGGGTGAATACAGCCATCTCTTTTAGTTAATAGGTTCCTTTAACAAAAATAATTCTATTTGAATAATGAACAAGGAGTAATGATTTTTGAATGAAATTGTGAACAACTAAGTTTTCCCTGGATAATTGCCGTCGGTTTTAACCGATTGATTAAGGATCCTTCCTTAATCTGAACTTTAGTCCAACAGTTGGTGAATGATCAGAATTCAATTATCTTTTCGATTCTGAATCCCCTCAGATATTGCTTCAGGATGATCTGGATATCACTGTTGTCCCTGTACGATTGAATGCAGTCATGTACAGCCGCCAGCCCGAATCCCATTTCATTGATATTGAAGTATCCGTAACCGGCAAATTTGCCATTGACTATTTTTATCGCGCTGCGTTCTTCTTCGTCTCTTCCTTTGTCGATAATAAAGAAATTACGACGTGTAAAAATGAATTCTTCTGCTGCCTTTCTTGCCCGTTCATTATAGACTTCAGGTGGCTCCTTACCACAGCATGCTCCTTTACATAGACCTACATGATAATGGAAACAGGGACCATGAGTATCATAAAGGCCCGTAAGTTTCTGGCATAGATCGTATTTTTCAACAAGTGAAAGTAATCTTGATTTTGCCCTTTCCTTTCCCGTGAACACTGAAAGGGGCGAATCATCATTGTCGAGTTGTCCGAAACTGAAAGTTAGATAACCGTTAAGATCAGTATGACTGAAAATTCCCCAGCTGAATCCGGTTCTGCGCTGTGCCCTGTTGTATACAGGTTTATTTTTCTTTATTTCAGATGATTCCCTGAGAAGTGCAATCAACTCACTTCCTGTTACTTCCCAGTCAATATCAGCAATAAAATCACGCATCTCCATAGCCCGGTTTGTGGTGTTGTTTGAAAGATGTGTTCTTATCCTTTGCTGAAGGTTCCTGCTTTTTCCAATATAGATAAGGTCGCCTTTTTCATTGTAGAAATAATATACTCCGGGTTCATCCGGGATAGATTCGATTTTCGATAGATCAAGGTTTGGATTAAGCTTTGAAATCCTTGTATTTTTAAGAAATCCGGATATTCCACAGCTTATTTCCCTGTTTTTTTCAATTAGCTTTTCAAGAAGCTTAACAGTAGCGAGTGCATCGCCTGCCGCCCTGTGTCTCCCGTTAATTTCTATGTTCAGTTCCCTGCAGATGTTACCGAGACTGTAAGAGCGGTGCCCCGGAATTAGTTTTCTGCCAAGTGCTACCGTATCAAGGATATTTCTTTTAAAATTGTATCCTAATGCCTTGAATTCCTGTCTTATAAATGAATAGTCAAATCTGGCATTATGTGCTACAAAAATACGGCCTTCAGTAAATTCAATGATCTTTTTTGCGACTTCATAAAACCGGGGTGCATTTTCGACCATTTCATTTGATATCCCGGTGAGGCTGGTAATGAAATAAGGTATATTCCTTTCAGGATTGATCAGAGTTACAAACTCGTCAGTGATTTTTTCTCCATCGTGTTGATAGATAGCAACTTCAGTTATCTTTTCAATTCTGGAACTTCCTCCCGTAGTTTCAATATCAACAATTGCGTACATGAATTGAAAATGCTGTGTTTTTGGCAACGCTAATATATACAGAATTGATGGCAGAAAGGTTTATTTGTTTGTAATTTTGCTGTAATAAAAGCTGATAGCCATGAATGAATGTTATGGTAAAAAATTCATACTTAACGGGGAACTGTTGCCATCTGACCATTTTGATAATTCGCTTGTATATGAGGGCGATTCAATTTACGAGGTGATAAGAATGGTTAAGGGGAATCCTGTCTTTTTTCATGACCATATGGAGAGGCTGGTGACCAGCGCCAGGATCCAGCAAAAAGAACTTCTTGCAGAAATATCCGTGCTGCGCAGGGATATCATAAATCTGGTTAAAACTGAAAGAAAAAGGAGAGCAATCTGAAGATTGTTTTCAACTATAATCAGGATTCGTTTCATTACCTTGTTTATTTTATTGAACCTATTTACCCTTCTGAAGAACAGTACAAAAAAGGAGTGAAGGGAATACTTTTCTATGCTGAGCGAAAAGATCCCGAATCGAAAGTTATCAACCATAAGCTCAGGTCTTCAATCTATCATAAGCTGATACTTGAAGGGGGGTATGAAGCTCTGCTCGTGAACGAAGAAAATTGCATTACAGAGGGAAGCAGGTCAAATATCTTTTTTCTGAACGGAAATGTTCTGACGACCGCTCCTGACAACAAAATACTTAACGGCATTACACGTAAACACATTCTTGAAATCTGCCGTGAAAACAAGATCAAAGTCAGATTCCAGTGTGTCCCTGTTGATTAGATAGGGAATTATGATGCAGTTTTTATGACAGGAACATCTCCGATGGTCCTTCAGTTCTCCAGTATCGGGGATTTGTACTTTAATGTCCGGATACCATTGATTGAGAATCTCCGAAAGCTCTACCTTAAGAAGGCTGATGAAAGCATCAGCAGGTTTATGACAAATAACTGAAAGATCATAAATCAGGTAAGTCATAATTATTTATTTATCTTTACGCAAAATCTGATTAATTCCATCTATATGCCAAGCGTAAGAAAACTTAAAAAAGATATTGATTACCTGATCTTTGAAGTGATATCGGACTGTTTTAATTTTGGAGCACTGCATCCTGAAGAAAAAGCAGAGGAAGTAACAGGCATTATTTCGGATGCAGTTGTTCTGAGAAATGACCTCATCCGCAGGGTAAATAACCCGGAAAGGAATGAAGATCATAAAGTTATAAAATCACATTTTAAGATCGTTGAAAAGGATCTTATTGCAGGGGCGGATAAGTTGTTTGGACGGCTCAGTGCCCTTCACGGGAAGGAAAAGTAAAATAACGGTAGACCTGGTTCTCACATCGGGAGCACCTTCCTTCCCGGTCGAGGTTCACTAATCTGGTATTATATCCCGATCTTTTTGTAACCAAGGCTCCGCATTTGCTGCATACCGTATCCTGACCGGTTTCGGAGGAAGTATTCCCCATGTATACATTTTTAAGATATTTTGAAGCAATATCAAACAGAGTGTTCAGTGTAGACTGAGGTGTTGGAGGATCATCTCTTTTATACATCGGAAAATACCTGCTCAGGTGCAGGGGTGTTTCATTACCAAGTTCTTCAGCAATCCAATTAGCCTCAATTTCCATTTCCTTTTCAGAATCGTTTCTTCCGGGAATTACCAGGGTGGTTACCTCCAGGTGCTTTATTTGCCTTCGCAATCTGTTTCAGGGATTCTTTTACCGGTTCGAGCTCCGCACCAGTCAGTCTTTTGTAAAACTCCCCGTTGAATGCTTTCAGATCAATATTGAATGCATCAATAAATCCAGTAATCTCTTTAAGCGGATCGCTGTTAACAAATCCGTTGCTCACCATCACGGTATACAGACCTATCTCCTTTATTTTCAGGGCAACATCCCTCATGAATTCAAACCATACAACCGGTTCATTATAAGTGAATGCCAAACCAATATTTTTATATGAAGAGGATGCATCCATCAATATTTTATCAGGATCAGTTTGCGAGTTAAAATTTCCTGAATTCTTTTGGGATATATTCCAGTTCTGACAGAAATCACAGCGCATGTTACATCCGTACGAACCCATCGAAAGGATATTATGACCCGGGAAGAAATGATACAGGGGTTTTTTTTCAACAGGATCGAGGGAATAACCCGAAATAATCCCGTAAGTTGAAAGTTCAATCTTTTCCCCCGTATTTTTTCTTACACCGCATATACCATTCCTGCCTGCAGAAATCTTACAAAAATGCGGACATAGACGGCACTCGATGTATCGGTCGTATTTCAGGAAAAGGGGCTTCAAATTTTTTATTGTAAACTTCAGATAAAATTACTGCAAATACCTTTAATGCATAACAAAAAGGATTAATTTTATCAATACATCTAACCTTGAAATCCAATGAGAATTAAATCCGGATTTTTAATAAATGTATTGGGTACACTTATTTTTTTGCCCTTATCCGCCAATGTTTTTTCACAGGCTGAAGAAAGCTGGCACCCTTCAAAGGAAACTCTTGACAAGCTTTCAAAAGATCAGCCAGAATCAATTATTTTGAAGAAAAGGTTCCTCCATACACTTTACCACAGTTACTTACAGCATCGGGCGGTATTGTGATAACAAATTCAGATGGGTGGGAAAAAACACGGAGAAACGAGATTCTTGAACTCTTTCGCAGTAACGTTTATGGGAGGGTTCCATCAACACCATATACAAAAAGCTTTAAAGTAATCCGCGAAGACAGGAATGCGATGGACGGCAATGCCACACTTGAAGATGGTTGATATAACAATTAAAAGCGACAACAAATCACTCGTAATTCATCTGACACTCTTTGTCCCGAACAGTGTTGCCAAACCTGTTCCTGCATATTTGCTGATCGATAACAGGGGTCCTGAGAATACCGATCCCGACAGGAAGGTTAAAAGCGAGTTCTGGCCGGCTGAAGAGATCATTGCAACCGTGGCTATGCTGCTGCCGTTTTCAGTAATGCCGATGTCGATCCGGATAATTTTGATGATTTCAAAAACGGGATGCATGGTTTGCTCGACAGGGGAGTACGTCAGCCCGATTCCTGGGGCACAATTGCAGCCTGGGCCTGGGGTGCAAGCAGGTGTATGGATTATTTTGAGACTGACAGGGATATAAATGCTAAAAAGGTAGCTGTTGTCGGTCATTCCAGGGGAGGAAAGACAGCCCTTTGGGCCGGGGCTGAAGATCAGCGGTTTGCAATGGTTGTAAGCAATGAATCGGGTTGCGGAGGAGCAGCCCTCGCGCGTCGCCGGTTCGGTGAAACTGTCGCAAGAATTAATAACGCATTCCCTCACTGGTTCTGTTCAAATTATAAAAAATGGTCAAATAATGAGGATGAAATGCCTGTTGATATGCATATGCTCATTGCCCTTATGGCCCCGAGGGCGCTTTATGTTGCTTCTGCCAGTGACGATCTCTGGGGCGATCCGCGTGGTTCATATCTTGCTCTTTACAATTCTCTGCCTGTCTTTCAATTGTATGATAAGAACACAGTCATTCCTGAAAAAATGCCACCTTGAATAAGCAGGTAACAGGCGGAAAAGTTGCATATCATATCAGGGATGGAATTCACAATATGTTGTTAAGGGACTGGAACTGGTTTATGGATTTCAGTGATAAGTTTCTAAAATAGAATATGCTGTAGGGGCATCGCATGCAATTCCCTTACCATCATGCCATGCAACAAGACGAAAATATAATATTCATTCCGCATGAACAGATGAAATCCGAATTTGTGAGGATCCTGACTAATCACGGATTTTCTGATGAAAAAGCGGATAAATGTGCTGAAATATTCACTTTGAACAGCCTCGAAGGGATTTACTCCCATGGAGTTAACCGGTTTCCAAAGTTTGTTGAAACTATAAAGAAAGGGTATATCAGACCAGATGCTGAACCGGCATTGATAAAGGCCTCGGGTTCGCTTGAGCAATGGAACGGTAATCTTGGTCCGGGTCCGCTGAATGCCCTTCTGGCAACAGAAAGAGCTATGGATCTGGCTGATGAGAACGGTATCGGTTTGATAGCCATGCGAAATACAAACCACTGGATGAGAGGAGGGACATACGGATGGAAAGCCGCAAGAAAAGGGTACGCTTTTATCGGGTGGTCAAATACCGAGGCTAATATGCCGGCCTGGGGCGCAAAAGATTTTCGTCTTGGCAATAATCCTCTGGTTCTTGCGGTACCCTATGGAAAAGAAGCTATTGTACTTGATTTTGCAATGTCACAATATTCATATGGCAAGCTTGAACTCTATCAGATTGAGGGTAAACAGCTTCCCTTCCAGGGAGGATTTAATGACAATAGACGAACTGACTACTGATCCAGGGGAAATTCTTGCCACAAGACGCGCTCTTCCCATCGGCTACTGGAAAGGATCTGGTATCTCCTTGCTGCTTGATATCTTTGCTGCAGCTCTTTCGGGAGGCTTTTCAACCGCGTGAAATATCGAAGCATGAAGCAGAATATGCCTTATCACAGGTATTCATTGCATTGAGCCTTAAAACTCTTTCCAATTACAAAGACATTGATAATACAATTAAAAAAATTATAAGTGATTTAAAAGGATCTGTACCTGCAACCCTCGAAGGAGAAATAAGATACCCGGGGGAAAATATTGTAAGGATAAGGGAGGAGAATAAAAAGCATGGCATCCCTGTGAATAAGGACGTCTGGAGAAGAATCATAAAGATGTAGTCAAAAAGGCAATACATCAATTCAATGGAAAAAATAAATCAAACTTAGAATTTAAAAACTTACACAGAGTTTCACAGAGTAACACAGAGTTCGCAAAGAAGATCCTCTGTGTATCCCTGGACTCCGGATTTCCTCTGTGTCAGTTCTTGATCTTACACATAATCAGTGGCCTGTTATACATAATACATCATTAAAGCTCTTCGTTCCTGATTTCAAGTTTAAGATTGTTCCTGTCGCAAAAGCTTTTAATACTATTCTTAACAGGCTCAATTACATCAGTATATGTGGTTCCGAACCGAAGAAAAAATGTTTTCTCCGATTTCATGAAAAATACTATGTTAAGAGGGAAAACTTCTATTTTATCAATTTCATCCGCATTCGATTTCCTGCGAGGGGAATAATATGTTCTTCTTTATTCTTATTGAAGATTCTGAGATCTCAATAAATTTTTCTGATTTTCCCAGACCGGAGATAATCTGGTAATATCCGAATCCAACAAGAAATAATATTGTTATCCATAAACTCACATTTGATTTTAAGGTACTGAAATTCAGGATAAGCCAGATCAAAGCTACTCCGATGCAGATAATTCCGAAGATCAGCTGAAAGATTCTGGTAATTTTATTGCTTCTGTGTAATTCAAGTGAGAAGTAATTCTTTTCCATTTTCCGTTTTTTTGTGCAATATATCCTTTTTCATTTTAAGCGCAAAAACTACTTTTCCCGGGAACATCTTTAATTCCAAACTGTTTATCAGATTAAAAGCGGTGTATCACAAATATTGCTAATTTTATAATTCAAAGTATTTTCAAATCTTGAATTAAAATGGCAGCAATTATGAAACGTAGCTACTATCTGATCCTACTTATTTATCTGATTTTCTTTGCAATATCATTTCTGACAAATATCCTGGGCTCAATTAATCCGAATGTTAGCGATAGTTTTAAGCTTACCGGTACCATGACGGGAATGTTGCCATTTTCATTTTTCATTGCGTATGGATCTGATGTCAATTCCTGCAGGAATGATCATACAGAAATACAAGGAAAAGAAGAGTTTAACAGTTTCTTGGATTCTGTCATTTACAGGAGCTTTACTATTTTCACTTTTCCCGGTTTTTCCTGTGTTTCTGTGCTCTCTTGTTTATGATCGGATGCGGTATGGCCATAATGCAGGTCGCAATTTATCCACTACTGAGGGTAGCGGGAGGGGAGGAGAATTTTGCGTTTAATACCATTGTTGCACAGCTGGTTTTTGGTGCCGCATCATTTCTGAGCCCGTTCGTCTATTCATATCTGGTTCTGGGCCTTGGCGGAGATCTGGCCAATGGTGATTTTCTCATCAGGCTTATGGGATCGCTGACACCGGCGAAACTTACCATGGGTTTCAATTTACCTTCTTTTTACCCTGATAAGTCTCGCAATGATGATAATAATATTAGTGACCCGTTTTCCTAAGGTTGAGCTTAAGGAAGAGGAGATTGTTGGCGCGTGGGAAACTCATGTTGAACTATTTAAGCAAAAGAAAGTCATACTTTTTTTCCTGGGCATATTTTGCTATGTGGGTACAGAACAAGGTATAGCAAACTGGATATCAGAATTTCTGCAGAACCTATCATGGCCTCACTCCTGAAATTGAAGGTGCCAGAGCGGTTGGTTTGTTCTGGGGAATGATGACAGTTGGCTGTGTTCTCGGTTTGTTTTTACTTAAAATAATGGACAGCAAAATTGTGTTGCGCATTTTTACTATTGCGGCGCTTATAATACTAACCTTTACCCTGTTCGGCAAAGTGCAGAATACGCATTATTCGGTTTCCCGGCCCTCGGATTCTGCCTGTCAGTAATGTATGGAGTAATATTCTCACTTGCGCTTAACAGTGTTACAAAATCGCATGGATCCTTTGCCGGTATTCTGTGTACCGGAATCGCCGGAGGAGCGATAGTCTCATTAATTATTGGGAAGCTGAAAGATCTTATCGGATTGCAGGCCGGGATGATAGTCCTCTATTTAACCTTGGCCTACATACTTAGCCTGAGCTTCTGGGCAAAACCGATTGTAAAAAACGCAACTATTAAATTGAAAACTTCGGACAAAACTAAAATATAAAACAATGAAAAAAAATTCAATCAACAGACAGAGGATTCCCGCTGGAGTAATTCCAGTACAGAGATTCCTTGGCTTTAAGCCTGACAATTTTTGTTTTAACTTGTTCCATAACCTGTAATTCTGCCGGAAGGACAGGACAAAGGTCAATGGAGGCAGTTATTTAACGGAAAAGATCTTACAGGTTGGAAACATGTTGGTCCCGGGTCGATGTCGGTGGAGAACGGATTAATAAGGGGGCACGGAGGAATGGGCCTGTTATACTGGCAGGGAGAAAAATTCAGTAATTGCCAGATCCGGGTCGTATGGAAAATGGAGAAAGAGAACAGCAACTCTGGCATTTTCATAAGGATTCCGATTGAACCAAGGGAGGAATGGATGCCGGTTCATTACGGCTATGAGGTCCAGATCGACAACCACCCTGAGCTCTCAAATGAAGATGATTATCATTATACAGGAACCCTCTATTCTCTGACAAAACCATTAGCCAAACCTGGAAAGCCGGGTCCGGAATGGAACACAACTGGATATCACCCTTGACGGTCTAAGGACAATTGTATATGTGAATGGCGTGAAGGTTACTGATTACACGGAAGGTGATCCGGTCCCTGAAAGAAAATTCGATTTTGAACCTTTCCGCGGACCAAGACCTGAATCAGGCTATATCGGTTTGCAGAATCATAGCGAAGCTGATGTGGTTTATTTTAAGGAGGTTGCGGTAAGGCCACTCCAGAAACCATCGAAATAGGAATAATAGAAAATCTCATTAAGAAAGTTGCTGGTTCTTGGTTATTGGTTACCGGTTGCTGACTAACCAGCAACCATCAACCAGCAAAAAATTACACCGACACTATATATAACATACGACATGAAAACGTCCAATAACAGATCGAAAAATAAAACCAGTATCACCCGGCGTGATTTTGTTATAACAGCGGCCTCAGGTGCCGCAGCACTTACCATCCTTCCGAATTATACCGTCAGTGGTCTGGGTCATGTAGCTCCAAGCGATAAATTGTTTATTGCAGCTGTTGGTTGCGGCGGTGAAGGAGCTGATGACATAAGGCATTATTCAATTGCACCAAAGAAAAATGCAGAAATTGCTTTTCTCTGCGATGTTGATGACAGGCATGGCGGCACCAAGGAGAAAAGAATTTCCAAAAGCGAAATTTTATTATGACTGGAGGGAAATGTTTGACAAGGAGAGCAAAAACTTTGATGCTGTTTCGGTTGCCATTCCTGATCACAATCATGCAATTGTTGGTCTGAGCGCCATGCAGCTTAAAAAACATTTGTATCTGCAAAAACCATTAACGCATGATATTTATGAAGCACGTATTCTTACCCAGGCTGCTGAAAAATATAAGGTAGTTACGCAAATGGGCGATCAGGGCGCTTCATGTGACGGTATGCGCACACTGAGGGAATGGATAGAAGCAGATGTTATTGGTGAGATCCAGAAAGTTTATTGCTGGACCGACAGGCCTGTATGGCCACAGGGAATTCCCTGGCCCAGTATTCACCCGCCTGTACCGAAGGAATTAAAATGGGATCTCTGGCTGGGAACTGCGCAGGAAACCAGTTATATTGATAACCTTGTTCCTTTCAACTGGAGGGGCTGGTGGCAATTTGGAACAGGCGCACTTGGAGATATGGGTTGCCATATTATGGGCCCTCCATTCAAATTGCTTGAACTCGGATATCCTACAGAAGTTTCAGGAAGTGCAAGCACTGTTTATACCGGAATCTTTGTTGAAGGGATTTATCCGGAAAGCGGTCCGGTTTCAAGCTCGATACGATTTAAATACAAGCTGAAGAATGGCAAAGATCTGGAGCTTTACTGGATGGATGGTGGAATAACTCCTGAACGTCCGTATGAAATTGATCCTGATAAAAACATGAATGATATAATGGGCGACTGGCCCGGACTGAATGACTATGAAGGAGCTACATTGTTCATTGGAACAAAAGGAAAAGCTGCATGCGGATGGGGCGGCCGCAATCCAATACTTTTACCTCTTTCCAGGAATAAGGAGATAAATGTTCCACAAAAATATCCACGTGTAAATGGTGATATGGATGGTCACTGGTGGCAATGGATTGATGCCTGTATTGCAGGTTATGGAAATGCAGAAGTAGATTCACCTTTTGTCGGTTATGCCGGTCCGCTGACTGAAACAGTACTGATGGGGAATCTTTTGTTAAGAAGCTTCAATATCAGGGAGAAAATAAAAAGAAAAGATCCTGTTTACGGAGAGATGGAAGGATATGTTTTCCCGGGCCGTTATATTACTTACAAATGGGATGGTGCAAATATGCGGATTACAAATTTTGAAGCAGCAAACCAGTTTGTAAAAAGAGAATACCGGCAGGGCTGGGGTGAAATGTCACTTTGATCTGATCGGGGAGTATTTTTTTCTGCTTCGGTATAAATAAACATCAAAACGCTTTCCTGCTTCCTGGCAAGAATGCAGCGGTGAAAGCCTAAAGTTGTTGAATGCCAGTGAAATGATTCGCGGCATTAAATATTTATAAATTAATTTCGGTATTTGAATTTTTTTATTAGATTTGTTATTAGCAGTTTAAGAAAAAAGTCTATCTTGAATTGTATTGATGATACTAACCTTATCAGAGCAAAAGTTCAACTGGAAATTAACCCGTTCTCTCACATATTTCAGTAATATTCTTACGTAATAATTAACTAACCTAAAAAAATTGACTATGCGTAATTTGCCAAATTTTATGCATTTCTGGAAGAAATGCGTAACATCTCTTTTCCTTTTTGGCTTTGCTATAACCTTGGCTTCTGCCCAGCAAAGGACAATTACAGGGAAAGTTACCTCTGCAACAGAAGGACCGCTAATCGGGGTCTATGTTGTGATTGAGGGAACAACGACCGGAGTACAGACCGATGTGAATGGAAGTTACAGTATTTCTGTTCCCGGTCCGCAATCAGTCCTTGTCTTCACGTATATCGGTTACAATTCTCAAAAAATTACTGTGGGCAACCAGACAACAATCGATGTTGTGCTGGTTCCCGCTGTAACTGCTTTGGGTGAAGTTGTGGTTACTGGTTATGGCACACAGAAAAAACAGGAGATAACAAGTTCCATTTCCAGTGTTAAATCTGATGAGTTTAACAAAGGTAACGTTAACGCTCCGGAACAGCTTATCGAGGGAAAGGTGGCTGGATTGTCCATCAGCAGACCCGGTGGTGACCCGAATGCAGGATATAATATACGCCTGAGGGGCTTGAGTACCATCGGTGCCAATACATCAACCACTTGTAGTTATTGATGGTGTTATCGGAGGATCTCTTGATAATGTGGATCCGAATGATATTGAATCAATGAGCGTACTGAAGGATGGTTCTGCTGCAGCTATATATGGAACAAGAGGTTCCAGCGGAGTGATTCTGGTTACGACAAAGCAGGGTAAAAAAGGTACAGCCACCATAGAATACAATGTCTATGGTACTGCGGAAATGGTTGCAAAGAATACTCCTGTCATGAATGCTGCAGAATGGAGAGCTTTAAAGCAAGAAATTAACACAACGCAGGGGAACACTATCGGAACTGACTTTGGACAAAGTACCGACTGGTTCAAGGAAATTGAACAGACTGCCCTGACACAGGTCCACAACCTTTCAATGTCGGGAGGAACTGACAAGACGACATACCGGGCTTCATTCAATTACCATAACGGCCAGGGTATTGAGCGTTCCACCGGATTCGATCAGCTGAACGGAAGGATTAATCTTACACAGAAAGCACTGAATGATAAATTTACTTTTGATTTGAATCTTGGTGCAACTCAGAGAACATCTCAGTTCGGTACTCCGGCTGCATTCAGATATGCAGCCATTTATAACCCGACCGCTCCTGTAAAAAGTACTGATCCTGCTATATGCCAAATATGATGGATATTTTCAACAGGTTTTGTTCGATTATTATAACCCGGTTTCAATGCTGGAGCTGAATACAAACGACGGAAAAAACAGAATGTTAAATCTTTCATTGAAAGGCGCCTATGAAATTGTAAAGGGATTAATAGTTGATGCCTTTTATGCTGTTCAGAGTTCTGAAGATCTGGAGGGTACCTATTATGACAAGAATGATTACTGGGGTGGAATGAACAGGACCGGGTTAGCTTCAAGGAGCACAAATACTTCTTTCAGCCGTCTTTTTGAATCGACCGTCCACTGGACCGGTGATATAACCTCAGCTATTAATCTCACTGCATTGGGAGGTTATTCATATCAGGATTTCTCATATGAAGGCTTTTATGCTCAGGGAGGTAATTTTCTTACTGACAATTTTACATACAATAATCTTAGTGCTGCCCTTGATTTCAAGAATGGTAAAGGCACAATAACCAGTTATAAAAACACCAATAAACTGATTGCATTCTTTGGACGTGTCAATCTGAATATCAGCAATCTGTGGTTTTTAACCGCAAGTGCCAGGTATGAAGGTTCATCACGGTTTGGTGCAGATCAATAAATGGGGTTTATTTCCGGCTGTTGGTGGAGGCGTGGATATTTCCAAACTAATAAATGTGGGCTGTATTGACAACCTCAAATTAAGAGTCAATTATGGTATAACAGGTCGAACCTGCCAAGCAGTTATCTGTCCTTACTTCGTCTGGGTCCCCAGGGTAACTTCTTCTATAACGGCGCTTTTGTACCCGGTTATGCACCTGTAAGTAATGCCAATACAGATCTTAAATGGGAAAAGAAAGGTGAAATTGATGCAGGATTTGATTTTTCATTCTTTAAATCCAGAATGTCCGGTTCATTTGACTTTTATACCAGAACAACAACCGATTTGTTATGGCAGTATCAGGTGCCGGTTCCTCCAAACCTTTATAATCAGGCATGGATGAACATCGGGAAAATTAAGAAGCAGCGGTCTGGAGCTGACACTTAACATGGCACGCTGTAGCAAAGAACAGATTTCTCCTACAGCTTAACCCTTACTCCTTCCTACAGTCTTGAGAACACTCTTGTTTCACTTTCGGGAACCTTCAATGGTGCAGAACTTAAATATGGAATACAGGATCTGGATGATATGGGTTCACCCGGACAAAACGGAACTCCATTAATCAGAGTTGAGGAAGGTAAACCAATCGGTCAGATACTGACATATGTCTTCAAGGAATTGATGAAGCAGGTAAGTTTATTTTTGTGGATGTAAACAATGATGGAAAGATTGATGCAGCTGACCGCCAGGTTACCGGAAATGGTTTACCAAAATTCCTTATTGGATTTGGCAATGACTTTACATATAAAAACTGGGATCTGAATGTTTTCTTCCGCGGTGTGTTCGGACATGACCTTATCAACTCTTTCCGTGCATTTTATGAAGTACCTAATTATATCACATCCTATAACCTTCCCAAGACAGCTGCTGATATGAGAAGTGCTGACGGAAAGCTTCTGAATGTCTCTTCAGGTACCCTGTCAAGCAAGTATGTTGAAAATGCATCTTTTGTTTCACTCGATAACCTGAGCCTCGGTTATAACTTCAATTTACCAAAGAGTGGACAGTTCAGTAAAATCAGGCTATATCTTGCCGGTAACAATTTATTCTATATTACCAAATATAAAGGTGTCGATCCAAACCCGAGATATGTAGATTCGGAGGATCTGGGTCAGCTCAATAGTCCGCTCAATCCTGGTATCGACAGGAGAAATACATGGTTCAGGACCAGATCTGTGACTATTGGTGCAAACTTTGTTTTTTAATCCTGAAAATGAATAAGATATGAAAACAAAAGAAAGAAATAAGAAAAAAAGATCATTTCAGCTGGTTATAGCTACAATGATTGCATTAATGATAATGATTGCTTTCAGTCAATCCTGCACCAATCTGGATGAAAAGCTTTACAGTGAGGTTACACCCGATAATTTCTTCAAATCTGAGGAAGAGTTTGTTTCAGCCCTGGGTGCTGCATACACTCAATTTGGTGGTTATGCAACAGGTGATATTAACTCATGTACAGAATGTAACAACCGATGAGGGAGTTGTTCCTACAAGGGGATCGGACTGGGATGATGGTGGTACCTGGAGAAGGCTTCATTTGCATTCCTTTAAGTTTGAGGATGATAATATGGGTGGGCCATGGGATTTTTGCTTTAGCGGTGTAAATACTGCAAACAGGCTTATCTATCAGTTCCAGACTCTTGTACAGAGCGGCCAGGTCAGTCAGGCAGCAGCCGATGCATTTATTTCAGAACTTCAGGCTGTTCGCGGATTCTTTTACTGGCAGCTGATTGATATGTACGGTAACGTCCCTATTGTGACCGATTTTGCAAGCGGAGACGCTGCACCTCCTACTAAGCAGAGATCAGAGGTGTACAATTTTGTTGTAGGAGACCTTGAGACATCTGTTCCCAAATTATCAAAAGCAGTTGACGGTACTACTTATGGCCGTATGAATTATTATGCAGGACAAATGCTGTTGGCCAAATTGTACCTTAATGCAGGTGTCTATACCGGAACAGCCCAATGGGAGCAAGGTGATCACTGCATGCGATGAAATTATTAACTCGGGTAAATATTCACTTGAATCCAATTATCTTTACAAATTTCAATGTAAACAATTCCGGATCCAAGGAATTTATCTTTGCAATACCCTACGACCAGATTTTCTTTACCGGATTCTCTCTGGGTACAGAAACATTGCACTATGGAAGCCAGTTCACATATAACCTGACGCAGCAGCCATGGAACGGTTTCTGCACACTTGAGCAGTTCTACAATTCATTTGATGATGCGTGATCTAAGGAAAGGTGATGTAGGTACTACCACAGCCCCTGCAGGCAAGACGCGGAAATTTTCTTGCAGGGTATCAATATACCAGTGGCGGAACACTGGTCATCGACGCTGGAGCTGATGCTTCAGATCCTGATGGACCACCTCTTAATTTTGGAAATATGGGTACTGGTGCAGCCTCAGATAAATGAACTGGGTCCCCAGGCCTGGAGACAGTCAGGTGTAAGAATCGGAAAATGGGAATTCGGCATAGGATCTGATCCGGGCAATATGAGCAATGATTTTGCAGTATTTCGTTATGCCGATGTTCTTCTCATGAAAGCAGAAGCTCTCTTCCGTAATGGTAATACGGCCGATGCAATTACCCTTGTAAACCAGGTAAGAGCCCGTGCAGGATTAACAGGCCTGACTTCATTGGATGGGAAGTTAAGTTTTGATCTTGCAGGTCCGATTGTAACCGGAGGAGAATTATTCAATGAGATAGGGCGTGAAATGTTTGCAGAACACAACAGACGTCAGCAGCTTATCCGTTGGGGATTGTGGGAACAGAATGCAAAATGGACACTTCCTTATCATAATGTTGGGGATGTGATCATGTCAGATACTTATCGGTCTCTGTTCCCGATTAACAGGTCAAAACTGGCTGCTAATTCAAACCTGGTTCAGAACCCGGGTTACTAGGAACATTGTTTAAATAATCTTTATAAAAAGAGCAGGCAATTATTATATTTACCTGCTCTTTTTTATTCACTTCTCTGATCCCCTTTCCTGTTTCCCCCAGGAGGGAATTTGATTTACCTCATCCCCCAACCCCTTCTCCCAGGGGAGAAGGGGACTAAGAATGCCAGGATCAGGATTTTAAGTCCCTCTCCCCTGGGAGAGGGATTTAGGGTGAGGTCGATTTGAACCGGGAGAGGGATGCTTCGGAGGTGCTAAGCGGGATCGGTTTAGGATGAGGTCGATTTGTAAAAAAAAGGTAAAGGTTAATAAGGTAAAACCATGGGTTACTTCAGGTACAGGAACTGTTTTTGGATTACAAATGCCTTAATAATCATTTTAGCATGCTCCTGTAAACATGATAATTCAGAGGCATTATTATTCACACTTCTTGATAAAAAGCAAACCCATATCGATTTCATAAATCAGGTCGAATACACCGAAGAGTTTAATACCTATACCTATCAGAAATTTTTATAATGGTGCCGGCGTCGGCCTGGGTGATTTCAATAATGACGATCTGCCGGATATATATTTTTGCAGCAACCAGACTGGCAACAAACTCTATCTTAACAAGGGTAATTTTGAATTTGAGGATATTACTGAAAAAGCCGGAGTAAGTTGTAAAGGTTCATGGTCGACTGGCGTAAGTATTGCCGATGTGAACGGCGACGGATGGCTCGATATTTATGTATGCAAATCAGGAGTTCCCGACAGCCCGCATCGGTACAACGAACTGTTCATAAACAACGGCGATCTGACCTTTACTGAAAGAGCAAAGGAATACGGACTTGATAATCTCGGATTGTCAAATCATGCCTCGTTTTTTGATTACGACAGAGACGGTGACCTCGACTGTTATCTGCTGAACAACTCCTTTCAATCGGTGACTGAATTTGATATGAAACCAGGGCAAAGACAAATTCCTGATACACTCGGTGGAAATAAATTGTTCAGAAATGATAACGGTCATTTCGTTGATGTTACAAGGTCAGCTGGTATATATTGCAGCAAAATCGGCTTTGGACTTGGTGTCAGTGTCGGCGATATAAATCGGGACGGATGGCCTGATATTTATGTCTCAAATGACTTTTTTGAACGTGATTATCTTTATTTAAATAATAAAAATGGCACATTTAATGAATGCCTTGAGGACCAGATGCGCGAGATCAGTACCTGGAGCCATGGGTGCTGATATGGCAGATATAAATAATGATGCCTGGCCTGAGATCTTTGCCACTGAAATGACTCCTGAAGGAAATGCCCGTCTTAAAACAAAAGCATTATTTGAAAGCTGGGAAGTCTATCAGATGAAAGTGGAAAATGGCTATTACCATCAGTTCGCCAGGAACGTTCTTCAGCTTAATAACAAAAACGGTTCTTTCAGTGAAATAGGAAGGTTGAGCGGTGTAAGTGCAACCGACTGGAGCTGGGGAGCACTGATAATGGATCTTGACAATGACGGATGGAATGATATTTTTGTGGCTAACGGCATTTACAAAGATTTGCTTGACCGTGATTACCTTGATTTCTATTCAAATCCATCTGTAATGCGTTCGATGATAAAAAGTGAAGAAAAAGCAATCCTGAAAATAATTAATATGATCCCTTCAGTGAAGATTCCTAATTATGCATTCCATAATAACCACGATCTCACCTTTACCAATCTTGCAGGCCAGTGGGGTTTAAATACACCTTCATTTTCAAATGGTGCTGCTTACGGTGACCTTGACAATGACGGAGACCTGGACCTTGTTGTAAACAATGTGAATATGCCTCCATTTGTTTACAGAAATGAAACACATAAAAGGCCCGGCACAAATTATCTGACGCTAAGTTTTAAAGGCGACGGACAAAACAGTGAAGCAATAAGTGTAAATGTTACACTTTATTTTGATGGGAAAATTAACTACCAGGAGCTTATTCCCTCCAGGGGATTTCAGTCGACTGTGGACAGTCGTCTGCATTTTGGACTTGGGGAATCTTCCTCCATCGATTCCATGGTGATAAACTGGCCGGATGGAAAGTGTACAGTTCTTCACAATATAGCGCAAACCAGTTTCTGACAATAGATGAAAAACAAGCCATCAGCAGGTTGTTCAAAGGTTAAGGAGGAACTGCCACCAGGTGTCTTCAGAAATACAGGTCCAATCAAGGGTCTTGATTTTACGCATAAAGAAAACGATTTTAATGATTTTGAACGCGACAGGCTGTTGTTCCAGATGTTGTCTAATGAAGGTCCACATATGGCTGTCGGGGATGTAAATGGCGACAGCCGTGATGATATCTATATCTGCGCAGCAAAGGATTCACCGGGAGCTCTTTTTGTCCAGGATGAACAAGGTCATTTCAGGCAAACAAACGAAGAAGTATTTTCAAAGGACAGGATCTGTGAAGATACTGATTGTGTTTTTTTTGATGCTGACAATGACGGTGATATGGATCTTTATGTCGCCAGCGGGGGCACGGAATTTCCCTCAAGCTCCTCAGCGCTGACAGATCGTTTGTACATAAACAACGGTAAGGGAGACTTTTCAAAAGGCAAACAGGTTTTGCCTGCCGGGAAATATGAAAGTACTTCCTGCGTCAAAACATGCAGATTTTGATAATGACGGGGACAAGGATCTTTTTGTCGGGATCCGTTTACTGCCGTTTGCCTATGGTGTGCCTGTAAATGGATACCTTCTTCAGAATGACGGGCATGGCAATTTTTCTAATGTGACGCAAACTAGAGCTCCCGGCCTGATTAATATTGGTATGATAACCGATATGGCGTGGGCGGATATCGACAATGATAAAGATCCGGATATGATAATCGTGGGCGATTGGATGCCTGTTAAAATATTTATCAATGAAAACGGTTATTTTACAGATGCCTCACAGCAATTTGGTCTTCTCAATACTGAAGGCTGGTGGCATACAATAACTGCCAAAGATTTAAACGGTGACGGATTTACTGACTTTGTTCTTGGCAACCATGGATTGAATTCATTTTTCAAAGCTTCAGCAACAAAACCTGTGACAATGTACGTGAATGATTTTGATCTGAATGGAAGCATTGAGCAGATAATATGTTCCTATAATGGGGACAAATCCTATCCTGTGGCAATGAAGGATGATCTTGTAAGACAAATCCCTTCCCTGGCAACAAAATATCGGAAATATGAAGATTATAAGGATCAGACCATCGAAGATATTTTTCCGGCTGAAGTGTTGCAGCGATCAATCAAATTAAGTTCACGAATAATGGAAAGCTGTCTTCTGATAAATGCAGGCAAGGGATCCTTTAAACTCATTCATCTTCCGGAGGAAGCACAGTTCTCGCCTGTTTATGCGATTGCAGCAGATGATTTTGATCATGATGGAATATGTGATATTGTTGTTGGAGGAAACCAGGAGAGAGCCAAACCGGAAACCGGGATTTACGATGCAAGTTATGGCCTTTTTCTAAAAGGATATCCTGACTCTTCATGGAAGCCAGTTCCATCAGCTGTTTCAGGTTTTTTTACAAAAGGAGAGATAAGGGATCTGGAAATTATAAACATAAAAAATATAAGGGTCATTGTTGTTGCGAGAAATAATGATAATTTACAGTTTTATAAATATTAAAAGCAGACCATGAAAAAAGATTTTGGATGGCTTTCAATAATTTTGATTTCCGCATTTATTTATGCCGGGTGTTCACCCAAGGCAAGGTATGAACACAGGGTTAAACGCGAACTGGCAAGCGGAGTAAGATATGATTCATTATTTATGGGTTTTTACTTCGGCATGCCGGAAAAGGAGTTCTATCTCCATTGCTGGAATTTGAATCAAAAAGGGTTGGCACGGCAGGGTGAAAGCAACAATACTGTTTTATGTCAATTAAAGAATGAATTAAAATATCCTGCGACTATGGATTTTTATCCCAGATTCAATGAAGGTAAGATCTTTGAAATACCTGTCCGGTTTAAGTATGTCGGATGGGCACCATGGAATAAAAATCTTACCTCTGATCATCTGCAGCTCAAAATATTGAAATGGTATGAAAGCATTTACGGCAAAGGATTTATTGAAGTTAAACATCCTGCAAGAGGATCAGCTTTTGTAAAAATTGATGGGAACCGCCGCATTACGATATTCAAAGAGAATGAATTATATGTATGGGCGGTCTTTACCAACATGCTTATTAAAAGGGATTGGAAGAACTTCGATCCGGGGGAGGGTATTATTCCTGCTGATACTATAAAAGAACTGAGCAGGCAGGATGGTTAAGACTCATCAATTTAAAAAAGCGTTATACATTTGTGCCTGGTCATTACCAGCCCTGGCCTTAACTATGTGTGGAAGGCAATCAGGAGGGGAATCGGGAACTCGGCTATTTACTCTTCTTCCAGCCTCGGCAACCCATGCCGGTTTTGTTAATCATCTTGATTATAACCTGCAGCTGAAAAATAAATTCAACATTTATACCTACCGGAATTTTTACAATGGAGGCGGTGTGGCCCTTGGAGATATCAATAATGATGGTCTGATTGATATTTTCCTGACCTCAAATATGGGAACAGACGCTTTATACCTGAACAAGGGTAACTTTAAATTCGGGGATATTTCGAAGAGTGCCGGTATTCAGGGCAAGGGACAGTGGGCTACCGGGGTAGCTTTTGCTGATGTTAATGGAGATGGCTGGATAGATATATACGTCTGCAACTCGGGAAATGTTGAAGGAGATGACAGGAGAAATGAACTGTTTATAAATAACGGGGATCTGACATTCACTGAACGGGCAAAGGAGTACGGACTGGATGATACCGGTTTTTCCACACACGGTGTATTCTTCGATTATGATAAAGATGGTGATCTTGATATGTATTTGCTTAATAACTCTTCCAGGGCGATAGGCAGCTTCAACCTTAAGGATAATCAGCGGGAAGTCAGGGATTCACTGGGAGGGGATAAGCTTTTCAGGAACGATGGCGGTAAATTCACGGATGTAAGTGAAAAAGCAGGCATTTACGGAAGCGTTATTGGTTTCGGTCTGGGTGTTTCCGTTGCTGATATCGATCAGGACGGATGGCTTGATATTTATGTGTCGAATGACTTCTTTGAAAGGGATTACCTTTATTTAAACAATCATGACGGCACTTTCAGGGAGAAACTTACTGAAATGTTTCCGTCAATTTCTGCCGCCTCAATGGGTGCAGATATTGCCGACATCAACAATGATCACTATCCTGAGATATTTGCAACCGATATGGTCCCTGAACATCATGACCGGATGAAGACAAAAACTACGTTTGACAGCTGGGAAAATTATAAATCGAACGCTGATAATGGTTATTACTACCAGTTTACGAGTAATATGCTCCAGGTTAACAATACTGATGGCACCTTCAGCGAAATCGGCCGTATGGCAGGTGTCAGTGCAACCGACTGGTCGTGGGGCGCATTGATAATGGATCTTGACAATGATGGCATGAAGGATCTTTTTGTGGCAAATGGTATTTATAAGGACCTGACAGACCAGGATTACCTTCAGTACTTTTCGAACCGTGATATGATAATGTCAATCGTTTCAGGTAATAAGGTGGACTACAAAACCCTGATTGATGCATTACCATCAGTGAAAATCCCAAACTATGCCTTCAGAAACATGGGGAACTTAAATTTTCAGAATGTTGCCGGACAATGGGGTCTGGGAACTCCCAGTTTTTCAAATGGTTCAGCTTACGGAGATCTTGATAATGACGGCGACCTCGACCTGGTAATAAATAATGTAAATATGCCTGTATTCCTTTACCGGAATGAGACCAGTAAGATTTTGCCTGATAACCACTATTTAAAGTTGATACTGAATGGTGACCCGGGAAATACACAGGCAATCGGCTCTAAAGTAACGGTGCGGCATAATGGCAAGATCATTTATCTCGAGCAGATGCCGATGCGTGGATTTTTGTCTACCAGCGACCCCCGTCCCAACCTTGGATTAGGATCTTTAACCATGGTGGATTCCCTTATGGTTGAGTGGCCGGATAACCGGACCACTTTATTGACTAATGTAAAAACAGATCAAACTCTGACGCTATATCAGAAGGATGCGATTGCTGTTTCACCTGATTTGGGGGGCTTCAAAAAAGATGAAAACCGATATTTTACTGACATTACCTCGGAAAACAGGATCACATTTACCCACAGAGAGGATGATTTTAATGATTTTGAAAGGGAACAGCTTTTATATCATATGATATCGACCGAAGGACCCCGGATGTGCAAGGGAGATATAAATGGTGACGGATTGGAAGATATCTATATATGTGGTGCAAAAGGAGAGCCTGGTGCACTTATGATACAACACAGGGACGGCACATTTGAGTCAGTTGAAAAGTCATTGTTTGAGGCAGATAAAATATCCGAGGACACCGATTGTGCGATGTTTGATGCAGATGGAGATGGCGATCAGGACTTATATGTTGCAAGCGGAAGCAATGAATTCCCTGAGAGCTCATCAGCACTGGCCGACCGTTTGTATATAAATGATGGAAGGGGCCATTTCACCAAATCTCCTCAGGTTCTGCCCGCAGGTAAATACGAAAGCACCTCCTGCGTCAGGCCGGAAGACTTCGATCACGATGGAGTGATTGAGCTGTTTGTAGGTATACGTCTTAAACCATTTTTCTATGGTGTACCAGTAAACGGTTATATACTTGAAAATGACGGAAAAGGAAATTTTTCAAATGTAACATCCAGGATTGCCCGGGAATTGCTGAATGTAGGGATGATCCGCGATATGGTGTGGGCAGATGTGAATGGGGACGGAGATAAGGATATAATACTGGCAGGGGACTGGATGTCACTGAAGGTGTTTATTAATGAACATGGAACATTTAAAGAATTGAAGGACGCTTTTGGACCGTATAAAACAGAGGGCTGGTGGAACTGCCTTTCAACAGGTGACTTTAATAATGACGGCAATCTGGATTTTATTGCAGGGAATCATGGGTTGAACTCCAGATTTAAAGCAACTCCTGAAAAACCAGTCGATATGTATGTTAACGATTTTGATCTGAATGGTACGGTCGAACAGATCATTTGTACATATGATGGAGATAAATCCTATCCTCTTGCCTTAAAGCATGACCTTGTAAGACAGATCCCGGGTCTGGCAAAGAAATATCCAAAATATGAAATGTACAAAGATCAGCAGATAACTGATATTTTTTCGCCGGAGCAGTTAAAGAATTCCATCCACCTGAATGCCAGTCTGCTGGAAACATCGCTGTTTATAAATGATGGATCAGGTCATTTCACAAGGAAACCATTACCACAAGAAGTACAGTATTCACCGGTCTACGGGGTATATACAGGAGACTTTGATAATGATGGAAATACTGATATCCTGCTCGGCGGCAACCTGTACAATGTAAAACCGGAGGTAGGACGATATGATGCAAGTTATGGCTCTTTCCTTGCAGGGAATGGAAAAGGGGATTTCATGAACATGCAACCTTTTAAATCGGGGTTCCGGCTAAGGGGAGAGATCCGGGATATAAAGCAATTGTCAACTGCCCAAGGAAAATTACTTGTTGTTGCCCGCAGCAACGAACCATTGCAGATATTTAAAGTACAGAACCATTGAAGTCTGTCAATGACTTCAAACACAGCTATCTTTGACGGTGAGTCGAATTACTTTAATAATCTGAAAATCTGGAGGTTTCCATCATTTATTCCAGCAACTACATAATGTTTTCCCGATACATCAATAGGCAGTATCTTCCTTGCATCGCCTTTTATTATAAGACCGCTTTTTACCGGCATCAATGTTTTATACACATGATCTGCTTCTCCCAACAAACACCAGCCATAACTTGCATCATAACGAACCATCGATGGCCTTACGGAATAATCATTTCCAACAAGGACAAGATCAATTTTCCCATCATTGTCAAAATCACGAATCAGAATATCGCGAACCGGAGAAAACTGAGCTGCCATTGGAAGCTTTTTGATTTCAAAAGTTCCGTTTCCATTATTGAGGAACAGGCAACTTTCAAACAGAACGGCACTTTTTAAAATCGAATGATCTAATGTCTTCCTGCCAAAGATATCTTTGGCCGTTTTTCCTCCAAAATCAGAATAACTGGCATACTTTTTTTCCAGGCCAGGCATCTGGCTTAATCAGTTCATCAAGTGAAGCTACAGGGTAACTGATTCCATTCTGGTATGAACAGATTATCTGATCAAGTGATCCGTTGTTATCAAAATCATTCAGATACATTTCAACGGGTTCCTTTACTGAAGCCTTTAGAATGGAATTCAGTCCCAGATTACCTGCTATTAAATCCAGATCACCATCCCCGTCAACATCAGCAGCGTGTATGCAATTCCACCATCCTGATGTCTTTTCCAGACCGGCAATACGGGTTACATCGGTAAAAATGCCTTTATCATTCTGAAAATACATACCTTCATCCATTCACCAACTACGATCAGATCCTTATCCCCATCCTTGTCGTAATCCATCCAGCAGGCATCAGTCACCATTCCAATCTTCTTAAGTTTTTTCAACCTGAGATCAGTTACATCCTTAAAATGTCCATGTCCATCATTTTCAAGCAGCAACTGATTAGGCGATAATCCATATGCACCAGGTACTGATCTTGAACCAACAAACAAATCCATATCGCCATCATTGTCAAAGTCGCATGGCCGTACACACGATCCATTATTAGCAGTAAAAGGCAATGAACCTTTTTCAGATTCTTTAAACCACCTTTTCCGTCATTTATCAGCAACAGGTCTTCCAGTAAAGGATTCCCAACATTTACTGCATTACCTCCCCTTACAATATAGAGATCATGATCACCGTCTCCGTCTGCATCAAAAATGCTGCATCAACATCATCGGAGTTAATGTCATTCTTAAAAGCAGGCACATCCAAAGGTTTGAATAGCTCCTTCTTTTTGTTGAATAAATATCTCGGATTTCTGTCCTTTTGCTCCTCCCACAAACAGATCTTCCATTCCGTCACCATTTAAATCACCAACAGCCAGAGCAGGTCCTTCTGCAAAAAGACTGTGCGGAATCAGTTTTTCACGTTTAAAATCAACATAAGGATCCTCTTTGTGTCTGAACTCCAGTCCCGGGATACTGTTTCGGGAAAACAACTTCATTTTCTCATTTTCCGGACGATCTTTTACTAACAGGTTTCGCTGCATTTTTCATTTCAAGTGTAATAATCTTATCTGACTGGAACATTTTTTATCATTTGTTCTGACAGATCCGGCCATCGTACAATAATTGAATCAATAAGATTTGCCTGTCCCAGACCAAAATGCAATACATCGGATGTTGCAGACAAAAATCCCCTTGTAGGAAATTGTTCGGCTATCTGTTTCTGACCATTGCAATATAATGTGACTCTGGTTCCAATTCCCCTGGTATTCATCCCTTTTCCCTTCAATACAACAGAAAGGAAATGGTTATCTGACTGGTTTTCAGAATTATTCCTGTAAATGTATGCCTGTTCATTGATATTGTTGACAATAAGATCAAGGTCACCATCGTTGTCGAGATCAGCATAAGTTGCTCCATTGGAATAAGACCGTGTGTTAAACCCCCATTCTTTGGCCATATTCGTAAATGTAAGATCACCGTTATTTTTATAGATGTAATTGATATTTGGATAAAGTGGCATCTTCTCGTACAATACCCTATCCGGAATCTTGCTATTATCCTTTTGAGGAAAAAAATCTATTTTCTGTTAAAAATTTTACATAATCCAGATCATTGGCTCTGCGATAAATTCCGTTGGTAATAAAAAGATCCTTCCATCCGTCATTATCCACATCACAAAACAGAGGAGACCAGCTCCAGTCGGTGGCGTATACCCCGGCCAGCAGCCCTATTTCACTGAACATTCCACCACCCAGATTGAGCTGCAGAGTATTACGGACAAACTGGTAGTTATAACCATACTTTAGTTTTAATTGAAAGAGCTCATAGTCATCTTCGCCTCCCGATTGTTTTCGGATTTTTTCCTCATCCGGCAGCATATCCAGAACAATTACATCCAGGAGTCCGTCATTATTGATATCACCTATATCATTACCCATCGAGGATCTGCTTGTATGCTCAATGGATTCCGTCAATCGTTCTGAAAAAGTACCATTACCATTGTTGATATACAGATAATCATTTTCGTGAAAGTCATTTGAAATATAAATATCCGGATAGCCATCATTGTTGATGTCAGCAGATATTTACTCCTAAGCCATATCCGATCTGACTGCTGTAAATTCCTGCCTGACTTGTAACATCATGAAATAACCTCTTCCCGTCAACCTCATCATTTCTGAATAACCTGTCACCGGCAAGCGAATCCTGATCGAAACGCAGAGGATGCATCACCATAACTGCGGGAAGTATGTACCGAATGGTTAAGAAGGTACATATCAAGATCCCCATCCATATCATAATCAAAAAAAGCTGCCTGAGTTGAAAAGCCCTGAAAATCAAGCCCATATTCATGTGCTTCCTCTTTAAAGGTAAGGTCACCCTGATTTATGAATAGCTGGTTTTTTCCATGAACAACCTTGTATTTTCCGACCTGACAAACATAAATATCCAGAAATCCATCACCATTTACATCTGCCATTGTAACACCTGTCTTCCAGTCACCTTTTCCTGCCACTCCGGCTTTATCGGTAATGTCCTCAAATTTAAGATTTCCCTTGTTCAGGTATAATTTATTGGGATTCTGATTTGATGTGAAATACAGGTCAGCCAGCCCATCGTTATTGATGTCACCGGCAGCAACCCCTGCACCGTTATTGAAGTATAGATATTGTATGATATTAAATTGCTCGGTTTCTGTCAGCTGGTTTACAAAATCAACATTCGTTGTATCGGGGGATAATAACGAGAACAATTCATTTTTTTCTTTTTCCTCGGGTTTACAGGAAAAAATCAGAAGAACAATTATCAAAACCGGACCTGTCCTTTTCATTTTAAAGTTTTATTGACTTAATATATTAAAAACCTGTGACAAATCGCTGAAAATGTTGATTACCGGTGGATTACAAATGGAGCTTCTAATCCGGGGGATTTCCCGGATTTCTCTGTAAAAACAAATCCCCGGAATTCATGAGATTGAATCTTAAGTCACCTCGGCAACAGATCATTAATGTATCAAGCAATTATTATTATACAGCATTGGTGCGGGACAAATTTAATACATAAAATCATTCTTAAAAGTAATCTTATTATTTGTAAACAAAGAACTGATGGGTTTTCTTTGGAGTAACTGAACCGTTCCGGATCACACTTACAGGTAAGAATTTAATCCGGTCGTCAATAATCTGGCAAGGGATTTTATTTATATTTTTTCCGAACCTTGTCCGGAAATTTGACAGGTAATTTGAGATTTTAACATTTTTTAAAGTTATTTAGTATTTTTGTTTTACCTAATGACCTACATTTAGTTTTGTGTATTTAATGATTTTTGACCTGACCTAACCCTAATCTAACGTGACTGCCTATGAAAAATCTATGAACTCAGATGGGCTGAGGATGCTTTTTCCTCTGCCGGTTAACAACTATCTCTGATACCCTTAAAGTATTTTTAAAACTCTAAAACTTAATCTTATGACAAAAAGACTTTCGTATTTTGTCTCATTATTATTGCATTTTAAAAAGATCAGTATAGTAATGGGACTAACAACTGTTTTGTTATTGTCAGGATCTGCCCAAATCCTTGCTGCATCATTTCAGCAGGATGACAAAGTCGAATCGATGAACAATGAAAAAAACAGAACATTGCTTGCGTCTGTTACATCCCAGCCAGGTTCCTCCAATCAGCTTATTGTTTTAACAAAAGGGAACACCACAGCAGATGATCAGCAAAAAACTGTGACAGGTCGTGTAACCGATCCTAACGGTCAGGCTTTGCCCGGAGTAAATGTTCTTGAAAAAGGAACAACGAACGGCGCAGTTTCAGATGTCGACGGAAAATTCATTATTAATGTTGCTTCGGGTAACTCAATCCTCGTGTTTTCCTTTATTGGATATTCTTCGCAGGAAGCGGTTGTGGGAACGCAGACCGCAATTAATATTACTCTGGTAGAAAGCGCCGTCGGTCTGGATGAAATAGTGGTTGTTGGTTATGGAACCCAGCAAAAGAGGTCAATATCCGGATCAGTTACCAAGGTTACCGAAAAAGACTTTAATGCAGGTATTACAAGGACGGCTGCTGATTTTATTCAGGGTAAAGTCGCCGGATTAACCATCACAACTTCAACCGGTGATGTTACCGCTGAACAATCGATGAGGTTAAGGGGTACTTCTTCATTAACGGGAAGCAGTGAACCATTTGTTGTAATAGATGGAGTCCCGGGATTGAGCTGAACTCAGTTGCTCCTCAGGATATTGAATCAATCAGCGTATTGAAGGATGCTTCAGCTTCAGCTATCTATGGATCACGGTCAGCCAGCGGGGTAATTCTGATCACCACTAAAAAGGGAACCCAGAATAGAACCACAGTAGATTATAATGGATATGTTGCTTTTGACTTTTTAAGCAATAAACCTGATGTACTGACCGCTGATGAATACAGGCAATGGGCTGTTGATAACAATGTTAATATCAGCGTTTTTGATCTCGGAGCCAACACCGACTGGTTTGGAGAAATCTCGAGAACAGGAGTCAGCCAAAATCACGATATATCAGTTTCAGGAGCAGGGGCAACTAGTAATTACAGGGTCTCTGTATCTTATCTGGACCAGGAAGGGGTGATGATGGACAACTGGCAAAAACGCCTTAATACCAGGTTTTCAATCAATCAAAAGGCTTTGAAAGAGCGTTTGGATCTGTCTTTGTCAGGTGGCCTCAATGAGAGGGACTATCAGCCTTCCGCTACAAATAATTTCGTTCTGGCCTATAATGTGGTACCAACCATTCCGGTAAAATTAGCAGACGGAACATGGTGGGATTCTGATGAATATGACCAGGGTAACCCGGTAAGGAATATGACATACAACAAGTATCCCCGAAAGACAAGTCTGTTATTTGTAAATGGAAAAGCAAATCTGAAAATTACAAACGGTTTGTCGGCAGGATTAAATTTTTATAAGGAACGCAATTCGGACGATCGGGGGACTTACCTTGATTCACGGACCCGCTGGGGAAGAGCTTCTAATGGAACAGCATCACGCGAATCCAGAACAAGTGATAAAAATCTGCTTGAATTAACGGTAAATTATGCCAGGAAGTTTGGCAGGCATGATATAAATCTGTTGGGAGGTTATTCTTATGAAGATTATTATTATCAGCAGGCTTTTGCACAAAACCGGTATTTTGTTACAAACCTTTTTGGTTTTAACAATCTGGGTGCCGGAGAACAACTGTTAACCGGTGATGTTGCATCAAGTGCCAATATGTATAAATTAATCTCATTTTTTGGAAGAATAAATTATTCATTTGCTGATCGTTACATTATTTCGGCCACTGTACGCCGTGATGGTTCATCTAAATTTGGTCCTAACAATAAATGGGGTACATTTCCATCAGTGTCAGCTGCCTGGAGACTGATTGATGAACCTTTTATGCAAGGTTTAAAAAGTTGGATGGATGAATTAAAATTACGCGTGGGTTATGGTCTTTCGGGTAATCAGAGCGGTTTGGACCCATACCAGTCACTTGCACTATATGGTACCTCGGGATTATATTATGATAACGGAGCCTGGCACACTGCTTATGGCGTAAGCCAGAATCCAAATCCGAATCTGAAATGGGAGTCGACATCAACATTCAATGCAGGAGTTGATTTCAGTATTTTAGAAGCCAGACTTAGTGGAACAATTGAATATTACAAAAGACATACAGACGACCTCCTGTATAATTATCCGGTACCCGTGCCACCTTATTTGTATTCAACCATTGCAGCAAATGTCGGATCCATGGAAAACAAAGGCATTGAATTTACGCTGACGGGAGATGTCATCCGTAAACCCAATTTAAGATGGACAGTATCACTAAATGCTGCCCATAACGAAAATAAAATAATTTCGCTTTCAAACGAAGAGTTTACTACTTCAGTAATCAAAACAGGAAGCGCATGGGTAAGAGGAGGTTCAACCAATACAACTCATATAATCCAGGAAGGATATCAGGTAGGTCAGTTTTTTGGGCCGCAATGTCTTGGTATAGACGACGCAGGAAAGTATATCATAAACGACATGATAGACGGGATAGCTGGTTTTACAGTTGCTGACTATACATATATCGGAAAAGCGCAACCAAAATTGACCTACGGCATAAGTAATAATCTTTCATACAAGAATTTAGAGTTGTCATTTTTTATCCGGGGAGTATATGGCAATGATGTGCTTAATTTTTCGAAAATGTCATATGCTAATTTACAGTGGTTGCCTGGGGCAAATTGTTTACAGGTTGCTTTAAATATGGGATTAAAGCAAAGTCCGTTTTATAACAGCTATTATATTGAAAAAGGATCTTTCGCAAGATTGGATAACTTAACCCTTGCTTATTCATTAATACCAAAAGACATCCTGGGAATCAGCAGGGTAAGATTTTATGCAACCGGGCATAATTTGATAACCATTACCAAATATAAGGGAGTTGACCCTGAAGTGCCAATGACCGGACTTGATCCCGGCATAGAAGGACGGGAATATTATCCGAAGACTAGGACCTATATTTTGGGCATAAATGTTACTTTTTAACTCTAAACTTTTATTACTATGAAAAAGTTAACACTATACTTAGCATTGATAATGCTTCTCGGATTATTTACTGTTGGATGTACAAATCTGGATGAAGAGGTATATTCTCAGTTACCAATGGATGCATATGGTACAACACCGGCAGAAGTAAATTCGTTAGTTGCTCCGATCTACACACGTCTGAGGGATTTTAACTGCGTAGGTAGTCCTGCCCCGAAAGAAAATTGCACGGATATGTCAGTAACCCCGACCAGAAGGGGTGGCGACTGGTGGGATGGAGGTACTTATAAAGAGATGACAATGGGTATGTGGAGGCCACAAACCAGTGCAGCCATCAGAATATATAATGATAGCTATTCCCGTATAACAAACTTCAACCAGATTATTTATTTGATTGAAAACAGTCCGGCAATTACTGATAAAGTACCATACCTGTGCCAGGTCAGAGCTGCAAGGGCCATGAGGTACATTGAGCTGATCGACTGTTATGGGAATGTACCGCTTGTAACTGATTTTACTGATCTGACCAAACCAAGCACAAAATCCCGTGCAGAGGTTTATGCTTGGGTTATGTCTGAACTGAATGAAATTAAAGATATCATAAGGTCAGATGTAACTGCATCAAGTTATGGTAAGTTTACGAAGGGAGCGGTATATTTTATGCTTGCTAAAATGTATCTGAACGCGATGGTATGGAATCCTGCTGGTGGTCCGAAATGGCAGGAATGCATTGACGCCTGTGATGTAATTATGTCACTCCCATATTCTCTGGAAGTTGATTGGAAAGGACAGTTCAGTGCCAATAATGATAATTCCAAAGAGGCTATCTTAGTAGCTGTAAACAGTATCTCAAGTTCATTCCCGTCCCGCGGTTATACCCTTCATTATCTGGATCCGAAAGCCCTGGGTCTTCCGGGAAGTGCAAACAACGGAATATGTGCTATGGCTGATTATGTTAAATCATTTGACCCGGATGACAAACGGTACCTTGGGAGTTTTCTGATCGGCCCGATGATAGATCCTGCAACCGGACAGGTCATTATCACGGCCCACGGGCGGCCACTAATCCATACTGTTGATATTACAATAAAATACGCTATCGATGCAGATGGATGGGGACAGGTGGAACAGGAAGATGGAGCACGGTGCAATAAGTGGGAGTTTAAAAAAGGTGCTACCGCTATGGAAAATGATTGTGCAATATACAGACTTGCTGACGTTTATCTGATGAAAGCTGAATGTCTTGTCCAACTGGACCAGGATAATACTGAGGCTACCAGGCTGGTGAATGAGCTCAGGAAAAGAGCTTTCACCGATCCGGCAAAACTTAAAACAAGCGTAACCCTCGATGATATCAGGTTGGAACGCCGGTTTGAGCTGGCCTGGGAAAACTGGGGAAGACAAGATATGATCAGATTTGGTACATTTTTAAATCCAATCCCCGTATGGAGGCCTAATGCACTTCCGGAATTTCGTTTATTGTTTCCGATTCCACAAACAGCAATAGACGCAAATCCGAATTTAACTCAGAATCCCGGTTATTAAAAAAAGTTAAAACTCTTACCGGATAGTTGCTTTATTTAAAATGTAATTAATTTTGAGAGGGTGTTTTGAGGACACCCTCTCATATTTAAGAGAATCTCTTTATCAGAGCATGTTTGCCGTAAATCGAAGTTATAAATCAAAACCAATTTTACTCAAATGAAAAAATCAATGATTTTTGGATTAATGCTGTTGCCTGGCCTTTTATGTCATGGACAGGAACAAAGGCCGCAACCTCCTGCAACGAGACAACAAACAACCGGAGCCGGACAGAGTCAGCGTGTACCTGAGGATTCTACCGTAAGGATGACTCACTTTCAGACAGAAATCTGGAATCCGGAAGTGCCGATGGTTCAGCCAGCTGCCAGAGTTGGTGATCCGCCCGCCGATGCAATCATTTTATTTGACGGAACGGATATTAATAAAGAATGGGAAGAAGTTTCCCGTGGTGGCGTCAGGCCTGCAACATGGGTAATAAAAGATGGTGCAATGGTATCGGTAAAGGGTTCCGGATCGTTAAAATCAAAGCGAATTTTTAATGATTTCCAGTTGCATGTGGAATGGAAGACACCCTCTGAGATAACAGGTACAGGACAAGGCAGAGGTAACAGCGGCGTCTATTTACAGGATCTGTATGAGTTGCAGATACTTGACAGCTGGCATAATCGAACATATCGTAATGGTCAGGCCGGAGCCTTTTACAAGCAGTATGCTCCGCTGGTAAATGCCAGCAGAGGACCCGGAGAATGGCAGACTTATGATATCATATATACTGCTCCCCGATTTGCCAAAGACAGCCTGACTTATTTCACTCCCCCAAGGGCAACCGTATTTCACAATGGTATATTAATTCAGAATAATGTCGCCTTGCGTGGTCCGACAACATTTGTTGGAATCCCGGAATATCTTATTAAGAAGCATGGTCCGGGAAGTATACAGTTGCAACAACATGGAAATCCGGTTGCCTTCAGGAATATATGGATCAGGGAGCTGTAATCCAATATTTCGCCTGACAGTTAAATAATTAATTTAAATTGCAGGAATTTATTATTTTTACATATAAAACCAATCTTAAAAAACTTAAAATACCTTAAAATGAAAGAGAATTCCAAAAACATTACTCGCCGGAACTTTATTGGAACAACCGGCGCTGTTGCAGCAGGGCTGACAATACTTCCAAGCTCCGTTGTCAGTGGATTGGGCTTCAGGGCTCCGAGCGACAAACTGAATATTGCAGTCGTCGGAATCGGAGGTATGGGTAATACCAACCTCAGGAATGTAGCCAAAACAGAAAATATTGTTGCTCTCTGCGATGTCGACTGGGGATATGCCAAGAGAGTGTTTGAAGCAAATCCCAATGCAAAGGCTTACTGGGACTGGCGAAAGATGTTTGATGAGATGGGTAAATCGATTGATGCAGTTATCGTTGCAACTGCCGACCATACTCACTGCATTGTAGCTTCCAATGCAATCGCAATGGGCAAACATGTTTATGTCCAGAAACCATTGACCCACTCAGTTTATGAATCAAGGCTGCTCACAAAACTGGCTGCAAAATATAAGGTTGCAACCCAGATGGGTAATCAGGGTTCGTCAGATGAAGGTGTTAATCAAACTATTGAATGGTTGCAGAATGGAGAAATAGGTGATGTCAGAAAGGTTGAATCGTTCACTGACAGACCGATCTGGCCTCAGGGACTTAATGTCCCCAAAGGTGAATGGGTACCGGACACGCTTAACTGGGATCTCTTTATCGGACCGGCAAAAATGCGTCCGTATAACAGCCTTTACACACCATGGAACTGGAGAGGCTGGTGGGATTTCGGAACTGGCGCCCTTGGTGATATGGCATGCCATATTCTTCATCCGGTTTTCAAAGGACTGAAGCTCCAATATCCTGTAAAGGCACAGGGCAGTTCAACATTACTTTTAACAGATTGTGCTCCAAATGCTCAGATGGTTACGCTGGTCTTTCCTGAAAGAGTTGCACCGAAAAATGCCAAAATGAAACTTCCACAGGTTGAGGTAATCTGGTACGATGGTGGATTGCAGCCTCCAAAACCTACAGGATGGCCAGCCGGTAAAAACATGAATGATGGTGGTGGCGGTGTTATCTTCCATGGTACAAAAGATAAACTGATATGCGGATGCTATGGCAAAGATCCATGGCTTTTATCCGGACGTAAACCAGTTGTTCCTAAAACTGAAAGAAGGATTGAGAATGCTATGAACGGCGGTCACGAAATGGATTGGGTGCGTGCCTGCAAGGAAAGTCCTGAAAGCAGGGTAAAGACAAAATCTGACTTTTCAGAAGCCGGACCATTCAATGAAATGGTTGTAATGGGTGTTCTTGCCGTAAGGCTCCAGGGCTTGAATAAGGAACTCGAATGTAACGGTGACAAAATGGAATTCACAAATATTGGAGCTGATGATAAAGTAAGACTTACCATTTCAGATAACTTCACGATTGTTGATGGTGATCCAAGATTCAACAGACCTAATCTTACCATTAATGCAAGAGAGTTCGCCTCTGAAATGATCAAGCATACTTATCGTCAGGGTGGCTGGACCTTACCGGAAATGCCCGCTTAAAAACATTTAATTAGTAAAGTTGTCTTAGTTAAAAACTAGTTATATGAAAATAGTAAACATTGTCCTGGCATGCGTTCTGGTCATTGGACTTGCAACATCATGCGGATCAAAAGGCAAAAAAGCGGAAAAAGAAGCTGCTAAAACAGAACAGGCAGCAGCTCCGGCAGATAACTGGAAGGTTCTCTTTGACGGGACTTCAACAGACGGCTGGAGAAAATATGACTCGACAGCTTTCCCTTCCAAAGGCTGGAATATTGTTGACGGCACTCTTGCATTGTATTGGGTCGGGTGCCGGTGAAGCCGGCGGAGCAGGAGGTGGTGATATTATCTATGACAAGAAATTCAGCAATTTTGAATTATCTCTGGAATGGAAAATATCTCAAGGAGGCAACAGTGGTATTTTCATTCTTGCACAGGAGATTCCCGGTAAGCCGATCTATGAATCTGCACCAGAAATGCAGATTCTGGATAATGAAAGGCATCCCGATGCCAAGCTCGGAGTTAACGGTAACAGGATGGCCGGCTCATTGTACGACCTTATTCCTGCTGTACCACAGAATACAAAACCAGCGGGTGAATGGAACCAGGTCGACATAATCTGCTACCAGGGAACAGTTGTGTTTAAGCAGAATGGGACGAATGTTGTTGAATTCCACCTGTGGACGGACAATTGGAAACAAATGGTTGCTAATTCCAAATTTAAAGACTGGCCTATGTTTGTTAATCCTGCCAAAGAAGGTTATATTGGCCTTCAGGATCATGGAAATGACGTATGGTTCAGGAATATTAAAATCAAGGAAATGTAACCAGGCGTTTTTGATTTGAATAATATCGCAGAGCCAGGTTTTTAAACCTGGCTCTGTGTATTTATACCTAATCCTATTTCTTCTGCCACATCCCTCATACCCATAATACAATCTGTTATGAGTTCATCAAGTGTAACACCAAGCATTTCAGCACCTTTTTCAATAACTTCCCGGTTTACGCCTGCTGCAAATCGCCTGTCGTTCCATTTTTTTCTTACCGACCTTGCTTCCATATCAAGAACACTCTTTGATGGCCTGACAAGCGCGCTTGTGGCAACCAGACCGGTCAGTTCATCAATTGCATAAATTGTCTTTTCGAGCCTTGAAACAGGTTCGACATCGGAAGCAAGTCCCCAGCCATGGCTTAAGACTGCCCTGATATATTCTTCAGGCCAGTTGTTCTCCCTTAGGATCTTTTCAGTCATTATGCAATGCTGATCAGGGTACATTTCGTAATCGAGATCATGGATAAGCCCGATTATTCCCCATTTCTCTTCATCCTCACCTGCTTTTTTTGCCATGTATCTCATTACTCCCTCAACTGCAAGCGCATGTTTCAGAAGACTTTCGGTTTTATTGTATTTTTTAAATAGCTCGAGAGCCTGCTCACGGGTAGGAATGATTTCAGTCATATAGGTTTTAATGTTTCAGTTTAACCAGCGGAAAGGCTTTCGAAAAGTTGGATGCCGAATATATTTAAAATATACATTGACGGACCTAGGTGCTGAGTATCTAGTGTTATCTGGTTTTCGCCCTCAGTTAAAACTTCTTCCCGGGTCAGAACACGTTTCCCTGAAATATCGGTAATATTCAGACGTACCTTCTTTTCAGTCTTTGAGTTGATCGTCAGTATCAGCTGATCTTCAAAAGGATTCGGGTAAATTATTACAGATTCTTCTATTTCAGTGTTTTCAACTCGTATCATTAACGTGTCATTCAAAAGATAATCATCATTATTGTCGTATCCGAAAACTGAAATATTATAAACTCCGCTCATATCCATGTCAGCTCTCCTTTCAAATGTGACTTTAACGGAGTCGCTGTAGGGCAGCAGTTTTGTTGTGAAATGCTCGACAACAGGAAACTTGTCATTAATTGAATAGGCAAGGCTGAATCCATCCAGCGTATCCCTCCCCACATTCAATACATTGACAGTAACCGGCTCCTGACCGTAAATCTCTTTTTGAATAGGAGAAACGATCCTTGCCACTTCGATATCACGCTGAATGTATTGTACCCTGGTTGTGCCAGAAAAATCAATAAGATCGATCCAGGCCCCGTCTGCACCCTGTGAAACCGAGTTGTCCTTCTTGTATATCCATTCCATCTTGTTTAATCCGGCAGGTACTTTGACTGCTTTTTTCTCCCAAACCGATTCTCCTGATTTCCTGATTATTTCTTCATCATTCAGCTTGAAAACGAAATAATCATAATTTGGTTCAGAGGAGACCCGGTAATTAAATTTCACAGAATCCTCCTCCGGGAAATAGGTTCTCATCATCAGGACGGAAGTCGTATTATGTCCAATAATTCCTGAACGTGCTGATAAGTTTCCGTCAAGGAGGTTTGCAGAGGTAATTATCCATGGCTTCTGGCTCAGGTTTATCCACGGAAAAACGGTAAATGTCGCTGATTCAAAACTCTCCCTGACTCTGCCAACCCTGAACGCAAAATTCCTGTTTACGATGAACGGGCTGCAGTTAAGGGTTGACAAAAGCGAAATGAAATCTCCATAGAGAGCTGATTCAGAGAGTTTGACGGGGACTGAAATATTAGTTATCTCGCCAAACTGTAATAAACCTGACTTGACATCAGGATCAAGTATATCAAGCTCATTCTCCAGACTGCTGATAAAGAGCTGGCCTGACGTATTGCTGCTTCCGAGGTTCCTGACCTGGAATATCAGATTAAAACTTTCTCCCGGATCCGCAACATAATTATGATTGCCAAAAGAAGCATCATCGACAATACAGTTTATCATCTCCAGCAATGGGGCATGAACAGTAATATCAATCCGGTATTTCTTCTCTATTTTACTGTCCTTTAAGGTCAGATCAACAGTAATAATACCAAGATCCGGTACATTTTCATCGATAGTCAATCCAAAATCATCATCAAGAATTATCTCAGATCTCCCTGCCAGGGGTCCGATTGAAACAGTGTTGTTTTTTATTGTTAACCATTCGGATGTTGATGATATCGTTGCGGTAAGGTTTGTAGCTCCTGTGAGTCCCAGGTTACTTATTTTCAGCTTAAGATATAAGTCTTCTCCGAAATCTGCCTTTCCGTTATTATTCCCCGGAATGTCATTAACTCCTGATTCAGTAAGATTAATGAATTCTTTGTTGATATCTGAAAAGTAAATTGTCTTGATAAGAGGTATCCGGTTTTGCCCTGTGATCACAACAAGGCAGGAATCATTTGACAAACCCGGAAGGTCGAGAACTACCGATCCTGAAGGACTTGCAAAAGATGCATCCCATAGAGCATCAAAATGGGACACAGCCATATACGCAAATGGTTCAATAGTTACAGCAAGCGATTTGATGCCATTTGGCAAAGTGTCAGGCAGTGAAATGCCGAAGGGCTGAGGTCTGCCCAAAATCGGGATGACACTCGGATCACCCAGAAGTGTATAGGTTTCCCAGTAGTATTTTTTCCTTAGGGATGAGGAGGAGCTGACAGAAAGATTCCCGGCAAAATTAATTTGCCCCATGCTGATAAACCAGTCTGATGGCAGCTCACTATGAGTATGGAATAGCCTGTCGTAGGCCCCTAATCCCGTTTGAGTATATTTTGGATCAGAATTCGGTGTCCCCGTTCCAACGGCCCAGTAGAAATCTTCGTCCCAGTAAGAATCGTTACTGCAGCCGATAAATCCGATAGCCCCTTTTCCTGGAGCCAGGACCATCTTATTCCCCAGTGAGGCAGTGTCATTGAATTGTGCCGTTCTGCATGCATTGCTTATCACAAAGGGATACATCCCGGGGTTGTTAAAATTCCTGATATCGGGCGACTTAATATCGATATGAAGCCAGCCCGCAGATGAACCATGGCCGCTGTAATTAATAAATGATAGCCCGTTCGATATAAGCTTCATTACAGAATCCTTCTTGGTGTAGCCGTCAGGATAATAAAAGTGAAATTCATTAATCTTATTTGCAGGAGTCAGATAATTGGTAATTGCATATTTAACCTGCCCATTCATATAATTTGAATAGTTTTCATCTTTGCCTGCAAAAGCAAGAGCCCTTAAATAAAAAGTATTGGTATCGGCGAACTGAAACTTTTCGTATTGTATGATCTTTTGCACAATTGATTTTACCGATGTCGTGTCCGTTGCCGGGATTCTGCCGATATACATGTCTGGTATATAATCACCGTTACCATCAAATTCGCCGTAATACATGTCTGTGACATTATCAGACCCGAAATAGGGAATTCTGTTTACATCTCCTATAATTAAAAGATATTCAGGAGGATACCCGGTTTCAGAAGAGGATTCATAAATTCCTGAGATTGATTTCTTAATTTCTGTGAAATTAGTCCCGGCAAGTCCTTCACCCTTGTATAGTATATCAAGTTTATAACCCTTTTGTGTCTTCCACCTGTAGAACGGCTCAAGAAATTTTCTGAAAGCTGTATCGGTCAGTATGACCATTTCAACCGGTTTATCAGAAAATCCGGTTATGAGATCTCCGGGATGGAAATTCAGTACTCCTTTATCGAGAGACTCGTTGAAAAGTGGGGATTCGGGGTAACTGGTAATGGAGTGGCCTTGTTCCAGGGGATAAGGTTATCACAATCTTCATCGATGTTATTACTTCGATTATATTCAAACCGGGATTATATCTTACAGGAGAAATAACGAGGTTGGAAAGATGCTTGGACCACTCATCTTTCCCAGCGATTCAATCCTTACGGTATCAGGCAAGAATTTTGCGGGCGGAGTAAATTTGCGGTCCATTACAAAAACCGGTTTCTGCTTTTCCTCTGCTTGGTCTCTCCATACTGTGACGGCAGCAATAATCCCTTTATTGCATTTTTTGACGGGACTATCCTTGAGGATGTTACGTCTGAAATAGTTATTTTATATGTATAACCTTCAGGTAAGTCGATCAACCGGCTTAATACAGGAAGTTCCGGCTTCCCAGGGTCAAATGTAGGGGTATGTCCCGGGACTGAGATCCTGTAAAATGTCCCGTTATCATTAGTTATATTGTCTATTGTAAGCTCTGGTACTGAATAGTTTATAGTTACAGACTTGATTGTCATTGATTACATTTGTCTTCTGTAAATCACCGTTAAACCGGTACGTGTGACTATTTCCGGTTTGTCCTGCAGCCGATACGGAAAAAAGCAAAATACCAGCTAATGCAACGACATGTTGGTTCTTCCCTAAAAACATCAATGTTAATTAATTAACACTGTAACCTAAATTCTGCCGGAAAGATATTCAAAATTTCAATACTTTATAGTGGTACTTAAACTTAATTTGGAATTCGTTTTGCACAGTATTATTAAGCGTCTCTGATAATGTAAATATTTGTATATTGTGAGTTTTAATTGAAATTTTGTTTCGCATTTATTCATAATAAAATGAAAAAGATCTGTACAACCTTAATTATCATTGCTATGACAGCTTCGGTTTTTTCCCAGGATCTGCCGGAAGTTGATAAGATCAGCACTTCTGCCGGCGATGTTGAAATGTTCTTTATAGGACATGGCTCTTTGATGTTCAGGACTGATGATTTCGTGATTCATGTTGATCCTGTAAGGAGTTCCGGAAAATATGATAAACTTCCCAAAGCGGACCTTATACTGGTTACACATGAACATTATGATCATCTGGATCCCGAGCTCATAAACTCACTGAGAAAACAGGAAACAATAATGTTCTGCAATGCTGCTTCAGCTTCAAAGGTGCCATGGGCACAGGTAATGAAACCAGGTGACAAAAAAACTGTAAAAAACATAACAGTTGAAGCTGTAAGCTGCGTATAATATTGTTAATGAGCGTTCCAAAGGGCAACCATTTCATCCAAAAGGAGTCGGGAACGGATATATAATCACAATCGGTGACAAAAGGTTCTATGTTGCAGGAGATACTGAGAATACACCTGAAATGAAAGCGCTTAAGGGAATTGATGTTGCATTTCTTCCTATGAACCTTCCTTATACAATGACGCCTGCAATGGTTGCTGACGCAGCAAAGGCATTTATGCCGAAAATATTATATCCATATCATTACGGTGATACAAACACAGATGAGCTAATCAAATTACTAAAAAATACAAGCATTGAAGTCAGAATAAGAAAATTGAAGTAATACACCCATGAAAAATCTGAACAGAAGGGGATTTATCAAAAGGGGAATAACTGGAGCCGCTGCTGTTGCAATATCGCCAGCGGCTATTTATGCCGGAACACAGGTATGAAGAAGAACAAATCATTTACAGGGTTTTGGGTAAAACAGGCATTAAAGTTCCGGTAATAAGCTTTGGTGTGATGAGAGCTGACAATCCCGGTCTGTGCAAGGCAGCATATGAAAAAGGAATAAGACTGTTTGATACAGCAAACGGATATCAGAATGGCAATAATGAAACGATGCTTGGCAATATTCTGAAGGTTTATCCAAGGAACTCATTTTGCCTGGCTACAAAAGTCAAGCCTGCAGGGGTATCCAGAGAAGGAAAACCATCCCCGGAAACTACTCCGGAAGATTTTCTGAATAAGTTCAGCACCAGCCTTTCCCGACTCCAGATGGATTATGTCGACATACTTTATGTTCATGATATAAGTAATCCTGAACTTCTGGAATACAAGCCTGTGATAAATGCGGTAAAGAAGCTCAAAAAAGAAGGTAAGGTAAGATTTATGGGTTTTTCAGTACACCGGAATGAAGCGGCAGTTATTGATGCTGCTGCCTCGATGGAAGACTGGGATGTTATACTGACTGCGTATAATTTCCAACAGGCCTACAGGAAGGAACTTGATGCTGCAGTAAAAAAAGCATCGACGGCAGGAATTGGAATTGTGGCCATGAAGACCCTGGCCGGAGGGGGTTTTCTTGACAAGGAAAAGACAAAACAAATAAACACATCAGCTGCCATAAAATGGGTATTATCAAATCCAGATATAACCACAGTCATTCCTGGCATGACCAGCTATGACCAGCTTGATCTTAACGTTAAGATGCTGACGGATATTACGCTTTCCGAAAAGGAGAAAAAAGATATCCTGATTGCCGCCACGCAGCCTGGACTGTTTTGTTCCGGATGCAATGAGTGCATACCTGCCTGCCCCATGAATCTGCCTGTACCTGATCTGATGCGGGCCTATATGTACGCCTATGGGTATTCAAATCCTTCTCAGGCTCACGCGCTGTTAACCGAGCTTGGAATTGAATCCGAGCCCTGTAATAACTGTGAAGGAAGCTGCAAAGTAAAGTGCTCCCGGAGCTTTAATGTTAAAGAAAGAATAGCAGACATTTCCAGACTTGCTGGTGTACCTGTGGATTTTCTGGCATAAATTTATTTTATGGGATATATAAATTATGAAATATCCATGATTAAAAAGTAAAATCATAAACCGAAATGATTATTCATGGATATTCCATCTGACCATTAAAAAACAAAATTATAACCAGATGAAAAACAAGATTTTATTATTTATAATAGTAAGTTGTATATCAGTAACTTCCCTTGCACAGGAGATCGTGTATCCAAGTCTACCGGGTTTTAAGCTGAAAACCGATTATCCTGTCTATCTGCCGGATAATCTCTGGGATTTTATTGACGGTGCGGCAGAAACCTATCTCTCATACGATTTTATAAATCTGCATGTTGCAGAATACAAAAAACGCAGGGAAGTTATAAAACTTGAGATTTATAAACACCAGAACCATATCATGGCATTCGGCATTTATTCTTCCGAAAGATCTCCTTCGTTCAAATTCATGAACCTTGGTGCCCAGGGATACGATGCAGACGGTGCAATTAATTTTTATAAAGGAAGTTACTACGTTAAAATCAAAACATACTCAAAGAAAACCAAGACTCTGCAGGCAGCTGGAACCTTAGCCCTGAAAGTTGCCGGAATGCTCGATGGCGAAACAGCAATGCCGGCTATGCTTGCTCTTTTTCCACAGGAGGGTAAAAAGTCAAATGAAGAGATCTATATTAACGAAAGTGTTCTGGGACACAATTTCCTTAATAACGCATTTAAGGCTAATTATGAAGTAGGTCCTGATATCTTCTCAGTTTACATATTTGAATTTTCCAATTCAGAGGAGGCGGGTAAAACAGCATCCACATATATTGCCTCGACAGGCATCGATCAGGTCGAGACAGGCGACAGCAGATTTGTGCTGAATGATGGTTATAACGGACCAGTATTCCTTGCATGGAAAGATAACAGGATCGTTGTAATTTCAGGGCTGGCAAAAGATCAGACGAATCTTGCAGATAAATACACTTCTGAAATTCTCAGGTAAGCTCAGGAGTACCATTCTCTTTCCCTGGTCTCCAGTTTGGCAAGGACATCGATTGCCGTGTTTACGTTGTTAACCACCTGGAAGTCGAACATCCCGACGCAAATGAAATCGGCTCCGTTCTGAAATGCAAAATTGAAGCCGTCCTTAGGAGGAATCGCACCAGCAGCAAGCACTTTAAATGCAATCCAGGGTTTTTTAATGTTTTTCATAAGTTCCGCAGTTTGATCAGGGAACAGATCAAAGATGTTATCATGGAACTTGTTATGATCTTCAGAATAATCTGAAACCACGCTGAACTCCACCCTGCTTTCTTTCGGGTGAGCAGACCAGTATTTATCGTGATGAATAGTCTTGACATAAAAATCGACAGGTATCTTTTCCTTTTCACAGATTTTAATGACCTCAAGTGAATGGGCTCCCATTCCGGCGGGGTAACCCTTTGTTTTTATATGTTCGATTGCCTTTGCCAGCTTTGCAATTTTCCCATCCATGACAAATCTGTCCGCTTCACCACCCTGAATATATAAAGCTGTGGCTCCGTTTTCGATTGCTTTGTCGATGTCACCAAGAAAATCCTTTTGACTGATATAGGTTTGGTTTATCGACTTCATTTTACCGCCGTATTCCTTAAGGTATTTGTTGAACCAGGGGTAATAGCTATTGACTATGAAGGTTGCTCCGATGCCCGCCTGTTCTCCCAGATGAAGTGTTTCAATCACCTTCTGTTCAGTATTATATGCTTTGAAAAGAGTATCTGCATATAACAGATCCCTGGCATGAGCCCATCCTCCAATCTGGTTGCAACCCATTATCAGCCGGGTGAGACTGATATCACCTATCCTGCCTTCGGGTAACGTTCCATTGATTTTGGATAATCCGGGATAGATCAACCGTGATTTTGGAGAGTTTGAATTTTCTTTTTCAAAAGTCCAGTCCTTTAAGAAATTGCCTCCAAATCCTGCCATTACCGGGATTCCTGCCAGCCCTTTGAGCAATTCACGCCGATTGTAAGCTTTTTTACTTCCGGAATGCGTTTTGTTTTTTGTGATTCTGGTTTTCATTTTTGTTTTTAATTCAAAGGTTTGTCGCTGTTTGCCATTTCAATAACTGAAACGAATAATAATTGTGCCAGGTCCTCCATGATTTCAGGTTTGATAATATCAATATTGTCCTGCGGGATATGATAAAAGTTAGCTGATCCGAAAGTCGAAAAGCTTAATGAAGGAACTCCGGCACTCATAAAGATTGAAGCATCGAGACGCGGTCTCCCAAGATTTGGGAAACTGTTTGTTGTAAGGTGTCTGTGAATATATTTTTTGTTTGCATTTTCGATAAATGACCATAGCAGGGGGAAATCCTTTCCGGCATTGGCGTTTATCGATTGACCAATTCCGACCCCGTCCATATTGATCAATATACTTCTGTCAAGAGGCATTACCGGATTTTTTATATAGGCTTTTGACCCAAGCAATGCTTGTTCCTCTGATCCAAACGCTATAAACAGTACAGACCTTTTCAATGGGATCTTGCTTCCCGCCAGAGCTTTAGCAACTCCCATCATAACTGCAACGGCTGACGCATTGTCATTTGCGCCGGGAATTATTTCGTAGCATTTTCCGAGATGATCAAGGTGAGCACCTATAATAATCGTTTCTTTTCCCAGATCCGGATCAGAACCTTTTATTAATCCTAATACATTGCTTCCCTTTCCATGCGGGTAATGACTGGTTTTCATTACGATTGTCACCACTTTGCCTGTACTAAACGAATGCGGCTTCAGGTTCTCGTTAATATTTCTGACGATCTGAGCGTGATCCTTTCCTGTACCTGAAAAAATATCGTGGACAACGGAATCTCCGACATGGACATAAATGAAGTTCGCATCATAGGAATTATTAGGATTTCCGATCGGTCCGTAATTGTACAACATTCCTATTGCACCATGTTTTACAGCATTCTCAAGTTTGGTCTGATGAAAGGAGTAAATATACCAGGGGCTGAATTTTTCCGCTCCTGCGGATGGTGATACCGGAGTCTCCCGTTCTATAAGAATTATCTTTCCTTTAACATCTATTCCCGCATAATCATCATATCCGAGTTCCGGGGCAGTTATCCCGTATCCGGCATAAACCACTCCGGCTGTTACCTCACCGTTGCCTGATGTAGAACCAGGCATATATTCAGAAACATATTTGTAGGGCTTCAAAATTTCTTCTTTGTTTGCCACTGGTATATGAAGGAGCACTGCGCATCCGGGATGGATCACAGTATATGGCACCTCAAACCACTGATACCATGTCCCGTTTTCTCCGGCAGGAGAGATACCCCATTTTGAAAATTCCCCTGCAAGCCATTCTGCACATGCCTGGTATTCAGGAGTTCCTGTCAGTCTTCCCTGAAATTTGTCATCACACTGAATTTTAACATACTCAAGCAGGTCATGACTTGAGATGGAGTGCATGGCATTTAGCAGAGGTCTATCAAATTGATCTTCGTCCTGAGCTGTGGCAGCTGTGAAGTAAATAAGAAACAGCAGAAAAGCCTGAATTCTTTTCATATAGATTTATTTCTTTATATCAATTAGTATAATGTGAAATTATTAACGATTAATAAAAGATTTCTAATAAAGATACATATGGCATTCCGAACAATTTGCCTCCTTCCAGGCTGTGCCGATATCGACGGGATGCTGAAAGTCAAGGGTATCCCGGACGTTAGTCAGTTCGGTTTTCCCCGATCTGCCCTGACCAATGATAGTATGACAAAGGTTACAGTCTTTTGTAATCGTCTGGCCTGTTTCAGATTTGAAAGTATCGTTATGGCACCTGAAACAACCCGGGGATTCAAGATGTCCAATATGTTCAGGATAGACATCATAGGTAACCTTCATAGCCGGGAAAGTATTCTGGCTGAAAGATTGCTGAATTGACTGGATCGTGTTATTTAAAACATCGCTCCTGTCTTTAAAGAGTTCAGGAAAACCTGATTTGTAATAATTTGATATACTGTCATGTATCATTATGAGTGCAGTATCCTTGCTGGCGAATGTTTGCCTTAATATTCCCATTGATATTTTTTTGATAAAAGGAATTTCATTCGATATCATGCCGGTGAGCATGGCCTTATCAAAGTAGACAGGAGGAGAACTGTACTTATGGGATGGCCTGTTATGGCAATCTATACAGTCCATTGTTCTGGGAGACTGGTTGGAAATAAGTGAATCCGAAACAGGATTATTTGGATCCCTGAAAACTGTAACCTCGCCCGAGGATTTCCTGATCAATTTTACGTATGTAATATTTTCCCTTTGATCATTATCTGAAATATATTCAATAGATATGTCCGGATTAATGTGCCAGTGAATTCCTTCCCTGAAACCAAGTCCTGCATACTCAGGTCCTGTCTTCATCTGAAGCATTACATCCCATTCCGAATTCAGGGAATCGGTCAGAAAATATCTATTGGTCTGAAGTGTTCTCGCGTAAAATTTTTCCGGCCAATGACATCTTTCACAGGTTTCCCGTGCCGGCCGCAAATCATGAAGAGGTGTGGGGATAGGAGAGGGGTAGGTTTTAGCAATTACCGCGTATACCTGGTGAAGTCCGGATAATTTTGATTTGACGTACCATGATGCTCCGGATCCGACATGGCAATCTACACAGGCAACATTTGCATGCGGAGAATTTCTGTATGCAGTATACTCAGGCTCCATGACTTTATGACATAAAGTACCGCAGAATTCAACGGATTCTGTCAAGTGATATGCTTCAAAGCTCCCGAGGGTTGACAGAAAAAGAAAAACTACAGTGCCAATCGAAAAAAACACAAATACCTTCCTTTGACGGGGATTGTTAAGATCGATACGGGGAAGAAGCTGGGTACCTTTCGTATCGCTTTTTCTGATGCTTCTCCTTTTAAGAAGCATCCCCACCACAATCATTATCAATCCGAACACCATAAAAGCAGGAAGGATTACATAAATGAATAGTCCCAGGTACGTGCTGTTTTTTTCGAAAATTGTGGAAATGATAAAAAGGAGGATGATAAGGACCAGGTTTATAGTAGCGATAATAGTGCCGATTATCGTAAGCCAGTTCCGGGATGATTCAGGTAGCTTCATATGGTCAGTTTCATTTGGTTATTGATCTAAAAGGCCAGAGATAATGTTTTTCAATTGACTGTAAGAAGTGACCACTTTCAAATCGCTGTGGTCGTTTATTACGTTCTGGGGAGGCTGAAAAAGTATCCCGTATTCAGCCTTGCGCAGCATTGAAACATCGTTATATGAGTCTCCGATAGCTATCACTTTATAATTAAGATTCTGCATTGCTTCAATAACCATCCTTTTTGCTTCAGTCTGACGCAGGTTAAAGTCAGTTATATTTCCATCCCTGTCAATTGTAAGGTGATGGCAGAATAAAACTGGCCATCCGATCTTTTCAAGAAGAGGGTCTGCAAATTCCCTGAAAGTATCTGATACTACAATCAACTGGGCTCTTCCGTGAAGCCAGTTAACAAAATCAAGTGCTCCGGGCATAAGTTCGAGCAGCGAAATAACCTTCTGTATATCTTTTATTGTGATTCCATGCTGTTTTAGAATTTCAAGCCTGCGGGTCATCAATGCATTATAATCACTTATATCGCGTGTGGTTAATTTTAATTCATCAATACCGGTCCATCTTGCAACATTAATCCAGACTTCAGGAACAAGAACCCCTTCAAGATCACAACAAACAATATACATTTTAATAAAAGTTAATAGTTAGTAATTTTTTAAAATAAACTTCTTCAACAGTTCATAATTATTATCTAAAGATATATAATCTTCATTCCAGGTTTCAATTTTCTTTAGCGATTCAGGGAGGACCGGTATAATATTCAATATATTCTTCAATTCATCCCTGAATTTTCCGGGGTGGGCTGTTTCAAGGCAAACGGAGAGATGTTCCTTTTCATTATACAGGGAATTATTCTTAAGATATTCCTGCAAGCCAAACCATGCCACTGCACCGTGAGGCTCAAGCAGCTTCCTGTATTGCCCGAAGAAATATTTGATGGTTTCAATCGTCTCCGGATCAGAAACACTGATTGCGAAGAGTTCATTTCTCATTTTTCCCAGGTCAGGCTCTCTCAGAATATCCCCCTTTTCGTTCATTGTACCTCCGTACATGTCAATAATTCTTGCCAGATTGCTTGGATGACCAACATTCATAGCACTTGACATGCAATTCCTGGATGGCGATATTGCTTTATATACACCGGTACTGAAATACAAAGGCACTTCGTCGTTTTCATTTGTTGAGATAACAAATTGTTTAACAGGCAGACCCATTCTGCGGGCAATAAGTCCTCCTGCAACATTTCCGAAATTTCCGCTTGGAACACTGAAAACAATTTGTTCATCTGGTTTTCCCGATAATTGCGACCAGGCCCAGAAATAATAAACCGACTGGGGTAGCAATCTCCCGATATTAATTGAATTAGCTGAAGAAAGCCTGTGTTCGTTTAGTGAAGGATCCATAAAGGCTTTTTTAACCAGTCGCTGACAGTCATCAAACTTGCCATCGATCGCGATTACCTTTATATTGCCCTTTAGAGTTGTCATCTGTTTTCTTTGCATTTCAGTGACTTCCCCGAAGGGAAATAATATAACGACCCGGATGTTTGTAAGGCCATAAAAAGCGTTCGCTACTGCGCTTCCGGTATCCCCCGAAGTGGCAGTCATGATTGTAATGTGCTGATTGTCAATGTCAAGAAAATACTGCATGATTCTTGCCATGAAGAGGGCTGCAAAATCCTTGAAAGACGCTGTCGGACCCTGGTCAAGACGCATAAGGTAATTCCTGCCATAAATCTTTTCAAGAGGGATGCTGAAAGTGTAAATATCACGGCATATTCCGGCGATTTCACTTTTGCCTGTTTCATCACCTGTCAAACGACCAATTATTGAAGCTGCAAGTCCGGGATAGGATTCAGAATTAAGTTCCTCAAGTTCTCCGGCGTTTAATTCAGGAAACCGGTCCGGCATATAAAGTCCCCCATCTGGTGCAAGACCTTTAAAAAGTGCTTCTTTGAATGTAACATGAGGCGCTTTAAGATTTGTAGAATAATATTTAATGACTCGATTCAAATAATATCATGCTAAACGTTTACGACTCTCATTATATCGGCAAAAACACCAGCCGCTGTTACATCAGCCCCGGCTCCATAACCTTTAATTACCATCGGAAGCTCGCGGTATCTCTCGGTTGTCAGCAAAACAATATTATTACTGCCCTCCAGATCGAATGTTGGATGAGATGAATCGACAGTGATCAGTTCAACTTTTGCTTTGCCCTGATCCATTGAAGCAAAAAATCTCCATTTCCTGTTTTGTCCCTAGAAGGATTTTTCTTCTTTCCTCGAATTCAGCGTCATATTTTTTGACTTTGTCATGAAATGATGCCAGATCACCTTCGAAACACTCTTCAGGGAGAATTTTTTTAACAATCACATCATCGTGATTTATTGCGTACCCTGCTTCACGTGAAAGAATAAGGATTTTTCTTACAACATCTGTTCCACTCAGGTCGATCCTTGGATCGGGCTCTGATATTCCTCTTTCCTTTGCCAGTCTTATTGTTTTGCTCAATGGCATATCAGGTCCTAAGTTATTAAAGATAAAATTCAACGTGCCTGAAAGGACAGCTTCAATTTTCAGTATCCGGTCACCGCTGACAACGAGATCGCTGATTGTCTTTATTATCGGTAAACCGGCACCAACTGTCGTCTCGTACATAAAGCGAACGCCTTTCTCGTTTGCCAGTGATTTAAGTTCATGATAATAAGAATATTCTGATGAGCAGGCTATCTTATTCGCGGTCACAACAGATACGTATTTCTTTAAGGCGTCCCTGTAGCCAGAGGCTACTTTCTCATCGGCAGTGCAATCGATAAAAACTGAATTCCTTAAATTTAACTTCGTCATCTGGGTGATGAACAGATCTATATCGCTCTTTTTCCCTTCTTTAATCAATGTTTCCCTGCAGCTCTCAAGAAGAATTGGTTTGTTGCCGATAACCATCAATCGTGAATTGGCGATTCCCAGAAGATTGATTTTCAGGTGGTGATCTTTTAAGAGAAGATCATGCTGTTTACACAATTGGCCGATCAGGCTTGAACCCACAAATCCGGTCCCGGCAAGAAACAGATTTAATTCATTGATTTTTGAAAGGAAGAAACCATCGTGTATGACATTAAGTGCTTTTTTCAGGCTTTCATACTTTATTACCACTGAAATATTTAATTCCGAAGAACCCTGAGCAGTGGCAATAACATTTATGCCATTCTTTCCAAGCGATCGGAAGAGAGTTGCAGACACACCAGGGTGTATTCTTCATTTTTTCTCCAACAATGGCAATAATTGAAAGATCTTTTTCGACGAGTATCTTCAGTTCCTTCCTGAAAGCAATTTCCCGGTCAAACTCCTGATTGATAGCTTCGATGGCTTTTTTAGTATCTGAGGGGTTAATTGCAAATGTTATGGAGTATTCCGAAGAAGCCTGCGTGATCAGAATAATATTGATATTGCGTTTTGCCAGAGATCCGAAAAGTCTCATGGATGTTCCGGTAACACCAACCATAGAAGGCCCCTGGAGGGTAATAAGGTCAATATGATCGATGGATGAAATCCCCTTTATAGTGCTCCTGCTCCCATTTTTTGACTTATCACTTATCATTGTCCCCTTAGCCTTGGGATCAAATGAGTTCTTTATGAAAACCGGGATTAGTTTTTTGTAGACCGGACGCAGGGTGGGAGTATAAATGACTTTTGCGCCAAAATGCGATAATTCAATAGCTTCTGAATATGTCAGGTTCTCAATTGCATATGCTTTTTCAACTTTTTTCGGATCAGCTGTCATAAAACCGTCAGTATCAGTCCAGATTTCCAGCATATCGGCATTAATAGCTGAAGCAATAATGGCTGCACTATAATCCGACCCTCCTCTTCCCAATGTTGTTGTTTCGTTTTTATTTGAACGTGCAATAAAGCCCGGAACAAGAATAAGCCTGTTTTTCCCTGAGATTTTTCTTCTTACAAGAGAATTTGTAAGCTTAAAGTCAACATTTGCATTCCCATAGTTGTCATCGGTTCTTATCAGGTCCCTTGAGTCGAGAAGGAGACAATTATTTAATACACCTGATATTATGATCGATGAAAGCCTTTCACCGGTGCTAAGAACCTTATCCAGTGAATATTTACTCAGTTCCCTGAGAAGGTAAAGGCCCTTCAGAGTTTCGCTTAACTCAGAAAATATATCATCGGTTTTTAAAAGAATCGCCTCAAGAATCCCTCCCTCAAGAAGTTCCTTACATATGTCTCTGTGTTTGTTTATCATTTCATGAAGCAGCAGCCTGTAATCGTCTTTATGGGAGGCAGCCAGCTCACTGATAATTTTCAGAGAATCTGTAACGCCCTGAAAGGCCGATACAACAATAATTAAAGGTAGCTGCTCAGAATCTATTATCTTCTTTACCATCCTGATCCTTTCAGCATTACCGATCGATGACCCTCCAAATTTCAGGACTTTCATAACTAAAAAATAGTAATTAAAAATGCTATTATCAGGATAATATAAATCAAAGGTGCGAAAGTAATAATAACAAGCGATTTAAAGGAAAAAATTTACGAATATACCCCTTCAGCTTGCAGCTGCTTTTTCAAGCCGTTTCAGTATTGAGAATATAAATATTGCCGAAAGAAGGCAGCAGACAATGAATACCAGCCATAGTGTGCTTAATGCAACCTTGTCCCATAAAAGTGTGCCAATAAACAGGAGTTTGTTGCCAACTGCCGTAGCCAGGAGCCAGCCCCCCTGCATAAGTCCCTGGAATCGGGAAGGAGCAACCTTTGATACAAATGATAGTCCCATCGGACTCAGGAAAAGTTCAGCAACCGTAAGTGTCAGGTAACTGCTTATAAGCCAATATGGCGACACCCTGCCGGCATCAGCTACCGGTGCTCCCTGAAGGGAAGCGGGAGATGGAGCCCCGATTGAAGCAATAAGCACAACAATAAATCCCAAAGCGGCTATGATCATTCCAATCCCGATCTTTTTCGGAGTAGAAGGTTCAATGCCTTTTTTGTTCATCCATGCAAATGCACCCATAACAGGAAATGTCAGCGCAACAATGAACAACGGATTAAAAGATTGAAATACTTCAGGTGCAATTGAATTCTGAGTACCGAAAGGTGTGAATACCTTTCCGAGAATACCTGCAATATCAAATCCTGTTGTAAAGAACAAGGCAAGGAAAAATGCGATCACAAACAGTATTCCTCCTGTTATTCTGACATTCTTCTTAATGTTCTTATAAAGAAGCAGATACAAACCTGCAACTGATCCTACAACAGCAAGCATCGATGGAAGGGTGAAAAACAGATTCGTGAAGGCGCCCACATTCTTGACTGTATAATCACGGGCAAAAAGAGTAAGTGTCAATCCGTTCTGATGGAACGACATCCAGAAGAAGACAACAACAATAAAAACAAGAACCAGAGCTGTAATCCTTGCTCTTTCATTTTTATGCGAACTGAGTATTATCCAGGTTATAAAAGCGGCAAAAAGTCCGAAAGCAAAACCGTGCTGCCCATCCAACCTGTTTTATGAAATGCAAGTCCAAAAGCAGTTATTCCCATTACAACAATTGCCGAAATAACTGCAATTGGTACAAATTCTATTTTTTCGGAAGCGACGGAAGTAACCTCGGATTTGTTTCTTTCTTTATTGGGCAGCAACTTATTGAAAATGATATAAACAAGCAGGGAAATAACCATTGCCGCCGCAGCTATTCCGAAAGCATAATTATATCCCTTTGAGAAAACATCAAGATAATTTTGCGCAAAAGCTGAAAGATCGGATACGGGACCGCTAAAATTCACCTTATCGGCGAGTTGCTGGAATGTCGTTGTGTCAGTTAAGGTTCCGTTCAAATATTGATGGCATAATGAAGGAAGACTTCCGTCATGTGCAAATCCATTGACTTTCAGCCACCAGTTACGCATCGCGTTGGCAGCAAAAGGAGCAAAGAAAGCGCCAACATTTATTCCCATGTAAAATATCATAAATGCAGTATCCCTTAATTTGGAATACTTTGGATCATCATACATCTGCCCGACCACTGCCTGAAGGTTACCTTTGAAAAGACCGTTCCCAAGAGCAATAGTCATTAAGCCTATTACGGTGATTGTCAGCGTCATTCCCGGGATGGCCATAATAATATACCCGGCAAACATGATGACTATACCAGCAAGAATTACCAGTTTGTACTTTTTTGTTGAATCGGCCAGGATACCTCCAACCAGTGCCAGAGCATAAATACTGAAATAGAACCAGCTGTAAATATTACCCGCATTTTGTGCGGAAAGACCATATTTTGCCTGAAGGAATAGGACCAGAATGGCCATCATGGTATAAAAACCGAATCTTTCACCCATATTGGAAAAGAATGCAACAAGTAGTCCTTTGGGATGATTTTTAAGCATGGTTCTAAGATTAAATATTTAACAATAAGCTAATAAATCATGGGTAGGATCTATCAACTCTTACAAAGCTATCAGGTTTAATTCAATTTTTTGCTTATGAACAAATATATTAATCTTTTTTACATTTGAACAAAAAGCGGGCAATATTGTCACCGGTGACAGGAATAGACTATATATTGAAGCGTGCTATATGAAAAAACTTACAAACATAGCAGGGGTGATACTCCTCATTGTTGCATTTACTAAGTGTGAAAAGTCAAATGAACACGGACCAATTCCAATTAATACCCCCACGGAGACTCCATATGAAGATCTGGAAAAACGAATAAGAACAACATATGACTCCCGTGCAGTTTTCACCTGGGATCAATACCTGACATTACTCCATGAACTTTCGGATAAAAAGTTTCTTGTCCTGCCATTGAATGAAATGAGGAAGACTTTTGACAATTCGAAGGTGGTCATTGGCTTCAGGCACGATGTTGACTTTAATCCTTTCAAAGCTCTTGAAATGGCAAAAATTGAAAAAGAATTTAGTATCAGGGCTACCTATTTTATTCTTCCGACAAGTGACTATTACGGTTTTATTTCCAGGAAAGGCTTTGTACGAAATACCGGTATGGATTCATTAATCAGGAAAATCTTTGAAACCGGAGCTGAGATAGGAATTCACAATGATCTCCTGACTGTGATGATCGATTACGGCGAAGATCCATTTATCTTCAACCAGAAGGACCTGGCATTTTACCATTCTCTGAATATTCCGATTTATGGTTCAAGCTCCCATGGTTCTCCAATCGCAAAGAAGACTGTTCCCAATTTCCAGATTTTCAGTGAATTTGCGAAACAAGATACTATCCATTTTCATGGTTCTGTCTACCCTATTGGCAGACGAAGTCTGCAGGAATATGGATATGAGTATGAAGCTTATTTTATAAATTTCAACAAATATTATTCCGACGCTGACGGAAAATGGAATGATCCCCATGGATTCTCCGGAATAATTGAAAAGCTTAAGGAGAGTGTACCAGGCGACAGGATCGAGATCCTGACACATCCTGACTGGTGGGGCAAGTAAATCGTTTAGAATTATTGGGATTGATTATGTAAATTTATAAATTGTATTGAATCATAAATCCTGATAACAGATATGAAAATCTTCAGGAGTGACCAGATCAGGGAAATTGACGAGTTTACCATAAATAACGAGCCAATTGCTTCGGTTGAACTTATGGAAAGAGCAGCCGTTCAATTGCTTAAATGGTATACCAGAAATTTTGACAGATCACGCAGGATCATCATTTTCGCAGGGCCGGGCAACAATGGTGGGGATGGTCTTGCTCTTGCCCGGTTATTGTCTGCCAACAGGTATAATGTCGAAGTCTTTTATGTAATGACATCGGGTAAAACATCTGAAGACTGGAACACCAATTTTCAGAGACTCGAAAAAGAGACTACCGTTATTGTCAATACTATTGATAATATTGAGAAATTTCCCTTGATAAGCTTTGATGATGTTGTTATTGACGCAATATTCGGGACAGGTTTGCACCGGCCTGCAGAAGGAATGGCTGATCTGGTGATAAAAAAAATAAACCAGATTGAATGTACTGTTGTTTCGATAGATATACCGTCGGGCCTTTTTGGAGAAGATAACAGCATAAATAATCCTGAAGCCATAATTCGTGCAGATTTTACTCTGAGTTTTCAGTTTCCCAGGCTCTCCTTCATGTTTGCAGAAAATGACAAATATGTCGGAGAGTGGAGCATTTTGCCAATTGGCCTGAATCGAAATGCCATAAGAAACACTGAAACCCCATATAGTTTTCTGGAAAACGCTTTTGTCTTGTCGTTGCTCAGAAAAAGGAAAAAGTTTGATCACAAAGGAACTTACGGCCATGGCCTTTTGATTGCCGGATCTTATGGTAAAATGGGAGCTGCAATTTTGGGAGCCAATGCGGCGCTGAGAACCGGAATCGGATTGGTTACCTGTCATATTCCGGCCTGTGGTACCCAGGTTATCCAGACGGCTCTTCCGGAGGCAATGGTTCAGGTTGATAAGGACGAAAGAATTTTTTCAGACTTAGACAATACTGAACCATTTAATGCAATCGGTATTGGTCCCGGAATAGGAACAGACACTCTTACGCAAAAAGCTCTCCATAAACTTTTATTATACCGGAACCAGCCTATGGTGATTGATGCAGACGCCATTAATATTCTGGGAATGAATAAAAAGTGGCTTTCGGCTTTGCCGCATCAGACAATTATGACTCCCCATATCAAGGAATTTGAAAGAATTGCCGGAAAGACCGATAATGGTTTTCAGCGGCTCGAAAAACAGGTTGAGTTTGCAGTGAAGTACAATTGTTGTGTTGTTTTAAAGGGAGCATGCACATCAATAGCAACTCCTGAAGGAAGGGTATTTTTTAACAGCACCGGTAATCCCGGAATGGCGACAGCAGGAAGCGGAGATGTACTGACCGGAATGATACTGTCGTTGCTGGCGCAGGGATATTCGCCTGAACATGCATCTGTTGCAGGTGTTTTCATCCATGGACTCTCCGGTGATATCGCAGCAGCAAAATCAGGGTGCGAATCAATTATTGCATCTGACATAATTCACAATATAGGAAATGCGTTTCTTAAAATAAGATCTTCAGAATAGTCTTTACAATTGATTCGGTTGAATTGTTTCAACCTGAACATTATGGCAGAACTGTATCATCAAAAAATAAGCTTATGAGATCCTTTAAAAGCCTGATATGCCTTCTGATAATTACCCTGATTGCGGGATCGTGCAGTACGAGTAATAAACTTTCCGACTCGAAGAGCATTATAACTCCACTTTCAGGTAAAATAGACATTTCAGAAGGCAGTATTGTATACGGATTACCTCTGACCGTTCTGGATATAAATATTGAAGCAGAACGGATCATTGAGAAACCTGGACCCTATTCCCGGTATGCTGAAGAATTACTGGGTCTTACTGATATCGTAAAAACCGAAAGTGAACACTGGTCAATAAAACAGGTTACAATCAGTTCTCATGAAGAACTAGATCCTTCAGAATTTTATCTGATTGAAGGAAGTACATTGTATCAGACAAATGTCCTGGCCCTGAAGAAGGCCGGACTTATTATGGATCTGAATCCGGAAATATATAATTCGGCAATGAACTATAACCAGGTCAGGGAGGCTGATCGTTCCCATGCGCGTTTTTTTGACCTGGGTTCCGATGAATATTTTCAGGATCGGAAAGACACTATTTATAAAGTTGTAAGTGTTGATACAGCTTTTATAAAAATACCTTATCTGGTAGAAAAAAAGCAAAAATTCACAATCGAACAGTTAGCAGAGAAAGCTGCCGTACGACTTATGGAACTGAGGGATGGCAAGCATATGATCCTTACCGGCGAAACCAATATCTTCCCCCAGAACAGGGCTGCAATTGACGAGATGAACAGGATTGAAAAAGATTATACTGACCTGTTTGCGGGTAAAATATTCAGGGAGAGACGTTCATTTACTTACCAGATTATACCCGGTAAGGATTTAACCGGGAAACAGATAATGGTATGTTCATTTTCCGAATCTGCAGGTCCTGTTCCTTCAACAGATAAAACAGGAGTTCCCTTGACCATCGAATATATACCTGAGCTAAAAACAAAACCTCTTACTTTAATAACGAGTGATAAACCGGAATCCTCCTCTCAGAGAGCGGACAGACTCTACTACAGGACCCCCGATGTAGTGAATATTAAAACGTCATTCGGCAATAAGGTCCTTAACACGTCAAGAAAATTAATTTATCAGTTTGGAGTTGTGATACAACTTCCTTCAAATTTTATAATTGGGAAAGTAAGGAGAATAGGGAAATACAGAAATAAATTAGTTTCTTTTCGGGGTTGTGAAATTATTGGACTTTCCCGACAAAGTTTTTCTGATAATCCTCCCAGGTTTGAGTATCATAGGCCTTATCGGCAAAATATGACAGAAGTATTTCCATTTCCTTTGGCTGCCGGAATCCGGCAACAGGAGTTGCTCCGTATCCATTATCTTTTTTTGTAAAAAAAACAACAGTGGGATATGAAAGCTGATTCCTGAGCAGAGCTACAGCCAGTTGATGAGCCTTTCCGTATTTTCCGTCATTCATATATGTTTGTCCCAGGAATGTTACGTTCTCCTTGCTTTCAGCATCAAACTTAACCGGATAAAATTTTGTATTCAGAATGTCAGCTATCACGGGATTGGTAAAAGTATCCTGATCCATTTTCTTGCACCATCCGCACCAGTCGGTATAAGTATCGATAAATAATGGCCTGAATGACTGGCTCATAAGTTTTTCAGCTTCCTGTATTGTATACCATTTTACCTGCTGGCCCTGGGAATAAACCACGCCTGCAATAGCCAAAAATGAAAGAAATATAATTACTCTTCTCATAAATTCAATTTAATAACTGTTATATCAAATTCTGTGCAAAATAAAAAAATCCTTTTGTAAAATCTGCATTGTCGGTGATTATTCTTGCGGAGAACAAAGATCAAGTGCCTAAAGTTCAATTTATCATCAGCTTTAAGGAAGTAACATTGAAATATTTTTCTACATTTACCGATTCAAAAAACGAATATCCCTGGTTCAAATGGAAACAATAACTAATACTTTGCGCGATTCCAAAGCTGCACGATGGACAGCGTTGGCAGTGGTTGCCTTCACAATGTTATGCGGATATTGGCTGACAGATGTTATGGCACCTCTCAAACCAATGCTTGAAAAAGAACTGCTCTGGAATAGTGCCGAATATGGATTCTTTACGAGTGCTTACGGGTGGTTCAACGTTTTCCTGCTGATGCTTATTCTGGGAGGAATAATCCTTGATAAAATGGGTGTCAGGTTTACCGGTGTCATGGCGACATCGGTGATGGTAATAGGAACTGCCATTAAATTCTGGGCGATTTCAACGCATTCACTTGACGGACATACGATTCTGGGCATGAAATCGCAAGTGGTAGTAGCCGGACTGGGATTTGCCACCTTTGGCGTTGGCGTTGAAACAGCAGGTATCACTGTATCAAAAATCATAGTCAAATGGTTCAAGGGAAAAGAGATGGCTCTTGCCATGGGACTTGAAATGGCTACTGCGCGAATTGGTACAACACTCGCCATGGTAACATCTGTTCCAATCGCCAGAGCACTTCACGGTGTTTCAAAACCAATCCTTGTTTGCCTGATTATGCTATGCATAGGTATGATATCTTTTATTGTCTACACTTTTATGGATAAGAAACTGGACAAATCAATTGCAGCTGAAGCTGATCGGAGCAATTCTGTTGAAAGTGAAGAATCATTCAGTATTAAAGATATATGGTTATATTATTACAAATAAAGGCTGGTGGTATATTGCATTACTCTGTGTATTGTTTTACTCAGCTGTTTTTCCATTCCTGAAATATGCTACTGATTTGATGGTTAACAAATTTCAGGTTGATCCTGAATTGGCAGGAATTATTCCTGGCATGCTTCCTTTTGGTACAATGATCCTGACCCCTCTTTTTGGTAACCTTTATGACCGGAAAGGGAAAGGAGCCTCAATAATGATACTTGGTGCAGTTCTTTTGATCTTTGTTCATGCCATGTATTCCATACCCTTCCTCAGATTCACTCCCATAGCAATTGTACTTATCATCATTCTGGGAATAGGATTTTCGCTTGTACCATCTGCTATGTGGCCCTCAGTGCCAAAGATCATTCCTGAAAAACAGCTGGGTACCGCTTATGCACTGATTTTCTGGGTTCAGAATATTGGTTTGATGGGTGTTCCTGCCCTTATTGGATGGGTACTGGATAAATACTGTATTACCGGGACTCATCTTATAGACGGGGCACAGGTGCCAAGCTATAACTATACGCTTCCTATGATAATTTTTACCTGTTTCGGGGTCATCGCTCTAGTATTTGCCCTTCTTCTTAAAGCAGAAGATAAAAAGAAAGGTTACGGACTTGAATTGCCGAACATTAAGAAATGAAATTCATTGTAATGTCATGCAAACTAATGAATTTGAAAAATCAAAAATATTCAGTTACAATGATTCCGTCGAGTACGCCGAAGGAGCAATTGTAAGCAAGACAGTCCTTAAGAAGGAAACAGGAAATATTTCACTTTTTGCATTCGCCAAAGGAGAAGCCCTGAGCGAACATACAGCTCCATTTGATGCAATGATCGAGATTGTTGATGGAAAGGCAGAAATAATAATAGGAGGGAAGTCTTATTTTCTTGAAGCAGGTCAGAATATAATTATTCCGGCCGATATTCCGCATGCAGTGAAGGCGCCAGAGAGATTCAAGATGGTACTCACTATGATAAAGAGTCAGTAAATAATTTGGGCTCAGGGATTTCCGATATGCGGAAATCCTTTATCCGGAGCCCTTAATCCTCAGAACTCACACTTGTCTATGCCATCTTGATCAGAATTGCCCTGATCACGTCTGTCACATCCTCTTCTTCATCGACTGTCCTTTCAAGGATCTCTAGTATCTTGTTGTTTTTAAGCAGCTCGGCAGTGTCTTTCTCCTTTTCAAAAAGCTCGGCGATGGCAACATAATAATACTCATCAGTTTTGTGCTCAATTTCCTTTACCTTATTGCAAGCCTGTAAAATCTCTTCCTTGTTGGCAGCAACATCATTCAGGCCATGGACACAAATTCTGATCTCAAGAGCAGCAGAATGGATCATTTCCGCCATCTCCCTGTAAACAAGCATTAGTTTCTTCGGCTTATAGAGGCAGATTCTCCGGCTTACACCGTCTATTGAATCCACAACATCATCAATCTTTGCTGTCAATTCATGAATATCTTCCCTGTCAAACGGGGTAATGAATGATTTATTCAGAGCCTGAAATGATCTGTCGGTGATCTCATCCCCGATATGTTCCACCTCCTTTATCTCCTTATGAAGCTTTTCATGAACGTCAGGATCGGTACTTGACAATTGCTCTCTGAGAAGTTCTGTAGCCTTTAACATGTTTTTGGCATCCTCTTCAAAAATAGGATAAAAGGAATGATCTTTGGGAACAAAGAACTTAAGAAATTTATCAATATTCATATACTTTTTTTAAGATCGTAAGTCAAATTCTAATTAATCCAGTTAAGAAAATAATACATAGCTGCCCCGATCAGTCCTGAAATCGGAATTGTGAGGATCCATGCCCAGAATATTTTTCTTGTCACCCCCCATTTAACAGCCGAAAGTCCTTTGCGGGAACCAACACCAATTATTGCACCCGTGATAGTATGAGTTGTACTTACCGGTATGCCGAAATGTGTAGCTCCAAAAAGTGTTAATGCTCCTGCAGTTTCAGCGCAAAATCCTTCAAACGGTTTAAGTTTGGTTATCTTTTGTCCCATTGTCTTTACTATTCGCCATCCCCCGAAAAGCGTTCCTAAAGCAATTGCGGCCTGACATGATAAGACTATCCATAAATGATTTTCTATTCTGTCACCTTTTGTTGTAATTCCACTTACTATCAAGGCAACCCAGATAATTCCCATAGACTTTTGGGCATCATTCCCTCCATGACCAAGACTGAAAGCTGCTGCTGAAAGCAACTGCAGACGCCTGAAATACTTATCAACACCATACGGAGTTTTATTTCTTAACAGAAACTGAACAATTGTTGAAATTATAAATCCGAATAGCATCCCCAATAATGGAGATATTACGATGAAAGCCAGAATCTTAATAACTCCTCCAGCAATTATGGAACCAGGGCCGGAGTAAACAAATGCTGCCCCAACCAATCCTCCAACCAGAGTATGCGATGAACTTGAAGGCAAACCCAGTCTCCATGTAACCAGATTCCAGGTTATTGCAGCAACTAGTGCTGCTCCGATGACTGTAAGGTTTATTACATCAGATTCAACAACGCCTGTACCAATTGTTGTAGCTACTTTAAGAGGAAAAATAGCAAATGCAATAAAATTAAAAAATGCTGCCATCCCAACAGCAGCAAATGGTGACAGTACTTTTGTGGATACCACAGTTGCAATGGAATTGGCCGAATCGTGAAATCCGTTAATAAAATCAAAAATTATTACCAGTGCAACTATAATGTACAGAAATGTCATTATTCCGATTTCAGGTGCCCAAAATTATAAATATTGGAATAATATGCAAAACGATCCGGAATTTAGTTACTGAAATATTCTTAACTGCCTGTTAACAGGTTTGATTTACAGATAGCTAACTATTTAGTACAATTTTCAATTTTTTATATTACATGATTTTAGTAATTTTATAAATTCATCCTTAATTATTTAATCTGTACTAATATGAGCAATATACGAGATCTTGAACCGAAACAGCTCTGGAATTTGTTCCATGAAATAACTCTGATACCTCATCCCTCAAAAAAAGAAAAGAAACTTGCTGATTTTGTTGTCAAATTTGCCAAAGACCACAAACTTGAAACAACGGTCGATAAAGTCGGAAACGTTATCATCAGAAAACAGGCAACCCGGGGAATGGAGGATCGCAAAGGGGTAATCCTGCAGGGTCACCTTGATATGGTGCCTCAAAAAAACAGCGATAAAAAACACGATTTTGAAAAGGATCCTATTGAAACAGTCATTGATGGAGATTGGGTCAAAGCCAATGGCACAACGCTTGGTTCCGATAATGGAATTGGGGTTTCAGCTGCTCTGGCCATCCTGGCCTCAAAAGATATTCCGCATGGTCCGCTGGAAGCACTTTTTACGATTGATGAAGAAACCGGGATGACAGGCGCCTTTGGCATAAAAAAGGGTTTCCTGCATGGCGACATTCTTATGAACCTCGATTCCGAGGATGAAGGTGAACTATATGTGGGCTGTGCAGGAGGAATAGACGTCAGCGCAACAAGGAAATATAAAGAGGAAAAAACACCCCGCGGGGTGGTCGCATATCGTGTTGCTGCAAAAGGACTTAAAGGTGGTCATTCAGGTGTTGATATAGCGCTTGCAAGGGCTAATTCAAACAAGATAATGTTCAGGTTCCTGATGCAGGCTGAGTCCGATTTCAATATCCGACTTGCTGAGGCGGCAGGCGGAGATCTCAGGAATGCAATTCCGCGGGAATCATATTCTATCCTGGCTGTTCCTGGTGCAAAGGCAAAAGATTTTGAGAAATTCGTAAAGAAATACGATAAGATGTACAAATCGGAATTTGCTGAAACTGAACCTACTCTCTCTTTTACCTGCACAAAGGTCGATCTGCCGGACAAAGTCATGAATAAGGGTGATCAGTATAGAATTATCCGTGCTGTCTTTGCCTGTCCGAATGGTGTCCAGCGCATGAGTCAGGCAATGAAAGGACTTGTTGAAACATCGAATAATCTGGCTATTGTCAGATGTATTAACGGGAAGTTTGAGGCACATAATCTTACACGCAGTTCTGTTGATTCTGCAAAGGAATCAACTGCCTGGAAAATCGCCGCTGTATTTCACCTTATTGATGCTAAAGTTACATTATCAGGTAGTTACCCTGGATGGAAGCCGAATATGGAATCGCCAATCCTCAAAACACTGAGTGGAGTATATAAAAAGATGTACGGTAAAACACCGGAAATAAAAGCCATACATGCAGGTCTTGAATGCGGATTGCTGGGTGGAGTTTATCCTAAACTCGACATGATATCATTAGGTCCGACAATCAAATACCCGCATTCTCCCGATGAAAAGGTTTTTATACCTTCAGTTAAGAAGTTTTTTGATTTTCTATGTGAAGGACTGAAACAGGTACCTGTTAAATAGTAAATGTCATCCTAAATCCCTCTCTCAGGGGAGAGGGACTTATAATATTCAGGTATTATTAACCGAAAATTGGTTATTCCACTTTTATTTCCACGAGAATATCGTCCTTCATTACGTTAGAGTTGGCTTTAGCCATAACTTTTGCAACTTTACCATTTACCGGCGACTGAATTTCGTTCTGCATCTTCATTGCTTCAAGGATTACCAATGGTTCTCCCCGCAGAACGGTTGATCCTTCCCGAACCAGAACATCCATTATTTTCCCGGGCATCGGTGCTTTTATAACTTCCTTTTCAACTTTCCCCCGCGAAGAACCAAGCACTTTCATCCTTTGCATTGAAAAGGGAGTCTCAACTGTAAATGTATAACTTATATCATTGAAAAGTATCTCATATTTATTCTGCCTCGACCTTATAATTTCTACCGGGTATTTCCTGTTTTTCCATAAGATATAGGTACCGTACTTATCATCAGCCTTGAGCTTTACATCATAGTCTCTCCTGCCAATCCTATGGAGTGTTTCAGAGGCTGGGGGAAACAAAACCTTTTATTTTCAGAGGAAAGGGCGTATAGTTTCTTTATATTCAATTTATCATTTGGCATGATCGTTCACACTCATTAAAACTGGTTAATTCTTTTGTTAAGGAGCCATGGACTCATCTCTTTTCCATTTTCGAAATCTACGTTTATGCTGTTATCCATAAGGTTTTCCTCGATAAATAATTTTGTTGCAAGCCATGCAGCAAGCATCTCTTCGTACTCACTGTTCAGATAGTATTTATCAAGATCTTTTTCAATAAAGCGGTAGTAAAACTCCCGTCAAGAAATTTAGGATTACGGACCAGCATTCTGAAGAACGGCAGAGTGGTTTTTGTTCCTTTTATCCATACTTTGTCAAGAGCCATCTTGCAGTTTCGGATAGCATCCTTACGGTCTTTTCCTTTTATTATCAATTTTGCAATCATTGAGTCAAAGTTGGCTACAATTGAAGAACCTGCCTGCACTCCGGTATCAACCCTTACGTATGGATCGTTTGGCAGGCTCAGTTTCTCTATCTTGCCAGGATCGGGAGCAAAGCCCGACTGAACATTTTCAGCATTTATCCTGCACTCAATTGCCCAGCCTTTCAGTTTTATATCCTCCTGCCGGTATTTCAGAGCCTCCCCGTTGGCGATCCGGATTTGTTGCTCGATAAGGTCAATACCGGTAATTATTTCTGTAACAGGATGTTCAACCTGAATCCTGGTATTCATCTCCATGAAATAAAAATTCTTGTCGGAATCAAGAAGAAACTCAACTGTACCGGCGGAATAATATTTTACAGCACCTGCAATCTGGACTGCAATTTTCCCCATTTTTTTTCGGAGATTGCTGTCCATGGCTGCGGAAGGGGCTTCTTCCAGAAGTTTCTGGTGTTTCCTCTGAATGGAGCACTCTCTCTCTCCAAGATGTATTATGTTCCCTTTTGTATCTCCAAGTATTTGAAATTCTATATGTTTCGGATTCTCAATATATTTTTCGATAAATACTGACGGATCATTGAATGCTTTTTCGGCTTCCTTACTGGCAATAATGAACATTTTTTCCATCTCTTCTGACTTCCTCACTATCCTCATTCCTCTCCCTCCTCCGCCCGAGGCAGCTTTTATGATAACAGGATAGCCAATTTTTTCGGCGATTGATACGGCTTCTTCCTCATCTCCGATGTTGCCTTCGCTTCCTGAAGCCATTGGAATTTTTGCAGCCAGGGCAATTCTGCGGGCGATTGTTTTATTTCCCATTTTATAAAGGGCATCAGGAGACGGGCCAATGAAAATAATTTTGTTTTCAATGCATTTTTGGGCAAAGTATGGGTTTTCTGCAAGGAATCCATAACCGGGATGAACGGCATCAGATTTTGTTTTAAGGGCTATTTCAATCAGCTTTTCAATATTGAGAAATACCGGAATTTCTGAGATGTCCTCAGTATTGTCGAAAATGACGTCAGCCATCGAAAGATACATTGCATTGGGTTCAAAAGCAGTCCTGACAACAACCGTTTCAATTTGCATTTTATAAGCTGTCTTCATTATCCGGACGGCTATTTCGCCTCTGTTTGCAATAAGAATTCGTTTAATTTTCATCCCTTAATTAATTTTCTTAACCCACCCCGACCCCTCCAATGCAGGGGATCCAAAAAATTAAATTTTGACTTGTTGTACTTATAAAGGCATATTCCCATGTTTCCTGGCAGGGACTTTTACCCATTTGTTGTTAAGAGCCGCAAATGCTGAAATTATTTTCTTCCTGGTTACTGCTGGATCAATCACTTCATCAATGTATCCGCTCTCATCTGCGATAAAAGGATTGGCGACCTTATCACGATATTTTTTTACAAGCTCTTTTTTAAGTTCAGCTGGATTTTTGGAAGCGGCTAGCTCCTTACGATAAAGAATAGCCACTGCTCCATCCGGACCCATTACAGCAATTTCAGCAGTTGGCCATGCAAAGCTAAAGTCCCCGCCCAGGCTCTTGCTGTTCATTACAATGAATGCTCCTCCATATGCTTTCCTTAAAATAATTGTGATCCTGGGAACTGTTGCTTCACTGTAAGCAAACAGTAATTTTGCACCGTGCCTTATTATGCCTGCGTGTTCCTGATCTGTTCCCGGGAGGAAGCCGGGAACATCTTCGAGTGTCAGAATCGGTATGTTGAATGCATCACAAAACCTTATGAATCGTGCTCCTTTTGTAGATGAATCAATATCAAGGACCCCGGCGAGAATTTTTGGCTGGTTTGCCACTATACCAATGGTTTTACCCTTGAGCCTTCCAAATCCGGTTACCAGGTTCGGAGCGTAAAGCTCTGCCGTTTCGAAGAAACTGTTCTTATCGACTATAAGCTGTATTATGTCTTTTACATCGTATGCTTTGTTGGGATCATCTGGCACAATATCGCGAAGTTTCTCATTGATGTCGGGCGTTGATCCATCATCAGCTACTACAGGAGGATTTTCGACGTTGTTTGACGGAAGGTAAGCCAGAAATTTCTTCAGTGCCAGGATCGTATTCTCTTCATCATCGTAGATCATATGTGCCACTCCGCTTTTTCGGCCATGAACCTCGGCGCCCCCAAGCTCTTCGGATGTAACATCTTCATTAAGCACCTCCTTGACAACATTTGGCCCGGTGACAAACATGTAGCTTGTATGGTTTACCATGAAAACGAAATCTGTGAGGGCAGGGGAGTATACTGCACCGCCTGCTGCAGGTCCCATAATTACACATAACTGCGGGATGATTCCTGAAGACTGGATTATGTTATGAAAGATAGCGGCATAACCACTCAGACTTGCAACGCCTTCCTGAATTCTTGCACCTCCGGAATCCATCATGCCTATTATCGGAGTACCCATTTTAAGGGCCATCTCCTGAATCTTTGCAATCTTCTTAGCATGCACGTAACCAAGTGATCCACCCATTACAGTGAAATCCTGCGCAAAACCAAAAACCAGTCTCCCGTTCACTTTCCCATGTCCAACGATTACTCCGTCGCCATAGGTACGCTCCACCTTGCCGAATTCAACGGGTTGATCAGCTGGTGTGACAAATGCATCCAATTCCTCAAAAGTGCCTGGATCAAAAAGGAGGCCAATACGTTCCTGGGCTGTAAGCTTGCCTTTGGAATGCTGTTTTTCCGCCTGTTTGGGACTGTATTGTTTTTTTAATGCTTCCTGCCTTTCAATAAAAGCTTTGTAATGCTTACCTGATAAATCCATGTCCTTTCCGGTAAATAATTTCAGGAATATAGGAAAAATTTAAAACATCCCTTTTTGTTTAGCCCAATAATAAGGACGCAAAAGTAGTTATAATTGAAGAAATTTCAAAAAGATCTTTCGACCGTGTTCAGATTATTAATTATATTTCACTAGCACTCAATTATTTGTTGTAGTATTTCTTTCGAACGGAAAAACATCATTTAACAGGTTTGAATAAACCTTCCACATTTGATCCAAGAAGTCCTGCCCTGATCAATGACTCACTGGCAATATTCAGCTTCTTTATCATTTTATCGGTTACAACGGGATAATGATGCAATGACTCAATTTTGTCGCCGATGTATTCAAGGTCTTCATCAGTAGTTGCCCAATTACGAGGGTTAAAGGCAGTAAGATCAAATGGCATGGAGTAGGACCGGAGGGACTTATAACCATTTATATTGAAGAAAAAGTCAAAGTACGACATAATTAATTCGCGAAGAGACCGGTAAACCGGCTCTCTGAACCGTAATGATGTAAAATTAGATTTTGCCACAGCTCCCCAAAATCCATCCTCCCTGAAAACAGCTATAACATGATCATCATCGTTATGGGCCCGCATGTCAACAACAAGCGGTTTGTGACCAATAAAATCGAGCACTGCTGCCGCAAACAGAGCTCCTTCAAAACAATGAGCTGACCTTTTTTTGATTACCCAGCGGGGTGATCTGCACTCATAATTGGGATTATAACTGATCGAGTCGAGAAATACCTGGATCGAATATGGCGAATCGAATTTCTTCAAAAAACTTTTTTCTTCTTGCGTCCACCTAATGTCTGAATATGGTTTTCCCATGCTTATATAATAAAAAATAATTTATTTCCCCTTAGGACGAGAAATCCGTTATTTCAACCTTTCAATGATTTTCTGCATAGCAGGGTATTGCTCTTCCATGGTTTCGAGAAGCCTGAACTGAGCCTGCGCTCTTTGGAGATTATGATCTTCATGATGTATTTTGTAGTAAACGTCTCCATCTATGTAATCGGTAAGAAACCTTAGAGCCATAATGTAAGTGATCAACCTTGGTGCAAAAGCCAGGTAATCTTTTTCAGTATCGTTAAGCGTTCCTCTTATTTCAGTAAGATATCCGTTGGCATAGGCTTCGAATAATTTAAGGTCTATCCTTACCTTTTCAAGTTCCTTTTCATCTTCAGCTGCCGAATTGGCAGCTGTCCGGATAGCATCTCCAAAATCATAATGAACATAACCGGGCATCACGGTATCGAGATCAATTATACAGAGCGCTTTATTGTTTTCATCAAGGAGGATGTTATTGAATTTGGTGTCGTTATGAGTTATCCGGAGCGGGATTTTTCCTTCCTTCCCCAGTTTCAGTATCACCTCCATTTCCCTGGCACGTCTAAGGACAAAGCCGATCTCATCATAAACCATGGTAACCCTGTTGACAGGGTCTCTTTTTACTGAATTATTAAAGGTTTCAAGTCTTTTTATAACATTATGAAAATTAGGGATCGTTTCATATAGTGGTCCCCCGGGAAGATCATTCAGCAAAGCCTGGAAACGTCCGACAGCTTTACCACCTTCAAAAGCTTTATCAGCCGTATCAACTATATCGTACGACCTGTGGTTTGGTATTGAAATAAACATTCTCCAGAAATTGCCTTCAGTATCCACAATCCAGCTTTTTCCGTTTTTTGCATCAATCAGGTTAAGGCATTCCCGTTTAACATCTGAACCTGGAATTGACAGCAATTTTTGTATGCAGGTGTTTTGTAACCCGTTCGATATTTTCCTGAAGTTCAGGAATGTTTTTGAAGACCTTATTATTGATCCGCTGAAGAATATAATCATCCTTTTCTTCTTCAGATGTCCTCACCATGAATGTATCATGAATATGGCCATTTCCACAAGGCCCGGCATCTAAAAAGGAGCCTTCGGCTGCGAAAGAGTTAAATATCTCGTAAAGGTTATAACCCATCCTTTATTTTCCTGCTCTATATCCGATAAATGCATAATACATTATAACCAGGTAACACGGCACACATACCCAGTAAGCAGTTTGTGTGGAAAAACTTACTGCCATTTTCCCGTAGACCAGTGGAAGTATTGCACCGCCGGCAATTGCCATAATCAGCATTGCAGATGCTGTTTTTGTAAATCTTCCCAGTCCATTGAGTGCCAGGGGCCACATTGCAGGCCAGACAAGTGCATTTGCAAGGCCCATTAGAGCAACAAACAAAACTGTAAGAGGCAGCACCAGTTCAAGTGGTTTTAATGTGGTAAGGTCAATGAATGGCATCGTAAAAACGACACTTGCAGGTGTAAGTATAGCACCGAGTGCAAAGATAACTCCAAGGATAGTGCATACCTTCAGAGCATTTCCCTGACTAATGCGCCTTGGAATCAAAGCTATTCCCAATAAATAACCTATGACCATCGCTAATAAAGTCAGGGATGTGTAATATTTCGATGAATCCATGGCAATCCCGAGAGATTGTCCGTAACGGATTATGGTGTCGCCTGCTATAACTTCGACGCCAACGTAAAAAAACAGGGCTATTACCCCAAGAATAAGGTGTGGAAATTGCCATATGCTTGTCTTTTTAACATTGGCTTCCCCTACTGCTTCATCTTCAGCTTCGGTATCAACTTCCGGCAGATGCACAAATCTTAATAACAAGCCTAAGAGTACCAGAATAATAGCCATTACAATATATGGCATAATTACCTTTTGAGCCATTTCATCAAGCAGAACTGAACGTGAAGCGGCATCTATTGCCTGTGCCAGCTTTTCCTCAAGAATATGTGAATCTTTAAGTATAATGCTGGCCAGGATTAAAGGAGCAATAACACCAGCAAATTTATTTGCAATTCCCATTATGCTTATCCTTTTTGCAGCAGTCTCTTTGGGGCCAATAATGGTTATGTAGGGATTGGAAGCAGTCTGCAAAAGAGCCAGACCGGTTCCCATGACAAACAATCCTGTAAGAAAGAGTCCAAACGTTCTCGATAAGGCTGCCGGAATAAAGATCAGGGAACCTACCGCCATAACCCATAAGCCAAGAGCCATTCCGTTTTTAAATCCGGTTTTCTTAAGTACGGCAGAGGATGGAAGTGCCATCACAAAATAGGAAATATAAAAAGCCGCTGTTACAAAATAGGCCTGAAAATCATTAAGCTCACAGGCTGTTCTTAGAAAAGGAATAAGAATCCCGTTGAGCCAGGTAACGAATCCGAAGATAAAAAAGAAAAGTCCGATGATGGTTATGGAAAAGACATAGTCTTTCCTGCTGATTCCGTTGGAAGTAGTACTGGTTGTCATAGAATTATTCAGGTTTAGAGTAAAATGCCATAAAGCCAAAACTAATCTTTTTTAATAATGCGACCAAAAAAATATTCGATTTGTTTATTTGAAAAATTGTCCTCCTCAAATTAGTATTCCGTATACAATCTTAAAATTCCAAACTCCGGATAAGATCCTCAGGAATTTTAAAAACACTTGTCAAAATCTTCGTGAGAATTATATGTCGATTTGCTGATTATTCTGTTTTTTTGATGAACTTTAACTAATTCAGACTTGAACTAAATATTTCTATTGATATAAGCGTTTATTTTGAAGTTAAAAGAATTCAAAATGCCTCAATTTAAGGCACTTTGCCGATTATTTCAATTTGGCAGTCATCCTTTATTTTATTAGTTTTGAGATAAAGCTCATAACAGTACAAACCAATCACTGATTAAAGCAGCAGATAAATAGGAGTGGATTGATGAATAAGTGCAGAAAACTATCGTAAATGTTGGTTAATAAATATCAGGAATTACAAGAGTTCCTCAGGGCGAAAGCTTCTGACTTTTTCCATAAATATTCAGTACCCAGGTGGATGTTATTCATCCATGATATTATTGCTGTGTTCCTGACCTTCCTTTTTGCTTATTTATTGCGTTATAACCTTATTTCGGCTGATTTTCCAAGGCATCTGGCAATTGTTCAGGCCTTAATAACTCTGAGTGTCTATACAATTTTCATTATTATTTTCCGGTCATTTGCCGGACTGATAAGACATACCACTCTTACTGATGTTTCCCTGGTATTTGTTTCCAATACTTCTTCTGTTGCCATACTGGTGTTGTTTTCGATGCTCGCGGACTTGTTAAATCTTGATGAAGATCTTATTCTCCCCTTATCCGTTTTAGTAATTCATTACGTATTAATAACCGTTTTTCTTTTCTCCATGCGTATTTCAGTCAAGATGCTCTTCAGGTTTGCATCGAGTTCATTGAAAGTGTCGACAAAAAGAGTTTTGATCTACGGAGCTGGTGAAATGGGTTTTGTGGTAAAACGGGTTATATTAAGCGATCCTCGTGGCGGATTCAGTGTTGCAGGATTTATTGACGACAGTAAGGTACTACAGGGGAAGAAGATTAACGGAATACAGGTTTTTGGTCGTGATATTCTTTCTTCCAACTTTCTGCAAAAGAAAAATATCAATACTCTTATCCTTGCAATCAGAGCCTTATCACCATCAAGAAAAAGTGAGATAATCCGTATGGCAATTGACCGGGGACTTGAAATACTTGAAACGCCGGCTGTGGAGAAATGGTTGAACGGACAGCTTGAAATGCGTCAGCTCCAAAAAGTAATGCTTGAAGATCTGCTTGGAAGGGATCCCATAAAGCTGAATATGGACCTTATCCGAAAGGGACTGACAGGAAAAACTATACTTGTTACAGGAGCTGCAGGGTCAATTGGTTCGGAAATAGTACGCCAGTTAACACGGTTCACAACACGCAATATAATCCTGGTTGATCAGGCAGAGACACCAATGTTCCATCTTGAAAATGAACTCCGGAAAAAATATGGACATGTAAAATTCAAGACTCAGCTGGCTGATATTACAAATATTCAAAAAATGGAACAGATTTTCGAGGAATACCACCCTGAAATAGTCTTCCATGCAGCTGCCTATAAACATGTCCCTCTGATGGAAGAAAATCCTCATGAAGCCATCCGTGTGAATATTGGTGGCACACGTATCATGACAGAATTATCAGCTAAATATGATGTCAGAAAATTTGTAATGATTTCCAGTGATAAATCAGTGAATCCCACGAATATAATGGGCGCTTCAAAGAGAGTCTGCGAAATGGTGGTTCAGTCCAAATCCAGGCAGGAAGGCGTGAAAACTCAATATGTAACTACCAGGTTTGGTAATGTTCTCGGGTCAAATGGTTCAGTCATTCCCCTTTTCCGGAAACAGATTGAAGAAGGAGGACCAATAACAGTCACACATCCTGATATCACAAGGTATTTTATGACCATTCCTGAAGCTTGTCAATTGGTTCTTGAAGCAGGCTTTATGGGCAAAGGAGGGGAGATCTTCGTTTTTGATATGGGGCAACCGGTTAAAATTGTTGATCTTGCCAATAACATGATCAGGCTTTCGGGATTAGAACCGGGCAAAGATATTAAGATTGAATTCACCGGCTTGCGCCCTGGTGAAAAATTATTCGAAGAACTGCTGCTGGATAAAGAAACTATTCTTCCCACTCACCACCAAAAGATCAAGATAGCTAAACTCGAAAAAGTTGACTTCGCATTGATAGTACCTAAAATTGATTCGATACTGAAAAAATTGTATTCTTTTTCCGAAAAGGAGATTGTTGAATTCTTTGAAGAAATTGTACCTGAATACAAATCCTCCAAGGCAAACTCCAATGGTCAGTTTATGAAGAATAAATCTCTTTCTGATGCAAAACCGGTGAAACAGATATTAGTGCCAAAAAAGTAACTTCCGGTATCAAAAAATATCCTCCGGGATAATTAACCTTCTTAAAGATCGGTGAAACTGAGGTGGCTTTTGAAAGACATCCAAATAAGAGGTACTTTATACAGTGCTTTTTATTTTAGGCCCCCCTTCCCCTAGTTTATCGGATAAGTACCTTTTTCTTTATTTTTAATACCATCTATTGTTTTGCCTGATTCTGTACTGAAAATCAAACTTATCCCGTTTTTGGCAGTTGTTTTAGGAAAATAATAGACCAGGATTTCTGTGGAAGAATAAATTTGGATTACCACATATGTTTTGTTATCAGTAGTTTTCCTGGCAATTAAATTATTATCGACATAGCCAACGTAAACATATCTCTCGGACAGGTAATTTTCTAACAGGCTTAATTGATCTCTGGGAATATCACAAATGCAACTGGTATATGCTGAGTTTTCAAATGAATACATAAGACCTTCAATAGATGGATTTTCCCCGGAGTAATATATGGAAGTATCGTTTTCTTGATAGATTTGTCTTGTTTCGTAGGATTTAATGCTTGATTTGGGTCTGCCAAAAACGAGATAAGGTTCTCTGAACATCTCATATTCAGGGGTAACAGTCACTTTGCATTTTGCCAGGTACCCTTTGTCGGTATTTGTCACAACAATATTTGTTACTCCAACTAATCGTGCATTTATTAATCCCGATGAGTATACTTCTGCAATATTGTCGTTTTCCGATTTAAATACACATCCACTTGCATTGGGCGAAACAATTAAATTAAAGGTCTGATTGGGTTTCAATGTAATTTCGACTGTATTAAGCGAAAGCACCTCCTCTTTATTACACCCTTCTGTAGAGAATATGATTATAAGAAACGATACGGGAATTAACAAATTAAGAATATGGGATTTCATAATTTTGAGATTTTCTTTTCATCGTTCGATTGATCAGTCAAATTTAGCACAAATAAATAGTGCCGGTTAAGAAAGAAATAAATTATCGGCACCCCCTGGTTGCGGAGTACTGTATAAGTCGGAGTAGTCTTCAAACTACCTGAGGAGTTAAATAAAAATGACTCCGGTTACAGAAATTTAAGTGATAAAAAACGCAACCTCTTATTTTTCAGATGATTGCGTAAACATTAGCGTGAACCTGAAGGGACTCGAACCCCCAACCTTCTGGTCCGTAGCCAGATGCTCTATCCAATTAAGCTACAGGTCCTTTTTAAGAACTTCCGGCCCCGCGCTATCCCACCTCAGCAGGACAATTTAACTCCAGGTCCGGAATTGCGATGTGGAGGCAAATATAGCAAATTTTTATTCTGGGGATTATTCCTTACTTTTATTTGTTCTGAAGCATAAAATATTTTGACTTTTGTGTCGTTGGAAATCATTAGAAAACGGAAGCATCAGACCTTTGATATCAAAATTATAACATGATGAAAAAAATTGCAGGTATCGTTATAAAAACAATTCTGGGGATTATCTTATTGATTCTCATTCTGATTTTTACAGTCCCCGTGATATTCAAGGACAAAATAAAGTCAAAAATTGAGCAAGTCATAAATGAATCAGTGAATGCCAAAGTAAATGTTGAAGATTATAAACTTGGCTTTTTCAGAAATTTTCCAAACCTAACCTTTTCACTTGACAATGTTTCTGTTGCAGGAGTAAATAAGTTCGCCAGCGATACGCTGGCAAACCTGGAAAAATTAAATCTGGTCATTAATCTTTCGAGTCTTTTCAAGAAAACGGGCTATGAAATAAAATCAGTTGTAATTGAAAAGGCTGATATAAATACTATTGTTCTTAAAGACGGAAGCGCAAACTGGGATATAATGAAAGATACTGCTGAAAGTGTGACTACAGAACAATCTCCCTCGGCAATGAAAATTCTCCTGAAGAAAATCGAAATCCTGAATAGCTCAGTTTCATATGTTGATTATGAATCAAACATTGAAACTTACCTGGACAAGGTAAATAGTCAGATGAAGGGTGATCTGACTGAGAATGAGACTAATCTGCAAATAAATCTTAAAGTCGGGGAAGTAACCTACATTATGGATGGAATCAAATACCTTGACAAAGCCATAACTGACTCTAGAATAAATGTCCTTGCCAGACTCGACAGTATGAAGTTTTATCTCAGGGACAATTACCTTTTAATTAATGGTCTGAAACTGAATTTTGCCGGAATGGTTGAAATGCCATATGATGATATCGGTGTGGACCTGACCTTCAAAACAGATCAATCATCCTTCAAATCATTGCTCTCATTAATTCCTGCCGTTTATTCAAAAGACTTCAATGACCTTCAGGCAAGTGGTGAATTCACCCTTAATGGGTCTGCAAAAGGTGTGTATAGTGACGCGGATAGTACTATGCCCGACATATCTCTCGATTTAAAGGTGGCTAACGGACTTATTAAATACTCCTCCCTGCCTGAGCAGATAAAAAATATTAGCCTGAAATCAAATGTTTTCGTTGATGGAAAGGATATGGACAAGACTACAGTTAAAGTCGATGGTTTTCACATGGAACTGGCAGGGAATCCATTTGATATGTCCTTTTCACTTAAGACACCAATGAGCGACCCGGATTTTAATGGTTCAATGGTTGGAAGAATTGATCTAACCTCTTTGTCGAAAGCAATTCCATTGGACAGTATAAACCTTTCAGGATTAATCAATATGTCTGTAAGCATGGCAGGACGAATGTCCATGATAGAGAAACAGAATTACGGAAATTTTAAAGCTTCTGGAAATATGGATATCTCTGGTATGATTGTTTCCATGTCCGGATATCCTGAAGTTCAAATAAAGGAAGCAGGATTTGAATTTACTCCCGCTTATGCATCCCTTAAAAATGCTGTCCTGAATATTGGCAAAAACAGTGATTTTACTCTTAATGGCAAGCTTGAAAATTATATCCCTTATATCTTCAAAGATGAAGTTGTCAGAGGGAATCTCACAGAGCACTCAAATCGTGTTGACATGGGCGAGATCATGTCGCTATTAAGTTCTGATACTACCCAAGTTGAAGATACAACATCACTTGCTGTAATGAATGTCCCCAAAAACATTGATTTTGATTTTAATGCACTCATCGATCAGTTTGATTATAATAAGATAAAGGTGAAAAATGTCAAGGGACATATAATCGTAAAGGATGGCATCATGAGTGTTCGGGAGACGGGAATGGACCTGCTTGGCGGGAAGATTTTAATGAATGCTGATTATGATACCCGCGACACCCTGAAACCCTTTGTAAAAGCTGATCTGAACATGGCGGGCATGGGTATAAAGGATGCATTTAATACTTTTAATACAATTCAGATGCTTGCCCCGACGGCAAAAGGCATAAGCGGGAAAGTTGGTGTGAAATTAACCTACAGCAGCCTGCTTGGGCCCGGTTTTCTGCCCCTTATTTCAACGTTGAACGGGGGAGGGAGGTTGCAGTCGGATGAAGTAACCCTTCTTGAATCAGCAGTTTACAGGAAAATGAAGGAAGTTTTAAAGCTGAGTGATAACTACAGCAATACATTCAAGGATATAAATGTAAGCTTTAAAATAAATGATGGCAGAATCTATGTAAGTCCTTTCAACACCAAAGTGGGCAATATCAAAATGAATATAAGCGGTGACCAGGGCCTTGATCAAACCATAAACTATGTAATCAAAACCGAGATACCAAGATCAGATCTTGGCAGCTCTGTAAATTCACTGATTGATAATCTCGCAGCCCAGGCTTCAGCTTTTGGTTTCGCATTTAAGCCAGCCGATTTAATCAAGGTCAATGTGAAAGTAACAGGCACGTTCCTCAGGCCTGTCGTAACCCCATTTTTTGGAAATACTCCAGCAGACAGTACAAAAGGGATTAAGGAAACTGCTAAAGAAGCAATAAAAGAGGCAGTGGGTGATAAAGTTGATCAGGCAAAAGAAAAAGCCAGAAGTGAAGCAGAACAGCAGGCTGATAAAATTATTAAAGAAGCTGAGGAAAGAGGCCAGCAACTGAGGGATGAAGCTGCAAAAGCCGCGCAGAAAATCCGTCAGGAAGCGGATGTCCAGTCGCAAAAAATAATAAAGGAAGCTGAAACAAAAGGTACTCTGGCTAAAATGGCTGCCCAGAAAGCTGCAGATACTGTAAAGAAGGAGGCGGATAAGAAAGCTAATCAGTTAACTCAGGAAGCTGATAATCAGTCCAATAAAATTCTGGAAGAAGCAAGGACAAAACGGGAAGAATTGCTTAACAAAATTAACTGAGCAAATTACCTTCTAATTTATTGTGCTTTTTTCTCTGTGGCCCTCTGTGAATTCTCAGTGTTCCTCTGTGTAAGTTTTTGATATAGAAACAAAAAGACCGTTCATAGCGAACGGTCTTTTATATTTTAAAACGGTATGGTGTTCAGAATTTCTTTTCCTTTATGCGTGCTTTTTTACCGGTAAGGTCCCTCAGGTAGAAAATTTTTGCCCGGCGAACCTTCCCGTGCTTGTTAACTTCTATTTTATCTATAAAAGGCGATGCAACAGGAAAAATTCTTTCAACACCGATATTCCCCGACATTTTCCTTACGGTGAAGGTCTCAGTATGACTGCTTCCGGATCTTTGTATGACAACTCCACGGAACTGCTGAATTCTTTCCTTGTTCCCCTCCTTAATCTTATAATGAACAGTAACTGTGTCTCCTGCAACAAATTTCGGAAACTCACCCGTCACTGCTAACTCTTTCTCAACAACATCCATTAAATTCATCTTGCGAAATTTTGTGAACTAAAATAAGTTTTTAAAACAGGTCGCAAATTTACAATATTATTTTAAAAGCAGCAATAGCATTTTGCATTATTTTTAAGCACATATGAAAGCCAGTATTCAGGAACATTCATATAAGCTTCGGATACGAATGATTTTTAATGTCCGCTTACCGGCGGTACAAGCAGTTTATTGCCCGTTTCCCGGATAACTTCTTTCTTCCACGAATCCGGATAGCCCGGTTGCATAGGCATCACAGGAATTCCCCACGGGTTCCTTTCAAATTTTCCGTCTTTTTCCTTCTTTATATTGCCGTCTATATACTTCACAAGGAGATATTCACTCAGGTTTTTCCACTTGTCAAAGGTATTCTGGGATGTTTTTAAGGAGTAATCAGTAAGGTACTTCCTTGCCTGTGTTTCATCCTGATTAAAAAGCTTTAGGGCGGCCTCATCAATTGAGGCAGTTTCAGCAATATACCCTGATTCAAGTTGTTTTTGTACTTTCAATGCATCGGCACTCATTAAATCATATCGTGAATAACAGAAATTGGCAACCATGTTAAAAACCCAGAAGGCTGAAGTTTGGGAATATGTAAGCATGTCTCCGTTTCCGACCCTGAAACAATCAGGGATATCAGTAATTCCACAGTATATCGGATTAAATACTGTTGTGGCAGCATCGTCAACCCCGAACCAGAAGATTCCACCGATAGGATCAGGAAGCCAGCTCCGGCATTCTGCGACAAATACAAACCCTGTCTGCTGAGTCGATACTGCTCTTTCATTACAATATTCCGGAGCATTTGGATCATCAGAAACCTTCCATTCAAGGGGACGCCAGCGATAGGGGGATCCAAATGGCCCAGCTCCGGCATCTTTCCTCATATCAAGAGGTGTTCCTTCAAGATGGTCACGCATGAAATTCATCATGTCATAATTAGATATTTTACGGTTGGGCTTTATCCAGAGAGGCATGCGTTTGCTCAGGTCATGACCTGATGCATAGTTGTAGTACTGATCCATTTCATCACTTACCGATTTAAAAAATGACCAGACGCGTACTTCGCAGAATCTTGCACCTGAAAATGTTATTGGATTAAATGTATCCGAAAAGCTGAACTCCTCATCTTTACCTGAAAATAACTTTTTGGACCTGGCAAAGTCAATCATGTCATAAGCATAAATACATTCCACAACAGGATCGAGAAGTCTTTTAAAATCCTTTGAAGTGATTGCTATACTGTTTTTCTTGCCGGTAGCAATTGGAAAAGTCTGGATCCTTGCCTGGTTGGCGTGTGCCGAAATATAACCATCGGGGATTCTTCGGGCGACCCAGGCAGCACCTTTATTTCCCGTACCTTTTCCTATTATCTCAAAGATCCATGCCTCATTTTTATCAGCAATTGAAAATGATTCACCTGAACTGGCGTATCCGTATTCAGAAACCAGGTCAGACATGACTTTAATTGCTTCTCTTGCATTTGCAGCCCTTTGAAGAGTTATATAGATAAGGCTTCCATAATCGATAATTGCTGTTGTATCTACCATATTATCTATACCTCCGTATGTGGTTTCTCCGATTGCCAGCTGGTGTTCATTCATGTTTCCTACAACGGAGTAGGTGTGTGCCACCTGTCTTATCTTACCCATATATCTGTGGGTATCCCATTCATAGACATCAAGCATTGTACCCACCGGGTAATTCCGGGCAGGCCAGAAATATAGTTCACCGTATAACTGGTGGGAGTCAGCTGAATATGTTATCATTACTGATCCTCTTACTGAAGCACCCCTGGTAACCAGGAAATTAGTGCAGGCATTAGCACCCTGTTCATTTGTCACCCCTGCTATAAATAATATCAGAACTGCCGCAAAAAGCTTTTTCATAAAAAATAAATGTTTTAATTATTATTTGCTTAAAGAATCAAGAATTGCAAAGGTAATAACCTAAATTATAAATCAAAGGATTTATCAGAGGGTTTTAAGTATATGAACTATGCTTTTTATGCGTTCAGGATCTGCCACTTTCCTTGCGAACTCAGGTATGCCGGCGATTCCTCCCATATAGATTCCCTGTCGTCTGAAAATCATTTCGCTGTCAATTGTTTTTCTCCCGGTCAGATGTATTTCTTTCACCCTTGTAGCTGTAACAATCAGTGCAACATTGGTTTCATCGATTCCGCCTCCTGGCATTATAATTAATCTTTCACCAGCCTGTATTACCAGCTGCCTGATCATTTCAATACCGTCCTGAGCCTTGTTCTTCAGGCCTGATGTGAGCAGTCGTGCACAACCCGCATCAATGACATCCTCGAGTCCCTGCACAGGATCGTTGCACATGTCAAATGCCCTGTGAAATGTTGCCGACATGGGATATGCAAATTCAATAAGTTTAGCCGTTCGGTCGATATCAATATTTCCTCCTGTCCGCAAGATCCCAATCACTATTCCGTCAACCCCGGTTTCTCCGCAGATTTCAATATCTCTTCTCATGATGTCAAATTCCAGGTCGGAGTACAGGAAATCGCCGCCTCTGGGTCTGATTATGACATGAAGTCCTATATCAAGATTTTTTCGTGCCGAAACTATAGCTCCATAGCCTGGAGTGGTACCTCCTTCCGGAAGGTTGCTGCAAAACTCCACCCGATCTGCTCCTGCAATTTGAGCATTGATTGCTGATTCAACACTGTCAACGCAAATCTCGAGCTTATAATCCATCGACAAATTTTAATCAGGTTAATAAAAGTAGCAATATTTTCTGTATAATTGTGCATCAAAAATCAGATCATATGAAACCAACTCTTTTAGTACTGGCTGCCGGTATGGGCACGCGATATGGCGGAAATAAGCAGCTTGATGAAGTAGGACCTTCAGGCGAAACCATAATTGATTACTCCATTTACGATGCTATACGTGCAGGTTTCGGAAAGATTGTTTTCGTCATCAGGAAGGATATCGAAGAGCAGGTTAAAGAAAGGTTTGTTGAAAAACTTCTGGGGAAAATTGAGGTCGATTATGTCTTTCAGGAGATTTCAAATATACCAGGTGGAATAAGGGTTTCCCCTGAGCGTCAGAAACCTTGGGGAACAAGTCATGCAATTCTGGTTACCGAGCAAAAGATAAAAGAACCTTTTGGAGTTATCAACGCGGATGATTATTATGGGGTTGAATCATTTAATATATTGAGGGACTTCCTTACAAATGACAAGGATCCTAACAACTATTGCATTGTTGGTTATAAACTTGGAAACACGTTATCCGAACATGGCCATGTCAACAGGGGTGTCTGCCAGGCCGGGGCTGACGGATTCCTGAAAAAGATCGTTGAAACACGTCAGATAGAAAAAACAAAGGATGGAGCAGTCGCACCTGGGCAGGATGGCAAGCCTCTTCATTTTACGGGAAATGAGATTGTATCAATGAACCTGTGGGGATTTAAACCATCCTGTTACAATTTTTTGGGAAAAGAATTCAGGAATTTCATAAATGAAAATGGAATGGACCTTAAATCAGAACTGGATATTCCTACTTCAGTTGATAAATTTGTAAAATCGGGTGAAATAACAATCAAAATCCTTATGACCAACGAAAGATGGTTCGGCGTTACTTACCGCGAAGATAAACCTTTTGTTGTTGAAAGTCTTAAGAAAATGATCCGCAAAGGAATTTATCCTGCCAGGATCTACTGATTATCAGTTACCAGACAAATTCACGGTTCAGCGTGCTTATGTTGCTGCAGTTATCAGATACTGTCAGTGATAAATTATGTTTTATACCTTTTGTTATTCTCCTGGGATCAAATCTGTATATAAGGAGATTATTTTTCTGATCATATTCGAATAATGCCCATTTCCCGTCAATTTGAGGTTCATAGGATTTTATTCCTGAAAAATCATCACTGATCTTAATTCTGATTTCTGTCTTGTCTGAGAGATTTGCTCCCTGTATTAATCCATTACCTGAAATTAGAGGCGGAACAGTGTCAATTCCAACGTAAAATGTTCCGAATGAATTTGGATTTGTCACCAGGATACCATTTACCCATGAAGTGGAAAGCGGATTTCTTTTCAATTCATCGGTAATCTGTACAATCACTAATTTTGATTCCTTACCCTGTGGGAGCCTGGCGGGTTTGATAGAAAGGCTGTAAGCCTTGTGCACTGGAGTGTACCTGTTGTGAATCCTGTATATGTCTGAGTACATATCAGGATTGCCAGAGGTCTTTGAAAATTCAAATCGCAGAGTGTCATATAGTAAACCGGCGGGAATATTAACCGTCACATTTTTGGAAACGAATTTATTATTCCTGTTATAAGGCATAATCACAACATTTCTTTCAACCGGACCGTCAGAAACCGTCTGTTTGCCAGCAGCAGATTTGACGAAAAAGGAAAGAACCGACCTGTTATTGTTAATATCTGTGACAATTATCTCGATATGATGCCTGCGGTTATCATTGAAATTGAACAAACCCTTATCCACTACGTCGTGGTAGACTGATAATTTATCGTTTGGCAGTACAAATGCGCGTTCAATATAAACGTTTTCCCTCAGATATGTTTCGTAATCAATATGACTGTTAATATACCTTGATTCATTAAATGAGAAGGCATCCATCAGGTAATTATAAACAGGAAGACTGTCAATTTTAAGTTCAATTGAATATACTGAGCATCTTGAGTAACTATTGTTTAGCAGGTCATAGGTTTTAATTCCGAATCCTGCAGGGCCGCTGATGGTGATCTCATTTTTTGAAGCGAGATAATAGTTACCATTACCTCCTGAAACATTTATTTTAAGAGACTTGCCTTGATTATTTATAAATGTCTTCCCGCCAGCAGGATAAATAACAAGTTTCTCTATAATAGGCTCATAATTATCTTCTATTCCAAATTTGAATAACAGGGGATTAACCGGAATTTCTTCATCGGATTTTCTTATTTCGTAATGAAGATGAGGCCCTGATGAACTGCCTGAGTTTCCGGAATATGCTATAACGTCACCCTGGTTGAACCTGAACCTGTCCTTAGGAGGCCAAAGAGTTATCATGTAACTCTGGTTCTCATATTGACTCGATACCACGTATTCTTCAATTTCAGGAATGAATTTATCAAGATGGCCATAAACTGTCGAATATCCTGAAGGATGACGGATATAAAGTGCTTTTCCGAAACCGCCTGGGGAAACGCTTATTCTGTAAACATATCCTGAAGCTGTTGCAACAACCTCTTTCCCTGTCACACCCTGCGTCTTGATATCAAGTCCGGAGTGAAAATGGTCCTGCCTTAGTTCTCCGAAATTGGCTGAAAGGGCAAGCGGAATTTTAACCGGGGAAATAAATATAGTTTATCCTTTGGTTCTTCACCAAGGTTTAAGACGAACAGTATATTGATAAGCAATATCCTGATCAGGTACATTCAGATAAGGTTAAATTTATTCAGAGCTGCAAAGCTACGTTTCCGGCTTGTTCCGCCAAACTATTTAGGCTAAATTTTTGAAAATATCATTAACAGTATTAACTTTGCAGTAAAGATTTTATTATGTCCGATCAGGGTTATGAGGAACTGACGTTGCTGAACAAAAAGATTGATGAATTGTTGGAGAGATATAATAACCTGAGAATAGAAATCAAAAATTTGAGATGCGAAAATGAAACAATAACGCGAAATCTTCAGGAACGGAACGAAAAAATTAAGGAATTAGAAACTAAATACGAAAGAATTAAATTATCAGGAGCATTGATGGGAGATGGTGAAAATGCCAACGAGGCGAAAAGGAAGATTACTGAGTTGGTGCGGGAAATTGACAGATGTGTTGCTCTTTTAAACAGATAAAATATAACAATGGATGATAAACTATCGATCAGAGTTAATGTAGCAGACAGATATTATCCATTGAAGGTGGAAAGGGAAAATGAGGAAAAGATCAGGAAAGCAGCCAGGATGATTAATGAAAAAGTGCTGCAATACAAGCAGCGCTATTGCGACAAGGATGTGCAGGATTTTCTGGCGATGGCTTCACTGCAGTATGTGATAAAGCTTACTGAAGATGAGGATAAGCTTGGTGATGATCACTTCCCTGAGACCATTAAAGAACTTATTAAAAAAATTGATATCAGTTCTTGAAGGAAAAGAGTAACAGCGTTCTTTAAAATAGGATAAACTTATTGCCCGCATTGTTTCTTCATTCATTTTTGAAACTCAACAGTTAAAACTTTGGAGCAGTGCTTAGTTCAGGCAGAACAGGCCTCATCCCGATTTATCGGGATCCCGCTTTAAGCGGGACAGTGGACGTTCGAGCTGAATTAGCGGCTCCAGCCATAAAGATATGGGGTTTTATAAAAGCTGAGGAGACTTTGCGGGTTTTTTATACATTAAATATTGGAAATAATGATATTATTAGATGGTACAATTAGCGGACTAACAATAGTCCTGATTATCTCAGCTCTGATTCTGGGTTTTGGTGCCTCATACCTGATCTGGCAACAGGCACTTAAGAACAAGAGCCGTAAGATCATATCCGAAGCTGAAACAGAAGCAGAAGTAATCAAGAAGGAAAAAATCCTTCAGGCAAAAGAAAAATTTCTACAGCTGAAAGCTGAACATGAAAAGGTAATAAATGATAAAAACAACAAGGTAGCTCTTGCCGAAAGCAGGATAAAGCAGAAAGAACTTACATTATCCCAAAAAATTGAAGAAACACAAAGAAAGAAAAACGAAGCTGATGCTATCCGGGAAAATCTTACCTCGCAGCTTGAACTTGTTGAGAAGAAAACCGAAGAGCTTTCAAGGCTCCACAGGCAGCAGGTTGATCAGCTGGAGGCTATATCAGGATTTTCTGCTGAAGAAGCAAAAAATCATCTTATCGAATCGCTGAAAGAGGAAGCAAAGACAGGTGCAATGTCGTATGTAAATGAAATCCTGGATGAAGCCAAAATGACTGCCAATAAGGAAGCCAAAAGAATTGTTCTGCAAACAATTCAGAGAGTAGCCGCTGAGGTTGCCATTGAAAATGCTGTTACTGTTTTCCATATAGAATCTGATGAGATGAAAGGACGAATTATCGGAAGGGAAGGCAGGAACATAAGAGCCCTTGAAGCTGCAACCGGAGTTGAAATTATTGTTGATGATACTCCTGAAGCTATTGTCCTTTCAGCTTTCGATCCTGTTCGCAGGGAGGTGGCACGTCTGGCACTGCATCAGCTCGTAACTGACGGAAGGATCCATCCCGCACGAATTGAGGAAATAGTTGATAAAACACGGAAACAGGTTGAAGAAGAAATCCTTGAAGTAGGGAAAAGAACAACAATCGACCTTGGAATTCATGGATTGCATCCGGAACTTATCAGGCTGATCGGCAAAATGAAATACAGATCATCTTACGGACAAAACCTGCTTATGCACTCACGGGAGGTTGCCAACCTGTGCGCTATTATGGCTGCGGAGCTCGGATTAAATCCAAACTGGCCAAGCGGGCTGGACTTTTACATGATATAGGCAAAGTGCCTGATGATGAACCTGAACTGCCGCATGCAGTACTTGGAATGAAAGTTGCTGAAAAATTCAAGGAAAAACCTGAAATCTGCAACGCAATCGGTGCTCATCATGATGAAACCGAAATGACAACCCTGATCGCTCCAATAGTACAGGTTTGTGATGCAATATCAGGAGCACGTCCCGGAGCACGCCGTGAAGTAGTTGAATCATATATAAAGCGGTTGAAAGAGCTTGAATCGCTTGCCCTTCAGTACCCCGGTGTGATGAAAACTTATGCAATTCAGGCAGGAAGGGAGCTAAGGGTAATTGTCGGTGCAGAAAAAGTAACCGATAAAGAAGCTGAAAACCTTTCATTTGAAATTGCAAGGAAAATACAGAATGAAATGACCTACCCGGGGCAGATAAAAATAACGGTGATCCGTGAGACAAGGGCAGTAAATTATGCTAAATAACTGACAAATAATCATATTATAGGGCATTGCAGATTGTGATGCCCATTTTTTATTATTTGTCTGCCAGAAAATATTTATACCTTTAACAAAATTACTTTTCCTTCACCGGTAATGTCAAAAATCAAACTTCTGAATATAGTAGGCGCCCGGCCTCAAATAATAAAATCTTCAGCCATAAGCAGAGCAATTTCCCTGAACTATTCCCAGGAGATAAATGAGGTTACTGTCCATACGGGTCAACATTACGACAAAGAACTTTCGGAAGTATTCTTTGACGAGCTTGAAATTCCAAAACCTGATTTCAACCTTGGAGTTGGTTCAGCTCATCACGGCCGCCAGACTTCATTAATGATCACAGGAATAGAAGACATTCTGCTGAGTGAAAACCCTGACTGCGTTTTACTGTACGGAGATACCAACTCAACCCTTGCCGGCGCACTGGCTGCCGCAAAGCTTCATTTTCCTGTTGTCCATATCGAAGCCGGCCTGAGATCGTTTAATAAAAGTATGCCTGAAGAAATTAACAGGATAATGAGCGACCATTCTTCAACTCTGCTTTTTGCTCCGACAAATGCGGCTTTTAAAAACCTTATGAATGAAGGATTCAGACCCGAAAATTGTCCACCATATACTATTGATAATCCAAAAATCTATCTTACGGGTGATATAATGTACGATAATTCACTTCATTTTGCTGAACTGGCGGAAAGGAAGAAAGGCAACCTGCTTGAAGATATGTCGCTTGAAAGGGATAAATTCATTCTGGTGACAATTCACCGGGATATCAATACTGATGACAGGAATCGTCTTGAAGCCATTATGACATCTTTAAGAAACCTTTCAGAAGAATATTCGATACCATTCCTGATGCCCTGCCATCCACGAACCATGAATTCTTTAAAATCAGGACTGGGATGGTTATTTGATGAATTGAAAAAATGCCATAACCTCAGAATAATTTCACCGGTTTCGTATCTTGAGATGACATTTCTTGAGAAGACATGCCGTTTAATAATAACTGATTCGGGCGGTGTTCAGAAAGAATCACATTTCTTCAGAAAACCGTGCGTCGTGTTGCGCAAAGAGACAGAATGGATCGAACTTGTAGCAAATGGTACAGTCAGACTTGTCGATGCTAATCCTGAACTAATCCGCAATGAGTTTACGGGATTTATGAATCCGGGAAGTGAGCTGCAGTATCCGGGTTTCTATGGTGATGGTAAAACAGCTGAATTTATCCTGAAAGAAGTCCTTTTATTGTTCGAAAAGTAATTTCAGACATCTTGAAAACCAAAAGGCTTTCCTGATTCTGACAAATCATAATATTATTCTCATGCCCCAAACTATCAGTAACCGAAGGATTCTCGTAACAGGAGGGGCCGGATTTATCGGCTCCAACCTTGTTGAATCAATGCTTAATGCAGGAAATTCTGTTGTCTGTCTTGATAATTTCTCCACCGGCAAAAGAGAAAATCTGGAAGCGTTCAGGAACAATCCCGGATTCACATTGATTGAAGGTGATATAAGGAATTATAGTGATTGCGAAAAATCAGTACGTGGAATTGATTTTGTTTTCCACCAGGCTGCATTGGGATCCGTACCGAGATCGATTAAAGATCCGGTTTCTTCAACAGATGTAAATATTGGAGGATTTGTAAAAATGCTTTATGCTTCAAAAGAAGCAAAAGTTAAAAGATTTATATATGCTGCAAGCTCTTCAACTTACGGTGATCATCCCGATCTGCCCAAGGTTGAAGATATAATCGGGAAACCTATGTCACCCTATGGGATAACCAAATACACCGATGAGCTTTTTGCAGATAATTTCTCTGCAACATATAACATTGAAGTTATAGGGTTACGCTACTTCAATGTTTTTGGACGCAGGCAGGATCCGCAGGGGGCTTATGCTGCAGTTATCCCTATTTTTGTTAAGAAACTGATGCTGCACGAACCTCCTGTTATTAATGGTGACGGGCAATACTCAAGGGATTTTACATACATTGACAATGTTATTCAGGCAAATCATCTGGCTGCCCTGGTTCAGGATCCTTCAGCTGTTAATCAGGTTTATAATGTTGCTCATGGAGAGAGGACAAGCCTGAATGACCTGTTTTATCTGATTAAGGAACTGATTATGAATTTTGACCGGACCGTTGCTGATATCAAGCCTGTTTACGGACCAAACAGGGCAGGGGACATCCCTCATTCCCTTGCTTCAATAGAAAAGGCAAAAAGACTTATTAGGCTACAAACCAACGCATACGGTAAGAGAGGGTATGATAGAGGCAATAAAATGGTACAAAGCTAATTTGTAACATTTGTTACAATCGGACCGTCAGATAATCCTCATAACTTTTACAGCAAGATCCATGATGATAGGTTTGTAATCATTGATGAATTCTCCTGTAACTCGGTTTCCTATAACAGCGCAGATCGTAAGTGCTTTATGACCAAGCAATCCTGACAGACCATAGATTGCCGAACTCTCCATTTCATAATTGCATATCTGTCCTGCCCATGAATGAGAACTGCGCAAGTTTGTCGTTTATTTCACTATCGAATGTTTCAAGCCTAAGGCGCCTTCCCTGTGGTGCATAAAATCCGGGAGCCGAAATAGTTATCCCCCTGATAAAATCTTCATTCTGAAACAGGTTAATAAGCTCCTTGCTTGCATTGACAGCATAGGGAAATGAAAGAGTATCCGGCCACTCAAGATATTCAGCCAGTACAGAAGATATCATATTGTCGAGCAACCAGTCATAACCTTCATAAAAGTGGATAAGACCGTCAAATCCTATTGCTGTCTCTGTAAGGACGAAAGATCCGGCCGGTACATCGCTTCTTATACCGCCTGAAGTTCCTATTCTGATAAAAGTAGAGTGATATCGGCTCTTCTTTTACTTCTCCTGTCTTCAGATCAATATTTACCAGGGCATCAAGTTCATTGATAAGAATATCAATATTATCGGTACCGATACCTGAAGAAATGATGGTAATCTCATTTCCCTCAAAGCTGCCTGTAACAGTTCTGAACTCCCTGTTTTCTTTCCTTACCCTGATATTCTCTAAAAGGGATGCTAACATATCAACACGCCCGGGATCGCCGACAATGATTATTTTTTCAGCAATATCCTCCGGAAGCAGATTCAAATGAAATATGCTCCCATTGCTGTTTGTAATTAGTTCGGTTTTCTTAAGCATAGGGTAAACAGAAGGACAAATATATGAATTTCCTTACAGCAGGCTATTTATAGTATTCCATTATCCTGCCTGAAATAAGACGAAGCGAGATTTCGGCCAGTTTTGCCTGATATTGAACTGAGAGAAGGCTTTCCCTTGCATCAAGCAGACTTTTCTGAACCTCCCTGAGATCAAGGCCTGACAGATTCCCCAGTTTATACCTTTCCATTGCAATATCCTGGTTTTCAGTTGCAGTTTCGAGGTTCTGCTCTTCAAGGGTTACTAGCCGCAGATAATTGCTGTATGCGCTGAAAAGGGTAATCAGATCGGCTTTAATGCCCTGCTCAGTCGTACGGTATAGAAGTTCTTTGTTTTGTATATTAAGTGACGAATTCCTCATGTTTCTGCGCTGGTTAAATCCGTCAAATACACTTATTCCGAAGGTCAGTCCGTAATTTATTCCGCTTGTCATCTGGCTTTTAGTATTACCGCTTGAATATGAATTAAGGTTATAACTATATCCGGATGAGAGATTGAGATATGGATAATAACGTGATGCTGTAATCTTATAATCGTATTCAGAAACCGACTTGTTTTTTAAAGCTATCATGAGGTTTGTATTTTTACTGAGCGTCTCCTCAAGCAATTTTTCATACAGAAGTGTGTTATCCACCTCAATGGAGCTGTCCTTCGAAACAAATTGCTGGCCCAGATCTTCGACAGCCATCATTTCATTAAGTCTTATTCCTGCAGCTCTGACAACCTCATTTTGTTGCGACAGATTTGTACTGTCGGAATTAAGATATACCCTTGATTGCAGGACCTGAAGCTTAGAGTTTGAACCAAGCAGATATCGCTCTTCATCAATCCTCAATCGTTCTCTTGAAAGTGTAACTGCATACTGAAGGTTTTTTAACAGCTGGATTTGCTGAATATAATTGTAATAACCCGAACTAATATCTGCTACCAGGTTCTCTATGTCAAGCTGAGTGTTGAGCTCACCGATCTGCTTCAATTCATTAAGCTTTTTATAGGTAGTCTGGACACTTAGCCCGTTAAAGATCGTCAACCCCAGGTTAACGCCGGCTCCGGTGCTGCTGCTGTACTGTCCGTTTGAAGTATTACTGTTTCCGTCGGTAAGGTTCACTGTACTGTTATTCAGGACTCCGTTTTGTTTTCCGGTTATATCGACCGAGGGTAAAAAACCGGCATTCCCGAGAGAATAGTTATTTTTGGCAATAGCTTCGTTGTTTTTTGTTATCAGAATTGAGAAATTTTTCTCCAGTCCTGTACTTATACAGTCATTCAGATTATATACTTTCTGAGCATTGATTATCTCCGGCAGAAGGAAAAAAATCACAGCCAGGTACAAAAACTTAAATTTCATCTGCTTTTGATTTGGTTTCACTTGACACATATGAGTATATTGCTGGAACCACGAACAGTGTCAGAAATGTTGAAAATACCATTCCTCCTATGACAGCAGTACCCATTGCCACCCTGCTTGCTGCACCTTCGCCAAAGCCGAGAGCAAGGGGACTTATGCCAAGTATGGTGGCCAGACTTGTCATAAGTATAGGTCTGAAACGTGCCGCTGCAGCATATTTTATGGCTTCAATCTTCGGGAGGCCGGCCCGTTTCCTCTGGTTGGCAAATTCAACAATCAGGATTCCGTTTTTAGACACAAGACCAATTAGCATTATTATACCTATCTGGCTGAAGATATTCATGGTAATATTAAAATACCACATAAATAAAAGTGCTCCGGTCAATGCAAGTGGTACTGTCATCATAACAATTAACGGATCCTTAAAGCTTTCAAACTGTGCTGCAAGAACGAGAAAGATCAGGATAAGAGCCAGAAGAAACGCAAACATAAGGCTTGAGGAACTTTCCCTGAAGTCTTTTGAATCACCGGCCAGGGCTGTTCTGAAAGTCTCATCAAGAGTCTCCTTTGCTATTTTATCCATCTCGGCAAGACCCTGACTTATTGTCATGCCCTGCGCAAGTCCGGCGGATATTGTTGCCGCTACAAACCTGTTGTAACGGTAAAGCTGCGGTGGTGCAGTCTCTTCCGTCAGGGAGACAAGGTTATCAAGCTGGATCATTTCACCAGCCTTGTTCCTTACATACAATGATTTGAGATCAAGCGGTTTGTTTCGATCACTTCTCGCAAGGTCGCCCAGAATCTGATATTGCTTCCCGTTCATAAAAAAGTAGCCAAACCGTTGACCACTAAGTGCAAGCTGAAGGGTTTGTCCGATATTTTGTGTCGATATTCCCAGATTGCTTGCTTTATCCCTGTCTATATGAATCCTTAGTTCAGGTTTTGTAAATTTGAGGTTTACATCTGCCATCTGAAAAGTAGGATCATCCATAACTTTTGCCATAAATGCAGGAAGAATTTCTCTGAGCTTTTCTATCGTGGTAGCCTGTAACACGTACTGAATCGGCATCCCGGCTCTTCTTCCGCCAAATGTTGACTGCTGCATTACCATAGCTCTTGCTTTTGTCTTTTTTCTGAATACATTTCCGAGCAGATTGGCAATTTCCTGTTGGGACCTGTTCCTGTCTTTTGGTTCAACAAGCATTACGGTTATGTCGCTATGATCTCCTCTGACCATTGATGTAACACCCTCACGTTCAGGTACCAGTGTATCTATCATACCTGAAAGATCGTCAATATATTTAAGCATAAACTCGTATGTCGATCCTTCGGGAGCAGTAACATTGACTGATAACCGGGACCTGTCTTCCAGAGGAGCCATCTCAGCGGGGATGGATCTCCAGAGAAGGATTATTAAACCAATTACGGCTGCCAATATCAGGAACGTTACTCTCCTGTGTTTCAGAAAAGAGTCCAGCGAACGTTTGTACCAGGCATTAAGGTTATTGAAGAATTTTTCGGTTTTTCGGTAGAACCATGTATGGGAACTTTCCATCCGGAGCATTTTTGTTGATACCATCGGAGTAAGTGAAAGTGCCAGAAATGCAGAAATGGCAACAGCCCCTGCCATTACTATGGCAAATTCCCTGAAAAGCCTTCCTGTTATTCCCTGAAGAAAAACAATCGGGAAAAAGACTGAGATAAGTGTTATTGTTGTTGCAATAATTGCAAAATAGATCTCTTTAGAACCTTCAAGGCCGGCTTTCACCGGAGGAAGCCCGTTTTCAACCTTAACATAAATATTCTCCATCACCACTATTGCATCATCTACAACAATACCAATGGCAAGAACAATAGCGAGCAGGGTAAGGACATTAATACTGTAACCGGCGAGGTACATTATAAAAAATGCACCAATTAAAGAGACAGGAATAACAAGAATAGGGATCAGGGTTGCTCGCCAGCTCCTTAAAAAGAAGTAAATGATAACAACTACAAGAGCAAAAGCAATATAAATCGTATTCTTTACTTCTGCTATCGATTTTCGGATATACTTCGTATTGTCAAATCCCACCTTGGACTTAATATCGTCGGGAATATCCTTTTTTATATATTCAAGTCTCCTGTAAACTTCATCTACAATGTCAATCTGATTTGAGCCGGGCTGGGGGATAATTGCAATGCCTACCATAGGGACTCCATCCCTTTTCATAAGCCCTCTTATATCTTCAGGCCCGAGTTCTGCCCTGCCGATATCGCTGAAACGTATGATCTGATCGCCTGTCTGCTTGATTATAAGATCATTGAACTCCTTTGGTGTGGTCATGAGACCAAGCGTTCTGATGGTAAGCAGGGTGTTGTTACCTTCAATACTTCCCGAAGGCAATTCAACATTTTCACGGGTTATTGCGTCACGGACATCAAGAGGAGTTAGCTGATATCCCGCAAGCTTTACCGGATCGAGCATCAGCCGCATTGCATATCTTTTTTGGCCGAAAATCATTACTGCACTGACTCCCTGAATTGTCTGAAGTTGTTCCTTGAAAGTGAGCTCGGCTACTTCAGAAAGTTCAAGCAGGGATCTTTTATTACTTTCAATGGTAAGCAGCATTATAGGACTTGCATCTGCATCTGCCTTGGCAACAATCGGTGGATCACAGTCACGGGGAAGGAGCCTCATGGCTTGAGAAACTTTGTCACGTGTATCATTTGCAGCTGTTTCCATATCAACTGTAAGTTCAAATTCAACAGTAATATTGCTTGATCCCTGGCTGCTTACACTGGTAAGAGAACGGATACCCTGGATTCCGTTTATTGATTGTTCAAGTGGTTCAGTAATCTGTGTTTCAATCACATCTGAGTTTGCCCCCGGGTAAGAAGTTCTTACATTGATAATGGGCGGATCCACACTGGGAAATTCCCTGATTCCCAGGAAGGTAACACCAACAATCCCGAATAACAGAATTACGAGGGCAAATACTGTTGACAGTACTGGCCTGTTAATACTTACTGATGATAGACTCATGTTATTTCCTCGGATTATTTATTTACAATAACGCTGTCAAGTACAATTGGAAGATTTTGCCTGAGCTGCAAAATTCCGGTTACAAGTAAAGTGTCACCGAAATTAAGCCCGTCCACGATTTGAATCTTCGATTCGGTCCTTAATCCTATATTCACTCTCACTGATTGCGCCTTACCATTTTTATATATAAATACCTTTTCGCCTTCCATTTCAGGAATAAGCGCCTCAGTCGGAATTGCAATCGCATTATCTATTTTGGATAATTCAAGCGTAATTCCTGCATATCGTCCCGATCTAAGTTCTTCATTCTTATTCGGATAAAGAGCGCGTAATACAATACTTCTTGTATTGATATCAATTTTTGGATCGATGGCATAAACCGAAGCATTGAATATCTGATTACTGCCGTCAATACTGAATGTTATCGGGTAACCAATTTTGATTTCGGAAGCATATTTTTCAGATATGGTGAATTCTATTTTGAGCGGATTAATTTTTATAAGTCTGGCTATTTTAGTAGCAGGATTTGCATAACTGCCTTCACTTAAATATCTTAGTCCTATAATCCCATCAAATGGGGCTCTGAGTTCAGTCATAGAAATTTGTGCTTTTATAAGATTAATATCAGCATTTATTGTCTGCACATCAGTAACAATCTGATCGTAACTTTCCTGACTTATGGCATCCTTTCCGAGCAGACTTCGCTGCCTGAATTCTTTCGCTTCTGCCATTTTCAACTCTGCTTTCAACTTTTCCAACTGGGCCTGAAGTGGTTGATCATTTATTTTTGCCAGAAGATCTCCTTTTTTTACCCGTGTACCTTCAGTGAAATTGATCCCGACAATCTTGCCTGATGTCTCAAAGGAAAGATCAACTTCTTCATCCGGTCGCAAAGTGCCTGTTGATTTTATAAGCTCACTCAGATGTGAGCGGAGCAATGAGATATCCCGTAGCATTAAGCTTTTGCTGCGATTGTCTGAGGAGAGGTGTATTAATATTTTTAGGGCCGAATTTTGCTAACAGAAAAGGTTTGAATTTTGGGTATAAGATCATTCCTGCAAGAAATAGGACTAATATTACTGTTATCGTTATTCTCAGTTTTTTATTCATTTTAGAAAGTGATTTTGTTTTATGCATTTATGGCTCAATAGCTCCTAGCATTCTAATGATTCAATATTCCTTTATAATATTTTATTTAGCACGCAAATGTAGGCAATTTGCCCATTTTTAAGGTGTTCGAGTGCTGAAAAATATGTTAAAAATTCATAAAACAGTTTACTATTAATCTTTTATCTGAATTGTTTTGTGAAGTTATTATTTCCTAAAACAGACTAATTTTGGGTGAATAAATACAGAAACTTCTGAAATGATACAAAGAATTCAATCGGTTTACCTGCTACTGACATCATTGTTGTCAGTTTTATTCCTGAAAGGGGATATTTTAACATTTAAAAAGGAAGCAGGTACAGATATTGTGATGAACTTAATGGGTGCCTTTCAGCATTCTGCGACAGGGAGTCTTGATAAAATTCAAAATCAGATTCCTGTTCCGGTTACCCTATTGGCAATCCTTTTACTGTCGCTTGCTGCGATTTTCTTTTACAGGAAAAGGAAGCTCCAGATGAAACTGACGCTGGTCGTCATAGCATTTAATATTGCATTCATTGCAATACTTTTGTTCTATACCCTTACAATTATCAACAATAACCAGGCAATCCTGGTTAAAGGGTATAAAATGTTTATTCCGCTCCTGATGCTTCTGTTTGAAATTCTGGCCTACAGGGGGATAAGAAAAGATGAAGCCCTGGTGAAATCGTATGACAGGCTGCGGTAGCCCCCAATACCCCCCTGAAGGAGGCTTTAAAGTTATCGAAGATTAGCCCCCCTTCAGGGGGGATGGGGGGCATCAATCAAATTATCTGCAGGTTTTCCTGGTTAGTTATCTTTTCACAATAGTGGCATTTCAGGGCAACATTTTTCTTGGATACAACCCTGAATCGTGTCGTCACCGGTTCAAAATTTGTTATGCACTTAGGATTCATGCATTTGGCAATCCCGACTATGTAATCGGGAACTTCAACAACTTTTTTTTCCACTACCTCATAATCTCTGATAATATTAAGCTTGGCATCAGGCGCTACAAGTGCAATCCTGTTTATATCCTCATCTTCGAAAAACTTGCCCGATATTTTAATAATTGCTTTTTTGCCCAGCTTTTTGCTCTCGAGGTTTGTGCCGAATGTGATCTGACTGTCAATATGATCGAGTCTCAGGATCTGAATAACCTTGAACAGGTTCCTGGCAGGAATATGATCGATTACTGTTCCATTCTGAATTGCACTGACGCTCAGTTGTTTAGGTTCTTTCATAATTCCCTTGCTTTTTACTTGATTCCCAAAAGTGTACATAAAATAGCCTGACGGGTAAAAACTCCGTTAAGAGCCTGCTCAAAATAATATGCTTTAGGATTTGTATCCACATCAGTGTGAATTTCATTTACCCTTGGCAACGGATGAAGAATGCGCATGTTCGGTTTTGTATTTGAAAGCATTGAATTCTTGAGAACATAGACATTTTTAACTTTTTCATATTCGATGGGATCAGAAAACCTTTCCTTCTGAACCCTGGTCATGTAAATAATGTCAGCTCTCGAAATTATATCCGTAAAATCAAGATGTTCATAATATTTCAGGCCAAGGTTTTCGAGATACAACTTGAACTCTTCAGGCATTTTCAGTTCTTCGGGTGAAATGAAGTTAAAAGTGGTGTTCCATCTTGACATGGCCATCATCAGTGAATGAACCGTGCGTCCATACTTTAGATCTCCAACCATGAAAATGTTTAGATTGTCCAGCGTTCCCTGTGTTTTGCGTATCGAGTAAAGATCCAGTAATGTCTGAGTTGGATGCTGATTGGCTCCGTCACCTGCATTTATCACCGGAACCGAAGCTATCTCGCTTGCATATCTGGCACTACCCTCGATAGGGTGGCGCATTACAATCAGATCGCTGTAACTGCTTACCATTCTGATTGTATCGTGCAAAGTTTCTCCTTTTGAAACACTTGAACTGCTTGCATCTGAAAAGCCTACGATTTTCCCCCCAAGACGGTTTATTGCACTCTCAAAGCTCAACCTGGTTCTGGTTGACGGTTCAAAGAATAGCGTTGCTACAACTTTGCCTTCAAGCAGCTTCTGAACAGGTTTCTTTTCAAATTCAGCCGCACGATCAAGAATCTTCAGAACCTCTCTGGTTGTTAAATCATCAATAGATACTAAGCTTCTGTTTTTCATTATTTTAGGTGTTTGACACCATCAAAAATAAATATTAAGCAAATTTATTGAAGAATAGGCTTTTTTCAGAAGGATGTTAATAATTAACTAACAACTTTTTGCTCCATTTTAAACGGACGATAAATCAGTAATAAGCTTGTATTTCAGACCTTCTATTCTGGAAAATCTTTTCAGGATTTTTTCTCCTTTGGACCTTCTGAAATTTATATTTGATAAAGCAGTTAAGTTCAAATTTTTGTTCCGACTGATTTATATCTTCATCCCTGATGATTTTCATAACCTCATTTAAAGCGGGGTAGGGGAAAGATAGTTCGTAAAAATCCTGAATAAACAGTTCAACTATTTCACCATTATTTATTGCTGATTCTGCTGCCGATCTGTAGGCATTGATCAATCCGCTTACACCCAGGAGTTTTCCTCCAAAATACCTGACAACCACAATAAGAACATCTGTTAATCCATGGGACCTGATCTGACCGAAAATTGGTTTTCCGGCTGTGCCTGAAGGCTCTCCGTCATCATTTACCCGGTAATTTTGCTTATCCCTGCCCAGAACCCATGCAAAGCAATGATGCCGTGCATCATGATATTGCTTTCTGACCTTCTCCAGGATTGCTTTTATTTCATCCTGGCCTGAAACAGGATAAACGAGTCCGATGAACCTGCTCCCTTTTTCCTTATACAAACCTTGCGAAAAAGCTTTAATAGTAAGGTAGCTGTCAGATTCCATAATAAAACAAAGAAGGTGATATTCCGTTTTACAACTGTACAATATTAATTAATTCTGTAGAGACAGTTCCTGAATATGCCAAAAAATGATATTTTTGTTTTAATCGAAAACAGGTATGGGTGTGTTATTGGATGAGAAAGATCTTCAGAAATTGATCGTCATTGGCGACAGGATCCTGATAAAACCAAAGGTACCTCAGTCACAGACAAAAAGTGGTCTCTATCTTCCCCCCGGTGTTAATGAAAACGAAAAAGTGCAGATAGGCTATGTTCTTAAAGTAGGCCCCGGATACCCTATTCCATCGGTTAACGATGCAGACGAACCATGGAAATCCCGTCCCGATGAACCTAAATATGTTCCCCTTCAGCCAAAAGAAGGTGACCAGGCTGTTTACCTTCAAAGCAGTGCGATTGAAATAGAATTTAATAAGGAAAAGTACATAGTCGTGCCTCAGTCAGCAATCTTGCTGCTTCTGAGAGATAACGGACTATTTGAATAAAGCGGAAAGTCATGGAAAATGAGTATCTGAAGACAAAAAAAATACTTATAGTCGAAGATGATGTGTCGAGTCGTTTGTATCTGAATAAGATCCTTGAAAAGACAGGGGCTTCGCTTATTAATGCATGCGACGGGAAAGAAGCTATCGAGGCTGTTAAGGCAAATCCGGAAATAGAAATAATTTTGATGGATATACAACTTCCGGTTATTGATGGCTATGGTGCAGCAAGAAAAATAAGGGAATTCCGTAATGACATTATAATTATTGCCCAGACTGCCTATAGCCTTCTTGGGGACCGTGAAAAAATTATTGCTTCAGGATTTGATGATTATATTGTGAAGCCTATATTCCCTCACCAGTTAATTGAGAAGCTAACTAAATCGAAAAGAACCCTCTGACGCTCCCCTGATCCTTTTCCCGACCTACTCATCATAGAACGCAAACTGACGGAAGTCGTATTTGAATTCCTCAATTTCCTGATTCCATCTTTGTCTTTCTACCATTGACGGGAATCCTGTTCAGCAGGGAGGTTCTCATAATTGAATCACCTGACAATATATCAAAAGGCATAAGATTATATTCATATTCATAGGGTGGAAGGTTGAATTTAAGAGAATCAGCAGGAGAGGTTTCAATTATTGCATCAATGATTTCATAGGCAGTCGCAACAGGATAAAATGCCTGCAGGATCAGTTACATGTATCTGAAGGCCGTTACAAAGTGCACCTGTAAATTTGTTGAATGCAGGAATAAAGCCGTGAATCCGGAAAACACATCCGGGTATCTTTCTTGCCTCAAGATTCTTTTTAAGTTTGACCGGATCGATAAATGGTGCACCAAAGAGCTCGAATGGAATAGTTGTTCCCCTTCCTTCTGAAATGTTCAAAGCTTCAAAAAGCACGGTGCCCGGATATACTATTGCAGTGCCGGGTGCAGGCATGTTCGGAGATGGTAACACCCAGGGGAGACCTGTCTCGCTGTACAAAGAATTCCTTCTCCAGCCTTTCATACTCACAACATGAAGTTCGCATCCAGGAATATATTTCCCCTTTATCCATTCAGCCATTTCGCCAAGGGTCATGCGATGGCACAATGGGATACTTGCACCCCCGACAAATGTAAAATATGCTTCTTTCAGCACAGGACCGTCAAAAGGCAATCTTCCTACCGGATTTGGCCTGTCAAGGATCCATATGGGGATACTGTTCTGCGAACAGGCTTCCATGCATAATTTTACAGTCCATATATAAGTATACAACCTTGCCCCGACATCCTGAAGGTCAATTACCAGAGCTTCAATACTTTCAAGCATTTCGATTGTGGGCTTTCTGAATTCACCGTAAAGGCTGTAAACCGGGACACCATAAACCGGGTGCCTGATACTCTGCCACTCTATCATATTATCCTGTGTTTGCCCGTAAAGCCCATGCTGCGGACCGAATATTGCTGTTAAAAAGCAATCCTTCCTTTTATAAAAGATCTCAGTGATATGGGTAAAATCTGCTGTGATACTTGGTGCATGACATAAGATTCCTATCTTCCTTCCGGATAAACCTGCCGGCAATGAAGCTTTGATCTGATCTAATCCCGTCTGTACCATGTTTTAAGATTTATGTCGGGCAAAACTCTGCACCAATGGCTTTGTTTGACCCGATTATTTACGTTTGTAAAAGTAACTGAAAGTAAATATTCTTTTCTAAGTTTATGCCTTCATTTGAAATGTATAAGGGAAAATAAAATGAGAATATCTCTTCTTCTTGCCCTCATGTGTTCATCCATTATACTGAAAGGACAGAAACCTCCGCTTGATCACTACCTCAAAGCAGCTCCGATGCCTTTCTGGATGAAATACGGATTGTCGCAGGTAGATAAAGGGAAGAAAGATGGTTACAACCTTATTGATGAATAAACTTAAATTTACAGTATGAATTTTAGGAACATAATATTACGTCTGCAGTTTTTGGTGATTTTTATCTTTCTTTTTTCCTGTGCCAGGGAGAAAAACCATTCGATCACTATTCTTGCAACCACAGATGTCCACGGAGTCATTCTGCCATATGATTTTATTGAAAAGAAAGATATTAATGTCTCCCTTGCAGGAGTATATTCATATGTAAATAAGGTAAGAAAAGAAAAAGAATCAGTAATTCTCCTTGATGACGGCGATAATTTGCAGGGCCAGCCTGCGGTATATTATTATAACTTCATTGATACTGTCTCTCCCCATATCAATTCTGAAGCCATGAATTATATGGGATATAATGCCGCGACAGTTGGTAACCATGATATCGAAGCCGGCCATCCGGTTTATGACAGGCTGGTAAAAGAATACAAATTTCCATTACTTGCCGCCAATGCAGTCGATAAAATAACAGGGAAACCATATTTTAAACCATATGTAATCATGGAACGATCGGGGATAAGAATAGCAGTGATGGGATTGATTACTCCTTCTGTGCCAACCTGGCTTCCGCCTGAGCTTTATTCGGGCATGGAATTCAGGGATATGGTTGAGACTGCCAGATTCTGGATGCCGGTTATCCGGAAAGAGAAGCCCGACCTTGTGGTGGGATTGTTCCATTCTGGCTGGGATGATAACTATGGGGCCGGCGATAATTCAGGATCTCATAATGAAATTGGCTCCGGATCAGTGGCAAGGGAAGTTCCTGGTTTTGATATAATCTTTTGTGGACACAATCATAATATTGTAAACAAAAAAATTGTTAATTCAGCCGGCGATAGTGTTTTAATATTAGAAGGAGGAAGCAGATCCGAGTATATCGCACGCGCAGATATTATGTTTACCGGACAAAAATCTTCCCTGAAAAGGCAGAAATCGATAGAGGGCAGTCTTATAGATGTTGATAAGTACAAAGCTGATCCCTCATTCCTCCGCAAGTTTGCCGGGCAGAAGAAAGCAATCCTTGACTATGTTGATAAACCCGTTGCAACTTTTGCAACCACTGTCTCATCAAGGGATTCTTATTTCGGATCATCTCCGTTTGTCGATATGATCCATTACATCCAGCTCGACATTACTCATGCAGATATCTCGTTCGCAGCTCCGCTGTCGTTTGATGTAAAGATACCGTCAGGTCCTGTTACAACAGGCGATATGTTTAAGCTTTACAGGTTTGAGAACATGCTTTACACTATCTCCATGACGGGAATGGAAGTAAAGAAATATCTTGAGTTCTCATATTCCGACTGGTTTAATACAATGCAAGGACCTGATGATTTTCTGCTAAAATTCAGGCTTGACAAAAAAGGAAAGCCTGAACTGGTAAACGGAAATGCATGGTTGAAAAACCAGCCTTATAACTTTGATTCGGCTGCAGGGATTGACTATATTGTTGATGTCAGCAAACCGGAAGGGAAACGTATATTAATCAAATCATTTTCTGATGGCAGACCTTTTGAAATGAATAAAACCTATCTGGTAGCATTGAATTCTTATCAGAGGTAATGGAGGAGGCGGCCATCTCACAGAAGGCGCAGGGATTGACAAAGATGTATTGGGAAACCGTCTGAAATCGTCAACTGACAAGGATTTAAGATATTATATCCTCAAGTATCTGGAGACAAAAAAAACCATCAGACCAACAGCCCTCAAAAACTGGAAAGTGGAACCAGAAAAATGGGTTGATAGGGCAAGATCAAGGGATTATCAATTGTTGTTCGGAAAATAAATGTTAACTGAAAACGTTTTGAAGGATGGGAAAGGAGATACATAGTGCTGGTGATGGCAAAAAGTTGCCACTGGTGGAAGAGTTCTTTACTATACAGGGAGAAGGATTTCATTCGGGAGAGGCTGCCTGGTTCATAAGACTGGGCGGTTGTGATATTGGCTGCAACTGGTGTGATTCACGTTTCTCATGGAACCCTGATTTGCACCCTCTTATTGAAACCGTAAACAATAATTGAACATGCTGTTGCCTCCGGTGCAAAATCTGTTGTTGTTACAGGCGGTGAACCACTTATGTGGAATCTTGATTATCTGTGCTCCGGGCTTAAACAAAAAAATATCAGCACTTCTATTGAAACCTCAGGGGCATATCCGCTTAGAGGGGAATGGGACTGGATATGCCTTTCTCCGAAGAAAAATATGCCTCCGACAGATAATATCTGCAAAAAAGCCGATGAACTGAAGGTAATAATCGAAAATGAAAGTGATTTTGAATGGGCTGAAAAATATGAGGAAAACGTTGCAGAGAAATGCAGACTCTTTTTACAGCCTGAATGGAGCAGATTTGAAATCATTATTCAGGATATTGTCAACTATGTCAAAAAGAATCCTCAATGGAGGATTTCACTTCAGATTCATAAATATATGCATATCCCCTGAAATAATGGCGAGATTCCATATTATCATTTTCCTTGTCATGATCACCTGTTCGGTTCCCAGGACAGGACTTTCCCAGCCATACCATACTACTTTGAACAAGGCACTTAATGCTTACAAGGAAGGAGTTAAATCATTTGACTATATTGATTTCTTATCAGCGGAACGTTATTTCAAGCAAGCTATTGAAATTGATAAAGGATTTTTTGAAGCATACATGATGCTTGGAGAACTGTTGTCAAAGCAGAAAAGGTATGCTGAAGCCGCTCACAATTATCCAAATGGCTGTACATATCGATTCAACCGTTTATATGCCTGTTTATTTTAATATGGCGACAGCTGAGATGTTTTCAGGCGATTACAATAACGCCCTTGTTCATTACAATGTATATCTTGAGCAGAAAAATGTTTCTGAGAAAAACAGGGATCAGGCAGTCCGGAATATAAGGAACTGCCAGTTTGCGATTGAAGCCCTGAAGAATCCGGTTCCATTCAGTCCCGAAAGCGTTGGGGTTGGGATCAACACATCAGATGATGAATACTGGCCATCAATAACCGCTGACGGACAAACGCTAATGTTTACCCGGCAGGCAAGACCAGGTGATCCTGGTCAGTTGAATCGAGTTCCTCAGGAAGACTTTTATATAAGTTACCTTTCAGGCTCTGTCTGGCAAAAGGCGGTTAATGCCGGCACTCCACTCAATACAGGTCAGAACGAAGGTGCACAAAGTCTCTCCTCGGATGGAAGCTATATGTTTTTTACAGCCTGCGACCGGTCAGGTGGCCTTGGCAGTTGTGATATCTTTTTTTCAGCACTTATTAATGGGAAATGGTCGCTGCCGGTTAATCTTGGTAGCCCTGTAAATACATCAAACTGGGAGTCTCAGCCTTCAATAAGTGCTGACGGGAAAATGCTGTTTTTTTCAAGTAACCGGCCTGGCGGCATTGGAGGAAAAGATCTCTGGTACTCAACCCTTAACGGTAAAAATAAATGGTCATATCCAAAAAACCTTGGAAGTGTGATAAACACAACCGGCGATGAAATGTCTCCATTTATTCATTTTGATGGTAAATCCCTTTATTTTGCTTCTGATGGACGACCGGGAATGGGCGGATTTGACATATATATATCCAGGATGCAGAAAGACAGTTCATGGTCGGAACCCAAAAACTTAGGTTATCCGATTAACACCTACAACGATGAAATGGGTCTTGTCATTGAATCGGGAGGACAGAAGGCTTATTTTTCTTCAAAAAGAGATGAAAAGGGCGGTAAAAATATCTACTCCTTCAAGCTTTATGAATCTGTCCGGCCTGATCCTGTTGCTTATTTAAAGGGCAAAGTAACTGATAAGGAGAACGGACAAGCCCTGGTCGCACAATATGAGCTCATCAATCTTTCGACTGGAAAAACTGTCCTCGACAACACTACTGATATGTATGGCAATTTTATTGTCTGTCTGCCTTCAGGATATAACTACGGACTTAATGTGAGCAGGAAAGGCTATCTTTTCTACTCCGAGAATTTCATGTTTGAAGGAAAGCATACTGTACTTGAGCCTTACCTTAAAAAGATTAAGCTCAGCCCTCTGAAAGCAGGGGAAAAAATGCTACTGGCAAATGTATTCTACAAAGTTGATTCCTGGCAGCTTGAAAAAGAGTCATTGTCGGAACTTAACAAGCTTTGCGATCTTCTTAAAGATAACAAGGACCTCAAGATTGAAATAGGAGGATACACCGATTCTACCGGAACTGATGAACATAACCAGACTCTTTCCGAAAAAAGAGCTTATTCGGTTGTCAGTTTTCTCATCGAAAACGGAATCTCCTCCGACAGACTTAAATACAAAGGATATGGCAATAAGTCACCTGTCGGAGACAACGTTACTTTTGAAGGCCGCAAGCTTAACAGAAGAACCGAGGTCAAGATAATCGAGAACAGGAAATAAAAACAGCTGCCCTGGGAAGGCAGCTGTTTCCGCTCATGCTTGGATTTGTTCAGACATTAAGATGAGTTGAACATCTGGTATCAGATCGTGCTCATGGTATTCGAAAACTTGTTGATAACCTTTTCACCAGCAACTACTGCCGGTGCGGGAACGGAAAAATAGATCGCTGATCCTGCCAGTCCATTGCATTCAATCCAGATCGATCCTTCCATTATTTGAATAAGCTTACGTGTAAGCTCCAGATTAACAGCTGAATATGTATCACTGAATCTGGTAAGGGGAACAGCCAGGTCCCGGTTTTGCAGGAATTCCCTGGATTTGAAATAACCCTGACCCGAATCCAGGACATAAAATGTCAGTTTATCATCCCTGAAATAATAGCCGACCTTGATATATCCTGATTTTGTATTTGACAGAGCATTTTGAAACAGGTTACGAATTACCCTTGTCAGCCTGTTTCCGTCAATTAAGTATTCATTATGATTAAATGACTGGTTTTCAGTCATAAGGATTAAATCCTTGTATTCATCCTTCTTTCAGGATATCCCTGAATTCTGAAAGAAGTTCATTAAATATCTGGTCCGGACAGCAAATTCCTGGTTCAGTCTTTGAATTACCCGTATCAATGATTGCCGAATCAAGAAAATTGTCAAATAGCGATATTATTTGTTCACAGGAGGAATATATATGGTTGCTGAATTCCTCCCTTTCTTCTTCATTATAATCTGTTTTGTTCAGTAGAAATGAAAACGCAACTATTGCATTCATTTGCGTTCTCAATTCATGCGACATTCCGGTCAATATTGAGTGCACAGTTCATTATCTTCTGGTTACATGATTCCATAATCTTCCCTTCATCCTGTTTTCTGATTCGGGCCTTCCCGATTCCTCTTTAATATTTGCCGAAAGATTAAACATTTGATATCCCTGTTTGTTGAGTATTACTTCAAGACGTCTCAGAATTTTTCTGGCATCTTTACTGTAGATGGTATTTGAGTTTTCAATTACCGACAACTGTTTCACTGCTTTGGCCTTTTCTTCTGTTTTGATGTAACATAAGGCCAGGTACCATTGGGCATGATCAATATAATAGTTGTCATTGTCCTCAATCACTTTTGAAAAAGAGCTCTTGGCTTCAGGATAATTGTGGTTTTCAAAATTTGAAATCCCGTTTAACAAAGTGGACTGCATATTACCCGGTTCGCTTTTAAGTACTTTGCTGAAATAAATGGCAGCATTCCTGTAGTCATGGATATTATAATATTCAAGTGCCATATTATAATCGCTGATAGTCCTGGTTTTTTACAAATTCAGCGGATCTGGATGATGTAGCCGTTTCGTATGGTTTATAGTACCGGTCTATTATTTCATCATTGCTCAGCTTCCTGTTTGAAAACAGTGCAAGACCTCCAATAATAACCAAGTGCAGCAACACTGCTGCATATTTTATTATAGGTCGACCCTGTTTCTTAGCAGGTATAGGCGTCTCCTCTTTTCTTCTCAATTGCATTAAGCTTGTTCCTGAGATTGAGGAGGTCCTGGTTTTTAAGGATATTGTCAGTTTTACTACGAATTTCAACTTCTCTTCGAAGTTTTTCGTTTCCGCTTAGTTCTTTCCTGAACCATTGCATTTCTGCTTCATCCATCTCTCCGGCATTATACCTTTCGATGAAATATGAAAAATCAATTGTCTTCATAATTATCTTGTTTAAAATTATTTCCAAAATTCAATATACCAAATACATACACATTAATTGTGCTGTATTCCTGTGCATGCACGATCAGTCCCGGATGATTCATCAATCCAGATCTGACACTGCAAATCCCAAATCACAAACCTTTAAAATGGGTTTGTTTTTCTGACTGCTTCCGCTGAAGCAGTCATTTCATAAATGAGTAACTAAATTCTGACCGGCGGAACGGAGGGTTTAACAATTGGTTCTCCGGCATCACCGCCTTTAACACAAATCATCTCTTCAGTTCGTAAGCGCGTAATCATTAAAAATTTCTTCGATTGTTTCAAAATTCAGGGTTTTCATTTTCTTCGGTTTTAATCATTGATACTTAATTCGGGTAATTCGTAATTTTTTGGACCATTACATTGTAACATGTCGGAACAGGTGATTTTGTGACACTTAAAAACCAATTATTTTTTGTGTTTTTTTATTAGCTCAAGAAAATCAATGACTTACTGAAAGCTGAAGTTTCTAAATTTTGTATATTTGCTTTGACATTAATTAGGAAACTTCCAATCTTTACACGGGGAACAGGAAAAATCAGCGCATTCCAAATGACTGTATTTAATCGAATATCGTGGATTGTTATTGTTTTTATGTTGCTCGGCTGCTTCAATAATCTTCATGCAGCACGGATGATGCATATTTCCACATGCCCATTTTAACACAGACTATAACGTACAATTAACTGAAAAGCCAAAGAATGATGATTCAACACAGGCTCTGGACAAGCTTAATTCAGGTCTCCTGGCTGCAATGACTGACCGCGACACTAGTAAAATCGAAACTATTTGTTAATTCAATTCTGAAGAAAGTTAAGGGAAAATAATATTGACAACTTAACCTGCATCCACATCACAGTTTTATATAGGCGCATATTATCTTTTGTCAGGGAATAACTCTGAAGCGATAAACTGGTTCAAGTTGTCTTCATCGATACGAAGGCAAATGAATCGTGAAGATGAAATTCAGGCGAAATGTCTGTTCAACCTGGGACTAGCATACTTTTACCTTGGTGATTACCGGAGAATGGAACAATACACACTTGAATCGCTGGATATTGACAAGAAGTTATACGGGGAATCCAGCCCGGCATTATTGACAGGTTTATCTGCTCTTGTTTCAGCATACTTTGGTCTGAATGAGTATAACACAGCCATTAGCTATGGTAATTCCGCTCTTAAGCTGATCAATGGAGGTAAAAGAAACTACAATTCAGATATTGCGATTTTGTATATAAATATTGGTGCTTGTTATGTTCGGTTGTCTGATTATTCCAAAGCTGTTCTCTATCTTGAGAAGGCAGAATCGATTTATAAAGAGAATTCTCTTGCTGCAGATGATAACTATATCAATCTCCTCAATACCCTTGCGGTTACCTATTTCTTTCTTGGATTGAATGACAAGTCGGATGTTTATTTCCGGAAAGGTATTGAAACGATCAGGTCATCCAATTCTGCCTTGTCATTGAACCTCATTGATAATTTTGCAATAGTCCTTGGAAATGCCGGACAGGTGAAAAAAGGTGAATCCCTTATAATAAACTCCCTTAAAAAAGCTAAAAGCTTTTTCGGACCAGATTCCAGAAATTATGTTGAAGTGCTTAAGAACTATGCCGAATACCTGAGAACGTTCAGGCTGGATACCAGGAAATCATTGCGTCTTTACGAACAGTGCCTGGTTTACATTAATAACCACGAAGATGATATTTCTCTGAAAGATCCTGTTCTTCTCGGGTATGCGCTCTCTCTTTCAGAAAATGGCGAATCAAACAAAGCACTGGAAATAATTCAGAAATTGCTTTTTTCAGAAGTCCAGGGAAAGAAGCAATATTCACTATTGGAAAATCCTGAGATAAGGCTCATCGAACCAGATCTCTGGTCGATAAATGTGTTGAAAGCCAAGTATAAGATTCTGTGGGATATTTACTCCGGGCAGAAAGATTACAGTTATCTGAAGTTGCTGCCGGAACTTCGGAATTAATTGTTGCCTTGCTTGAAAAAGTCCGTATAAACATAAGTGAGGAAGACAGCAGGCTAATCCTTGGCGACCGTTACAGGGACGCTTATCTTTTTGCGATACGTGATTTTGATCTTTGCTACAAAAAAACCGGTAATTCGATCTACCGTGATAAGGCATTTGAATATTCCGAAAAAAGCAAAGTAGCCGGATTGCTGGCTTCCACCCGTGAACTGAAGGCGACCCAGTTTCATATTCCTTCTGAAATTGCTGAGCTTGAAAGACGTCTCAAAACGGAAATCAGTTTCTATAATGCACGGATTTCAGAAGAAAATGCCAGGAAATCCACCGATGCATCTGTGGTATCCGAATGGAAGAACATTGTGCTGAATGCAACCCAAAAACGTGATTCCCTGATCAGTCTTTTTGAAAAAAAGTATCCTGAATATTACCAGATCAAATATAATACACAGGTTATCAATCCTGGTGACATCCCTGAAATTGCCGGCAGAAACACCAATTATCTGAATTATGTGGTTGCAGATACTGTATTGTATATTTTTCTGGTCAATAAAAAATACAAGGAGTTGTTTACAATTCATATCGATTCGACGTTCTTTGACAATATCAGGCAATTCCGTTATCTTTTGGCATTGCCGACGTCCAATGCAAAATCGAGTTTCGTACGAAATATCAGGAAGTCGGGAATTTTCTTTATAAAACAATAATTGAGCCAGTCAGAAGATATTTTATATCTGATAAACTGCTAATATCCCCGGATAATATTCTTTCTTATATTCCCTTTGAGGCAATGCCGGCAGGGCAGGTATCAGGTAAAAATGTCCTCTATAGAGAAATACCTTATCTGATGGATAAATTCAGGATTTCTTATACTTATTCTGCAACATTCCAGGCTGAATCGTATAAGAAAGGCCATCAGATTTTTCAAACAGTGTAATAGCCTTTGCGCCGGTCTATACAGGAAGTATTGATGTTGATTCGCTGTTGATAACCAGGCAGGCAAGATATTCCAAACTTCATGATCTGCCCTTTGCGAGACTGGAAGCTGAGTATATTACAAATCTTACAGGTGGAAAACTGTACATAAATAACGGGGCAAGAGAATCAATTTTTAAGTCAGAAGCCGGCAAATATGATATTATTCACCTCGCAATGCATACTGTTCTGAATGATCAGTATCCCATGCATTCAAAGATGCTTTTCTACCAGGAAAAGGATTCTGTTGATGATGGCAATCTGAATACTTATGAGGTATACGGAATACCGTTAAAAGCAAAAATGGTCATACTCAGCTCGTGCAATACTGGGTCAGGGATTTTGCATTCAGGTGAAGGGATTCTAAGTCTGGCAAGGGGATTTATTTATTCAGGCAGTCAGTCAGTAATTATGTCTATGTGGGAGATCGAAGACAGATCAGGTACCGAGATCGTTGAAAACTTTTACAGGCATCTGAAGAAAGGAAATACAAAAAGTACCGCTCTGAGAAAAGCCAGGAAAGATTATTTGCAGAAGGCCGATATGCTGCGATCCCATCCTTATTTCTGGTCCTCACTGGTTATTTACGGGAACAATGCTCCTTTATATTATTCTGGAAGGTGGCTTTTATTTATTATGGCAGTCCTTATTCTTATTGGCGTGTTATTCGCAATACTCCGTTATAAATCAAGAAATTCCTTATATTCCGGATCCTCCTTAATAAGAGCCATCAGGGCTTCTTTGCTCAAATATTTCTTTCGCCGGGCATAGGTTTCGTTCTTAAGATTCATTTTTGATACAATTTCCATGATACGTAAAGCCTTCTGAGTAGAGTGTAAGGATAGTCTGGGCGTCAGGATTTAATTTCTGGAAGGCCCTGCTGATAATTCTTTCAAGAATCGGATTCTGAGCCTCCTCACTGTCCCCATCATCAGGCAAGTCAAATTCAATTTCAGTGTTTCTTGCTTTTTTCCTTAACTGAGCACTCCAGATATTTCTAGCAATTCCGAAAAAATAACCTTTAAGGTCGGACGTAAGATTCAATCCATTCTCTGATATCTGCCTGTAAAGCGAAATTATTGATTCCTGAAAAACATCTGAAACATCGGCTTCTGACCCGCTGTTTTTAAGCACATGATGTCTTACCGTCTGAAGATAGTTGTCATAAATCCAGTTGAGTACCTGATCGTCCTGCTGACGGATCCCCTCAATTATCGCACTATCTGTTATCTTATGGAACAATCGGTGACTTTTATTCCCTAATAAATTGACAAATATAGTATTTCCTGACAGGATAAGTAATAAACTGTCAGTGACGGTCTTGATCCTGTTAAAACTGTAAGCAATTTTTAATTAAATAATAAATATCTTTACATTTCCTATTTAAACGGTCGGGTATAAGAAAATGTTATTTCCCTTTGTAAAACAATATGATGCCATGGATTGTGGACCTGCGTGCCTTAAAATGGTTGCAGGTTTTTACAAAAAAAGCTTTTCAATAGATTATTTACGTAAGAAATGTTTTATCACAAGGGGCGGAGTCTCTTTCCTTGGATTGTCTGAAGCTGCCGATTCATTGGGTTTCAGGACCATGGGCGTAAAAATACCTTTTGAAATGCTCGAGGAAAAAGTGACCATGCCATGTATTGTCCACTGGCAGCAGAAGCATTTTGTAGTCGTTTACAAGATAAAGGGCAGAAATGTATGGGTCGCTGATCCTGCGACTGGCCTGGTAAAATATACCAGGGAAGAATTTGAAAAGAGCTGGATTAACACTATTACAGATGGGAAAAAATCGGGGCTGGTGCTATTAATTGAACCCACACCTGCACTCTATGACATTGAAGATCATCAGGAAACAAGAACCGGTTTTAAATTCCTTCTTAAGTACTTCAGATTATACCGCAAATATCTCGGGCAGCTGATCATTGGTCTGTTGATTGGAAGCTGTATTTTGCTGATCATACCGTTTCTCACACAATCCATTGTTGATATTGGTCTTAATAACAATGATATAGGTTTTATTTACCTCATTTTATTTGCTCAGCTTGCACTTGTTATCGGAAGGTTGTCGGTTGAGTTTATCCGCGGCTGGCTGCTCCTGCATATCGGTTCACGTGTTAATGTGGCCATCATTTCAGGATTTTTGCAAAAGATGATGGCTCTGCCAATGGCTTTCTTTGATTCGAAGCTGACAGGCGATATACTCCAGCGTATTGACGACAACAACAGGATTGAGGAGTTTCTTACATCTGCAAGTCTCAGTATTCTCTTTTCTTTTTTCAATATAATAGTTTTCGGAATTGTACTTGCAATTTTCAGTCTCAAAATATTTGCTTTATTCCTTACCGGCACTGTACTTTATATCCTCTGGGTTTCGCTTTTTATGAAATCAAGAGCACGGATCGATAATTTGCGGTTTAAAGAGATGGCATCTTCGGTTTCGAAACTGATAAGCATAATAAACGGGATGCAGGAAATAAAGCTTACTCAGAGCGAACTAAGCAAAAGATGGGACTGGGAACAGCATCAGGCAACTTTATTCGGTTTAAAGGTCAGGGGGTTGAGTCTTATTCAGTATCAGTCAGCCGGTGCCACGCTGATCAGCGAGCTTATGAATATCCTGATTACAATTATTGCCGCAACCGGTGTCCTTAAGGGCGACCTGACACTGGGGATGATGCTTGCCATTCAGTTTATTATAGGACAGATGAATGTTCCGGTGAACCAGATTATCGGATTCTTCCGAATGTCGCAGGATGCAAAAATGAGCCTTGACAGACTGGCCGAGGTCCACAATATGCAGGATGAAGAATCTGATTCCGAAAATAAAGTCAGAAGACTGCCGGAAAACAAGAATATCACGATAAAAAACCTGTCATTTCAGTATGAAGGCCCGCGTTCACCATTTGCTTTAAAGAATGCCGACCTTTTAATAGAAGAGAATAAGGTAACTGCAATTGTAGGAGTGAGCGGAAGCGGTAAGACCACTTTGCTGAAAATGCTGCTTGGGTTTTATCAACCGGTAACCGGCGAAATCATGGTTGGAGAAACAGGATTATCCAATATCAGCCTCAGGCTGTGGCGGGAAAAAGTAGGAGCGGTTATGCAGGATGGCTTCCTTTTCCCCGACACAATTGCGGGGAATATAGCTCCCGGGTCAGAATCGGTCGACGAAAACATGCTGATAAATGCAGCCGAGACAGCTAACATCAGGCGATACATCGAATCGCTTCCATTGGGATTTAATACAAAAATAGGTTCCGACGGCCATGGGCTGAGTGAGGGTCAGAAGCAGCGCCTGCTTATCGCCCGTGTTATATATAAAAATCCCGAAATATTGATTTTTGATGAAGCAACAAATTCACTCGATGCAAATACCGAAAAAGTAATTGTAGAGAACCTTGCAGATTTCTTCAGGGGCAAAACTGTCATTATTGTTGCTCATCGCCTCAGTACTGTAAGGAACGCCGATAAGATCGTTGTACTTGACAGCGGGAAAATTATTGAGACGGGGAACCACCAGAGCCTGATCGAAAAGCGTGGAGCTTATTACAATCTTGTTAAAAACCAGCTGGAATTGGGCAATTAATGAAATAAATGGAAGAAAGTAAACCCGACATATTGTACTCTGATTCAGTTAATGAAATAATGGGACATCCGCCAGGAAAAATACTCAGATGGGGAAATACAATTATCCTGGCTGTCCTTGCCCTTATTATATTCTTTGCCTGGCTGATAAAATATCCGGATGTAATTCCCGCCACTGTCGAAATAACTACAAAAAATCCCCCGGTAACTATGATTTCGAAGATCACGGGAAGGATTAAAAATCTATATGTAAAGGATAAGGATAGTATTTCTTCCGGACAGTTAATAGCAGTAATGGAAACTGCAGCATCAATTGAGGAGGTGAACAGGATGAAACAAATAGTTGATACCATCAGGAGTCCGGAGAGGATCCTTCTGTCATCCCTGCCTGATTTTAATGAGCTTGGAGAAATACAAGGTTATTGGGGCTCTTTTCTTAAAAGCCTGTCGGATTTCAATAATTATAACATTAATGATTACTACGGTAATAAAATTAAATCCCTTACCGATGAAATTGACGGAATCCTGGTATATATTGGCAGAGTAAAAGTAAAGGAAAATCTATTTGCTGAAAATCGATTGCTCGAAGAAAAAAAGTTCAGCAGGGATTCCATGTTGCATGTGAACGGGGTTTATTCCGAAAGTGAGCTTGAAAAATCACGTCAATCTCTCATCAGGCTCAATATTGAGCTTCAGCAGGTAAGGCTTGATCATTCGGCCAAATCAATTGAGCTTGCGGAAAAAAGACAGCTTTTACAGGAAAACAAGATCAAAAAACTGGAAGACCGGGAAAAATATTATTCAGTCCTGAATGAATCATTTCTGAATCTTAAAGCCCAGATCAGAATCTGGGAAAACACCTACCTTCTGATTTCTCCTGTAAGCGGCAAGGTTTCATTCACAAAATTCTGGAGTGAAAATCAGGCAGTAAATAAAGATGAACCGGTGCTGAGCATTGTCCCTTTTGACACGGGAGACTATATCGGCCGGATAAACCTGAAAATGCACCGGTCGGGTAAAGTAAAGGTTGGACAGGCGGTGAACTTAAAACTTAGCGGATATCCGTACCTGGAATTTGGAATGGTTAAGGGTGTCATTAACTCTATATCACTTGTGCCTTCGGGCGACTCATATGTCATAGAACTTAATCTGCCTTCCGGCCTGACTACACTGTACGGGAAGAAACTTGATTTTACCCAGAATATGCAGGGGACTGCCGAAATAATAACTGATGATCTGGGACTTCTTCAAAAAATCATCAATCCCTTCCGTTATCTGATATCAAGGAATAAGAGATAACCTATTTTTTGGAATAGGGTTCGTAGTCGTCATCCTTTGATGATGGAAAGGATGACCCAGGCTTATTTTGCGTTCCCTGGCTGCCCTGGTTCTTTTTTACATATTTTCTGTAAAGACTGAAGCCAAGAGCTGCAAATACTGCTGCAAATATTATTATGTCTTTGCTGTCCATTGAAATTTGAATTAGTCCCGAGATAAAAATAGAACAACAGGCATACTGAAATTCACTGACAAATATATCATTTATCCTTTAATGAGATATCAGACTGACATTAATAGTTATTCAATGAAAAAATGATCCTGTGATCCGGCCTGAATCCCCGATTTGTCAAATCTCTTACTTTTTTTCTAAAACTTTGAGTTTTAATAAATAATTCGATATTTTCGTACTCTGAAAAATCCACGGCTTTGCCATGGAATGGTGTACTTTTGAAGATATTGAACCTTAAAGGATTGAATATGATTAAAGAAGATCCGGAAGACTCTGTTCGTGATGAACAGCACGGAGCAAATTTGAAAGCTGCCGGTACTGAAGACACTAATGAAGCTGAAAATGCTAAAAAAACTGAATCCCGGGAGGATGATAAAATAGCAGAAGAGGATACTAAAAACACCAAAGAACCCGAAAGGGCTGAAGGTGATTCATTTTCTTCAAAACCGGCTGAAATTCATACTTCCTTATCAAAGGACCTCAGTGAAATGGATCAGGTTGATCTCCCTCCTGTTGATTATTCAGGATTCTCAAAAAACGAACTTGTTGAAACACTTGCCCTGATAATCGAAAATCGGCCTCCTTCAGAAATCCGCAACGATGTGGAAAGGATAAAAACCTTGTTTTACAAAAAGATCAAGCATGAAGCCGAAGAGAAAAAAAGCAAATTTCTGGAAGGTGGCGGTAAGATAGAGGAATATAAGGTATGGGTTGATCCGCTTGACTATCGTGTTAAGGAATTGCTCGAGAAATACAGGGAAAGGAAGAGTGACTATAATAAAGTTCAGGAGGCAGAGAAATACGAAAACCTGAAAAAAAAATATGATATCATTGATAAGATAAAAGATCTCGTCAACAGGGAAGAATCGATAAATAAAACCTTTCATGATTTCCGTAACCTCCAGAGTGAATGGCACTCAATCGGTGTCGTTCCGCAATCGTCCCTGAAGGACCTGTGGGAGAATTATCATCATAGCGTCGAGATCTTCTATGATTATATTAAAATAAACAAGGAACTGCGGGATCTTGACCTGAAGAAAAACCTGGAAGCAAAAGTCCTGCTGTGTGAAAAAGCCGAGGAACTTTTACTTGAACCTAATCCGGTAAATGCTTTCAGGGCATTGCAGGACTTTCATAACCAATGGCGGGAGATCGGGCCTGTTCCCCCGGAGTCAAAGAATGAAATATGGGAAAGGTTCAGGGAAGCGACATCACAGATCAATAAAAGGCATCACGAATATTTTGAGAAACAAAAGGATGATCAGCGGAAAAATCTCGATGCCAAGCTGGCTTTGTGCGAGGAAGTTGAAGCCATCAATCAGATGGAGATTAAAAGCTTCAGGGACTTTGATGAAAAAGCCGACATGATTGTTGCTCTGCAGAAGATGTGGCGTACTTTAGGCTTTGCGCCTAAAAAGCAGAATAACAAGATCTATCAGCGATTTCGGGAAGCATGTGACGCCTTCTTTGAAAAGAAAAGGAGCTTTTATTCCGATAATAAAGAAACACAGCTGAATAATCTTCAGCTAAAAACTGAATTGTGCCTGCAAGCTGAATCACTGCAGGAAAGCAGTGACTGGAAAGCAACTTCTGATGCACTGATCAGGCTTCAGAAAGAATGGAAGGAGATAGGCCCTGTTCCTCGTAAACAATCTGAAAAGACCTGGAGAAGATTTCGTAAAGCATGCGACCACTTCTTCAACAGGAAAGCTGAGTTCTTTGCGAATCTTGATACCTCATACGAGGATAATCTAAAAGCTAAAGTCGCTGTTATTGAAGAACTTGAAAAATTTGAACCAGGATCCGATGTTCAGGCTGCATTTGAACGCCTGAAGGAATTACAACGAAAATGGACAGAGATCGGTTTTGTTCCTTTCAACAGGAAAGAAGAAATTACGAACAGGTACAGAAATGCGCTGAACAAGGAATTTGACAAGCTGAAAATTGCAGATGAGGACAAGAGTATCCTTAAGTACAGAACAAAACTCGACAATCTTAAAACAAATCCAAAAGCTTCAAGAAAAGTCCGGAACGAAAGAGAGAAGTTTTTTACCAAAATAAAACAGCTTGAAAGTGATATTGTCCTCTGGGAAAATAATATTGGATTCTTTGCCAAATCAACAAACGCCGATACCATGATCAGGGAAGTTCAGGAAAAGATTGAGAATGCAAAGAAGATGATAAAGACACTCGAAGAAAAAGTAAAAATGATAGACCAGTCAGGTCTCGATGGTTAGTTATTTAATATTATATCTAAAAAATCCTCAGGTTGGCCGACGTTAAGTATGTATTTGTTACAGGAGGAGTGACCTCCTCACTGGGAAAAGGTATTATTTCTTCCTCGCTTGCAAAGCTTCTCCAGGCGAGAGGATATTCAGTAACCATTCAAAAGCTGGATCCTTATATTAACGTTGATCCCGGAACCTTAAATCCTTACGAGCATGGAGAATGTTATGTCACACTCGACGGAGCCGAAACTGATCTTGATCTGGGACATTATGAGAGATTCCTGAATGTCCCTACAAGTCAGGCAAATAATGTGACAACAGGAAGGATCTACCAGACAGTTATTGAGAAGGAGAGAAGGGGAGACTACCTTGGAAAGACAGTCCAGATTATACCCCATATAACTGATGAGATCAAACGAAGAATAAAGCTCGTCGGTTCGGGAAACATATTTAATATTGTTATAACTGAGATCGGGGGAACAGTAGGTGATATCGAATCATTGCCCTATATTGAATCGGTCAGGCAGTTGAAATGGGAAATGGGCTCTCAGAACTGCATCGTTATACATCTTACCCTGGTTCCTTATCTTTCTGCATCAGGAGAGTTGAAAACAAAGCCGACACAGCACTCGGTCAAGGTCCTTCTCGAAAATGGAATACAACCGGATATTCTCGTATTAAGGACTGAAAAAGATCTTACCGAAGATATTAAAAAGAAAGTTGCCCTGTTTTGCAATGTTGAGGAAAACGCGGTTGTGGAATCAGTTGACGTATCGACTATTTATGAAGTGCCGCTTAGAATGCTTAAGGAAAAACTTGACCAGACAGTTTTGCGGAAACTGACTTTACCTGTTTTAAAGGAACCCCCTTTGACAGAATGGAGGGAATTTCTGAAAAAGCTTAAGAATCCGAAACACTCGATAAATATAGGACTTGTAGGAAAATACGTTGAACTTCCGGATGCTTACAAATCAATTTCAGAATCATTTATTCACAGCGGTGCTATGAATGAATGCGAGGTTAATGTCGAGTACATACATTCCGAAGAAATAACCAACGAGAATGTAAATGAACGCCTTAAAGGACTCAAAGGCATCCTGGTAGCCCCGGGATTCGGATCGCGTGGGATAGAAGGCAAAATAATTACTGCCAGATATGCAAGGGAGAATAATATACCATTTTTTGGAATCTGTCTGGGTATGCAATGTGCTGTTATCGAATTTGCAAGAAATGTACTGCACCTCGAGGGTGCTCATTCTACTGAAATAAACCATAAGACAAAATATCCTGTTATCGATCTTATGGAAGAGCAAAAGAGCATTATTGATAAAGGAGGAACGATGAGGCTGGGAGGCTATAAATGCATTATTTCGAAAAATTCCCTTACTTATAAAATATACGGTAAAACGGAAATAGTCGAAAGGCACAGACACAGGTATGAATTCAATGACAGATACTTTGACGAGTTTAAAAAGAACGGAATGGTGCCTGTAGGTATTAATCCGGAATCAAAACTGGTCGAAATAGTTGAAATCCCTTCGCATAAATGGTTCATTGGCGTGCAGTTTCATCCTGAATACGCCAGTACAGTAGTCAATCCGCACCCTTTGTTCGTGAGCTTCATCAAGTCTTGCATTAAATGAGAGAATCAAATTTTAAAATTAAATATTATTTCTAACTGAATGGATAAGAATACAATAACTGGCATAATTCTGATATTCGCAATTTTTATCGGATTCAGCGTTTACAACGGCAGCCGTATGAACAAATCTTACAAGAAGGCAGTCGAATTAGCTGATTCTCTGTACGCGAAAGGGGATATGGAAAATGCCAGAGCTGAATACATCAATGCCTTACGCTTCAAACCAAACCAGCCTGAAGCAATAGCAAAAGTAAATGAAATTAATCAGGTCCTTGGATTTACACCTGTACAGCCAAAAGCAGATACTCTCGGAATTGGCAAAACTGAGGTGAACCAGCCTCAACAGATCATTTCAACCGGGAAGGTCGATTCAAGCCAGGTGGGTGCATTTGGAGGTGCCGTGAAGGGTGATACCGGACTCATTACCCTGGAAAATAACAAATTGGTGCTCAAGATCTCACTTAAAGGAGGAAGAGTTTATTCTGCACGCCTTAAAAATTACAAAACATACGATTCCCGGCCTTTAGTGCTCTTTTCCGGCGACTCAACAATATTTGGATTCAAGTTTTTTACCGTTGATAATAAGGGTGTACAGACAAATGACCTGTACTTTAAGCCTGTTGGGGAGAACAGAATATTTTCTGCTGCAACCCAGCCTCAAAGTGTTATCCTGCGATTAATGGCCGGCGATAAAAGGTACATTGAATATAAATATACACTTGCCCCTGACGAGTATATGGTTGATTTTGATGTGACGTTTAAGTCGATGGAATCAATTATTGCCTCAAATCAGAACAGCCTTACCTTTGACTGGAGAATGTACATACCACAGCAGGAGAAAGGAAGACAGAACGAAGAAAATTATTCAAACATCAGATACAGATATTATCAGGATGATGTTGTCCCTCTGAAAAAAAATCAACAAAAGGAGCTTGAAAGTGCTGATATACCTACAAAACTAAACTGGGTGGCATTTCAGGATCAGTTTTTTTCTTCCGTGCTGATTTCCAGGGAATATTTCCTGAATGGTTCAGTGACTTCAACCAGAACTATAGGATCGGGTAAATATATAAGGTATTATACAGCAGAGATGGGTGTTCCTTTTACCTCAGGTCCGGAAACTGTGACAGGTTTGAAGCTATATTATGGGCCAAACCATATCTCAACCCTCAGAAAGGAGGGACTCAAACTTGAGGAACTCGTCTTTCTTGGAAAAAACATAATTGGCTGGATCAACAGGTTTATTATAATCCCCGTATTTAACTGGCTCGAAAAGTATATCGCCAGCTACGGGATAATCATCCTCATTCTTACAATCCTTATTAAAATAGTTCTTCTGCCACTTACATTCAAATCTTATAAGTCGCAGGCTAAGATGCAGGTCCTGAAGCCATTGGTGGACGAGATTGGCAAGAAATTCCCCAAAAAGGAAGATGCCATGAAAAAGCAGCAGGCCACAATGGATCTGTATAAACGGGCAGGTGTAAGCCCAATGGGAGGATGTCTGCCTATGCTTCTGCAGATGCCTATACTGTTTGCAATGTTCAGGTTTTTCCCGGTTTCGATAGAATTGCGCCAGGAACATTTTCTATGGGCTACTGACCTTTCGACCTACGATTCTATACTCACATTACCATTCAAAATACCAATATATGGAAGTCATGTTAGCCTCTTTACACTTCTTATGACAGCGTCTACGCTGCTTACAATGAAAATGACAGGATCATCACCGGGACAGGATCAGCCCGGAATGAAAATGATGACGTACATGATGCCTGTAATGTTTATGCTCATGCTTAACAATTTCTCTGCAGGACTTACTTACTATTATTTTCTGGCTAACATTCTGACTTATTTTCAGAATATAATCTCAAAACGGTTTATTGATGTCAGTAAAGTTTTAGCCACCCTGGAAGAGAATAAGAAAAAGCCGATGAAAAAGTCAAAATGGCAGCAGCGCCTTGAAGAAGCGGCAAAGAGAAGAGGTATTCAGGCGCCTAAAAGATAAAGTGTACTGCGGACACTTATTTCTGGTTTTTGTTTAGTTTATAAAAATTTTGATTGATACTTAATTTATCAATGTGATTTTGTTTTTGTTAAATTTTCTTAAATAGTTTTTTCACGTAGAAAATTAGTATAAATTTAGTTCTTTCAATTTCAGGGGAAAAATGGGGAAAAAAGTTAAAAATAAAGATTTAGCCGAAAGGCTCGGTGTATCCAGTACTTTAGTGTCACTTGTTCTGAATAATAAAGCCGATCAGCATGGAATTCGGAAGGATACACAGGAAAAAGTCCTTGCGTTGGCAAGGCAAATGGGTTATTTTGATTTGCTCAAAGATCGTGACGAAGTATCTCCTGTCGAAGAAAAGCCGGGAGTTATCGGAATGATTGTCCCTTCTCTTCACGATCAGTTTGTATACGAAATTACCCCATTTCTTCAGAAAGCTTTCGCCAGCATTGGAGTAGGGTTCTCGGTAATAACAAAGGATCCCGACGACCGTAGGTATAATCGTCTTATAGGAGCATTCCGTAAGTTCTACAGTGGACTGATCCTTGTCGGAGAAGCGGCCGATGATTATACCATACGTTCTCTGAGATCAACAGGTTATCCGTTTGTCCTGCTCGAGAAATGCGTCAGGATGCTGCGCCTTAATACTGTCTGTACAGATATGACAGAAGGATCACAACGGATCGCCGATCATATTGAAAAACTGGGTTATAAGAATGTCCTTACCGTTACCTACGCCAACTCTTTGGCCAATGATCATGTCGTTATTGGTATGCTCAGGGACGCACTTGGCCGGAAAACAGGGATCAATAAACCTGTAAATATTGAACTTGATAACCAGATTGTCAGCAGTGATATTCGACTTCACACCTCTTGAGAAACATATGCGGCCGCCATACAGTGCTGATGTTATGATCATTATGCACTCAGATCTTGTTTACAGGATCATGGCATTTCTCAGGAAAAAGAACCTGCGCGTACCACAGGATATCGCACTGATTTCTATGGAAGAGGGAATTGGTTTTGATCTTATGTTCACTCCTGTAACAAGTTTGAAAAAACCTTTCACGGGGATGGCCCTTAAAGTAGCCAATATGATATGGTCGGAAGTAAAAAATTCCGGTAATGGTAAATATAAGAGGCAGGTAAACATCACCCCTGAACTGGTGATAAGAAATTCGTGCGGGACAATTTAGGTTTTGTACTTAATGAGAAAATATGCATGTCATCTGATAACCATGGCTGTATTATTAGCTGCTGGTTGTTCGGGACATCATCTCATCACCAGCAGGTCCTATCGGAATATTGTTAATTCAGCTTTTAAAGAGAGATTATCATTAGCTTCCGGACGATCAGATCAGTTGTTTTCAATCTTCACCCAGAAGCTGAATAACAGCCAGACCGAAGCACTCAGATTCCTGTTCGCATTCATGCCGTTAAGCGACCTTGCCGATTACGATGGAAGTTTTTTCCTTGAAAATACAAACATAGCCCTTGATACAAGAAAGAAAAACCATTTGGGATATTCGATTCCGGAAGATATTTTTCTTCACTATGTTCTTCCGTGCAGGGTAAACAATGAAAACCTTGATTCTTTCAGGATCAGTTATCACAAGGAATTATCTGAAAGGATTAAGGGGCTCGATATGGAGACGGCAGCTCTTGAAATAAATCACTGGTGCCACGAAAAAGTTACATACCAGCCATCTGATATCAGAACATCGGGGCCAATAAGTACCATACTTTCTGCCAGAGGCAGGTGTGGTGAAGAATCAACCCTGACGGTCAGCGCTTTAAGAACTGCAGGAATTCCTGCACGGCAGGTTTATACTCCCAGATGGGCACATACTGATGACAATCATGCATGGGTAGAGGCTTGGATCAACGGGAAATGGCACTACATGGGAGCATGCGAACCGGAACCCGTCCTTGACCGTGGCTGGTTTACTGAACCTGCACGGAGGGCTATGCTCGTTCATACAAAATCATTCGGAGCTACTTACGGAACTGAGAACTATATCAATAAATACAAACGTTATTCGGAGGTCAACGTCCTGTCAACTTACAGTGAGACAAAACGGATATATGTTAAAGTTACCGGCAAAGACGGAGAACCTGCGAAGGACGCCTTGGTGGAGTACCAGCTTTACAACTATGCTGAGTTCTATCCTCTTGCGACGGTTCCTGCTGATGAAAATGGCATAAGCAGTTTCGAGACAGGTTTAGGTGATCTGCTTGTCTGGGCCAGAAATGGTAATGAGTATACTTTCAGCAAAATATCTGTCTCTGAAACAGATACATTGAACTTGATTCTAGGTATGGATCCATCCATTAAACAAAATAAAGATCTTGATCTCGGTGTGCCGCCAGCACTCTCGCCTTTTGCCGGTCCGTCACAGGATCTGATTGACAGGAACACGGCAAGACTTAATTCTGAGAACCAGATGCGTCAGTCGTACATTGATTCGTGGATAAAACCTGCAGACGCCATTGCATTTGCAAATAAAATAGGTACCGATCCGGAAATAACAAGCGCGATTATTGCCCGGAGCATGGGTAATTTCAGGACAATTATTTCTTTTCTCGGGCAGACCACGGGAACAGACCTTGAACTAGCTCTTGCATTGCTTGGAGATTTGGCTGAAAAAGACCTCAGGGATATAAAAGTTCAGGTTCTTGAAGATCACCTCCGAAATCTTTCAAATCCTTTCAATCTGGATGCAAAAAGTGAATTGTTTGTCAAATACGTTATTAATCCGAGAGTTTCGAATGAGATGCTCGTGGCATACAGGGGATATCTGAGGAAAACCCTGCCGTCCGACCTGACGTTAAAGGCAATTAATAACCCTGATTTAATACGGGACTATATTGATAAATCAATAAGGATTGCAAATGATGAAAATTTTTATGGGACTCCTTTGTCTCCTCTCGGAACGGACGAGCTTAAGGTTTCTGATTCAAAATCACGGTCGGTTTATTTCGTTTCAGTGTGCAGAAGTCTGGGTATCCCATCCAGGCTTGAACCTGGGAGCAATGTACCCCAGTATTTCTTTAACCTGAAATGGAATGATGTTTATTTTTCTGATCAAATTAAACCGCAGGATTCAAAAGGATATCTAAGATTATTTTCTTCAGAGAATGATCCGGTCCCTGAATACTATGTTCACTTTACAATTGCCAGGTTTGAGAATGGCCGGTATAATACCCTTGAATATGACTATAACAAAAAAGTTACGGAATTCAAGGAAGAACTGCAACTAACTCCGGGACACTACATGATGGTTACCGGCAACAGGCTTAATGACAGCAGAATACTGGCAAATATCTCCTTTTTTGATCTGGCTCCCGACCAACATCTTCCAGTGGAAATCAGGCTGCGGCATGAAACTCATCCTCCGGAAATAATAGGTACTCTTGACCTTAACAAAATTCGATATATCAAACAAAACCAGGTAACCGGCAAAACCCCCGGAACTGAAAAGGGGATGGTCCTGGCTTGGATAGAACCTGAAAAAGAGCCCACGAAACATCTTTTGAACGATTTACAGTTGCTGAAACCTGAATTTGATTCATGGGGTGGACGTTTTATGTTTTTATTAACCGGTACGAAAAGAAAGGATACAGTATTAGACCCGCTTAATTACAAAGGTTTGCCTGCCAATTCAACATCTGGTTTTGATTGACAACACTGGATATAATAAGAGGTACCGGATTATTGAATCCAGAATCTGAGATGAGTTATCCCTTTGTTATACTGATTGATAAAAATGGCAATATCCTGTATAAATCTTCCGGGTACCGGATAGGAATAGGGCATGAGATTCTTAAAAACATCAGGTTCCTGCAAAATTAATTAACCCTTTTCTCTCAGCATTTCTATTCCTTTCATACAATTGTTAATATCTGGTTATAGCCTTTAATTAAAAATAATTTACCTTTGGACTGTTTGGGTGTTACAATGAAATAGAATCGTTGTAATGAAAAGGGAATGCGGTTTGAATCCGCGACAGTACCCGCTGCTGTGAAGCCCGATCGTTTGTTCGATGATGGTTTTAAGAAATACCTGCCACTGTTCGCCAGCAGGCGGATGGGAAGGCTTCTTAAAACCGGGATAAGTCAGAAGACCTGCCATAAACAAAAACATATTCAAAGCTTTCGGGAAGAAAAGCAAAGAATCATAAAATGATTCCTGCCCTCCAGATCCCGACCGCATAAAATGATTGATGAGCTTGAAAAAGGTCGTAATTTATATTGTTCTGTTAACCTCACTTCCTTTGCAGGGGCAATTATCTCTACGGAATGATACGATACTGATAAAAGAGGTATTTATAAACGGAAGCACAGTGCAGCAATCTGATGCCTGTTACAAAACCATCAGGCTTGATTCAGCCGCTTTAATAAATTATAGCATCCGGACATTGGCTGATCTCATCTCTGAAAATACATCAATCTTTATAAAAACCTATGGTCTCGGTGGTATAGCAACTCCCTCCTTCAGGGGTACCGGCGCCAGTCATACACAGATCGCGTGGAATTCCATCAACCTGAATAATCCGATGATCGGTCAGTTTGACCTTTCGCTCATACCCGCCGGATTTATCGATGATGTGAAAATCTATTACGGAGGAGGATCTATGAGTGTCAACAGCAGTGGGATAGGAGGTATGATCAATATGGAGACCAAACCTGAATGGATCGGGACAAAACATCCTTTTTATAAACCCGGGATTTGGCAGCTTTGGCAGATTTTCCGGTATGGTCAAAGCAAAAGCAGTGACAGGCCGTTTTCAGGCAGTTACCAAAGCGTTTATTAAAAATTCCGAGAATAACTTCAGATACCTGAACGATGTCTTAACCTCTGAGCCTTTCTGGGAGAAGCGGATTAATAACCAGGTACGCCAGAAGGGATTTATCCAGGAACTTTATTTAAAAGGTTCCCGGAGCCTGCTCTCCGCCAGATTCTGGTTCCAGTCAGCTTCCCGGAATCTTCCTGTGCCAATGACCACCCAACCTTTAAATCCTTGCGAAAAGCAGAATGACGAATCAATCCGGACCATGATCAACTACGAAATATCGCGGGAACAGGACGAACGCTGATTTAGTTGCAGCATTTATTGCAGACAGGTTGAATTATACAAACGAGGTTGCATCTGTAAATTCACGAAATATATCCCGGAGGATTATCCTTAATGGTGATCTTGAAAAAAGGATAGGTGAAAAGACGGAAATCAAGATCGGTTTCACCGGGGAGATGAATACCATAGTTACAAATAATTATGTTGAAAGCAAAGCAAGGAATACTGCGGCCGTATATACATCTGTGGAAAGTTTCTTATCTCCTTTGCTTGTCACCAAAGTACTCGTCCGGGAGACATTAAATAACCTTAAGCTGCTTTCTCCTGATTTTTCAGCAGGCGCAGAATACCGGTTTATACCAGGGAAATATTATTTAATAAAAATCAATTTCTCAAAAAATTCAAGAATTCCCTCTATGAATGAAATGTACTGGATGCCTGGCGGAAATCCTGATCTAAAAAATGAAACCGGATATACAGCCGAATTAACAGGCGAATGGTCAGGTTCATTAAACACTTCATTGCAGATAAAGAGTGGATCTCACTTACTTCAGAAATCATGTATACAATCTGATACAATGGCATCCCGGGGAATTTACTTATTGGGAAGCTGACAATGTGAATGAAATGACAACATCCGGCGTCGAATCAAGTATAGGATTTGTATACAATCACCAGAAATTTAATGCCCGGTTAAGTGCAGGATATACATTTACAAAAGCTTCGGCCGGAATTTCTTATAACGGTAACGATGTTCTTGACCGCAAGCAACTTATTTATATTCCGGTAAATCAGTTAAATTCAGTTCTGAAGATATCGTGGAGACATCTTTATTCAACAATTGTCACAAACTATGCAAGCCGGAGGTTTCTTACACCTGACAATTCACAATATCTTCCGGGCTACTCAGTTACTGATATGAATCTCGGGATGAAGTTTGTCTACCGGAAAACTATATATAATATCAATTTTTGCAGAAAATATTTTTAATGCGAATTATCAGAGCATTGCATATTATCCGATGCCACGACGTGCATTTCTGTTTTCAGTTATCTTTCAATTAAGGAAATGAATTATAAACGATGAAAAAGACAATATTAATAGCAGCTGTTTATCTCCTCGCAAATTCCTGCTTAAGGATACTAATCCGATAATTTATTTTGAGGATTCATTTTTATCAGGTCCCGGATTTTATATTGTGAATGAGGGAAATTTCAGGTCCGGGAACGGGTCGCTTTCTTTCTTCTCCTATGATTCCCTGAAACTGTTCAACCATGTTTTCCAGGAAGTTAACAAGCGTCCGCTTGGCGATATACCCTACTCGATTAATATACTGGGAGGCAAGGCATATATTGTTGTTAATAATTCAGGTAAGATTGAGGTAGCCGACCAGAACAATATGACATCAGCCGCAACCATCGACGGGATAAATTCACCACGTTATATTGCATTTGTCAGCGATGTAAAAGCGTATGTCACAAGTCTATATTCCGACTCAGTCACTATTATTAGATCTTGTATCCAGTACAATCTCAGGTTATATAAATATAAGGCATACATCCGAATCAATAGTTACTCATTTTACTACAGCTTATGTTGCCACTGGGCGGGGGAATAAAATCATGGTTATCAATACAAATAATGATCTGGTCATTGACTCTATTGAGGTCGGCTATGGAACCTGAAAGTATGGTTATTGACGTCAATGGTATGCTTTGGGTTCTTTGCAACGGCGGCTGGAAAAGAGATCATTTTGCTGAACTTATCGGGATAAATACCTATAATAACACTATTGAAAAGAGATTTACATTTCCGGTAATAACTGATTCACCCACATGCCTCCAAATCAACAGGCAGGGCGAAACATTGTATTATCTGTATGAATGGTGTAAGACGCATGAGCACGAGTGCAACAGGTTTGCCATCCGGAACTTTCATTCCAAAAATGGATTATAATTTTTACAAAATGGCAGTAAATCTGGAAATGATGAGATATTCGTCACCGATGCAAGCGACTTCCTGCAGAAAGGTAATGTATTGAGATACAACAGTTCGGGAGCCTTGATTTCAGTTATGCAGGCAGATATTATACCCGGATCAATGTGTTACAAGTCAGGTTCGGATTCCAATATAGAATGAATCCAACCGGTAATATATTTAAATTGTTCTCCGGATTTAATAAAAAATACCTGTTGGGTGTTCTGTTTAATATTGAGTTCATGCACCTGCGACAGAACAAAAATCCATGAACAGCGAGATTTATCTGATAAGCCCATAGTTTCTTATGCGAAGAGACTTATTTTAGAACAAAGGGAGGGGTATTCGCAGGTTTCTGTTGTGAATCCCTGGCAGGGTGCAGACAACATTATACAGAATTGGAATCTGGTACCGGCAGGAAAAGCTGTTCCAGCGGGAATTGATACCAGTTCCAATGTGATCCATGTACCGGTTAAAAAGATAATATGTATGTCAACGACTCATGTTTCAATGATATCGGCATTGGGTGAAGATGAATCGATAATTCCGGTTTTTCAGGCACGGGTTTATTTTTAACAGGGAATTAAATGAAAAGGTCAGAGAGCGGGCAATCAAAGATGTTGGCTATGATGATAACCTGAACAAGGAATTGATATGGAATCTAATCCTGACCTTAATTATGGTATACGGAATAGGAAGTGAATCAGCCGGTTATATTGGCAAACTGAAAGAACTTGGGATGAAAGTAATGTATAATGCTGATTATCTTGAAACTGATCCTCTCGGAAAAGCAGAATGGATAAAGCTTTTTGGAGCACTTTATTGCAAAGAATCGTTAGCTGACTCAATTTTCGGAAGCATTGAGCAAAAGTACAATCAGCTTAAAGATTTTATCAGGGCTAATACCACGACCAGACCAAAGGTTCTTTTAGGGCTTCCCTTTAAGGATACCTGGTACATATCTCCCGGCAACTCCTACATTTCAAATCTGATAAGAGATGCGGGCGGAGACTATTTGTGGGAGAATACCGAATCGATGTTCTCTATGCCTGTTGCTCCCGAAACTGTATACACTAAAGCATTAACAGCCGATTTCTGGTTAAACATCGGTAATGCCAAAACAAGGGATGATATAGTTTCAATCGATTCAAGACTTTCCGGCCTTGCCTGCTATAAAAAGGGCAATCTGTTCAACAACACAAAGCGAATTAATGCGAACGGCGGCAATGATTACTGGGAGGGAGGTACTGTTAATCCGGACATTATTCTCACTGACGTTGCATCTATTTTGCATCCCGCTTTGTTCCCGGGAAGAGAACTGTTTTATTATAGGAAGTTAAACTAAGATGATTTTTGGAAACCCCTGGAACTAAAACGAATAATCTGATCTCTTCTGGCCGGTTAAGATATGATCTGATCTTTGCCGGATTGGCAATCCTTTTACTTGTATTTTTCCTTCTTGATCTGTTTCTGGGATCCGTGAACGTGAGACCTAAGGATATTATTGATGCGGTTTTCAATAACTCCGAAAACATTGCGAGAACGATACTGGTAAAATTCAGACTACCTAAGGCAATTACTGCTCTTTCTGTCGGGATAGCATTGTCGATTAGCGGATTACAGATGCAGACACTTTTCAGGAATCCCATGGCCGGACCCTATGTGCTCGGCATTAGTTCAGGCGCAAGTCTTGGAGTTGCACTGGTAATGCTGGGATTCTCGTCAGCAATGACCCCTGACAGTATCAGAACTTTCGGCAACTGGGCAATTGCCGGAGCTTCATGGGGAGGAGCAGGTCTGGTGATGATCCTGATTATGATCATTTCGGGAAGGGTTAAGAGTATTATGACCGTTCTTATTCTCGGCATAATGCTCTCAAGCGGAATATCTGCAATCGTTGGCATACTTCAGTATTTCAGCAATGAAACATATGCTGAAAGCTTATATAATCTGGACAATGGGCAGTCTTGGCAATCTGACATCATCACAACTTAATGTTATGCTGGTATCGGTCTTATTTGGGGTTTTGACCAGTCTGATATCGGTTAAAATGTTAAATGCAATGCTTTTAGGGGAAAATTATGCAAAAAGCGTAGGTCTTAATGTAAAGATGTCCCGCGTAATTATTATTGCAGGTACAAGTATCTTGCCGGCACAATAACGGCATTTTGCGGTCCTATAGGATTTATAGGCATTGCTGTACCTCATGTTGCAAGAATAATCTTCAGGACATCCGACCATAAAGTCTTAATACCCGGAACAATATTGGCCGGAGGCATCATAATGCTTATAAGTGATATTGTATCTCAATTGCCCGGGTCAGACAATATATTGCCTGTTAATTCAATTACAGCCTTGATCGGTATTCCGGTAGTTATATGGGTGATCCTCCGCAATCAGAAATATTCCGAGATCTTCTGATGGAAAACAAAAGCACCGAAATATTATTTTTTGACTCACTTGAAATTGGGTACACCTCCGGAAGTCTGAAGAGGATTTTACTTCCTCCCATCCGGGGCAACGGACTGGAAGGTGAACTTATTGCAGTTATCGGGAAAAATGGCATTGGGAAGAGTACTCTTCTCAGGACAATTGCAGGCCTGCAGCCTGTGCTGGCTGGAAGGATGGCTATTGACAACAGGAATATTGATGAGTACACCCGGACACAATTGTCTGCGAAAATCGGTTATATTTCAACAGAAACAGTGAAGGTCAGTAATATGAGAGTCTACGACCTTGTTTCGCTTGGACGTTTTCCTCATACCAACTGGTTTGGGAAAATAGATGATTCGGACCACGAAGCAATTGTCGATGCACTTGAAAAAACCGGTTTATCCGGTTTCAGGGACAGACATATAACAGAGCTTTCCGACGGAGAGCGCCAGAGGGCGATGATAGCAATGGTTTTGGCTCAGGATGCCAAAATAATGGTCATGGATGAACCGACTGCTTTTCTGGATATAAGCAGTAAATATGAGATCATGCACCTCCTGCACCTGCTGACACGCAATAGGCACAAAACAATTGTTTATCTCAACTCATGATTTTAATACTGCGGTGAACCAGTCTGACAAAATCTGGCTGATCAGTGAAGAAGGGCTTCTTGAGGGAGCTCCTGAGGATATTATGCTAAAAGGAGCATTTAAAAGCCTTTTCGATGAGTCAAAAGTCAGATACAACCAGTATGATGGAAGTTTCACCATTAATAGTATTGAAAAGGGGAGAATTAAAGTCTCAGGAGAGGGAGAAATGCGATACTGGACCGAGAAAGCAGTTGTAAGGGCAGGATATTCTGTTACTCTCTCTGAATCAGAAGTTCAAATAGAAGTTCCGTCAAAGCATAATCCAAACTGGACATATCGGAAGCTGGAAGATTTTTATGAATTTGGAACAATTTATGATCTTATGAGCTGGATCAGGAACAATGAAGCTTACTTCTTGAAGTATTTCCTGTAATTGTCAATAAATGGGCCAATATCTTCAACACTCAGTTTCTTAGCAATAATGGTTTTATTCCTGTCGAGGATGTAGACCATCGGTGTAGAGGCAACATTGTAATAAAATCCAAAATTCGATTTCCGCTCGGGATCCCATCCGTTTATCCAGGTCAGCTGGTTATCCTCAATATATTTTTCCCATTTCTCCCTGTCAGCGGTAGTGCACACGGCAAATACCTCAACTCCGTTATTTTTAGCCTTGTCATAGTAGGCTTTCAGCTTTGGTGTGGCTTCAATACAATGCGCACAGTTCGGTTCCCAGAAATACAGGATTGTAAATTCCTTATCAACGTCATACAATGAAACAAAAATTCCTTTATATGAATCCATCACAAGGTTCTGCGCCTTTTTCCCGATAAGGTTCGGCCTGATCCGTTCTACTTCTTTCCTTAAATCATCCTTAAATTCATTTGAAACCCAGTCGGCTTTTCCGGAAAGATAAATATCATCAGCCAGTTTGACCACAACAGCATCATGCCCCATGATTTCACTTTCACGGAAATGATTAAACAGATAAACTGATATGAATTGAAAGACTTTGTAGTTGTCTTTGACTTTTCCGAGTAACCTGTCAATCTCTTTGTTTATCGTATCCGGCGATTGAATCAGGACATTTGTAAAAAAAGCATCCAGCCTGGCCTGAAGAATAGGTGTCCGTATCAGCCTTTCATCCTTCAGGTCGATATTATCGAAGAAATGATTTTTATTGTAAAGGTAAGTCAGCACCCATTTGGTTGAATCAGGATTTTTGGATCCCGGACGGAACTGAAATTGGAGGAATTTCAACCGGAAGCATGGCTTTAACAAGAACAGAAAGGAGATTCCCTTTATTCTCCTTTTCCACGCTTCTCAAATATGATTTCATCAGATTCTTCCTGATTTTTTCTGCATTTCAGAAAGGATCCCGACTGAATCGGCAAACTGCCGGCTGTTCTGAAGTCTTTTGCCAATCAGTGAGGCTTTGGTCTGCATCTCACTCCACTTTTTCTGATAATTGACAAATGCAGTATTTTCATCCGATCCGGTAAATTTCAATGTCTTAAAATAATCCTTTAGCGAACATGATGCTGAAAAGTACTGATCGGATGAGAGCAGGATTTCAAAGTATTTTTTACCCGGGAGTACAATCATATATATACCCTCAGGAAGTCTTTCCTTTCCGGAAAATGTTCCGGAACCCAGACTGTTAAGTGTGATGGTGTCTTTAATATATTGCTTGTCGCCCAGATGGTAAGCAAGAAAAATAGTTGAGTCCTGAAGACCGGAAATATTCACATTGATTTCGTAACCGGTAATCTGCTGACCAGCAGAATATAATGAAACAGGAAGCAGCAGGAACATCCACAGAGTTATCTTACTCATACTCCAATTATTGCTTATATAAACTGAAAACAAAAATAGTTATTGCAATTTCTTTGCCAAAGCAAGCGCTTCAGAATGTTCGAAATAAATTGTATTTTTGGCCGGATAAACCTGTATTCCCACCGAAATGAAGATTTCTATCCTGATCCCCGTGCATGATTATGATATTGTGACGCTCGTTCACAGCATGAGGGATGGGATAGAAAAAGTTCCCGAATTCTGTGAGATTCTGATTGGCGATGATGGATCATCGGAAGAATTCAGGAAGAAATACCATTCCCTGGCCGGTGGAAATGTACGTGTGGTTACTGCAGAAAAAAATATCGGAAGGGCAGCAATCAGGAACCGTATGATAGTGGAAGCAATTGGTGATTATCTTTTACTTATCGATGCAGATACCATGATTCCCGGTACTGCTGAAATGTTTATGGATAACTGGCTTGAAAACCTTCCTTCCGGGCGGGTAATCTGCGGTGGCGTTTTGTATAAGGAAAGTCCTCCGGGCGATCCCGACAGGATCCTCAGATGGAAATACGGAAGAAAGAACGAACAACTTAAAGCAAGGGAGAGGAATAAACATCCTCACTCCAGCTTTTCTACCTTTAATGTGCTTATCGATAGGACCATTTTCTCAAGGCTGAGATTCTATGAAGAGCTTAAACAGTATGGACATGAAGATACTCTCTTCAGTTATCAGCTGAAAAAAGCTGGAATTGGTGTTATTCATATAGATAATGGACTCATTCATGAAGGTCTTGAAACAAACAGGGAATTTTTAACAAAAACGAAGTACAGCATTGAGAATCTTAGCAAGCTTTATGATAATGTTACTGATAAGAAAACATTCTCTTCAACTGTAAGCCTGCTGAGGCTTTACAGGGTGTTAAAATTTTCCCATCTGACAAGAATCTTCGCCGGTCTGTTTATACGATACAGGGAAAGGATGGAAATCCGCCTTGACTCATCAAAAGTTTCGCTTGTATTGTTCAGTTTTTATAAAATCAGTATGTTCTGCACATACAGGGAAATACACCGGAGAAGAAAGATCCTGCCAATATTAAACCTCCCTCCGGATTCCATTTAAATATCAATCCGTTCCAGGTTGATATTCCCGTCAGTTCGTTTTTCTGCTTTAAGGATAAAATTGAACCTGTTTGTCATTGTGCAGAGAAAATAATCGGTAGGAGGGGAGAAATCGAGATTTTCCGGCTGAAAAAACCTTCTTCCTGATGATAACATCAAGTCCGCAATCCTGCTTTCAAAAGCAATTCCTTTACCGGTAACCATCGATTTGATATACTCAGCACATAACAGATCTTCCTCAGCAGAGATTGTAGCCCTGTAACCCATGGCAACCAAAGAAACCTGATCCGGATTGACT
>CAWHSH010000008.1:0-57120 GCA_963831935.1 uncultured Bacteroidales bacterium
TTAAAGAATGATTTTAAAACTTGAACAAATATTATATAAATATCTATAATATATAAGTGATATATATATATAAATGTCATATATATATATAAGTAAATTTAATATACATTATGCAATCCATCTGAATCAAACATCTGCCGATTGAAGCCTCCCTGGTATAGCTATTCGTGTTGGATTTTGTAGCCTGTCCATGTCCAGTCATACCTGCTATTGAAGCAAATAATTTTTAATACCAATAGCCCTTTTGTTTTCAAATCTGAATTTTATTAAAATTTAATCTCCTTATTTTTTTAACCAGTCCTGCCAGGATAATCACAAACCTATGACTGATTTTTTTGCCAGGAAAAATGGAATAACGTGATTAAAAATACAAAATTCAGTGCAGAACGACTCTCAAAACATCAGGTTGTTTTTGGGAATAATAAAAAGATAATTGCAAACAACACTAAATAGTATTTATTATATTTATTATTCAGACAGATTTTATATTTTTAATTTCCTGTCAAAATAATTCTTACCATGAATTATAAAACACTGCTGGGATTTATCCTTTATCTGCTCACTTTTGGGAGAATTAATAATGCCCGGGATGAAATGAAGAAAAACTTTTCGCCTGTCAGACACCTTTCAACGTGTACTGTTGTACTTGTTATTTTAATCTCCCTTCCTGAGGTGCCGGTTAATATCCGGGAGCCTGCGGTTAATTCTATGCAGGTCAGTTATTCAAATGAAACAGGAATTCCGGTAAAAAGTTTTTCAGCAGTTATTGTAGATGACGACAATATCAAATGGTTTATAACCGAAGCAGGGATTGTAAGTTTTAATGGGGAAGAATGGAAATTGCACAATAAAAACGAGAAAGTTCCAACCCAGAATCTTAAGGATATTGCATTCGAACATAATCCTCACGGGCCAGAGCTTTGGATTACATCACCCATTGGAGCAACCGTAGCCAGTCTCCCTATTGATAGCAGAACAGGTGCAACCACTTATCAAACTGAAAATACTTCTATTCTGAGCAAAAATGTAGTACATGTTGCGATCGGAAAAAGTCTCCTCCGATGGTTTGGAACAGATAAAGGAGTATCTGCTTTTAGAAATAATAAATGGCTTTCACCTTCATATAATGAAATTTATCCTGAAAGTATGTTTGGAGAATTTGCGATAACCTCCATGGCTACTAATCACACTGGAGATTCACTTTACGTCGGAACAGAGGGAGCAGGTGTTGCAAGAGTTTACAGGAATGTTGATGGTATTTCCGGAGCTTCCAGTTATGCACAGTGGGGTCCAATTATTCTGCCATCTGACAAAATCTACAGCATTTTTGTCGCTTATGATGATACACAATGGTTTGGAACCGATCAGGGTATTGCAAGGCACATAGGTAATAAAACGCTTGAAGGCTGGACAGCCTTTACAACCGGCGATGGACTTGTGAATAACTTCGTTCAGGCAATTGCTGAAGATAATAATGGAAAACTTTGGTTTGGGACAAAGGGTGGTGTTTCTGTTTTTGACGGTTCTGTATGGACCTCATTTACAATAGATGATGGCTTGAACAGCAATAATGTACTTTGCATAGCAGTCGATCATGATGGCGTTGTTTGGCTCGGTACCGATAATGGGGTAACTTGTTACAAAAACCGTAAATTTATCCGTTATAAATAATATTTGCATAAACTAGAATGAATGATCCCTTTAGATTCTACCAAATTACATTTCTGTACATTAAGATACTCTGACTTTATAATAAAACGCACCGGTCTTGTTAATAGCTTAATTCAAAAACAGACGTGTTTGTCATAGCAGCGATTGAGCTTTAATTAATTCTTAAATTAACTTAAAAACCAGAACCATGAAAATGTTGATCCGCTATCCGAACTTATTCTTGTATCTCAGCATTATGATTTGTTCTTCATGTACAAACAGGATCCCCAATTATGGTTCGGATATATATGTTGCGGATACCACTTTTAAAGTGGTCGGATATCTGTCGACAGGGAATTTTGACAAGCTTGATACAATTGAGCTGGATAAGCTGACATACCTGAATCTGGCATTCGGTAATCCGGACCAAGAAGGCAATCTTGTGGCCGATGGGAATGTCGATATCAAACCGGTGGTGCAAAGAGGACATGATTTGAATCTAAAGGTATTTATTTCATTGGCCGGCGGAGGCAGGCCAGATACAGTTATCTGGAAATCATTGTTATTGAATAAGAACAGATCAGCATTTGTCAAAAAAATCGTGAAATATGTTGAAGAAAATAACCTCGACGGGGTTGATGTTGATATTGAAGGTAATCTTTTGCCGTATATCGGTGAAACCTATAATCCGTTCGTAATTGAACTACGGAAAGCACTTCATGCCAAAGGTAAAGGAATCACAGCAGCACTCGGGGCAACAAGCTTTCATGAGGCTGTAGGACAGGAAGCCCTTGAAGCCTATGATTTTATAAACGTCATGGTGTATGATAAAACCGGAGTATGGAGACCCAGTGATATCGGCCCGCATTCTCCCTATTCCTATGCTGAAGATGCAATACAATTCTGGACGGAAGAAAGGAAAATCCCTGCTCACCGGATAACACTTGGAGTCCCCTTTTATGGATTTGACTTTACACCTCCGGCCAGGTATATCTCCTATGATGAAATATTAATGGAAAATACATCCTATGCCTACCAGGACTCAGTCGGCATGAAATATTATTATAACGGAATCCCAACAATGGTGAAAAAGACACAGCTGGCAAAGAATAACCTCGGAGGAATTATGATCTGGGAAGTTTCATATGATACTGAGGGTGATCTTTCACTTTTGCGCGCCCTGTCGCAGACTCTTGAAGCCGGCAATAATCAGGTGGTTACATATTACCAGGATAAAGACAGTGACGGATTTGGGGACATAACCAAACCCTTTCAGGCATGCAGTGCCCCGGAAGGCTATGTGACCAACAAAGATGATAAGGATGACACAAACTCCAAAGTACATCCTTAACTAAGTTGATCCCGGGATTTACAAAGTCATTTGTGTTAGCTGAAGCCCTCCATCATCAGCAAAACTGCTTAGGATAGGTATCAGGTTTCTGCAGATTTTATAAGTTTGTTGCATCTCGGCTTGTCTAACATGCTGATAATTATTTTCTGTATCAGGGAAAATAATCCGATCAAATCAATCAAAAGTAATTACACTTTCTAAAAGGATTCAAAATCAAAAGTTTGGAATTGTCTGTAAAAAAAGCATCTTAAATCTGACAATAGATTCCAGGCACATCAGGTATACCTCGATTGCAAAATCCATATAATCGATACCTATATTGGAGAACCTCCTGGAGTATAACAGGAAATCAGATAGCATGACCAGGAAGAAGATCCCTGGTTGCATCTTTGCCGAATAACTCGTTTATGAGTGCAGGGCTCACGACAAACGACACACAGCGCAGGGTAAGTGAAACTTTCTACTCATTTCTTATCATTGCTGCAGGATTAACACTGGAAAGCTTTATCACATGATAGCTGATCGCTAAAAGTGAAATGAATAATGTAATAGTAAGAGAATGGAAGAAAACACAGGCCCCGATCTTTATATGATAAGCAAAATTCTCTAACCATAAATTCATCAATAAATATGCAATTGGCCATGCTAACAATATTGAGACCATGATCCATTTAAACATTTCTCCAATCAAAATAGTCATTATCCCCAAAAATTGAGATCCCATTAATTTCCTTATAACCATCTCCTTTGTGCGGCTTTTTGTGGTATATGAAGAGAGACTATATTGTCCGAGGCAGGTTAGAATTACAGCCAGAACAGTAGCAAAGATAAAAATTGTGGAAAGCTTCCTGTCAGATCTGTACAATGAATCAATCTGATCACTCAGAACTGAAACCGGATTAAGATAGTGTGGTGAAAGTGCTTTGAGTTTCTCCTCAATAAATAGCCTCGCTTCATACAATTCTCCCGGACTCGTTTTGACTGAAATGAATGATGGCTGCGGAAATTCCCGGCTCCCTATAAGAGAAATTGCGAGCGGCTCAATGGTAAGGTGAAGAGACTGAAAATTAAAATCTTCTGCCACTCCGATAACACTTCCCATTTTGGAACCCTGAAAACCAAATTTTTTACCAACAGGGTCATCCCAGCCAATCATTTTGGCTGCCGTCTGATTTATTATATAACTATCTGTCGAATCTGCTGAATGGTCTCTGGTGAATCCTCTTCCGGATACAATTTTCAGATTGTAGAAATCGGTGAAATTATTCCCGGTTCCAATTCTGAAAATAGTCATATTTGTTTCTTCCTGTTTTCCTTCCCAGGTGCCGAAGCTGGCTGATGTTATTGAATACGGGAGGTAGGATGAGACAGAAACATCAAATATTTCAGGATTTTCAAGCAGCTCATTTATCAGAACATCCGGTCTTGTACGTAAGGCAGGATCTTTCAGAGATATTGTTAAAATATTATCACGTAAAAAACCAATATCAGTATTCTTTATGAAGTGGAGCTGATTCAAAACAGTGAAAGTACAAATGAGTGCCACAATTGAAATTGTATACTGCAATACAACAAGGAGGTTTCTTAGCTTTCCGGATCCTTTTTTCCCTCCGAGATTCTTAAATTCTTCTTTTATAAGATGCAGAGGACTCATTAGAGAGAGATGAACTGCCGGATAAATCCCGGCAAATAAGCCTGTTAATAATGTCAGGATTATCACTTTGATCATTGTAGAGTATTCAAATATCATCTTTAATGTTAATGCTCTTTCAGCAAAAGTTTTAAATGCAGGAAGGATAAAACAAACAATAATAAGTGCAAGAATTAAACCGCCGAAAGAAATCAGAACCGACTCTATGATGAATTGTAATATCAGATCAGACCTACTGCTTCCGGCAACCTTTAGAATACCTATTTCACGGCCCCTGTTATATGCTCTGGCAGTTGCCATGTTCATATAGTTAAAACATGCTATCAGCAGAATGAAAACTCCTATTGAAATGATAAGATAGATATATCTGATATCACTGTTATTCCCGGGATCAAAGTTAAGGGTACCGCCCAGATGTACACTTCCCAGAGGTACCGCGATCCATTGCATATCTTTGAAAAGAGGTTCTTTCGGAAGCTGGGTTTCTGCCAATTCCTTGAGCTTACCTTTGATGTCTTCCGGCAATACATTATCAAACAGCTGAATATACGTTGAATAGCTAAAATTGGTCCAGGTCTCCACCTTTTCTTTACCTCCTCTTTCGTTGTATAATGTTTCGAAGCCGGTAAGAAAATGGAAATCAAAATGTGAATTATCAGGAATATTTTTCAAAACACCCCTGACTGTAAATAAATAATTGTTATCAGCTTTAATTGTTTTTCCAACTGCCTCTTCATTCCCAAAGTACTTTTCAGCCATCTCTTCAGTTATGAACAGAGTAAACGGTTCTTTCAACTCTTCAACAGGATTACCTGATATGACCGGGAAAGTAAATATCTTCAGAAAATCAGGATCAGCATACAAAAAACCCTTTTCATTAAACAAGGATGAATTATATTCAAGGAGACGAGTTGTCATCCTGCATTTGGTGGCTTTGTCAATCTCAGGGATGTTAGTAATCAGAGCATCTTTCAGTGAAGCAGGGGTTACGGCGAAAAGATCTTTCCCCATGTAACTGAAATTAGCTGAGTGCTTTGATATTATTCTGTAAATATTCCCGGCATTTACATGGTACTTATCAAAGCTTAATTCATACTGAACATATAAAAGTATAAGGATGCCGCAACTTAGCGCAACTGATAATCCTACAGCACTTATTATAGACTGCTGTCGCTGGCTGATAATGCTCTTAAAAGCAAGTTTTAGATAATACCTGAACATCCTGAGGTAGTTTTGATTAGTTGTTTTTCTCAAAAGACAGATTTCTTCTTAGGTTGTTGCTCAATTATAATATTGATTCAACGTACGGTTGAATTCACTTTATTTACTGCAAGGTTCGTCTTATAAACGGCAAGTTGAAATATTAAAGAAGTCCCGAGGCCAGATAACCTCCTGGAGTATTACAGGAAGTCAGGCGGGGCCATTTGAAAAAGTGTGAGTGGGAGAGCCCACCTTCGCAACAGCTACGTGGCCAGAGTGGGAGCGAGGAAAAGAGACGATGACTGCAAAACCACTTTCGAGCAGAGATTTTCCATAAATTCTGAATGCTGATTCTTTTCCATTGTTGCCAAACCAGGCACTCCCATAAATTACTACAATAGCAGGATATGAAGGCTTAATAGTTTCTGGTAAGAATATATCCAAAGAGTGATACTGCTTATCATCTCCGGCATAGTTAACGTCTGTCCAACTCCTTGAAGATTGCTGGCCAGCAAAAGTTCCAACGAAAACTATCAGAACAAATGCATATGTCAAAATGGGTCTCATAATTTGATTCTTATTAAAAGTAATTAAGTTTGGTACTAATTATTTTTTCGTAATGAATAATCCCGCTCCAATCTTATCAGCCTCACTTCCTTCAACCGGATGGAGATAATTTCTTTTGCTCTGGTCATATATAATTTCAACAGGTTTTTCCGATATTTTCGTTCCTATTAGTTCCAGTGCAGTTGGTTCAATATCTTTGAAATTTAACGCTGGTCCACCTCCGGTTCCGACAAATTTTAAGTTTCCGGCAAATAAACTATTATTATTGAGTTGAAATCAACTAAATGAGTGGGAGTTCCTTTTTGTATCCAGATGATATGATAAAATTCAGGCCGGTGCAGGGTAGTAAGCAGATTTTTACTTTTCCTGTATAAGTCTGAAATAGAAATAATTTCAAATTCCAAAGGAAGTCCACCCTTGAATCTTTCTTTTCTTATTTCAGATCTCATTAGTTGAATATTACTAAAGTAATCAGAATTCCATAAACAAATTTAACGGATTAATCGGTTTAAGAATATCAGCATGTAATAAATAAAAGTATCATTCACTCAGGAAGGAATGATACTTTGAATAGACTTGCAATAAACCAAATCCAACCAGCCTTCACAACTATTTGAAGGAATCAGTAATTTTTATTGATTTAATCGATTTGGCTAACTATGATGAACTTTCAGTTAATTGTGAACAAGGTCAATGATTCATTGTCTTTTATAAAGATCCTGTTGCCTGAGAGAATAGGATGTGCATAAATTGAACTTTCTACAAGCTTTATCAAAGCCAACTGGTTATATTTCTGCCCGTCTGGCTTCAGGACTATAAAATTTGAGTTACTTGTCAACGCAATAATTACAGATCCTGCATCCACCAATGACCCGAAATTCTGAAGGGGAGTCTCGTCCTTCCATGCCGTCTGACCTGTGCTTGCATTTATGCAGAAAAGTCTGCTTTGATTTGACAGGCCATATAAGAATCCGTCTTTCAACAGTGGTGTACTGAATCCTGTGCTGAAATCGGGATTGCTCCATAATTTATTAACAGTAAATGAGTTTCCTTCTTTTTTGATTTCTATTGCATTAACTCCGTTGTTCAGGCCTGTATAGTAAATCTTGTTTTGATCAACAACAGGGCTTGTGGCATTCATTACCCTGCCGGTTCCAACCGGAGTGGCAAATTCCCATAGTTGTTTGCCATCAGTGAGGTTGAAGCTTATAAGTTTTGTTTGTGCCTGAAAAACTATCTGTTTTAAACCATCTATTGTTATTAAAACCGGAGATCCATATCCCGGACCTTCTCCTTCAACTTTCCATTTTATTGCACCTGTAGTAAGATCAAATGCCATAAACTGGCCTGTTTGAGGGCCTCCAAGATAAGCACAGCAGATACCTGAGGTTATCAAAGGTGACATGCCCGTAAAAAACTGAGGTACTGCACCTTTAAAATCTTCATTTTTCCAGATAAGTTTACCATTTGCAGCATCATAGCAGGCAATATTCCCTCCAACTCCCACAATAACAACTTTCCCCTCCGATACTGATACTGAACTTCTGGGACCGGGGTGAGAAGCCGGAGGGCCAGAAACAACCGGTGCGGGATATCCGGTTGATTGCCACACCTGTTTCCCGGTTGTTGGATCAATACATTGAAGTATTTCATTATCCGACTGACGGGTGAAAACATAAAGATTGTTACTTACCAAAGCCGGAGTTGCATCACCAAGTCCAACTGGCACCTTCCAGGTTTGATTAAATTGCTGTGGCCATGATTGCGGAGCTTTAAATCCTGTAACCTTTCCATCACGATTTATGCCTCGCCATTGCGGCCAATCTTGTGCCTGACTCATCAATATACTTATTGACATAAGAAAAACTGAGACTGTAATACCTTTGATCGAAGATTTCATTTTTATTGTTTTAAGTAGTTTAGTTAATTACTATTCTAAAAAAGCGATTAAAAATATAGTATTCACATGACCATGTCAAGGTAATTAAAGGTAAAAATGAGGTAAATTACTGCAGAAGAAGTACGATCAGTCTTTTTAATCGATTAAAACTAATTTCAACAATTCATAATTAATCCGCTGGTTATTTGATATCCGAAATACAGGCGAGCATCAAGTGTTATTATCACCATAAATCCTCATGAAATTATCTAGAGGAGAGATAAAAAGGGGTCCCTGGTTGCATCTTTGCCGGAAGACTTGTTCGAAAGCACAGGGCCAGGGCGCAGAGCTCAGTGCGAGAGTGTAAAAACAGAACGGACAAAAGCTGCACTTGATTTATAGACTTGCTTTACACGGGAGGTGATGTATTGAAGTGCCTTAAAAATAAGGAGGGTTCCATCATAACTCAAAATACATCCGTCATCCTCCAGGGTTCCAGTTATTACAGAATATATGACAGGAGGCGACCAGAAATGTCATTCAGGATAACCAACTGTTTGGGCAAATAAAACTTTTTGGGTTGGCTTCAATCCGAATTCCTTAACAGTATTTACCTTGTCGCAATTGTGAAACCATGCTGCAAGACCATTTGAAGCCGCAGTCAGGTAAATATTCTGAGCAATAAAACCTGTATCCGTGTAATAATAGGACTTTTGAACCTCAGGATCGCCAATGGACCGATCGGGTTGTGATGGTCCCAAATCATATCTTGCTGTATCAGCAATAAAAAATATGTTAAGCGGTGCTGTTGCAGCAGCACGCCTTCCTGATCTTGCCCTGAAATCGCCTTCTGCCACAGGTATGAGTTGATGTCCAGTTGGTTCATAAATATAAACTCCTCTGGCAAGAGCAATATAAAGATCTATTTCCTGCGAATTACTTGCTGACGGAGCAGTTCGTCCCTTTTTATTAAAACCGGCTGATTCACGATTTACACCAAATCCGGCCCATAGAATATTAGAAAGGAGCTGGAGAGAAATTTCTTTTGAACTAATTGTCCTGGTTGTTTTTCTCTGGCTGATACATGACATAATTGCCATACCACCTTCCTTATCAGGATCGGGAAGAGGGATTGGCTTCAATTCGGGGACTGATGATCCGATCAGAGAATCTCCTGAAGTCGCAAGCAGTGCAGCTGCTGGAACTGTTTTAACAAACTTTCTGCGATTCATGATTAAAAATTTTAATTGATATAATGACGTTAATCTTACTTCGCTTTTATATCATAAGCGAAGATCTTATCCGCTTGCCTGATATAAAGCCTTCCACCACAAACTACAGGATGAGCCCAGTAAAGACTTTCTCCGCCTTTGGGAACAGTGAACTCACCGGTACACTCATATTTACCCGGATCAGATTTAACAAGTCTCATTGTCCCCCGTTCATCAAGAAGATAGAGCATTCCATCAGCATATGTGAGAGAACCCTTACCATTTGTTTTCCACATCTCTTTCCCTGTATAAAAGTCGAGGCAGAACCAACCTCTTTGATTTGTACCTGAACCATATATATATCCGTTGTGAAGGAGGAAACCGCCATGATGATTATCCATGAGACCAGATTCCCAGACCTTTTCGGTTGTCAGTACTTTTCCCGAAGGTTTCATTTTGAAAAGCATACTTCCCTTTCCGTAACCGCTTGAAACGAAAACATATTCATTGTAAGTTACAGCATCTGCAACATTTAGTTCCCTCTGGTTCGCAAAATCAACTTTCCACAGGAGCCTGCCCGTTTTGGAATCAAGCCCATAATAATTATTACCTGTGGAGGTAATAAGCTGCCGGAATCCTCCAAAGTCGCTGATTACAAATGATGCATATCCTGTCTTTCCGCTGTTATCATTACTGGTCCAGATCACATTGCCGTTTTTTTTATCCAGGCATATCTGATACCCCTTTTTGCCAAAAGGTTTCACATAAAGGTTATCACCATCAACGAGAACTGATTCTGAGTAACCGTATTCAGGTATTGATGCATTAAAATCAGCAGTTAATTCTCTGGTCCATAACTCATTGCCTGTCAATGCGTCGAGAGCTTCAAGCAGGCCGGCTTCGCTCAGAATATAGAGCACTCCTTCCGAATAGGTTGGTGTACTCCTTGAGCCGACATATGTCGATGCCCATGATAAGTTTGTATTCCATGCCCTTCCGCATGTTTTCTTCCAGATTTGTTTTCCATTTAAATTAAAACAAAAAACAGCAGTCATATCTCCTGACCTTCCTTCAGTATAAAGATGATCATTTGCAACGATTACTGAACTGTATCCTTCACCGATACCTGAAATTGTCCATAAAAGCTCAGGTCCCCCTTTAGGCCATGTTTTCAGCAAACCAGTTTCTGCTGACCTATTGGTGCGGTCAGATCCATGAAAGCATGGCCAATCGTTACCTGATTGGGCAAATGATTCTGAAAAACCCAGGATTGAGATTATTGAAGTATAAATGATTTTTCTCAGACAAAATGATTGTTTCATAAAAAAATGATATTAGTGGACACTAATGACAAAAATATAATTATTCTTATTATGAGATCCTATCCAGATGAATCTTTGAGCCAGGTTGCAACTTCTTTGAAAATCCCGTTTTTTGGAAATAAAAAGTTGCAACCCCTGTCTTCACGGAACTCATACAACTCATCTTCAGAATTATTAAGGTTTTGGGAAGTCTAAACTAGAATGGGAGAGTGCGTGAAATGCCGAAGATGAGAATAAAACAATTTATAAAATAGACGACCTTTGGACTAGAAGACTTCAAAATAGCAGGACTTAGAGAGTGAGTGTGAGAGTGAGAAAATTTGAATAACTTAGTCCTGACCTTACCTTGTAAATAACTCTTATATTATGTCCGGAAAGTCGATCAAAAGGCGTGAATTCCTGTCTTCAGGTTTGGCCGCAATTGCATTAGCAGCGCTTCCATCTCCCCTTCCTGCCACCGGCTGCGTACTAAATGGCAATGGAAGAAATAAAAAGATGATTCTATCATTCTATCTGGATGATACAAATCCTGAAATAGTAAAAGCTAAAGCGTTCAAAGATTTTGTCGATTACTGTGCTTTGAACGGGATAAAAGGAGAAGCAAGTTTTATTCCCGGATATAATGGAAAATCAATTATCACTGATAACAATCAAAACCAGCAAGAATTTTTATATGTCTTAAATAGGGCATGGTCAAAGGGGATTGATACTCACATGGAAATAATTACCCATGATACCCTATATGATTTTAAAAACGGAAGGAAGAAAGAAAACGGAATACATGAAGGATTATGGCTTCATGAACCCTCGGTTACTGAGCAGGAATATCGGAACTATTTTTCAGGGATTCTGTCTGATGCCGGAAGAAAAAGTATAAAGTTCACCGGACTAACGTGGCCGGGTTGCGGATGCGAAGCATTCAAAACAGTGGCCGGACGTATCAGAAAACATATTTCAGACAAGGTGGAATGGATGAGGCCGGCTGATATTGTCACAGCTTATCACGAATCAGGTAACTGGGAATTTGCCGGAAGTATCTGAGAAGTTTCCTGTCGATAATTAAATACGCTATAATACAGACAGATTATGAAAAAAAAATCATTGACCCGCAGAAATTTTGTGAAAAAATCTTCAGCTGCGGCCACTGGTATCATCCTCGCTTCTGTTGGGATGACATCGCTTGGTTCAACTATTATCCGCGAAGGTGATAAACCAGCAATTCTGGGGGGGACACCTGTCCGTCCACAGGGGTTGGTCCCGGGCAAAAAATGGCCAGTCTACGATGACTCGGATATCCAATTGTACGTGGAAGCCTTCAGAAGCAACAAATGGTCTGAATTTGATGGAAATGAAAAAAACTTCACAGCACGGTTTGAGAAGATGTATGCAAACCTGATGGGTACAGGTTTCTGTGCACTCACCAATTCAGGCACAAATGCTCTTGAAGCTGCCCAACGCGCACTGGATATAGGGCCGGGTGACGAGGTGATAACACAGACCAATACCTTTATTGCCACTGCCCAATCGTCGCTTAATGTATTTGCCTTACCGGTTTTTGTCGATTCGGATCCCGAAACTTTTCAAATGGATGCCGACCGGATCGAAGAGCGTATCAATGATAGGACCCGTGCTATCCTGCCTGTACATATCGGAGGCTCTGCCGCCAGTATGGATAAGATCCTCGCTGTGGCCAGGCGGCATAAATTATTTGTCATCGAAGATGCATGCCAGGCCCATATGGGTGAATGGAGGGGAAAGAAACTCGGTTCATTGGGCGACATGGGCTGTTTCAGCTTCCAGGCCTTTAAAAGTCTGTGCGGCGGAGAAGGTGGAGCTGTGATCGGGAACGATGAACTTCTGCTGGCCAGGGTCGGAGGATATACTAACAATGGAAGAGATCCTCATGGAAAAGATAGATATTTCACCGGAGCCAACCAGAGAATGACACCTTTTGTTGCAGCTGTATTGATGGGGCAGATCCGGCGATTGGAAACACTTTGCCGGCTCCGCGACGAAAATGCGCAACATCTTGAAAAGCTGTTGTCGGAAATCAAAGGCGTCAGTCCGGTTAAAAAATATGAAGGTCAGACCCGAAGGGCTTATTATGAATATCAGCTTATTTATGACAAGGAATTCTTCAGCGGTCTTCCAAAAGGAAAATTCCGGGAAGCCATGGGCGCGGAAGGCATAGAACTGGGTAACGGAATCGATTCATCACTGCATTCAAGCCCGGAAATTGAGGCCTACCTGACTTCCGGATCCTTTCAAAGGATATACTCAAAGGAACGTCTCGATAAATATCGGAAGGAGAATCATTGTCCTGTCAATGAGAAGATTGAAAAGGAAACCGGATTGTCCCTTCCGCAGATCACTTTTCATGGCTCTAAAAAGGACATGGAGGATATTGTCGGAGCGATTGTCAGGATTCAAAAACATTCAGCCGATCTGAAATAGAAAGTTCGAATAGGAAAATCCCTGTCTTCAGGGAATCCGGACAACTCATTATATGGATTAGTGAAGTTTTGGCAGCATTTGAGGTAGTGGAGAGGGGGGAGGAAAACCCCGAACGGTCAAAAGTTGCAACCAACTAAACGAGATTTTTTGTATAAATAGTTCGATATAACTTTAATTTTGATTGGACTAAATATTAGAGAGCCGACAATTTACCGTTCTCCTGTACATACCTCAAACTGCTGATTTTCATTACGAAAAATACATCTGTGATCAAAATATTTCCTAATTTCACACATGCTTTTAACAAAACTACATATTCCTCTCGCTGGAAATAATATAGTTCACCGATCAGAACTATTTGAGAATTTGAACATCGGGCTGAGTCGAAAGCTGATTCTTGTTTCTGCTCCTGCCGGATTTGGTAAAACAACAGTTGTGAGTGACTGGATTGATCAAAATAAGATCCCGACAGCATGGTTTTCACTCGACAATGGGGATAATGATCCGACAGATTTTTTAAGCTATATTATTTCAGGTATTCAAAGTCTTCATTCAGCATTTGGGCAAAGCGCCCTCAAACTGTTAAATTCACCCGACAGACCATCTGTCGAATCAATTGCCAGTTTGTTAATCAACGAAATACTTTGTATCACCCAAAACTTTTTACTGGTACTCGACGATTTTCACTTGATTAAGAATAACGAAGTATTAAAATTAGTTACCTATTTATTGGATCATATTCCCGGTAATATCCATATCGTAATCCTGACCCGTTCTGACCCGGCGTTGTCTATCTCAAAGTTGAGAAGTCAGAATCAACTTGTTGAGTTACGTTCATCAGACCTTAGTTTTTCGGCAAATGATATTTCAATACTATTTAATAAAAAATTAAGGCTAGGGTTATCCATTGAAGATATTTATTCGCTCGAAACCAAAACAGAAGGTTGGATTGCGGGGTTGCAGCTAACAGCTTTATCAATGCGAGGCAGAGTGGATATTTCCGAATTCATTCAGGACTTAAAAGGAGATAATCGTTACATCATGGATTACCTGATGGAGGAGGTACTGAAGATCCAAACAGATAAAATCAAAGAATTCTTATTACAAACTTCAATTCTGGAGCAAATGTCGGCTCCTTTATGCAACGCTGTTTTGAACAGAAATGACAGCCAGCTGATTCTTGAGACTCTGGAAAAAAATAACATGTTTGTTATACCTCTGGATACTGAGAGGAAATGGTACAGATATCACCACCTCTTTGCGGAGTTATTAAAACAGAGACTTAATTTAAGAAAAAAAGCAACCATTATTGAACTTCATAATAAAGCAAGTGAGTGGTTTTATAATAATTCGATGCCTTTATTTGCAATTGAACATGCAATTGTGACAGAAAATTTCGAAAAAAGCATGCTATTTCTTGGGGAAATAGCAGAGACTATGTGGAAAAACGGTCAGCATGCTGCTATTATGAAATATGGTGATTTACTGCCTGATGAAATCATTAAAAAGAATGCGGATTTTTGTTTATACTATTCATGGATATTGATCATAGCCGGTCAGATTCAGAAAGCTGAACCTTTTTTGGTGAGTGCTGAAATAATTACATTGCAGATCATTAATGATAGAAATTCATCAAATGAGGTGGTTCAATATAGTAAGAAACTGTTAGGAAAAATATCCGTTGCCTTTGCTTACCTCTACTCAATAACAGCAGACTCGGAAAAAACTTTCAGCTATGGTAAAGCAGCTATGGAAAACCTTTCGGAAGATGACCCTTTGTGGTTTAGCTGGGGTTGGTACTCAATTGGCATGGCAGAGATGTATCGGGAAAACTTTAAGGAATGTATTATAGCTTTTGAAAAAGCGCTGGAGTATGGTAAAAAATCAGGAAACATATATCTTATTACTACCATTGCAAACAGGTTATCTACCCTTGAGGCAAGGATGGGGCTTTATACATCATCTTATAAGAAGTGCTCCGACCTTATAACCTTTATGAAAGAAAGTGGTTATTCCCAAATTACAAAATCGGAATGTACCTATGCCGGGGTGTATTCATCTATGGCAGGTATAGAATCTATGCGGACAGACTTCGATGATGCTCTCGAAAACATTAAAACTGCCTATAACTTATGTAAAAACGAATCAAATATTACTATTAAGGTCCATGTATTAATGGTTTACTCACTTGCTTTATTGGGACGTGGAGATCTAGCCGGGGTTAAAAAGATGATAAATGAGGCGGATAATATTCTAAAACAAAATATTGTATTACCAACCACTATGTCGATATATATTTCCACGAAGGGATTTATGCTAATTGAACAGAATGAACTTGAAAAGGCCAACCATTTTTTTAAAGAAAATGAATTAGAATATGATAAAAAAATACCTTATTCACATGAACATGCATATATTGATTATGCTCGTTTGTTAATACTCGAAATGAAATTCAGGGAAGCGGAGATTATTCTTTCAAAATTATTGAAAATGGCACAAGCCGCAAATAGAATTGAGAGAATAATTGAAACTAAAATCATATATGCTATTTTGAATAAGGCCACAGGAAACAAAGAAAAAGCCATAACATACCTGATGGAAGCATTAGAGGATGCTGCCTGTGAAAACATATTGATGTCTTTTGTTCTTTTTCATTCTAATATAAGTGATTTACTAAAAGAAGTTTACAAAATACAGGCAACTACAACAACTAAAATCCCTAAGAAGTTAATCGACAAACTTAAACTCGCTTTGGAGAAGAGAGAAAAATTCATGAAAAATAATTTAGGATCCGTCTTAAGCGACCGCGAACTCGATATGCTAAAACTAATTGCCGAAGATTTATCGAACCAGGAAATAGCCGATAAATTATTCGTTTCCATAAATACTGTTAAAACACACGTTAAAAATATTCTTTTGAAATTGGATGTCGAAAAACGGACACAAGCAATAAGCAAAGCCAAAGATGTGGGTATAATATAAAACAATTTCCTGTCTATCGTTCTTAATCTCACTATAACTTTCTCTGGTTTTTCTTTTCATACAAATTCTTCTATTTATACTAAAATCATCCTTACAAATCATCCTTGAGGGTGATTTTTCTTTTCCGGGGGAGCCGCACCTTTGTCATATAAATTCAAACACAAATATGAAAGGCAAAACCAGAATAAAAATAAAAGGACACCTGGATCAGAAATGGGAAGATTGGTTTGATGGTATGGAAATCAGTTACGATGGAGACAATACTATTCTTACCGGTATTATGAAAGATGAAGCATACATGCGCGGAATTTTAAATCGGATAATGGATTTGAACCTGGAACTCATTTCAGTAAATTCTGCAGAGGGAGAAAATAACAAGTAAGTATTTAATAAATTAAAAAATAACATTATGAAAAAAAGACGATTACTATTCCTGTTGATACTGATTCTAATAACCTGTAAAGGGATGACACAGCAGAAATATACGATTAGCGGATACATAAAAAGTTCCGAAACCGGTGAAGCGCTAATCGGGGCTACAGTACAGATAAAAGAGTTGTATAGAGGTGCTATGGCAAATGCATATGGTTTTTACTCAATTACCTTACCCGAAGGGAAACATTCAGTTCAATATTCATACTTGGGCAATATTAGTAAAACTGAAAATATTGAATTAACCAGTAATATCATTAACAATGTTGAGTTACAGCAAGCAGCTATAGAAATAGCTGAAGTTGTAATAGTAAGCGAGGCCTCCAATAAGAACATAAAGGCTCCGGAAATGAGTGTTCTAAAAATATCTCCAAAAGATGTGGTATCTATTCCAGTGATATTTGGTGAGCAGGATATTTTAAAAACTATTCAACTTATGCCGGGAGTAAAATCAGCTGGCGAGGGGAATAGCGGTTTTTATGTCAGGGGTGGAAGTGCCGATCAAAACCTGATAATTCTGGATGAAGCCCCGGTTTATAGTTCTGCACATTTACTGGGCTTTTTCTCAGTATTCAACTCAGATGCTGTAAAAGACATGGAGTTTTATAAAGGCAATGCTCCGGCAAATTATGGCGGACGTCTATCATCGGTATTGGATATTCAAATGAAGGAAGGGAATTCAAAAAAGGTTGCTGCTTCAGGTGGCATAGGCTTAATCGCCTCCCGAATCACTATAGAAGCTCCGATAGTAAAAGATAAAGGCTCATTCATTATTTCAGGCAGAAGAACTTATGCAGATATATTTCTACCCTTATGGAAGGATCCTGCAGCTAAAAGCACAAAACTTTATTTCTATGATTTTAACGCAAAAGCAAATTTTAAAATAAATGATAAAAACAGGATATTTCTTTCGGGATATTTTGGCAGGGATGTTTTCAAAATATCCGATTTAGTGGGTTTTAATTGGGGAAATAAAACTGCAACTTTAAGGTGGAATCATATATTCGGTAATAAACTTTTTCTAAACAGTTCCCTCATTTACAGCGATTATAATTATGGTATCGGTTATAATGTCGGGGAATTATTAGAAGTTACTTCAGGTATCAGAGATTTTAATTTAAAGGAAGATTTTCAATACTTTATCAACCCAAAAAACACCATTAAATTCGGATTTAATATAATAGACCATACATTTCGTCCAGGTGAGTTAAAATCAGAAAACGAAGATTTTACCAACTCAAAAGTTATTGACAAGAAACATGCTGTTGAAAGCGCTGTTTACATATCACATAAGTTTGATATATCAGACAGGTTAATATTAAATTATGGTTTACGATATTCAAATTGTGCTGTTATCGGTCCTGATACAGTTTATACCTATAATGAAAATGACATAATAACCAGCTCTACCTCATACAACAAAGGGGATATAATCCAGAATTATGGCAATTTTGAGCCGAGACTGACTTTAAACTATATAGTCAACGAGAGAATGTCTGTTAAAATGTCATATGCAAGAAATGCTCAATATATGCATCTTCTTTCAAATTCAACTGTCGCGTTACCCACCGATGTATGGATCTCATGCAGTAAAAATGTGAAACCACAAATTGCCGACCAGATTGCTTTGGGATTTTTTGAAAATTTCAAAGACAATATGTTTGAAGCCTCAGTAGAGGTATATTATAAAAACTTCCAAAATCAAATTGACTATCAAAACGGCGCAAATATAATTCTTAACGAACATGTTGAATCTCAGCTGGTTTTCGGAAAGGGAAGAGCATATGGGACAGAACTTTTTATCAAAAAGAGGACCGGTGATTTAACTGGCTGGATTGGATATACTCTTTCAAGAACTGAACGATCGATTAATGAAATTGATGATGGTGCATGGTATCCTGTAAAACATGACAGAACGCACGATGTGTCAATTGTTTTGATGTATGATTTTAATGATAAATTGAAAGTGTCAGCGAATTGGGTATACAACACCGGAAATGCTGTTACTTTTCCGGAAGGAAAGTATGTAATTGATGGAATTACAGTTCCGGCATATACAAACAGAAATGGCTATCGTATGCCTGATTATCATCGCCTTGACTTAGGGGTAACTCTCACAAATAAAAAGCGGGAAAAATTTGAATCAAGCTGGAACTTTTCAGTTTACAACGCTTATGCACGTAAAAACGCTTATTCAATCAGTTTCAGAGAAAATGAAAATGATCCTTCGAAAACAGAAGCTGTTCAACAATCTCTATTTCAAATAGTCCCTTCAATTACTTATAATTTTAAATTTTAAACCAATGAAAACAATGCTTATTTTCTTTAGCCTAATAATAATTTTAACATCATGTGAAAGTGTTATTGAAATTGAATTAGACTATATGAAACCAAAACTTGTCATTGAAGGTGTAATTAATGATTTTGATAACCAGTGCATAATAAAGCTGTCAAAAACGACTGATTATTTTAATCACAAAACAAATCCGACAGTTTCAGATGCTGTTATTACATTAACAGACAATGCAGGCACAGTCGTAAAATTCAATGAAGTTGAACCAGGTATTTATCTGGGAGAAAGTGTTCAGGCTAAATCGAGTATAAATTATACTCTTAACATTCTTTCAGAAGGGAAATAATATGTGGCAAAAGCAACTATTCCTCAAAAAGTTAATATTGATTCATTAACCTGTCTCTATAATCCGAAAGCATTATTTATGAGGTAGGTTATGTGGTAAGTTGTCACTTTTCCGATCCTGAGGAGTTTCGCAATTTCTATCGGTTAAAAACATACAAAATTAACGATAAATTAAAAGCTAAGTATAGCAAAGATCTTTATAATGACGACGTTAATAATGGCAATAATGTTGAATTAACCTGGAGCTATGATGTATTTCAACAGTCAGATACAGTTGTAGTTGAGCTATATTCACTTGATGAGAAAACGTATGACTATTATAAAACTTTATTCCCAATTTCAGGAGGTGCAGAGATGATGTCATTTACAACCCCGGCAAATCCCAACACAAATATAAGTAATGGAGCGCTCGGCTATTTTGGTGCATATACTATCAGCAGAGATACTATTATTATTTCACCATCAAAATGAATTATTAAGTTGAATAAATGAAAATTTAACGGAAATAAAAATGAATTCAAATAGAAAAGCAGCGATAATTGTGGGAGTGTTTTACATACTTGTGGTAAAGCCAGTGACCTTGACCACATTTGGCCGCATAAATTGACCATAAAAAGCCGGAGTTAAATCTTTGATGTCCAGAGAAATATTATTACTGTAATATGACCGTCCAAATGTGGTCAACAATACCGGCTTTTGCATCTTATTATCATTTTGGAATACAAATGTAGCTTCAATTCCCACCCTCCTGGACATAACTGCAAACTGCTGATTTTCATTAAAAAATATTTGATGATCAAAATTGTGTTAAATTGCATTAATGCTTTTAACAAAACTCCATATTCCTCCTGCCGGAAATAATATAGTACATCGGTCAGAACTATTTGAAAAGCTGAGCACCGGGCTCAGTCGAAAGCTGATTCTTGTTTCTGCTCCTGCCGGATTTGGCAAAACAACAGTTGTAAGTGACTGGATTGATTCGAATAAAATCCCGACAGCATGGTTTTCACTCGACAATAGTGATAATGACCCGGCTGTTTTTTTAAGCTATATAATTTCAGGTATTCAAAGTCTTCAATCAACATTTGGGGAAGGAGCCCTCAAACTATTAAATTCGCCCAATAAACCATTTGTCGAATCAATTGCCAGCCTGTTAATCAACGAAATACTTAGTATCAATCAAAACTTTTTATTGGTACTCGACGATTTTCATCTGATAAAGAGTAACGAGGTATTAAACCTGGTAAGTTATTTATTGGAGCATATTCCCGTAAATATCCATATTGTAATCCTGACCCGTTCCGACCCGTCACTATCTGTTTCAAGGTTAAGAAGTCAGCATCAATTGGTTGAGTTACGTTCATCAGACCTCAGTTTTTCAGCAAATGATATATCCGTATTGTTCAATAAAAAGCTGAAATTAGGCTTATCCATTGACGATATTTATTCTCTTGAAACAAAAACCGAAGGATGGATTGCAGGTCTGCAGCTTACATCAATGTCAATGCAGGGCCGTGAAGACATTTCAGGATTCATTCAGGACTTAAAAGGAGATAACCGCTATATTATGGATTATCTGATGGAGGAGGTCCTGAAGATCCAGCCTGACGACATCAATGAATTTTTATTGCAAACATCAATACTGGAGCAAATGTCGGCTCCTTTATGCAACGCTGTTTTGAACAGAAATGACAGCCAGAACGATTCTTGAGACACTGGAAAAGAATAACATGTTTGTTATTCCCCTGGATGAGGAGAGAAACTGGTACAGATATCATCACCTCTTTGCAGAGTTATTAAAACAGAGGATTCAGTTGCGAGATAAAGAGGCTGTTATTGAGCTTCACAATAAAGCATGCATTTGGTTCGAAAAACAGTATATGTTTGATTTTGCTATTGGACATGCTTTAGCAATTAAAAATCATGAAAAAAGCATTCAGCTGATTGGCGAGGTGGTTGAGAAAATGTGGAAGAATGGTCAACATGCTGCTATCATTAAATATGGTGATTTACTGCCTGATGAAATTATTGCAAAGAATCCCAACTTTTGTTTATACTATTCATGGATACTAATCATAGCCGGTCAGATTCAAAAAGCTGAACCATTTTTAGAGAAGGCCGAAATAAATACAAAGAATATAATTAATGATAAGAATTCATTAAAAAAAGTTGTTCAGTATAATACTAAACTACTGGGAAAAATATCTGTTGCATTCTCGTACCTATACTCAATAACGGCAGATGCGGGAAAGACTTTTCATTATAGTAAAACAGCTATGGAAAACCTCCAGGAAGATGATCCTTTATGGTATAGCTGGGCATGGTTTTCTGTTGGGATAGCTTATTATTCCGCAGGAGATTTATTCAAAAGTTTCGATGCTTTCCAAAAAGCATACGAGTATGGTAAAAAATCCGGTAACGTTTATCTTATATCTACTATTATTCTTAGAATGGCTGACACTGAGCAACAGCTTGGCCATTACAGATCTGCGTATGAAAAATGTTCCGAATTCCTGACATTTATGAGAGATAAAGGATATTTGGAAATAACAAAAACAGATTGGACATTTACTAGTGTTTATTTGACGCTGGCATATACGCAATTCATTTGGGTTGAATTAAATGAAGCATATGAAAACATAAAAGTTGCGGATAGTCTGTGTAAAAAAGGGAGTGATATAATGCTTAAGGCATTAGTACTAATGGCTTATTCAATGGTGCTGTATGAACGGGGCGACATATTGGGTTCAGAAAAAAAGATTAATGAAGCAGAAGATATAATTAAACAAAATGAGGTTTCTCCTTATTTTACATACTACCTTGTTGCATGGAAGCTGGCCAGGCTTGTTAAACTTAAACAATTCGTTCAGGCTAATAATATAATCAGAGATTATGATTTAGCAGCTGGAAATGAAATTTCACATGTTAATGAAACGGTCTATATGGTCTATGCCAGATTATTACTGGCAGAATCCAAACTAACAGAAGCTGAAACCAGTACTTTCAAAACTTTATGCAATAATTAACCAGGGAAAGAGAACAGAACGATTGATTGACCTTAAAATCTCATACGCCATTTTATATAAAATGCAAAGGAATCAGCAAAAAGCTATTATGGATTTAATTGAAGCTATGGAATTGGCCCAGGGTGAAAATTTAATCAGCTTCTTTATTTTTTGCATGGACGAAGTTGGTGATCTTTTAAAAGAAATATTTAAAACACAGATTGTCACAAATACTTCAATTTCAGCCAAATTTATTGAAAACCTTAAGTTCGCTATTGAAAGAAAAGAAAAGTTCAAAAAGAGTCAGGCTGATACTGTTCTAAGTGCCAGGGAACTGGATACTCTTAAACTTGTAGCAGAAGATTTAACAAATCAGGAAATTGCAGATAAACTTTTCATTTCGTTAAATACTGCCAAAACACACGTTAAAAATATTCTCCTGAAATTAGATGTTGAGAAACGGACACTAGCAATAAGCAAAGCCAAAGAGCTGGGTATAATATAAACAATTTCTGCCAGGAGATTTCAATCTCAATATAACTTCTTCTGGTTTTTCTTTTCAAACGAATTCTTCCTTTTCTGCAAAAATCATCCTCACAAATCATCCTTGAGGGTGATTTTTATTTTCCGGGGGAGCCGGACCTTTGTCATATAAATTCAAACACAAATATGAAAAGCAAAACCAAAATAAAAATTCAGGGGCATCTTGATAAGAAATGGGAAGACTGGTTTGATGGTATGGAAATCAGTTATGATGGAGACAATACTATTCTTACCGGTATTATGAAAGATGAAGCACATCTGCGAGGAACTTTAAATCGAATTATGGATTTAAACCTGAAACTAATTTCGGTCAATTCGGTGGAAGGATAACATAATAAAAAGTTTTTTTAATAATTAAATATAACTGACACAATGGAAAAGTTTATTTCAACAACATTAATGATTGCCTTGTTCTCTACACTGATTTTTAGTCAAAACCTCACTCAAACAGTAAGAGGTACTATAATTCTGTATTGCTTTTTATTTATTTCAGTATCTAATGTCAATGCACAAAAAGGATTGTTTGCAAAATTTAGTATTGGTCCTGGATTTACAACAGAGTATTCAAATATTAACAGTAATGGTTTTTCTGTAGTAACTAAAAATCATGCAATTGGTTGGGGTATTACTGATAAGTTTGCTATACAGATTGGGGAATTTGGAGGCTTAAATAAGCAAAAATTCGGAGATTATAATTATATAAATCTTGATGCATTCGGACTTGGTTTTAGTTATCGTACACCAGTTGATATTAAAATATCTGTTCTGGCAGCTTATAGTATGGTTTCATTAGCAAAAGAATGGTCGCAATCTTTTGGAGATGATGGAGGAAATGGATTTGGACTAAATATGAGTATTGATAAGGAATGGTTCGTAGCTAAGAGATGGGGTATTCGGTTAGGACCTCAATTCTATTGGCTTAAAACAATAGATACTGATTACAAATTCTTTAATGTAAGTATAAACGGGAGTCTTGTTTTTTACTTGACACCTGTTCGTTAAAATTCATGTGATTCAAAAAATGCAAATATGATTACAATTTCAAATAAGAAAAGAGCATTTATAATTGGAGTGCTAATTTTAGCAGCATATAGTATGCTCACGTATTCAATTACGAACAACATTCTTCTTGGCGTAATCACAGATATTGTAAGTGGTTTGGCAGTAATTTGGATACCGTTGTTAATATTTCCAGTTTTTAACTCTAAAAATAACAAACTACTTACTTATGCTTATGTAATATCAAGGTTTATAGAAGGAATACTAATGATTATTGGTGGTTTATTTATTCTTAATCCAGCGACAGAAGGATACAGAGAAGTAATTTACAATGATATTCATATATATTTTTTTATACTAGGTGCAATTCTATTTTATGTACTATTCTATCGAACTCAAGTCATTCCAAAATTTATTTCAATATGGGGAATCATCGCCACATTGGTACTTTTAGCAATAACAACCTTTAGATTATTTGGACTTGATTTACCCATTTTTCAAGTTTTATTATTGCCGATAATTTTAAATGAAATATTATTAGCAGTATGGCTAATGATAAAAGGATTCAATTTATTATAAATGAAAAATAACGCCACACAACACATGGTATAGTGCATGCGGATTTCAGCGGTTTTCGAAGGTTCGTGGCTCGTAAAAAAAGTCGATGTAAACTGATAGGAAATCGCCTCGTATTCCCGCACGACACCATACCATCAAACGTTGGACATAATTATCTTAAACTATGGGATTATGATAAGAAGAACGAGAAAGTGTAAATCAGATCTCCATCAACCAAGCGGTTTATTATGGGCTGTGACAATTCTAACTTTTATAATAGTAAATGTGACCCAAGCTTTTGCTCAGGATACGATATTGGCTGATTTCGCAATTTCGGTGCCAGAAACTACAGATGCAACCAGAAAATTATTTGGTGGCGAAATCACTAACAATGGTTATGGGGGACCCGTCATCAAATTCTCTCGCTTCAATGATCAGTTTGCATTCATGACAGGAGGCCGGGGTGCAATTACTATTAACAACCGATACACCATCGGCGGTGGCGGATATGGAACAGCAAACTCAATTGATATTCTGGATTCAAGTGCGGACACAAACCGGTTATTTAAGATGGGATACGGCGGCATAGAATTAGGTTACATCTTTCTCCCGGGGAAAAAGATGAATATTGGTGGTTCCCTACTGATTGCCGCAGGGGCGGCATTTTGGCAAAATAAGCCAAAAAGCAACGGAGAGAAATTATTCGATGATGACTTCAATATCTTTCCTGTACTGGAGCCTTCACTGTACTGCGAAGTCGCTCTTAACCGCTTCATGTGGCTTCACGCAGGCATAAGCTATAGGTATGTTCACCATGCTCATTTGGATTACATGACGGATCAGAACATGAGGGGTTTTTCCTGTTACGTGGGTCTGCTCTTAGGCAAGTGGTAGCGATCAGCAATGCGAGATCTTAAAAACCAGAAAATAAATGAAACAATTTTCAAATAAATCGATCATACAAAAAGGGGGACGAATTATGTTGATCATACTTTCAATCTTTTTAGTTTGTGTACTTATCCTTGTAGGGGTTCTTCTGGCATGCAGCCCGGGAAAAGCTAAACCATTTTTGGATGAAAGGGGGAAACCTCTTGAAGGAAGCATTTCAGAGAAAATATTTGTAAATATTAACGGGGTTGAACAGGGTATGTTTATTAAGAGCAAAGATTCAACTAATCCAGTACTGCTTTACCTGCATGGGGGTATGCCTGATTACTTCCTTACACAGTAAATACCCTACTGGTCTTGAAGACTATTTCACAGTAGTCTGGTGGGAACAGCGTGGTTCAGGTCTATCCTATAGTGCTGACATTCCACCAGAAACGATGACTCTGGAGCAAATGATATCTGACACAAAAGAGGTAACTAATTACCTTCGTAAGCGCTTTGGACAGGAAAAGATCTACCTTATGGGACATTCGGGTGGAACATTTATTGGAATCCATGTGGCTTCAAGGATGCCTGAGTTGTACCATGCCTACATTGGTGTGGCTCAGATATCGAATCAGCTTAAATCTGAGATGCTTGCATACGAGTATATGCTAGAGAAGTACCGGGAGAACGGCAACTTAAAAATGGTTTGTAAACTTGAAGCTGCACCAGTCACTATGACAGAAGGCATATCGGATGCATATCGTGTATTGCGCGACCCTGCGATGCATAGCCTAGGTGTTGGCACAACACACAACATGAGGTCAGTAATCAGTGGTATCTTTTTACCTTCATTGTTATGCCCCGAATATACCTTACTTGAAAAGGTCAATATGTGGCGCGGCAAATCCCGCTCCGGTATCAGCATATTGTGGGATAATATATCGACTACGGACATTTCCAAACAGGTACCTGAACTTAAGCTTCCTGTATATTTCTTCGAAGGCATATATGATTACACCTGCTCCTATACGGAGGCAAAATCCTATTATGAAAAACTTAAGGCACCAATAAAAGGGTTTTATACGTTTGAGCAGTCTGCTCATAGTCCGCTTTTTGAAGAACCACAGCGAGTCCGGGAAATTTTTGAAGGAGATATATTACATGGAAAAGTAATTTTAGTAGATAAATAACAATAGAAATTTTATAATAAATAAGCGAGATATCGCAACGACAAAATACTCTAATTATGAATAATAATGTTCGTTTCCCTTTCCGATTCTTTTTAATTACGTTTATTTGGTCTTGGATAATCTGGACACCTCTCATCCTCGCCAGCTTCAGGATCATTCCTGTCTCAGATAAATTATTATCAATCCTGACAATCCCTGTAATTATGATAGGTGTTTATGGGCCTCTTGTGGGAGCGCTTTTTGCTTTGCACAAGGGAAAAGGCAAGGGTTCTTCTAAAAAATATCTTCGGAGTTTTCTTGATTTCCGTTTAGGCTGGAAAGCTTATTTTATTCCTATAATAATTTTTGGCGGCAGTACATTTATTGCCTGGTTTTCCCCGGAATTTTTCGGGGAAGAACGATTGCCAATGTTATTACCTTCTGTATGGGTTTTTATTCCATATTTATTAATTATGATCCTTCTGGGCGGAGGTCAGGAAGAATTTGGCTGGCGGGGTTATGCTCTACCGATTCTTGAAAGCAAATTCGGGATATGGATGGCAAACATTATTATAGGTATCATATGGGCTATCTGGCATATTCCATTATGGTTCATAACAGGTACAAGTCAAACCTATATGAATTTCGGAGGTTTTATTCTCCTGATGATCGGATATTCTTTTATTCTTTCCTGGATAAGAGAAATCTCAGGAAACAGGCCATTTTCAGGACTTTATGTTCATGGCCTTTTTAATGCTTTTATCCCACTTATGCCCCCATTGATTATGCAAAAAAACGTGCCTCAGCCACATTTTTGGATTTGGGTAATCTTGACATTCTTAATCGGCATTTTAATTACGATTTTACGCAATGAAAAAAGTGTCAACCAATTGCAGGAGGGGACTTTAAATTAGTGTGAGAGTGAGAAATAAAGAGTTGCTCGCTCTTGTCCCGAAAATCTTAGATTTTCGAGGATCCTCGAAAAACACAAATAATTGATTTGTGTTTTTCGGGACTCACACTCTCACTCTTTTTTTAGTACCCCGAACGGACAGAAGTTGCAACAAGCTTTATGATTCTTTTTTATAAACGACTAATAACTTGTAGTGCCCTGATCATAAACTGAAGTGCAGTTCTACTTTCATTTGTCTGATTGATGGTTCCTGCAATATAGAGATCTGTGCCTGGGGAATAGTAGAGAAAGGATCCTAATGAACCTGAGTGACCCCAAACGGGGAGAACATCCACAGAAGGTATATTAATCTCCATAGTACCAAAACCATATTCGAAGGGACCTGAATTTTTTATTGGATTCCAATGATGCATCATTTCTAAAGTGGCTGGTTTGATAATACGCCCTTCTTTAAGGGCCTTCAGGAACATTACTTCATCTTCTGTTGTCGATACAAGGCCGCCATCTGCCCAGTAGAACGTACTTGATCGCATCCTGGTAATATTTTCTTCCCCCGAAAACACGTCTGCGATAACACGAGAAGATTCGTTCAGCAGGATGGGATCGCCGATCAGCCATGAATGCTTTAGTGACAGAGGAATGAATAAAAGCTCACTTAACACGGTATGAAGCGGTTTTCCGGTTCTGGCCTCAATAATTTTACCTAATAACTGGTAGTTTGTGTCACTATAAAAAGCTTCTTCACCTGGCATTGACCTTGATATCAGGTTATTCCTCACCCACGCGATTTGATCCTCCACACTCCATTGCTGGTGCTGGTCTTCCTTGAAGATTTCGAAGAGAGACTTTCCATTTTTACCTTTTTCATCATAATAGTCAGGTATACCTGATTTATGTGACAATAATTGTTCTATTGTGATTTCATTTGAGTAGTCCTGCCCTTGAAAAACATTCAAGCCGTGAATCAGATCCTGAGGAAGATATTTTGATATGGGTTCATCAAGACTAAGTGAGCCCTGTTCGTACAATTTCATGATTGCAACTGCTATATAAATTTTTGTGATACTTGCGAGATAGATCGGTGTCTCTTTTGTCATGGGTATTTGACCAGCCTGATTTGCAATGCCAGCCATACCTGACCATGTGAATGAACCATCACCTTTTGCCACGTACAAAACACAGTTTTTGATCTGTTTATTCTCGTTAATTAAGTTTTTGACGATTTCTTCTAATTCCTGAGTGGTATTTCCGTGTTTATTATTATTTGTTCGCCAGGAAATAAAAAAGATTCCTGTGATTAAAATCGATATCAGTAATGCTGAAGGAATTTTAATCAATTTTTTTTTTGATCTAACTTTGTCCACACTTTCAGTGGTACTAAATCTGGCATATTTTTCTCTTAATCTGGTCATGAAGTTTAAAACTTTAACCATATGTTCTTCAAAATTAAGTAATCTCGCTTAAATAGTATATGACTTCATTTGAAATATTATAGAAATAGAGATTTTTGCAAGGTGTGATCACCTATTGGCAATCAACTTCGCCCTTCTAATTACTACTAATATACAATCTCCCTGGGGCCCCGGCTCTGATGGTTTTCAGTGGTCACTTTATAAAAGGAACTATCATTTTTTGATTTTAAAATATTTGTACAATATATAATTCAAGTGTGAAAGCAGAGTCCGCTAAAACCGAATGAGAGATCGGTATATCTCATCCTTTGAATTAGTGTGAGTGTCAGTGCGAGAGCGAGTTGCAACCAGTTGGATGGCCTTCTATTATACCAAAGACTTAAGTCACAATCATTAAAATCTATCAAGTAAATCAAATAGGATTGTTTAATAATTCTCTATTTTTCTTGGCATCATGAAGACAATACGGTATCATATATGATACTATCGTAATGATAATTTGTATTCTAATGCTTATTTATGCTAATTAGTATCATATATGATACATTTATGTTGTTTTTTAATAAGGTTTATTCTATTTTTGCCAAACAGGATCATATATGATACCAAATTTATTTTTTGAGAAATGACAAACGATAAGATCATAAAGATAATAAAAGAAAGGAAGGATATTCTTAGAATAAATCAGGAATACCTTGCAGAGCTTTCAGAAGTAGGAATTGCAACATTAAAACGGTTTGAGAGCGGTAAAGGAAATATAACATTAAATAATTTACAAAAGATTGCTGATATATTAGGCTTAGAAATTAAACTTGAACTAAAAAAACCAAATAAATGAGAAAAGCTGAAATATATAGAAATGGTATCTTGGCAGGTATATTGACCGAGACAGATAGTGGTGAATATATTTTTAAATACGATACCTTGTATTTTAATGATAAAACAAAACCTGGAATTAGTTTAACATTACCAAAGAAACAATTGGAATATACCTCAGAGCACTTATTTCCTTTCTTTTTCAACATGCTTTCAGAAGGAACTAATAGAGTTGTTCAATCAAAGCAACTAAAAATAGATGAGAATGATTTTTTTGGTTTGTTATTGGCCACTGCTCGATATGATACGATTGGTGCAATAACTGTTAAGCAAATAAATTAGGAAATAATGCTATGGAGATAAAAAATTGTCCAGGATTATTACTGGAAGGCTTTTCAGAATATAGCCCCCTTTTTCTTCGTAGAATGTTTGATGGACGAAAGGTTAGCCACATCTTACCTTACAATTCTCCAGAAATTGATGAAGAAGACCAAAAGAAATTTATGCAAAACAGGAAAAGAATTTCTATTTCTGGAGTACAGGAGAAATATTCAGTATTACTTGAGAAAAATAACCTTCGATTAACAGAAGAAAAAGAACAGGGTACATATATCCTTAAACCAAAACCCCACGGATTACAGAAAACGGCTATGGCACCTGCTAACGAACATGTAACCATGCAAATTGCTAATCAGGTCTATAAGATCAATACAGCAGAAAATGGATTAGTTTTCTTTAGTAATGGTGAACCAGCATATATTACCAAACGATTTGATATTGGTGATCTTGGTATCAAATTAGCGAAAGAAGATTTCGCATCCTTGGCCGAAAAAACGGAAGAAAATGCAGGACATAACTTTAAGTATGAGTTTTCTTATGAGGGAATAGCCGAACTTATAAGGGAACATGTAGGAGCTTGGAAAATTGAGATGGAGAAATTTTACAATTTGGTAGTTTTTAACTTCTTATTTTCAAATGGGGATGCTCACCTGAAGAATTTTTCCCTGCTTGAAACTAAAAATGGAGATTATGTATTAAGCCCTGCGTATGACCTAATGAACACAGGAATTCATGTCGAAGAAGACGGTTTCTTTGCATTAGATGACGAATTATTTAAAGAATGGCACTGGTCAGATTGTAGGATAAACAATACTCGACACCATCCATGCAAAGAGGATTTTATTGATTTCGGTAAAATAATTGGGATAAACGTGAATAGGGTAAATAAATTACTTGAGCCTTTTCTTATAAAACAAAAAAATGTTGAAGGTTTGGTAAAAAAATCATTTCTTGATAATGATACTAAATCACAATACTTAAATCATTATAATGAGCGTTTGACTATGTTAAATGGAATTTGAGCGAACTATGATCAAATATTAAGCGAAGCCCTTGGCCTTAAGATATATCTTGAGAAAAAAATTCCAATGTTAAGAACCTCCTGGAATTTTACAGGAAGTCAGAATTCAAATAAATAAGATTTTTTCTGGTTGCAACTCTTACAAAAAAACCGATTTTTCAAATTTAAAAGTTGCAACCCTCTCCCTGAAAATTACAATATATCTCATCCTTTTAATTAGTGAGGATATTAGAATGTCATAAAAATAAACAAGAGGTCGATTTTGACCTCTTGTGCCGTTTGGTACCCGGAGCGGGACTTGAACCCGCACAGCCAGTTATGGCCACAGGATTTTAAGTCCTGCGTGTCTACCATTCCACCATCCGGGCAATCTATTAGCCTTGATAGCTGTTGAAAATTATCATTTTTTAAAAAGAACTCAGCCTATTGACTGGGATGGTGGAATGTCCACCCCTGCAGTCTGGCTGCTTCGCTAAAAACACCCACCGGGTGTTTTATTTACGCTCGTCCCTACCATCCGGGCAATATATTGTCTTGCAGTCGTGTGGTTGTGCAGTCATGCAGTCTTAAAGCGACTAATAACTGAAGGCTGGTACAAATTTACGCTAAATAATCCTCAATTAAAACTGTTTAAAAATGATTAAGAATTACAACTCTGTGACCCTCTGTGACTTCTTTGTGTGCCTCAGTGTAAGTTTTTAATATTTTATAAGTTACATAGAATTCCCTTAAACCATGACGAATTATTTCTTTACAAGAATCGGTTTGCCCAAACCAACCTTCTCAAGATCATTGAGCTGGGTTGCAGCATCACCAACCACAACATAATACATTCGTGCCGGATCAATATACTTCTTAATGATTTCCAGTTGTTTATCAGCAGTAAGCCCCCGAACGTAAGACTCTTCCTTCTTAATATAATCTACCGGCAGGTTGTACGAAGTCATGGTGTTCAGCATTCCCAGAAGGCTGCCAAGAGTTTCAAACCTGAGAGCGTTTCCCTTAATAAGGGCATCTTTTGTGAAATCAATATACTCCTGACGCTGATTCTCCCTGTACTTTTCCATCTCTGTCTTAAATATTGTGACCGACTCAACCGTTGAGTTAGTCCGGACTCTTGAAGTTGCTGAAAAGGAACCATAATTCTTTAATCCGGATAAATTTGATCTGGCGCCGTATGTAAATCCCTTCTCCTCTCTGAGGATCAGATTAAATATCCCGTTAAATGAGCCTCCCAATTTATAATTTGCAACGTATGCAGGGTAGTAGTCGGGATTTGTCCTGGGCAGTGAGGGTGCTCCAATAGCTATTACTGATTGTTTGGCTCCCGGCATATCGACAAAATAGACAGCAGATTTTTCAGGTGCTGCAGGGCATGTCATAACAGGGAGCTCAACATTTTTTGGATGCCACTTCTGACTTAAATCTGAGAATGCTTTCTCAACTCTCTTCTGATCAACATCACCGGCAATAATAAGCTTTGCAACCGAAGGAGAAAAATACTTATTATAGAAAGCTTTAAGATCATCAATTGTTATTGAATTAACAGAAGTCTCTGTCCCTGAAGTCTCGACCGATAAAATATTGTTTTCGCCAAAAAGAAGTCTGTTAAGTGTTGTGGAAGCCAGATAGTCAGGACTTGCCTGGTTACGCTTCAGAGTATTGATTACCCTGCTTTTTGTAAGTCCGAATTGTTCTTCATCCCATCTGGGTTCAAGAAGCATTTCCTCAACAAGTGCGATTGTTTTTTCGAAATTCTTTGACATGGTACTTACATCAATTGAGATATCTTCATTTCCTGAAGAAATCCGTATTGAAGCACCCAGTAATCCAATTGCATCTTCAAGTTGTTCAGGAGTTCTGTTTTTCGTTCCCTCATTCATAAGCGAAGCTACAAGGTTTGCCAGGCCAGCTTTTGAAATATCTTCAGCTTCATGACCCCCATCGAGTATAATAGAATATTGCACTAGCGGAAGCTCACTTTGCTTTATTCCCCATATTTTCATTCCGTCGGAAAGTGAAGACGTCCACACCTTAGGCAAAGTAACTGTCGGATCAGGTCCAAGAGGCGGCTTTACAGACCGGTCAAAAGCTGTCGGAGTTTTCACAATAGGCTCTTCTGCAGCTGAAACTTCTTTAACTTCTGCAGCTTTTGTCACATCTTCTTCAACAATACCTGCATTTACTGATCCTGCTGTTATTAGATTGACCTCTCCTTTCGGAACAAAGCTTGTCTCGATAAAATTCTTCCCTTTTATGTATTTTTTGTAAACATCCTTAATATCCTGCATTGTAACATTTTGAATAGCAGCAAGATCTTTTTTGTAATATTCAGGATCTCCTGTATTCATCGTATATTCAGCAAACTGAAATGCTTTTCCCTGAACGCTGGCAAATGAATTATAGAAACGGGTTTCATACTGAGCCTTAATCCTTGTAAGATCATCATCAGAAAAACCTTCCTTCTCAAATTTATCAAATCCTTCAAAGACTGCTTTTTCGACATCGGTAAGGTTGACTCCGGGATTTGCCGGAACGGAGATCATAAAGCTTCCTGCCAGTTCCTGTGAACCATTTCTGGACATGACCCTCGATGTAAGCTTTTTCTCTTTTACCAGAACGACATAAAGAGGCGCTTTTTTTGTATTTGAGAGTAAATCGCCAAGGAAATTAAGCGCATAGGAATCTTTTGAATAACGTTCCACAGTCGGAAAAACAATTGTGAGCTGAGGGGTTTTGGCGAAATTGTCCTCGTGATAAAGTTTAACAGTTGAGGTGAGAGTCACTGGCATTGGGTCTTCTTTTTTCAACAGGTTCACCGGATGGTATTTCCCCGAAATACTTTTTCACCCATTCTTTAACTTCTTCCTTGTTAATATCGCCGGAAATTACTAGAGTTGCGTTATTTGGTGAATAATACTTTTTATGAAAAGCTTTGACGTCTTCTACTTTCGCATTGGCAAGATCCTGCATTTCCCCAATCACAGTCCAGCTGTATGGATGTCCTGAAGGATAGAGGTTCTTTGCTATCAGTCCCGAATTAAATCCGTAGGCTGCATTATCGACGCTTTCACGTTTTTCATTCTGAACAACATTCTGTTGATTAGTCAGGGCTGACCGGGTAACTGTATTTTCAAGATAACCCATCCTGTCCGATTCCAGCCACATAGCCATTTCAAGGGCATTTTTGGGGATAACCTCAAAGTAATTTGTCCTGTCCTGGCTTGTACTCCCGTTCAGAGTGCCACCAGCACCCTGGATATTTTTAAATAACTGGTCTTCACCGACATTTTCAGATCTCTGGAACATCATATGTTCAAAAAGATGTGCGAAACCGGTCTTGCCCGGTACTTCGCGGCTTGAACCTACATGGTAGTAAATGGCAAGGGCGGCAATGGGATCAGATTTGTCTACATTAAGTACGACTGTCAATCCATTTGGCAAAGTGTATTTTTCAAATGGTATTGATAATTTACTATCCTCATTACCTGTCTTAAATGAAAACAGGAAAGGAATTATCGAAAAACAAAACAGCAACAATAATTTTTTCATAATTATTATTTTTAAGAATTGGCAACACAAAATTGATCCCGAAAATAACAATAAATACAATTGATAATATCACAAATTGTATCTGATCGGTTTTAATCTTCGATAATCTGTGGGATCAGCGGGGAATCTTTTTTCTTCTCCAGGCAGATCCAGCAAATGTTCGAGATTGAAAAAATAAAATGGCTGCTAACGCAGCTTTTTTTGTTTGAGCGGGAGACGGGATTGCCCCGACACTTCGGTCGGGGCGGACCCTTTGGAGATGCTGTCAAACAAAAAAACCACTGGCGTGGTTCATTTTATAATTTGTCCTGTCCTCCTTCAGGTGAACCTGAGTCGGCCCGTCCAAATAACAAAATGGCTGCTAACGCAGCTTTTTTTGTTTGAGCGGGAGACGGGACTCGAACCCGCGACCCTAACCTTGGCAAGGTTATGCTCTACCAACTGAGCTACTCCCGCGAAACCATGGGCAAAAATAAGACTTTTTTTTTATCTGCAATATCAGGCAGTAAATTAAACAATTGTTTCGATGATCATTTACTGTTCTTTTACCGGACCCCATTCAGCAAGTGTGTTGTTTTGAAAATACAGCCAAGCATTCTTATAGATCCATTCCTCCTTCACGATATTCCCGCTTATAAGCCTGTTTATCTTTCTGGGCGAACCCCAGCTATCCTGTACAAGCTGTGAATGCATGCCTTTCCAGATCTTTCCTGCATATAGCCTTGCAGCGAGTGCAGGACCGTACTTGTTTTCGAGGTAGGTGTACCTGCTTATCTTCTGGCGTGGCTGGACAGGTCTTCCTTCAGTTACGGCAGATTCCTGTACTACAGAAGGTTGTGCAACAGCTACAGATTTGTTTATTTCAGCCTGACGGGCATATATATAACCTTCGTTCCCTTCGAAGATAACGCGAAGAAACGTGGAATCAGATCCTAATACGCTAACGACCGAATCCCGCGGAATCACCATGATTACAGAAGTGAGGTCATCCTTATCCCTGAACAACCGGCTCGCTGATTTCAGGGTTGCCGTGATGGCAGTATTCTGATCATTTTGCTGATTGCTCTCGAGGCCCTGAAGAACCTGAGTTTTGTTTCCCTGGGCATTTGCCGATATAATAAGAATTAAAAGAAATGAAGAAATCAGAAACTTTTTCATATCTGCGGTTTTTCTTAAAATACTCAAAAACTGTACCAGTCCGGATTTCAAATTCATCGATAAAAACCGTGAAACTCCGTGTGAACTCCGTAAACTCCGTGGTAAAAAAGAGTATTCACGTCGGAATTAGAATGAGTCAGCCAGGAGAAAAAAGGAATGCACAAATTTAAAATTTCTTACGGATCAGCATTAAACCATCTCTTAAAGGCAGGATGACATTCTCGACATTCTCCTGCTTCTTAATCATCTCGTTGAATTCAATGATGCCTCTTGCCTGGGGATCCCTGGTCCTTTTAAGAAGAACCTTTCCTCCCCACAAAACGTTATCAGCAATAATGTAACCTCCCGGTTTGACTTTATCTATAATAAGATTGTAATATTCAGTGTAATCCCGTTTATCACCATCGATATATACAAGGTCAAAAACCTGATGCAGTAAGGGTATAACATCCTGCGCTCTGCCTGTTATTTGTGTTATTTTTTCTGCAACGCCTGCTTTTTGAAAATAAGATCTGGCAAAATCAGTCAGCTCATCATTCATTTCAATCGTGAACAGCCGGCCGCCGGTTTTCAGTCCCATGGCGAGACAAATAGCTGAATATCCGGTAAAAGTCCCTATTTCAAGGACAGTATAAGGATTGATCATCTTTGAAACCAGTTCGAGGAACTTCCCCTGCAGATGACCACAGATCATGTTCGGATTGATATACCTGATATATGTCTGCCTGTAAAGATCCTCAAGAACAGGATCTTCAGGAGTTGAATGATCTGTAAGGAATTTGTCAAGTTCGCTTTCCATGATTATTTATAAATCAAAGTGGACAATTTTCCTTGTTCAAAAATGTCGTTGGCCGTGGTCAGTAATTCCGAAGAATCAATATTATCAATTTTCTTACAGATCTCTTCAATGGTTTCTATCCTGTTAAAAACTAGCATACTCTTCCCAAGACTTAACATCAGATTTTCATGGTTTTCATAACCTCTTGCAAGATAGCCTTTTATCTGATTTTTTGCCTTACTTAGTTGAATGATCCCGAGCTTTTTCTCTCTTAATTTTTTCAATTCAGAGAAAGTTACTGAGATACTTTTTTCAAGATTATGATTATCTGTTCCGAAATAGATGGAAAAAGCTCCGGTGTCGCAGTAGGGATTATAGTTTGATTCAACATTGTAGGCGAGGCCGTTTTTCTCACGCAATGAAAGGTTAAGCCTTGAGTTAAGTCCCTGACCGCCGAGGATGTTGTTCAGCAGGAACATTCCGGGACGCCGCCTGTCTTTCAAATTGTACGCCACGTTCCCGATAATGCAATGATTTTGAAAGGTACCCATTTCTTTTGTCACATCAGAGGATTTATATTGCCAGGGCATCACGGAGGTCAATTCTCTTTTTTTCCCCGGAGCAGGTTCAAGATATTTTCTGAAGAGACGCAAAACCTTTTCATTTTGAATGTTACCGACCGAGCAAAAGACCATTTGATCGGTATTGTAGTTTTTCAGGATGAAATCGGAAAGAGATTTCTGTGAGAAGGACCTTACTGTACCTGTTGTTCCAAGTATATTGTGTCCAATCGGCTGGCCGGCAAAGATAAGTTCCTCGAAATCATCGAAAATCAGCTCGGCGGGATTATCGAGATACGAATTAATCTCTTCGATAACCACATCTTTTTCTTTTTCAATTTCTTTCTCTGGAAAGATTGAATTGAAAGTAACGTCGCTTATTAATTCAAAAGCTCTTTCATAGTCATCTTTCATGAATGAGGCGTGAATTGCCGTCTCCTCTTTGGTTGTATAAGCATTGAGCTCGCCCCCAACATCTTCGAGCCGGCTGAGGATAAAATAGGCCTTTCTTTTCTTTGTGCCCTTAAAAAGCATGTGTTCAATAAAATGGGCCATACCAAGTTCCGGACCAGTCTCATCGCGTGAGCCGGTATTGATAACGAGTCCGCAGTGGGCAACATCTCCCGGAATCCGGTGATGGACCAGTCTGATGCCATTGTTGAGTGTGTGAAAGAAAAGCTCCATTATATGTTGTTAATCAGGGGCCAAAGGTACCATATCGGTAATATGATTCCAAATCGATTTTTTTTGATTAAATTTGATTAAAGTTTTGGTTTAAACGTTTTGAAATATATATTTGCAGTCCGAAATTAAGGTGCCATAGCTCAGTCGGTAGAGCAACGGACTGAAAATCCGTGTGTCCCTGGTTCGATTCCAGGTGGCACCACAGAAGTAAAGTAATACTGAGACTGATAGTATTGATAATCAATGTTATCAGTTTTTTATTTCTATAAACATATTCAGCCTTTACTCGACTAACTACACTCAAAAAGCCAATGTCAATTATTTATGAAAAAGCCTCCGGAGTTGATGTCCGGGACTTAAACAGGTTATTTTTAAACATGGGCTTTTAATCCATCACGCAACGAACGTATAATCCCGCGCCCTTATAGGTGGAAGAGCTCAAAACATTGGTTTTATCGTAGGATACATAATAGTATCCGGCATTTATTTCATCGTCATCTGAAGCTGACCACCAGTAACCGCTTTCTCGCAGGAAGCCGAAAGTACCAAGGTTAATACGATAACCACCCGGAATTGCGGTAAAACCACTTGAATTTGTTGCTCCGGTATTCGGAGGCCACCAATGCATTGTACCAGTTTCTTTAATGGCCCCGCCTGCTACACTTTCTCCGCCAAGTTGATTAATTAATGTAGTCCACTCTGAATTTGCAGGCACATGCCAGCCAGTAGGGCACAATTTACCGGTGCCTACGGCGTACCAGTTATACAATGCACCATACGTGGCTTTATTTTGAAAAGTATTGTTATAGGAGCAAAAACCGGGAGTCGTTAAATTATCCCAGGCTTTATTATCTAAAACAAAGGGGATTGTAATACTATCTCTAAACCTTTCAACTCTTAAATTTTCTGACATCCATACCTGGGTCCCAATTTGAACTGTCTTATAAGTATTGCCGTCAATATCTTTCACTTGAGAGTTAGCGGCAAATGGTAATAATGCAACTAAGAAAGAGTTTATTAAAATTGAATGTTTTATTCGCATAGTTATTGTCGTTGTTGCTGGCCAAACTAAAGATAGATACTTCTTTATAAAACTATATCATTAAAAACCAATAGTCAAAATTATTTCTCAGGGAAAAGAAACCCCACTAATTGTTTTAGGAGTTTCAATACCCCCAGAACCAAAACTCTCCAGGTCCGGCTTGTTGCTGAGCATTTATATTACAGGATACTGTTACATTTTACTGTTGAGAGTAAAAATGAAAAAAATGGCAATAAACAGATATTTGAAAAAAATATGAAACGGTTTATATACACGATTAATAACGGTTAGGATTGCTGGATTTCTCAAGCAAGCTTTTTGTATCAGAATTCCCTGCATAATCCAGAGCTATTTTACCTTTGTTATCTTTCAGACCGGGATTTGCTCCTTTTTCCAAAAGCAATTTTACTATTTCCGCATTACCGTTTTGTGAAGCAAAAATCAGTGCGCTGGTACCATCGTTACTCCTCAGATCTAATTTTGCACCATTCTCTGCCAGGAGCTTAACGATCTCTGCATGCCCGTTCAGCGAAGCCACCATCAGGTCAGTGAATCTGACAGTTCTGAGTAAATCAAAGTGAGCATCTTTATTTGGAAAAACCTTTACAATTGCCAGACGGCCGCTTGGAGAACCATGTATAAAGGCAGTAGTTTTCTCGATATTTTCCAGCATACCGGAATTTGGTCCCTTGCCCATAGTCAATCCAACAGCTTCCAGATCTCCATCTTGTGAAGTAGTAATCATTGCAGTCACATGTTGAGTGTATTTTAAATCCGGATTTGATCCCCTGTAAAGCTTCATCTTTATTGAATCCGCAAGTTCATCTTTTGCATTAATAACAAGGGCGTTTGTACCATCAGTTTCCTGCAAATCAGGTTTTGCTCCTTTTTCCAGTAAGAGCTTTACGATTTCAGTGTGCCCGTTCAAAGAAGCTAAAAAAAGGGCATTTGCTCCATCGTCACATTGTAGATTAATATCAGCACCGTAATCCAGCAGCAACTTTACAAATTCAGTCTGCCCGTTCAGAGCGGCTGTCATCAGAGCAGTTGCTCCTCCCTTATCCTGCAAATCGGGATTTGCTCCTTTGTCCAGCAATAACCTGGCAACATCAGTGAACCCTGCCAGGGAAGATTGAATCAGGGCGGTTGTTCGGCTGTTCAAATCCTGCATATCTGGCTTTGCTCCTTTATCGAGTAATATTTTAACAACCCCGGCATGTCCGTTCTGAGATGCCATCATCAGGGATGTGTATCCGTCACTGGCCTGGAGATTTAATTTTGCTCCGTTGTCAAGCAACAATTTTACTATTTCAATATAACCGTTCTGGGAAGCCATCATCAGGGCCGTTAATCCGTCAATAGCCTTTATGTCGGGATTAACCCCTCTTTCCAGCAACAGTTTTACTATACTGGCATGACCATAATAAGAAGCCTGCATGGTCGCAGTTACACCATCAAGTGCCTGCATATCAGGATCTGCTCCTCTTCTTATCAATATTCTGCATACTTGCTTATACCCTTTTGCTGATGCATACATCAGATATGTCCGGTCATATGAATCCGTATAATTTACGTTATCAATTCTCCTTGCAATATCCAGTGTATTTATGAGATCCTGTGCTCTCGTCTGATTATCCGTCCTTTCCGATTCTGGTCCTGTCTGTGCCGTTATTTCACCTGTACAGAGTAAAATGAATAACCCAACCAATGCTGTTGAATAAATTGTTTTCATATGACGTGGCTTTGTAAACAGGCAATTATGATTTAATTATAAACTCAATATATATTTCGTCCTCAACGGCGACAATAAAAGGCATCTTTCATCGACACAATAAAGTTACAATAAAGTCAGGATTTTGTTCAATTCTGATCAACCTGAATTCTCAAATAAAGCTATTCCATTATCGGCCAATTACAGAGATTGAGTGTACTAATCGATGAAGAAGCAATGAAGAGGTGAAGTAGTAAGAGTACTGAACTGACGCTAATAACTTTTTAAATTGCTTATATTGTGAGAGATAAACATGAGAAATCTTACTTTGATCTGCCTGTTTTCAGAAAATAAATCCCTCCCTCCGACTAAATGCCTGGGTCGGAGTATAATGTCGTGTTATATTGCAAAAACAAAACAGCCTTTAAAAGGTGAAAGGAGTTAAATATTACTTTTGAAGCATTTTTAATGCTGCCTCAAATTGTTCCTTAGAAAATAATTTCACCGATTCAACTCTTACATTGCCCAGGGCACTCAGTCCTACTGCGAAAGCCAGGGCTGCTTCATCACTGGTATTTTCGCCGATTGCAACATAATCGTATTCTCCTAGTGCAATCCAGAATCCGATTACTTTTCCGCCAGACTTTTCCAAAGTCTTGAAAGCTGCTTCATACCTTTCAGGCGCATTCTTGATACTTTTAATGCCCTGTTCGGTTAAATTCATCAACAACATGTAAGTAACCATGACATAATCCTCCCTAATTTTGGTTAAAAATCATAATTCTTTTTAATGATGCGAGTTATAACATTAGAAACTTGAAGTAAATCTAATTTCATCACAATGATTGGTAATGCAAAGTTCGCCTGTACATAAATCAAAATCTACCTCATTTGTTACAAAAAATGATAATTTGGTTACATTTTGAAGGCAAAATGGAACTGAAATGGCAAACCTCCAAAAAATATTAAGCATTATCCTATTTTGTGAAATTAACCATAGACAATGAGCAAAATGGATTTGAAAGATTTGATTGTCCTGATAATTACCAACCTCCGCTTAATATAATTATGCGGGTTTTGAAAACACATTATAAGAATATATCAGGAAAAACCTTACTGTTGTTTTCTATAATACAAAAAAGGATCAATTTTCTTACCTTTAGATAGAAATTAAATTAGAACAATTTAACATTAAGTGAAAATGGATGATTTTTTATGCCCAAAATGTAAAGGACATTTGCGAGTCGGAGATCGTATAATCTTCAAGGTAAAGAATGGAATGAAACAGAGTGCTCTTCTGCTTCTCAGCCCTCATATCGGCAATTATTCAAGTGTGAAACATCCTTCATTCGAATTTAACCAGGGAGAAATACTTGAATTCTATTGTCCTTTATGCGATGGATCACTCAAGTCAGACATACATCAAAACCTTGCGCTTGTATTGATGAAAGATGAAAGCGGGAAAAGTTTTGTTGTCTATTTCTCACAGGTGGCGGGAGAACATAGTACGTATGAGGTTGATGGTGAGGCGATTCATATTGCCGGAGAAGATGCGGGATTATACACTTATTTCAAGATCGGGGATAAGTTCAAGAAACAATTTTAATGTGAAAGGGAGAGCATATCTGATTATTGTTATTGATAAAAGTGGTTAATCATATATCAGAGAAATTACATTAAATACATGAGCATAGCTGAGGTTACTGGTGCAAAACATTCTGTTCTGAAACAAGTCATTAATCAACTGAAATTAAAGGGATTGATTCTATCCTTAATGTTACTTTTTCTGGTGCTGACTACGGCAAGTTGTGCTACCCAGAATAAACATAGAAAAATCAAGCCGGTTCCATGTCCTTGTGAGACAAGATATAAACGATGAGTCAGGGAGCTTCATTTTTCACTATTATTTGTGATTGTGATATATCTCAAATGGAACATAGTTACAGGATGTTTTTAACCGGAGAATATTTTTAATTCAATAAACTTGCAGTCCTTTTTCAGGGTCTAATCAGTGCTTATCAACAGGGCGGGGAATTGATCAATTATTTATTGGCAATATACTTCTATTAATTCAAAAGCCCTTGCGAAACCTAATTTCCCGGCTTTCTGCAAATCAAGACAACCGTTATCCTTCTGTCCCAAATCAATTTCAATCAATCCCCTCCAGTAAAATGCCTTACTTCTTTGCTCTTTGTTACCAGCCCGGAATTTGATTACCCGGTTAAAATCATCCATTGCTCCTTTGTAATCCCGGAGATAGTATTTTACCTCTCCCCGGATATTATAGTACTCTGCATCATTCCGGCCACCTTCCAAAGCTTTGGTAAAGTCATCAATTGCTCCTCTGGAGTCCTGAAGATAGTACTTTGCCCATCCTCTTCTGCCATAAGTGTTATAATCATTTGGATTAATTTTCAGCGCTTTATTGAAGTCATCAACCGCTCCCCTGTAGTCCTGGAGATAGTACTTTGCCACACCTCTGTTCTCATATGCCTGAATGAAACCGGAATCATGCCTTATAGTCGTTGTAAAGTCTGCAATTGCTCCTATATAGTTTTTCTTAAAGAACTTGTCCATTGCGCTATTGTAGGATTCCAGTGCTTCTTTGGTTGCTTGTCTGACTGTGTACTGCAAAAGGCATCAACAACCCTGATATCAGATAAGCTATTAGTCTCATGATCTTTCCTGATAATGGTTATGCTTTTGGAAGCTTCGATTTTGATGCAAGTTATTAAAATACCAGCTTAAAGTAAAGTCCTGTCAGATGATGAGTATGCTCATCCCAGGTAAAATAAGCCTTTCTGAAAAAAATTTTAATTCCGCCTGTCTGTAAATGGGACTTCTTAAAATTCATCGTAAGAGTCCGGATCGGATTGTTTGAATGAACTGATAACTATTGCGGGGGGAGTTAGTCTTTTATACATCTGACATACTTTCCTGCCTGCTTTCTTACGGCCTGTGCAAAAACTCCGTTCTGATTAAAGTCCAGTCGACGGTATAAAACTTGATTCGTCCCGTTTTCTGTAGAGGTCCACCAGTAACTAAGAGTTCCCAGGTTAAAAAAATCTCCTGAGGTTCCCCATCTGTATCCTCCAGGAAGTGCTGAAAATCTGCTCGAATTTGTGCCATTTCCGCCATTATCCCATCCTGAGGTGCTCTTTAGCTGACTCCCCTGATTTGTTCCACGCCAGTCAAATGCATCAGCTTCCGCCTGAGTCATTCCCAGATGCAATTCCAATGTTTTAAATTCTTCATGAGTTGGTACGTGCCAACCCGACGGACATAGTTTTCCTGTTCCGACTGCAAACCAATTATATATTGCACCATATAAAGGTTTATTGGCAGTATCATTATCGTACCAGCAATAAGCCGGATTGGTTGTAGTGGTCCAGACATTGTTACTGGTAACAAGACTTATTTTAGAACTATTATTGAATTTTGTTGTTTTCAGGTTTTCTGCCATCCAGACCTGTGTGCCAATGGCAACGGTTGAATAAATATTACCATCAACATCAGTTACAGTTTTAGTGTCTTCCTTCTTACAGGAATTCAGCTGAATTAGTAAAAGTCCTAGAATAATAACCCGGACAAACCAGATTTTTCTAATCTTTTTCATCTCAGCGAAGCTATAAAGTCATTTTTCTTAAGTTTTTCTCTATTACACTGTAATAACAATTTAAAGTCAATTTTAGTATTCGTCAATTACGGAGAATTTACCCCAGTGTGAAATTAAGGGCACATTGTCTGCGCGATACCTGCCTGTCAATTTTACCTCTTGTGTCAATCAACATTGAATCAGAGGCATAATTCAGGTAATATTAATTACTCCGCTTCCACGTTTAAGAATAGATCACTTACTTAAATATTATTTTCTATATTTAAGCCTATGAAACCCGTATGTATTTGAATATACAAACATAATATTATAATAATCAGTTACATGTGGGTTCCCTGTCTGCCGAAAGGCAGGCATCATACCATTAAAATCAATTATTCTATGATGAAAAAGCTGATTTTTTTAATATTTGTTCTGATTCTTATTGCCGCATGTAACACTGAAGTTTGTCCCGCTTACGGTGATTCTGCGAACAATGTTAAATCATCGATTTTTCAAAGCGGTGCTTACAGAGCTGACGGGATTAACAGAGTCTATCGGGATTCGTATTCTTACCGGAAGAAATAAAGTTGGTTTTATTCCTTTAAAGTCGTTAAAATGATGAATAAGTATAAATTTTTGATTCTGACATGCCTGTTTTTTTTCTTCTGTTCCGGAATTTTTGCCCAGGCAGGTAAAGTTCCTCCATTTCGCATGGTTAAATCTGATGGTAAGGTCTTCAGGGCTGAAAATTTACCTCTTGGCAAACCTATAATAATTATTTATTTTTCACCCGATTGTGATGACTGCCAGATGTTTATCAGTGAACTTCTTTCCAGGATAAATGATTTCAGGAATGTATCTATTGCTATGGTTACCTATCTGTCAGTTGAAAGTGTGTCAGAATTTGTAGCAAAGAATAAACTGACAAGGTATACAGATATTTATGTTGGAACAGAAGGAAGTAATCTGTTTATCAAAAACTATTATAATATAAGTCTGTTCCCATTTGCTGCATTGTATAATAAGAACGGCGATCTGATAAAAAAATACAACAGTAAGGAAATAAATCTGAATGATCTGGCTGAGCGCGTTAAGCTAGTCTTATAAGGAGTTCAGGGGACTCTATAACCGGAGAATTACATTTTTTTCTGAACTTAAGCCAGGATGGATTGTTTAAAAGATATCCAGCATCCTTTCAACATTTTCCCCATGTAATGAATTACAGTTGCCTTTTGGCAAACAGTAATAAAGGGTGCTGGTTCCTTACTGACCTTGCTTCGTGTTTTGAAAAAAGGATTTTTTTTTAGATATTTACAGTATCAGATTGATTAACTAATAATTCATTATTATGAAGAACAAAGGTGCCAGTATTCTTTCGTTTACTTTAATTCATTGATTTTCTTCTTTATCTCCGGAAGCAAAGGATTATGCCAGAATGAGCCAAAGCTTCAAACGCGGTCGTAATTCCGGATAACCTGAAAACGGTCTTTCAGAACTCGTGTATGCCATGTCATTGGAAAGGGGGTGGAATCAAATCAACCCTTCATGTAAATTTCTCAAAATGGGATGATTACGACTCAAAGATACAAGCCCAGAAAGCCAGAAAGATATGTTCAGTTCTTGCCGATGATAAAATGCCGCCGGCTTCAGCAAGGGAAAAAAGACCTGCTATAGTTCTGACAAAAGAACAGATTGAGGCAGTTTGCAAATGGTCAGAAAGCCTCCCAAAGGAGTGACAAAAAACAGACAGTAAACAGAATTAGCTTATTTCGATAATATGGATTTCTGAACCAGTTCGATGCCCTCACTCCCTGCCAAGGTTACGGCTGTATTTTTTTTCTCTGCATTATTCCAGTGCTCCATGACACCAAGACTTTTTATAACGGCACTATTCCGTTGCGGATCGTATTTTGTACCTGAAGGCGGATTATCAGCCAGTGCAGCTTCAATCAGGTACTGGTCGCTGAAAGCCATATCAGGTGCATCGGGCCATTCGGACCGTAGAAAATCGAGACCCACTGCATCAATCGCAACAGGATCCTGTGAAGCCAGCAGACTGCAAGCCCAGTTATTATTGAACGGAGCCATTTGCCATTTCGGGAGCGGGTACACCATTCACCAGTTTCGATCCGTAAATACCATCGATCAGGAATAACATTGTCTTGTTTCCCAGATCCTTATGCGCCAGAAAATCCACAAAAGTCAGATATTGCGGTTTCCCTTCCCTGTCGGGATTGAAATTGTTGTGGGCATTTTTGCGCCAGTCATTATAAATGCTGGTGACACCATAATAGTTCTTTGCACATAAGGTCACTCCCTGTCCGACATGCCCCTTTAAAAGAGCCATATTTATCAGGTAGTCCGCGTCAACTGCACATTTTGCAAGTCCAGTAGCAAGTTTGCCGTTGTCTTTGGAATAAGGTATTAAATTGTCAACATATTCGGATTTTATCCGGCCGTCGCCGCCAACGTTGTCCACAAAGATCACTCCGGGGAACACAGCATGGCATTTAATGAAAATATTATCGGTAATAAACCGGCTGGCATCAAAAACGGTTATATTTTCCTGAGCTATAGCTGCTTCCTTGACCAGGCTTTTAAGAAGCGAAAGAACCAGTTGTGGAGTGGCATTTATCTCTTCTGAATTCTTATGGCTGTAGGTATTGTTGGTGTTTATTTTTACGGCTATTTTTTGGCCCTGCTGATACGGAATATCTTTGCCTGTGCGTTTCGGAATTGAAATGATTTGAACAATGCTATCCATGCCTTATTCTCAGTTTTTTCACCGGTAAGGCTCAGCAGCGACTCTTTCAGCATTTTATCGGCTTCCAGTTGTGAAGTACACATTTTCGTCCCACCAGTTACCCGTCTTGCCATCCCATTGGCAACCTGAGGATCATGGACCCATGACAACCCTCCCGGAAATATTCCTTTTGCTATCCCAACAGGCTGATTTGGTACAATGACCCATTCTGCAGGACTTTTTCGCGTATGCGTTTTCAGTTCTCCTTCCAATAAAGACTAATGTGCATGATGACTGCCAGTACCAGTAAAATTACGCTGTAGAAATAATTTGAACTTTTGAAATGCAGTTTTGCTCTTCTGAACGATGCAATTGCCCCTGACAATGAAAGGAGCCATATTACAAAACCCGACATTAGTGGAGCTGCAACTCGCATGCACGGATAGGCTGCACGCTGAGGCTTTGGAATGACGCGTACAGGAACCAGATTGTTGAGGCGATTCCAATGAAAATAAAAGAGAATTTAACAAAAAATAACTTTTTCTTACTTAGCAGCCAGTTCCGGAGCTTATTCATAGCGTTTTATTAAAGTTATTAATGCCAGTTATTGAAATGAATGCTTCAAAATTAATGTTTGTTAATTCTATTTGCAACTCTATTTCTCCGGATCAATTCTGTATTGCCTTATGTATCCGTAATGATCAGCTGATTCGCAATCACCCATGTTGACGTAATAAATATCCAGGATCACATCACCAGCCATGAAAGGAATAATCCTGTAAGTATTATACTTCACAAATTGTTCGGATTGTATTTCAGGTTTAATATAAAATTGATTATCAGTAGCGGGATGATCAGCGCCTTGATCAGAAGTAATGGAAGAGTTGGAATGTGGTCTTCGGAACCTGTATAAATGATCCCGATCAGAAAATATAAAACCGATAGTAAGGTTGTTTTCTTCAAATCACTACTTTTTATAACAAAATTAGACCAATTTTATTCAAAAGTACCGGAATTATTACGATTCTTATCAACTTAATATCTCTATTTGTCAAAATACCGGAACTATTTATTTATAGGGAGTGATTATGAATTTCACAGATTATCAAGACTTTTAAGAGTATTAATGATCAAAATTACCTATTCTGGAAATTTCCGATAAATTTTGATCATATTTTGACGAACAGCTTTTATATGTTTATCAGGCACCTGTACCCGGTGACTGATCTGCAGGAATTTTATTGACAATCCAATATTTATTACGTCGCATTTTGCCACTAATTGGGCATTAGCGTATTGACACGAATGCTTTTGAATTATACTTTTACATTATAGAGCAAACAAAAATTAAACATATATACATGAAAACATTCTACCGCATATCATCAAAAGAAATAGGTACAGTTTTGCTTAAAAGAAGGAAAATCGCCAAAGCCTTGCGATGGTGGTTAAGGGAAAATGGTTTTACGTACAAGTATATGTTTTTTGTCAGTTAGGTCGGGTTTAAATTAGTCTAGGTTTGTTGATCAATGGTCCGATGTCAAGATTCGGAGTGTTAATTTAAGAGAAGGATTACGGGTAAAAATCCTTCTCTTTTCTTATTTATATGTCCAGCCTGAACTGGACACGAAATCCCAGGCCTGAAACATCAGGATTATCGAGATAGGTAAATCGTTTTATCAGATCTACCCTGAAAATCCGCAAAATATTTGATAGACCGACACTTGCTTCGATATATGGCTTCTTCCCAAGAGTATAGGTTAAAGGAACCTCATCGATACTTACCGGAAATTTAAACAGATCTGCATGATAATCAGGATTATTGTTTTTATCCAATCCTCCGTAAAGCACCTTGAAGGTGATTATTTCCCTGAACTTCAACTTCTTTATAAGTGGTATTTTATTCAGTATAAATCCGTTGAAGCTGTGGTCAACATTAAGTGAAATATACTTGTCACTGACAAATTCAAGGAAATTCATTAGGTTATATGAGTTTTTCTGATATGAATAAGTCTGGTTTGCCCTGTGGATAAACAAGAGTGGGTACGGTACCTTCCCAAAGATCCTGCCGGCTTCAAATGAAATATCGGTATAACCAAGTATTGAAACGTAAAATCTTCTGCTGATATTCATCTGAAGCCGCAGATAATCAAAATCGTTGCTGATCAGTTTCGATCCGCCTGCAAGCTTGAGCTGAATTACAGGATACTGGTTGGGAAATGGATCCCTGTATAGTTTTCCCTGGTAGAAAGATTCATTGGGAGCATAACGGAGGTTAAGATAAATTTCAGATATATTTATACTCTTCACATTATCAGTTGAAGAAAGATAATTATCATAGTTAAAGTTCAGACTTCCCCTTGGCTTCTGCAGGTTATACGCAGCGCCCAGAAGCCAGGAAAAATGATTTTCAAATTCATTCAGGTATTCAAAACGCAGTGTGTTGTTAAGAAAAATTTTATCATCAGGTCCCCGCTTAAAAGAAAGGAAGATGTTGTCTCCCTGTGCGAACTGAAGCTCCTGTCCGGGGATCCTTGTATCTTTCTGATAGCTGAGCTTGATAGATTTAACGGGAAACTGATAAATAGTACGGGGTGTAAGTGAATAAGTTATTCCTGCATCGTATTTGAAATCTTTATCTCCCAGACTGTAAGCAACATAACCATCGAAAGTGACCTTTTTGCTGAAATCAGGTGTTGTTCTTCCGCCAAATCTGAATCTTGAACCTTCGACACCGTTAAAACTGTAAAAATTACCGACTGGCCCGATCTCGACGTTGTGAAAAGTATAGAATTCTGTTGTGAGAAGCATAACTATTCCCATCTGATGCCTGAACGCCGGGACTTTTTTAACACTATCGACCATCGCATAGACCGAGCTTTCTGTTGTGCTAAGCGGCAGCTGCCTGTTCGCTTCCCAGTAACCGGGACTTGATGACGAGGGATCAATATTCTCGGTTACCTCCGGGCCAAGGAAAATTTTATCATCTATTGGCTCATTAATTTTATAGTCGTTATAGGATATTGTTCGTTGTGCATATAGACCGGGTGTATTTTTAGTAACCCCGACATCAATCGAAATTTCTTCTTTGGAAAGCAACCACTGATGCACTGCAAACTGTTCAAAATCCTGCTTGATGCTGATGTCCTTTATCCAGTCGATATTTATGTTCTTGTTTATTCCCATATCTATTTCCCTGACAGCATAACTGCTGTCCATAGTAATGTACAGATCACCGTGAAAAAGAAAATCAGCCGGATTCCGCGGTTCAAAAAATAACTTTATGCATTTAATATCTTTTACCAGAAGTGTGTCAAGAATATAGTATCTGTAGAAAGAGGTCGCACTGTTGGCAATCGGACTCAGAAACTTGTTGGTCATGAAAAGGATCTCATTATCGTATATGTTTATATTCTGATACAGGTAGTTGAGATTTGCTGTAACACCTTTATTATCAAGATATTCTTCAAGGTTTATGGTTTTCTCGGCCCGTATTACGTCTTTTGTTGCCTCCGGTTCCTTCCTGTAATAATGATCTGATATTGATTCTTTTATGAATACAGGAAGCACATCTTTCCCGATACGTTTTGTTGTATCAATATTATTAAAGATGAAGCTGTATTTCCTGAAGACTTTTGCCTGTGTAAAGACCTCATTTATATTGCTTAATGCAAGTTGTATCTTTTCATACTTTTCGTATTCCAGGTAACCGTATGCTTCATCCCTGTTTAGATCCTTGTGTTGAATGACTTTTCCTATGAGCACCACTGCTGGATTGTTCTTATTCCTGTATTCCCTTCTCGTAGGTTTCACTGTAACCTCATTGAGAGTTATTGAAGAAAGCTTAAGGACTGATGTTGATAGTCTGTTCGGCACCTGTTTTTATTGCCCTTGATTCTTTCTGGTATCCGATGAATGAAAATTCAATTGAGGAAGCAGTAACAGTTGTTTCAATGGAGTACTTACCCTGGCTGTCAGTAAGCGTACCTACAGTTGTTCCTTTCAGTAATACAGCAACATATGGAAGTGCTTCTCCTGTATTTGCATCCGTGACCTTACCCTTAATAATTGTTTTACGCAGGGGTTTGAGAATATGCGAAATGACTGACGAAAATCTCAGCCACAAAAGGAATAATCCGAAAATTAAGAAATACTTTGGTTTAAGAAATATCATTTGAATCTTAGACAAGCATAATAAATTAAAAGTTCAAAGGTATTCAAAAACAGATGGATCAAATGTTTAAAAAGTTATTATTAAATTTGCCATTGACTAAAACCGGAACCATCATGAAAAAAATCCTTTTAACAATAACTTTCGTTTTAATGGTTACTGTTTATTCAGCAGGTCAGGACTATAATACAGGAGTTGGCCTCAGACTAGGTTTTTCAAACGGCCTTACCGTTAAGCATTTTCTTGGCCATAGATCTGCCGTTGAAGGCATACTGGTAACCCGCTGGAGGGGATTCGAAATAACAGGTTTATATGAATTGCACAACCAGGCCTTCGATATTGAAAATTTAAACTGGTATTTCGGATTCGGAGGACACATTGGATTCTGGAACGGAGATAATACACCATGGGGTGAAAGGGCGACAAACTACACTCTCATAGGAATCGATGGAATACTAGGAATTGAGTATGATTTCAGGGAGATTCCGATCAATATAGGGCTCGACTGGAAGCCAGCTGTCAATCTCACAGGTTATAACGGATTCTGGCCTGATGGGGGAGCTCTGTCGATCAGGTATATTTTCTAGATTGGTACGCACCCTTCCCGCTGAAGTTTCTCGAATCAGATAGTGATAATCGATAGGTGATACTCTTTTTCCTGATATAAAGTACAAATAGTCCATTTATGCATTGGTCTTGCCGCCACCATGGATGATGAAAAGTGTACCTTTTACACTTATCGTTTCCTGCCTGCCTCCTGGTCGGAAATTAATTTACCGGGCTCCCCTTACGGCATGGGTTAACTAAGAAAATCATAAGAAAAATCAATTTCTTAAAAATATTTAAAGATTAATTTTCTGTTTGCAGGATTTATTAACTTACAGTGAATTTTAAGGTATAAATATTTCTTATGCACATTATGGTGATATTTTACTAATTTTAAGCACATCCCGATAACCAGAAATCATAATTTACTCTTAAAAGCTCAACCTTTAAACCGGATAATATGAAAAAAAATCTTCTGCTTTTATTGGTTTTTGTACTGATGCCGTTTCTGGCTTTTTCCCAGGCCCGATTTAACGGACTCGATATGAATATGGGAAATCTGTACAGGTTATCCGATGCAAAAACACGTTCTATAAGCCCTGAAAATTTTACAGGTGAAAAAGGCAAGGCAGGGATGGCAAATCCCGCAGACAAAGACAAACCAAATACTGCAAATGCAGCCAATGCTGCCCGCGACCTCGGCCAGGGATGGAAGGTTAATCCTTACATACGTATCAAACCCGGCGAGACTTTTACCCTTGCATTAATCGATGGGCCCGGGGCTATACAGCATATCTGGATGACGCCTGCCGGTAAATGGCGCTATTGCATTCTTCGCTTTTACTGGGATGATGAAGCTGAACCTTCAATTGAGTGCCCGGTTGGCGATTTCTTCGGAATGGGATGGGGCCAGTATGCACCGCTGGTATCATCAGCAATATGCGTGAATCCGGGCAGCGCTTTCAACAGCTACTGGACGATGCCTTTCAGGAAGAGGTGTAAAATAACAATGGAAAATGTCGGAGATCAGGATCCCATGACATTGTATTACCAGATTGACTATACCCTGACAGATGTACCTGCCGATGCAGGTTATTTTCATGCACAATACCGGAGGCTCAATCCAAATGTAACATCTGATTATACCATTGTCGATGGTATCAGGGGAAAGGGACATTATGTCGGAGTATATCTGGCTGTAGGTGTCAACAATAACGGATGGTGGGGGGAAGGGGAAATAAAATTCTTCATGGACGGAGATACAAAATTCCCAACTATCTGCGGTACAGGAACAGAAGATTATTTCTGCGGCTCATACGATTTTGACACACGCAGGAAGAATGCTGCCGGTGTCGAGGAAGTTAATTATACGGAGTTTTGCACCCCTTATTCCGGTCTGCACCAGGTAATACAGGGGAGACGGTCATTATAGTGTCATGCAGCGTTTTGGCATGTATCGCTGGCATATTATGGATCCTGTCAGGTTTGATAAGGACCTTAAAATCACCATCCAGGACCTTGGCTGGAGACAGGGAGGAAGATATCTCCCACAGAAATCGGACATTGCATCGGTATGTTACTGGTATCAGGAGGAACCGCATGCGAAGTACCCGAAAATCCCGGCATGGCAGGAACTTGAAGTATATTGATTAATTTTTATACAATGGAAAAAGTTAGAAAAAAAGAACAATCAGAAAGGCACGGTATCGGCCGTCGCAGGTTTATCTCAAATACAGCTCTGGCTGCCCTTGGCACTTTAGGGGCTTCCGGCATAGTTACATCCTGCAGCGGGGGAACAGGAACGAAGAATCTTAAGCTGCCCACGCTGCTTACTCAGGCACCTGGCGGCAAACCCCTTAAAGCCGGACTAATAGGTTGCGGAGGCAGAGGCACAGGTGCGGCAGTAAATTTTATTGACGCCGGCCCCGATCTTCATATTACTGCACTTGGAGACGTTTTTAAGGATAAGCTTGATCAGTGCAGGGAACAGCTTAAGAAAGAGAAAAATATAGAAATTCCTGACGAAAATTGCTTTATCGGATTTGACAGCTTTCAAAAAGTAATCGACTCGGGAGTGGATGTTGTCCTGCTATGCACTCCTCCTCATTTCCGGCCCGAACATGTTGAGGCAGCTGTAAATGCAGGAAAACATATCTTCATGGAAAAACCGATTGCTGTGGATCCGGTGGGTGCACGAAGGGTTCTGGTTTCGGTCAAAAGAGCCCAGGAAAAAGGACTCTGCATGATAAGCGGAACGATTCGCAGGGTGCAAAAGGATTTCATGGAAACATGGCGAAGGGTAGCCAACGGAGAAATAGGTGATATTGTAAGCGCTCACATAACCAGGAATGGTGGCGCTGTGTGGGTGATAAAAAGACGGCCTGAATGGACCGACATGGAATACATGCTCCGTAATTGGATCAACTTCTGCTGGCTGTCGGGTGATCATATTGTGGAACAGTTCATTCATGAAGTTGACGTCATGAACTGGTACCTGGATAAAAATCCGGTAAAGGCAAGAGCCTGGGGAGGACGTCAGAGAAGAGTGACAGGCGATCAGTATGATTTCTTCAGTGTTGAATACCTGTATGATAACGGAATGCATACTCATTGTGCTGCACGTCAAATAACCGGCTGCGATAATCTTACAGAACAGTTCATTGTCGGTACCAAGGGATTTGCAAATGCAAAGGGAATCGCTTTATAACCTGAAAGGAGAGGAAATATGGAAATATCCTTATCCCGAAGAAGGATCCAAGGATGATACCTGGAAGGTGACTGATCCTTATGTTCAGGAGCATATCAACCTGGTAACCGGCATACGGACAGGAAAGACTGTGAATGATGGAGAGGCTCAGGTGAATTCAACCCTCATCACTATTATGGGACGAATGTCAGCTTATACGGGTAAGGATGTCACCTGGGAGGAAGTTATGAATTCTGATATGTATCTGGGTCCCAAAACCTATGCTTTCGGACCTGTTCCCGGGATCCCTGAACTATCCTCCGGTTATTGGAGTTGAACCTAAGTTAATAATATAAATCTGATCCCCGAGAGGATTCGGAGTGAATTAAATAAGTCAAACTATGAACAGACGGCAATTCACAAAGAAGACAGCAATGGCATCAGCCATTCTTTCTGCAGCTTCATTGACCGGGTTTTTCAGCATTTAGATTTTCTCCTCCGATGAATCTTAAAAAAGGAATTATGTGGGGAGGCATAAGAGTCGGTAAAACCATAATGGAACGATTCCAGGCAGCCAAACAGGCAGGATTCGATGGAGTTGAAGTTGACAGTCATCTCGACAGGAATGAAGTTCTGAAAGCCCGCGATGCAACCGGGCTGTCTGTTCCGAGTGTATGTGACTCGCAGCACTGGAAACTTCTTTTATCGAGTCCCGACCCAAAAGTCCGTGAAGATGGTGTGGCTGCATTGAAGGTTGCACTTGAAGATGCCAAAACCTTTGGTGCTGATACTGTTCTGCTGGTTCCCGGGAGAGTAACTGAAACCATAAGTTATGATGAATGTTGGAACCGCTCTTCCGAAGAGATAAAGAAGGCTATGCCTTTTGCAGAAAAGCTTAATGTTAAAATTGCGGTGGAAAATGTCTGGAATAGTTTTCTGCTCAGTCCTCTTGAAGCTGCACGTTACATTGATCAGTTCCAGAGCCCGTGGGTGGGAGCATATTTTGATATCGGCAATATTCTTGCCTTTGGTTGGCCGGAGCAGTGGATAAAGATCCTTGGAAAAAGGATTGCAAAAATCCATATTAAGGAATACAGCCGCAAACTGGCTGATTCACAGGGGCAGATCAGCCGGGTTTAATGTAAAGCTTAGAGAAGGCGACATAAACTGGCCCGCGGTAATGAAAGCTCTCAGTGAGGTTGGGTACCAGGGATGGGCTAATGTAGAGATGCCGGGAGGCGATACACCGGAAGGGTTAAAGGACCTTTGCGACAGGTTGAAACTGATTCTTGAAAGCTGAATATAACTTTTCTAAGAACTAACACTGGGGGCACAGAGAACCACTGAGATCCACTGAGAATTGGTCACTTAATTCGGTGGAACTCTGTGTTCGCCTCTGTGTATTCTGTGTAACTTAAAGTTCTTGCATTTAATGTTCCTCAAATAAGGGTAACCACTTTAATCATACTTCAATGAAAAAATGCACTCTCTCCTGTTATTGTAATTCTTTGTTAGTTGTTTTATTTCTTTTTTCATGCACAGTAAATGACAAGCCTGCCGGAACGACCGGACATGAATTCAACGGATCGTATACTGGTGAGCATCTGGCAAGAATCGCTTTCCCAATAGGAGGAATTGGTGCCGGCATGTTTTGTCTCGAGGGGACGGGAGCAATTTCCCATATGTCGGTACGTAACAGGCCGGATGTTTTTAATGAACCGGCTATGTTCGCAGCAATTTCTGTAAAGGGGTATGAAAACGGGTCAAAGGTGCTTGAAGGTCAGGTTCCCGATTGGAAACACTTTGGGCAGCCCGGTTCAGGTAATGGGTCATCCGGAGCAACTTACGGGCTTCCCCGTTTTGAGAACTGCAGTTTCCTTGCCAGATTCCCTTTTGCTACTATTGAATTAAAAGACAATGATAGTCCGCTGGATATAAGGATCATGGGATGGAGTCCGTTCATTCCCACCGATGCTGATAATTCGAGCCTTCCTGCAGGTGCTATCGAATACACATTCAGGAATACAGCTAATTCAAAAGTTGAGGCTGTTTTCTCATACAATTCAAGGAATTTTATGAGGGAGCAGGGAGGCAAAGCTACGATCCGGCCGATCAACGGTGGATTTATTCTGTCTGAAGCAGGTACAAAGGAAAATCCGGAAAAGAAAGGCGACTTTGCAATTTTTACCAGCGAACCGGGGACCATAGTCGATCATTGCTGGTTCAGGGGAGGATGGTGGGATCCTCTGACTATTACGTGGAATACGATATTAAAAGGCGGGACAAGGAACACACTGCCTGTGGATGCAGATGCTCCGGGAGCTTCACTTTATTTTCCTTTTTCAATGAATCCCGGAGAAACAAAGACAATCAGGTTATTGATGGTATGGTATGTGCCTGATACAAATATGAAATACGGTCAGGATTCTGAAGAACCAGTTGATGAGAAATGCACCGATCCTGCGTGTTCCTGTAAAGATCCTTTTTACAAACCATGGTACTCAGGCAAATTTGCTGATGTAAATGAGGTTGCAAACTACTGGAAAACAAATTACACGGATCTATTTGCCAAAAGCGAGCTATTCAGCAATGCCTTTTACAACACCTCCCTTCCCCCGGAAGTTACTGAGGCAGTGGCTGCTAACCTTACAATTATCAAATCTTCAACCTGTCTCAGACAGCCTGACGGAAAACTCTGGAGCTGGGAGGGATGCAGCGACAACTCAGGTTGCTGTGCAGGTTCATGCGAACATGTCTGGAATTATGCACAGGCTATCCCGCATCTGTTCCCGAAGCTTGAACGCACACTGAGGGAAACGGAATTTGGTCCGAACCAGGATAAAGAGGGTCACCAGACTTTCAGGGCCGCTCTTCCCATCAGGCCTGTAGCCACAACATTTTATACC
>CAWHSH010000009.1:0-231020 GCA_963831935.1 uncultured Bacteroidales bacterium
GCCGCAGGAGACCGCGCGCGACGGCGAGCGTGAGCAACACGTCCACCGGACGTGGATCGAGCGAAAGCGCGTGGCAGACACCGTCCTCGTCCGACGGGTTCTCGGCGAGCCAGCTGAAGAGCCCGAGGCCGACGACCGCGGCGGCCAGCAGGTCTCCGGCGTAGAGGCTGTCCCGGAGACGATAGAGCGGCGTCGGGTCGGTGGTGGGCAGGGTTGGCGACGGCTGCTCGGGCAATGGCGTTCCTCTCGGGAAAGCGGGCGTCCTCTCGGGGAACGGCAGCAGGTCCCCCTAGCTAGCGGACGGGGGCTGCCGTGCGCTCGTCGATCACCTCGTAGATGCGACGCACGGCGAGCGGCTCGAAGCCGACCTCCGCGCAGCGCGGGAACCGACCTGCGTGCGCCCGCAGGTCGACGCGCGCCGCCGCCTGTTCGGCCGGCACGCCCGCACGCTTCAGTGGACTCGACCTGGCGCCACAGGTCCCGCTGAAACGCCTGGACCGGCGCGATCTTCGCCTTGCCTGGAACGGCGCGCCGTGACCCGGGATCACGGTCTCGAAGTCGAGCTCGGCCAGGCGCCCGAGCGTGTCGGCCCATTCGTCGACGTAGGCGTCCCCCATGTAGCCGACGTAGCCGTTGAAGAGATCGCCCGTGCACACGATGCGTTCGCGCGGCAGGAAGACCACGACGTCGCCCGCGGTGTGGCCACGCCCGATGTGCAGCAGCCGGACCTCTCGCGCGCCCGAGCCAGAGCGTGACCCGATCGCCGAACGTCAGCGCCGGCGGGATCACGTGGAGGTCGGCCAGCTCCTTCCGGTACGCCGCGAGAGCGGCGACGCGTTGGGCCGAGTCGGCCCGCTTCTCGGCTCGGTCTCCTTCTCCCCTTCGGCACGCGCCTCGTCGATTCGCGCCGGCAGGCCCGCCAGGAACCCCGCGGCCGTTCCCTTCTGGAGCGCGTCGGGACCGAGCATCACGCGCGTCGCGTCGTGGCCGATCACGAGCGCACCCGCGAACGCCTCGCTGCCGAAGGCGTGGTCGAAGTGGAAGTGGCTGTCGATCAAGTAGCGGATCGGAAGCTCGCTGACCGTGCGGATGGCCGCGAGCAGGGCTCGGGCCTCGTTCGGGCCCGCTCCGGAATCGACGACCGCGACGGCGTCGTCGCCCACGATCACGACAGAGTTCGAGACGACGTAGGGCACGCCGCTGGCGACGGCGCAGAAGACGCCCTCCGCGACCCGGTCGAGCCGATAGCGCAGGGCGGGCGCGGGCAACGGCGCGATTGCGGCGGCGGACGCCGGAGGCTCTGCTGTCGCCGGCCCGGAAGCGCCGAGCGCGAGCAGGAGGATGCAGGGGAGGGTCAGGCGGCTGTTCATGATGGCGGCTCCTTTGGCCACCCCATTCTAGCGACGTGACGCCCGGGAACGCTCGAATTCGACGTCCGAATCCCGGTGGAAGCCACGGACCACGGAGCGTAGTCTGGGATGGAGATGACTACGAACGCGACACCCGGTCCCGCGGAGATGGAGCGCGCCTTCTTCGGGAAGGACGCCTCCTACGACGGCGTCTTCGTGACGGGCGTGAAGACGACCGGCATCTTCTGCCGCCCGTCCTGCGCGGCGCGCAAGCCGCTGGCTGAGAACCTCGAGTTCTTCGGCTCGGTGAAGGACGCCCTGTTCGCCGGCTACCGCCCGTGCCTGCGCTGCCGCCCGCTCGAGGCGGACGGCCGGCCGCCGGAGTGGGTCGAGAAGCTGCTCGCCGCCGTCGACGAGAGCCCGGACGGACGTCTGCGGGCGCTGCAGCGCGCGTTCTGGCATCACTCCCGAACGGGCCCGCCGCTTCTTCCAGAAGACCTACGGCCTCTCGTTCGACGCCTACTGTCGGGCGCGGCGGCTCGGGCGCGCGCTGACGCAGCGTGCGCGAGGGCGCGGACCTCGACGCCGCGGCGTTCGACGCCGGCTACGAGTCACTGAGCGGCTTCCGCGAGGCCTTCGGCCGCTACTTCGGCAGGCCCCCCGGGCTCTGGCCGCGAAGGCGAGTGCGCGTGGCTGCGTGGCTGCGCACCCCGCTCGGACCGATGGTCGCCGCCGCCACGAGCACGGGCGTGTGCCTGCTCGAGTTCACGGACCGGCGCATGCTCGAGACGCAGCTCAGGGTCCTGAATCGCCGGCTGCGCCTGCCACTCGTCCCGGGCGAGAACGACAACCTGCGCGCCCTGCGCGCGGAGTTGGACGAGTACTTCGCCGGCCGGCGCCGCGCCTTCGAGGTTCCGCTGCACGTCTCGGGCACTCCGTTCCAGGAGAGCGTGTGGGGCGAGCTGCGGAGGATCCCGTACGGCGAGACGCGCTCGTATGCCGACGTGGCGCGCGCCGTCGGCTCGCCGGACGCGGTATTGAAATTTACCAGGGAGGATTATAAAACTGTCTGCATTGTAGAAGATGATGGTATTGGCATGAAAAAAACCGAAGAAATGAAATCTTTTGACCATGAGAAGGAATCCCGTGGGATTTCTATTGTCAACGAGAGGCTGAAAATAATCAACAAGTTATTGAAAGGTAGTTATCAGGTCACAATCAGTAATTTGTATGCCGACAGAACCGAAACTGGCACAAGAGTAAAGATCGACCTGCCGGTTATTACTGATTAAAAACTTCCTTCAATTTTCATCATGTTTATACCCCTTAGTAAAATAATTCCGAACTATCTTGAATTTCTGCAATACATTAAGTATTTTTAACAGTAAGCCTATGAAACCTGATTTGCATGGTCAGTTACGAAAAATCCAGGCAAATATTGCGCACAATTATTGTTGATGATGAAAAGCTTTCAAGGGAAGTATTATGCAACTACATCAAGGAATACTGCCCCGATTTAGAAATCATAACTACTATATCAACAGTTAAATCAGCTTACAAGGCAATCAGAAGATATTCACCTGATGTTGTCTTCCTGGATATTGAAATGGCTGACGGAAAGGGATTTGATCTTCTTAACATGTTTAGCCGGATCGACTTTAAAGTTATATTTGTCACTGCATATTCGGAATATGCTGTCAAAGCTTTCAGATTCAATGCAATAGATTATCTTCTTAAGCCTGTCAGGATTGATGAATTGAAAGAAGCGGTTGAAAAAGTCAGGTCTGCCAGTGAAAGCAATCCGGGTATACTCAACCTTGCTTCATTAATTTCAAATTTCAGGAATGGCTCCTCCACGGTGCCAACGATAGTAATCCCTCATCTTAAAGGATTTGAAGTGCTTAAGATCGCGGAAATAATAATGTGCCAGGCAGATGGGTACTGCACCAATTTTTATCTCACTGGAAACCGGAAGGTGATCAGCTCAAAAAACCTTAAGTATTTTGATGAAATGCTTGAGAGCCAGAATATAATAAGAGTACATCACTCCTACATTGTCAATCTGAACCATATATCGGGCTATACCCGCCAGGGTGAAATTAATCTTACTGAAGGACTAAAGGCGTCACTTGGAGATTCTTATAAGAATGACTTCATGAGGAGGTTCAGGAAGAAATAGGATTTCATCAGTGCCCGCTTTTAAATCCCGTTGTTTTATACCGGATTGGAAATCCATAGGTAATACTTTTATGAAAAGCTGTTTTTTCACAGAGATTTCGAAGAACGCTATCTGAAATCTCTAATCAAAAGTATGATTATGTTCATCAAAAATGTTTGGATTATTCCGGATCTAGTTCATAAATTTATAAGAAATCAATGCTAAATAATTTGAACCGGAAATAAAACCGGTTTATATTGCATTTATGGAATTTGAGCATTAATCGTAGTAGACGTCTCAATAGCCTTTTCCTGAAAAACAGTTGGCAATATACTAAACCGTTGGCAATAAAAACTTTGAGAATACTTCTAAACTGACAATTAATCCAATATGAAAAAACTGATTAGTATTTTAATCATTGTTTTTCTTGCATTAACAAAAATATACGCACAATGTGATATTACAGGGACTCTCAGTGTCTGTGTCGGATCAACCACTCAATTATCCGGTACCGGTACTCCGGTAACAACAGATCCCTGGGTTTCGTCGAGCAACCGGCTGTCGCCTCTGTTAGCAATACTGGTCTTGTAACAGGAGTAGCAGTCGGTACATCGTTAATAACATATACCGATAACAATGCATGCCAGGCTACTGCCACTGTAACAGTGACAGCCCCGGTAGTACCGGAATTTGCACCTGTAGGTCCGTATTGCTCTGGTGCTTCTATTTCAGACCTTCCGACTACTTCATCGAACGGTATTATTGGTACCTGGGCTCCGGCAATAAACAATACGGAAACTACAACTTATACATTCACACCGACAGCGGGACAATGCGCTGCAACAGCAATACTTACAATTACCATTAATCCCCTAGTAACCCCGACTTTTGCTGCCGTTGGGCCATACTGCTCAGGTGCTTCAATTCCTGCATTACCAACAACATCGATAAACAATATAACAGGTTCCTGGAGCCCAACAATCGACAACACCACAACGACAACCTATACTTTTACCCCGACTGCCGGACAGTGCGCTACAACAACCACCCTGACAATTACAATTAATAGTTTAGTAACTCCCACATTTGCAGCCGTCGGACCTTACTGCTCAGGTGCTTCGATTCCTGCATTACCAACTACATCAATAAACGGCATAACCGGTTCCTGGAGCCCAACAATCGACAACACCACAACGACAACCTATACTTTTACCCCGACTGCAGGACAATGTGCTACAACAGCCACACTTACAATTACTATTAATCCAAGTGTTACTCCTACATTTGCGGCCGTCGGACCTTACTGCTCCGGTGCTTCCATTCCTGCATTGCCAACAACATCAATAAACGGCATAACGGGTTCCTGGAGCCCTGCCATCAATAACACGGCAACGACAACCTATACTTTTACCCCGACTCCCGGCCCATGTGCTACAACAGCTACACTGACAATTACCATTAATTCCAACGTAACTCCGACATTCGCAGCAGTCGGACCTTTTTGTTCGGGTGCCTCTATTCCTGCACTGCCAACAACATCGATAAACGGTATAACCGGTTCCTGGAGCCCTGCCATCAACAACACGGCAACGACGACTTATACTTTTACCCCGACTGCAGGACAGTGCGCAACAACTACTACCCTCACAATTACAATTAATAGTATTTTAACTCCCACATTTGCAGCAGTCGGACCATATTGCTCCGGTGCTTCCATTCCTTCATTGCCAACAACATCAATAAACGGCATAGCCGGTTCCTGGAGCCCTGCTATCAATAACACGGCAACGACAACTTATACTTTTACACCGACTGCCGGCCAGTGCGCAACAACAGCCACTCTGACCATTACCATTAATCCCAGTTTGACTCCGACTTTTGCAGCCGTTGGACCTTATTGCTCCGGTGCTTCCATTCCTTCATTACCAACAACATCAACAAACGGTATAACCGGTTCATGGAGCCCCGCCATAAACAACACGGCAACTACAACCTATACTTTTACCCCAACTGCAGGACTGTGTGCAACGACAACTACCCTGACCATCACAATTAATGCCAATGTAACCCCGACATTTTCTGCTGTCGGACCTTATTGCTCCGGTGCTTCCATTCCTGCATTGCCAACAACATCTACAAACGGCATAACCGGTTCATGGAGCCCTGCCATCAACAACACGGCAACGACAACCTATACTTTTACCCCGACTCCCGGCCCATGTGCTACAACAGCTACACTGACCATTACCATTAATTCCAACGTAACTCCGACATTCGCAGCAGTCGGACCTTTTTGTTCGGGTGCCTCTATTCCTGCACTGCCAACAACATCGATAAACGGTATAACCGGTTCCTGGAGCCCCGCCATCAACAACACGGCAACGACGACTTATACTTTTACCCCGACTGCAGGACAGTGCGCAACAACTACTACCCTCACAATTACAATTAATAGTATTTTAACTCCCACATTTGCAGCAGTCGGACCATATTGCTCCGGTGCTTCCATTCCTTCATTGCCAACAACATCAATAAACGGCATAGCCGGTTCCTGGAGCCCTGCTATCAATAACACGGCAACGACAACTTATACTTTTACACCGACTGCCGGCCAGTGCGCAACAACAGCCACTCTGACCATTACCATTAATCCCAGTTTGACTCCGACATTTGCAGCCGTTGGACCTTATTGCTCCGGTGCTTCTATTCCTTCATTACCAACAACATCAACAAACGGTATAACCGGTTCATGGAGCCCCGCCATAAACAACACGGCAACGACAACCTATACTTTTACCCCGACTGCAGGACTGTGTGCAACGACAACTACCCTGACCATCACAATTAATGCCAATGTAACCCCGTCATTTGCTGCTGTCGGACCTTACTGCTCAGGTGCTTCCATTGCTGCATTGCCAACAACATCTACAAACGGCATAACCGGTTCCTGGAGCCCTGCGATAAACAATACTGCAACAACTACTTATACTTTTACCCCGACTGCCGGCCTGTGTGCTACAATAGTCACGCTGACTATTACCATTAATCCTAATGTAACTCCGACCTTTGCTTCCGTCGGACCTTACTGCTCAGGTGCTTCCATTCCTGCATTGCCAACAACGTCAATAAATGGCATAACCGGTTCGTGGAGCCCTGCCATCAATAACACTGCAACGACAACATATACCTTTACCCCGACTGCCGGCCAGTGCGCAACAACTACTACACTTACCATCACTATTAACGCAAATGTAACTCCGTCATTTGCAGCAGTCGGACCATACTGCTCAGGTGCATCCATTCCTTCATTGCCAACATCATCAACAAACGGCATAACAGGTTTCTGGAGCCCTGCCATTAACAACACGGCAACAACAACCTATACTTTTACTCCGACTGTTGGACAGTGCGCAACTACTACTACACTGACCATTACCATTAATCCCAGGGTAACTCCGACCTTTTCAGCCGTCGGACCTTACTGCTCAGGTGCTTCCATTCCGGCATTGCCAACAACATCAACTAACGGAATAACAGGTACCTGGAGCCCTGCCATTAACAATACGGCAACAACAACTTATACTTTTACCCCAACTGCCGGCCTGTGTGCTACAACAGCCACGCTGACCATTACCATTAATCCCAATGTAACTCCGACATTTTCTTCTGTCGGACCTTACTGCTCAGGTGCTTCCATTCCTGCATTGCCAACAACATCAACAAATGGCATAACCGGTTCATGGAGCCCTGCCATCAACAACTCGGTGACGACAACCTATACTTTTACCCCGACTGCAGGACTGTGTGCAACAACAACTACCATGACCATCACTATTAATGCAAATGTGACTCCGACTTTTTCGGCAGTTGGGCCATATTGCTCCGGTGCTTCTATACCTGCATTACCAACGACCTCGATAAACGGTATAACAGGTTCCTGGAGCCCGGGTATAAACAATACTGCAACAACTACTTATACTTTTACCCCAACAGCAGGTCAATGCGCAACAACAGCAATATTAACGATTACTGTCAATGTAACACCAACTGCACCAATTGTTGGAACGATAACCCATCCAACCTGTACTGTTGCTACCGGCAGTGTGATATTAAGCGGATTGCCTGCCGCAGGAACATGGACACTGACAAGATCTCCGGGGGGTACAACTTCTACAGGAACAGGAACCAGCACGACAATTTCGGCACTTGCTGCCGGAACATATACTTTTACTGTGACCAGTTCATCAGGATGTACCTCGCCTGCTTCAGCCAATGTTGTCATTAATACTAATCCATCAACGCCAACTTCACCTTTGGTGGGGACAATTACACAGACAACGTGTAGCGTTTCAACAGGCAGCGTGGTATTGAGTGGTCTGCCTGCTACGGGCACATGGACACTTACCAGAACTCCAGGAGGAACGACTACTTCCGGAACAGGGACAAGTACAACAATCTCAGGACTTGCAGCCGGTACATATACTTTCACAGTAACCAATGCCTCAGGATGTACTTCTCCAGCATCTGCTAATGTGATCATTAATGCTCAGCCAGTAACCCCGACAGCACCAACTGTCGGAACGATAACTCATCCAACCTGCACCGTCGCCACCGGTAGTGTGACATTAAATGGGTTACCTTCAAGTGGTACATGGACGCTTACAAGAACTCCGGGTGGCACGACTACTTCCGGAACCGGGGCAAGTACAACAATTTCAGGGCTTGCCGCCGGAACGTATACGTTCACAGTCACCAATTCATCAGGTTGCACTTCCTCCTCATCAGGCAATGTAGTGCTTAATGCACAACCTTCAACCCCAACAATACCATCGGTAGGAACCATATCCCACCCAACATGTTTCGTTGCCACCGGCAGTGCAGTATTAAATGGATTACCCTCGACAGGTACATGGACACTTACAAGAACTCCGGGCGGAACAGCCACTACAGGAACAGGTACAAGCACGACAATTTCGGGACTCGCAGCTGACACCTATACTTTTACAGTAACTAATTCTTCAGGGTGTACTTCCTCTTCATCCGCGAATGTGGTCATAAATGCACAGCCGATAACTCCGGCTGCACCAACGGCAGGGACAGTAACTCATCCCACCTGCACCGTTGCCACCGGCAGTGTAGTATTAAGTGGATTGCCATCAACAGGTACATGGACACTTACAAGAACTCCGGGCGGCACAATAACATCAGGGACAGGGACAAGTACAACAATTTCAGGACTCGCAGCCGACGCATATACATTTACAGTTACCAATGCCTCAGGGTGTACTTCCTCTGCATCTGCTAATGTGATCATAAATGCCCAGCCGGTAACTCCGGCCGCACCGACTGTCGGAATCATAACTCATCCAACATGTGCTGTTGCCTCCGGCAGCGTTGTATTGAATGGTCTTCCTGCATCAGGAACCTGGACTTTAACAAGAAACCCCGGTGGAACAATTACTTCAGGAACAGGAACAAGCACGACTGTTTCTGCCGTTTCATCCGGCACATATACTTTTACTGTAACCAATGCATCAGGATGTACTTCATTAGCATCAGCTAATGTGGTTATCAATGCTAATCCATCCATTCCAACACCTCCTGTGGTCGGAGCAATTACCCAGCCAACCTGCACCGTTGCCACAGGCAGCGTGGTACTGAGTGGTTTGCCTGCTACCGGAACGTGGACTCTTACAAGAACACCGGGAGGAATTATAACTACAGGAACCGGTACGAGTTCGACAATTTCAGGACTTGCAGCCGGTACATATACTTTTACAGTAGCATTTGAAGCAGGATGTACATCAGCTGCATCAGGTAATGTAGTTATTAATGCACAACCGGTAACTCCAACAGCCCCGGCAATTGGTACGATAACTCAGCCAACATGTACCGTTGCCACCGGCAGTGTGATATTAAATGGTTTACCCCCAACAGGTACATGGACACTAACAAGAGCTCCCGGTGGGACGACTGCCACCGGATCAGGGATAAGTACTACAATCTCAGGACTTATCGCCGGAATTTATACTTTCACGGCTACCAATTCATCAGGCTGCATTTCTCCTGCATCAGCCAACATAGCAATAAATCCGCAGCCAGCCACACCAACTGCGCCAACAGTCGGCACAATAACTCAGCCAACATGTACTGTTGCCACCGGCAGTGTGGTATTAAACGGATTGCCTCCGACCGGAACATGGACAATTACCAGAACCCCTGGCGGTACAACAAATACCGGAACAGGGTCAAGTACAACAATTTCAGGTATTCCAGCTGCATCATATACATTCACAGTAACAAATGATGCCGGATGTACATCTACTGCATCGGGTAATGCCGTCATAAATGTTCAACCGCCAACTCCGACGGCTCCGGCAATCGGGACAATTACTCAGCCGTCAATAACCGTTCCGACAGGAAGTGTGATATTAAATGGCCTGCCTGCAACAGGCAGCTGGTTATTAACCAGGACCCCGGGTAATATTATTACTTCGGGAACAGGGACAAGCAGCACTATAACAGGGCTTGCTGCAGGAACCTATACCTTCATCGTTACTAATGCGTCAGGATGCCCATCTCCTGCTTCTGCAACTGTAGGTTTTTATACTCTGACATTATTTGATCCGAGTGATAAGATCCTTCACCCAAACGACACAATAAAAATTAATTCCTCTGAAGCCGGATCATTTTCAATCAGTGTTGAGTCAAACACCGAGTGGACAGTAAGTGACAATTCCTTATGGCTCAGAGCTGTCAAAGAAAGTTCTAAATCATCGATCAATGTAACTTACCTGGAAAACATCTCAGCTATCGATAAAGTTGCGGCTCTAAGAGTAGAGTACACCTCAAATCCTGAAATGGTATTCTATATAAGACAAAAAGCCAGAATTTCCCAGCTTATGGAGTCAAAATTTGAGAATGTAAAAATGTATCCCAACCCGGCCGGTGATTATGTTTACCTTAAGTTAGGTGAAAAAGAATTTGGCAAAATTATAGTTACAATTACTAATATGCAGGGGCATGTCGTCTTTACAGAAGCTTATAATAATCTCACATCCAACCATATAATTGAACTTGATGTATCAGGGTGCCATCCTGGTCAATATTTTATTAGCATTGGGGACGGTACAAATCACAGGATCTTTCAGATGATTAAGAACTGACTTTGAAATAAGATTAATCATTAACCTTATTTACCATTGGCATTACTTATCTCTGAAGCATCTATGGCTACAGATTGTGCATAATCTTCATTTAGTCCAAGAATATCACGTTTGACTATATTTTGTCCATCATTTCCAATAAATAATTTCCAAAATGGGGAAACGGTCCTATCAGCCTTAAGTGAATAGAATCCTAGTGCTTTTATGGTTTGAACCGGAACGCCAAAAAGCCGGATATTGATTTCAGGGCCCGAGAAAATTTGTAAATCCGAATTTTCAGTAATCTGAGGTACTATGAAATCAAAACTCTCAGTATGAGTAAATGGATCTCCAAACCACCTGGAATTTACATAATCCATTTTTGAAGTGATAACCCTGTCCTGTCTGACCCCTGAGGAAACTTCGCTGGATACCGTTCCCTTAAAGCCACAAATTATATTAACCTCAGGTACAATGACAAGACTGTCAATAATCACAGCAGAATGGATAAATTCAGCAGCAACAATTTCTTTTTCCCCACTGAATGCTGAATTGGAAGAAACTGATACTTCATCAATCTTATTAAGTGTAGTAACAATATTTATCCCTTTTATTTTGTTAAATTGAATTTCTATAGTAATATCAATTTCTGGACTGATCCCGATAGCCCCGTTAAGTTTGGCAGTTTTCGTCCCCTCTTTAAAAATTTCCAGGTTATCCAGAGTTACAGCCAAACCATCAAACGATTTGTCAGGACCCTTAACTATAGCTCCTTCTACTTTTGATTTTAATTTAAAATCCTTTTCAAGCAGTTTTTCCTTGATCTTAATCGTTCCTTCCTTTATAGCATCGTTCAATTGTGCATCAGAAGTAGTAATTATAATATCAGTTCCATTTGTCTGTAGGCTGTTTACCTTTCTCAGCGAACCGTAAGGTGTTTTCTCTGAAACCCCCATTACCATTATACTTTTTTCGGTTATATTTTCTATCTCTCCTATCTTACCGCTAAAGGTTATTCCATTGGTAGTAACTTCTTTAAGTAACGCAAGTTCTTCATCCCCCAGGAAGACTACATTTCCCGAATAGGTAATATTACCGATTTTCTTTCCCCAGATAAATTCATGTTTTTCGCAGGATGCCGGGATAATCATCATAAGTATCAGAACACTGACTGGAATAATGTATTTACGTTCCATATTCCTGTTTTAAAATGTTAAAATCACTATTTGAACTCAGTAAATATCTAATTAAATGTTTTGTACATTTTTTTGGAAATACTTCCCTTTCTTATTGTTGAATGGATAACGCCATATGCAGAAACCAGCGAAACCCCGCCCGAGATATAAGAAAATGTATCAAACCGGACAGTTTTATCATAATATCTCTTTGCAATCTCTTCAGTCTCTGCAATTTTAGATAATGAATAGTAATGGTTTGCCTGTATTTTCAGGTAAGTTGTGTAAGCAGCACTTAATGCCAATACGGGAACCGAAATGATCTGGAGCACTTTGTTGAATTGTCTTTTTCTTGCCAACTGGTTATCAAACGGCAGATCAAAATCGATTATCGGGTTTTGTTTGTCAGAACTGACATTGATTATGTTCTTAATTGAAATTGATTTTGGCGAACTTACTGTATAAGAATCCTTTTTAAGGATCAGTTTAACCATTTCATTATTACCCTGAATCTTAGCAATAGCTTTTGGTGATAGTCCCTGATCGGTTTTAATCCCGTTCTTTGCTCCGTTTAATAAAAGATCCTTCGCAATGTCGATATTATCCATTTCGGAAGCGATATGAAGGGGAGTATATCCGGTATTGCCTTTCAGATCAACTGATGCACCCTTTTTGAGCAATTCATTTACGATTTCCAAATCATTTAAAAGTACAGCCAGGTGCAATGGTGACAGTTCCAGATTGTTTTTTATGTTTAAGTCAGCTCCCTGGTTTATCAGGGAAAATGCATATTTGTTTTCACCTGTAAGAATTGCCAGGTGCAAAGGGCTATTCCCGCTATTGTCAGTTTCATTTATGGAGAAGCCTCTTTTTTTAAGCAGTGAAATCAAGTTTTCGCTGGAAAATGTACCATTCAATAAATGAAACATATTTCCGCCGTTTTTACCTCTTAAAGTGGTGCCGGCGCCATTCCTGATCGACTCACTGAATAAGGCCGTATCTTTTTTCTCAATTGCCTCAGCAAGAAGAATATCATCCTCAGGCGATGTACTCTTCTCAACAAAAACAGATTTTTTAGACGATTCAGCAGTCAGGTTTCCGGTCTGAGGTACAACTTTCGGGATTATATTTACCTTTATTCTTACATCTTTTAAGTCCAGGCGTCTATCATTCAGCCTCTTTCTTTCGTTTGCTAAATTATCAACTGCAGGAACGGGTTTAGCGGTTGTATTAGCGGTGCTTTCAATAGTTGATTCAGTCTTGGTTCCGGCAGTTGTTTTCGGGGGTGTTTTATCAGGTGCCTCAGAAACTTTTTTGGTCGGAGTTCTGACAGTTGCTTCGGCTGATGTTTCTGCCGATGTTTTAGAAGAGGTACCAGTGACTGGTTTGCTGATAACAGGTGTTGTATTAGCTGAAGTCCTGCCAGATGAGGGTACGGTTTTCGATTTGGCTGCTTCAGCACTGGTTAAAGGGTTAACATAATAGACATAAAATATCTTTTCAAACTTTCTAGTTTCGTTACCGGATTGTGGTTTATACTCGATAATCAGTTTATACCCGCCCTCCTGATCAAGTCTGGGAATTTTGATCTCAGTTAAATCGTCCTTAATCCAGGCTGACCAGATAATTAACCGACTGTCAATTGAAGTTTGACTTCCATAGGGAGTCTGAAGTCTGTACCTGTATTGTAAAACTGTTAATTTGTTTCTGAAAAAGCTAAGATTGATTCTATCGAAGAGCTTTACTGAGGCAGGAACCGGATTTATAAAATAAAATGGTTCCTGCTGGGATGGAAACAGTGCCCTGCGATTAAAAGTTCATCAGGTTTATCAGCATAACTGACTTTATTAAAACTCGTTACGTAAAATATAATTATTAAAAACAACAAATACTTCATTGTTCCCGCTCTGTATTATCCTTTCAGCATAACTTTCTTAAATGATTTTCCAGGCTGCTTATTAATTCTTCAGTTGTATAAAATTATAGATTCCAAGAGATATATTCATAATAATTTTGATGAACACATTGAAAGAAATGATTAAAAGTGGATATAGACAAACTAACTAATATTCAGGAATATAATAAGCTATTCACCTATTTAGGCAATAATTAATCTGAATTATGTTATGACATTTTCTGTCTTCGAATGGCAATTAAATATATATCATCTATAAAGCCCAAATATTTTTTAAATTAAGGTTCAGGTTAGTCAAAAATGGCAATCTGTTAGTTTTATCCGGGATAATCAATCTTTGGTTCTATTTTTAGATCGTAAAATGATTAGGAAAGAACAGCAAATAAACAGCAAAGTAGAAATTTCAAAATTTTCCCCTGCTCGCGCATTCCATGCAAGCGAGCATTCCAAAAGAATGAGCCTCTCCCCGGGGCTCATTTTTGCATAAAAAAGCAGGGACGTTGCATGCAACGTCCCTGCTCTGACAGGTATACACCCTTTAATCTACCTAACCTAAATATCCTTTTAGTAGCCTGCTCCGTGATGTGTGTCTTAATCTGCGGATAGCTTTTTCTTTTATCTGACGGACTCTTTCCCGTGTAAGTCCGAATTTCTCTCCTATCTCTTCAAGTGTCATCTCCTGACATCCGATACCAAAGAAGAACCTTATTATATCTCTTTCACGTTCGGTAAGTGTTGCAAGTGCCCTGTAAATCTCCCTTGAGAGCGATTCATCCATCAGCAGTTTATCTGCAACGGGTGAATCTGAATTTGTAAGAACATCAAGCAGACTGTTGTCTTCTCCTTCAATAAACGGAGCATCTACCGAAACATGACGTCCTGAAACTTTCAAGGTATCAGTAACCTTTTCCTTGGGTAATTCAAGAACGTCGGCCAGTTCCTCCGGTGAGGGTGTCCGCTCGTTTTCCTGTTCAAACCGTGAAAAAGCCTTGTTTATCTTGTTCAGCGAACCAACCTGGTTAAGCGGCAGTCTGACAATCCTCGATTGTTCGGCCAAGAGCCTGCAAGATCGATTGCCTGATCCACCATACTGCATAGGATATGAACTTAAATCCTCTTGTCTCGTCAAATTTCTCAGCAGCTTTAATAAGCCCAAGGTTACCTTCATTAATAAGGTCAGGAAGGCTTAATCCCTGGTTCTGGTATTGTTTGGCAACAGAAACTACAAATCGAAGATTAGCTTTGGTGAGTTTTTCAAGAGCGGCCCGGTCTCCCTTCTTTATCCTCTGCGCCAGTTCAACTTCTTCTTCTACCGATATCAACTCTTCTTTACCAATCTCCTGCAGATACTTGTCAAGTGATGCACTTTCTCTGTTTGTTATGGATTTGGTAATCTTTAGCTGTCTCATTCTACCTCCGAAAAAATTCCCACAAAGATATGGCAATTAATATATATAAACAAAAAATATTCAATAATGTTATAAACAAGGGATTTGATTTTACAAATCCCTTGATTTAACAACTACTTATATGTAAATAATATTTAGTTTCTAAAGGAATAGCTGAAAATTGTTCCATCGGATTGAACTCCTTCAATCGACTTCAGGTTATTTTCATCATCAGTTGCCTGACGGACATCTGCAGCATTTTTTACCTTCTTGCCATTAATGCTTAGAATAATATATCCTTTCCTTATTCCAAGGTCCTTGAATTTCCCATCATTCAGTTCAGTTACTTTTACTCCATAATCAACGTCATATTTATCCTTTTCGGAAGAACCGAGCGATTCAAAACGTGCTCCATAAACTTCGATCCTTCACTCATATCACGTGTAACAAGACCTGTATGTGCCGGAAATATTCTTCAGTGTTATGGAAACCGTATTTTCTTTTCCGTTTCTTATATAGGTATATGGTAGCCTTATCACCAGGACGATGTTCTCCGACCTGTTCCTGCAATTCTGACGGTGAGTTAACGGCAATTCCGTCGAATTTGATAATTATATCGTTCTCTTTAAGCCCGGCTGCATCAGCTGAACCACCCTGAACAATATTTGATATTACTGCACCTTTGACGTCATTAATCTTATTCTTGTCAGCATCCTCCTGAGTAACCTCCTTAATGTTAACTCCAATAATCGCTCTCTGCACTTCACCATACTGTTTCAGGTCACCAACAACTTTCTTTACAATATTAACAGGAATTGCGAATGAGTTTCCGGCATACGCCCCGCTTGGGGAAACTATTGCTGATGTTATTCCCACCAGCAAACCTTTTGTATTGACGAGAGCTCCTCCGCTGTTACCAACGTTCAGGGCTGCATCGGTCTGAATAAATGATTCAATCTTGTAATCACTGTCAAGTATTCCAAGGCTTCTTGCCTTTTGCACTTACTATACCAGCAGTAACCGTAGAAGTAAGGTTAAAAGGATTACCGACAGCAAGAACCCATTCGCCAAGTTTGAGCTGATCAGAATCGCCATATTTTATAAATGGCAGATCAGTCGCTTTAATCTTTAGAAGTGCAATATCGGTGCTTGGGATCACGTCCAACAATCTTAGCCGGGAATATCCTGTTATCATTCAACGTGACCTCAATATTATCAGCATCCTCAACAACATGATTATTGGTAATAATATATCCGTCATCAGAAATTATAACTCCTGAACCATATCCGCTTACTTCCCTTTGTCTTGGAGAACGGTCACCATAAAACCATTCCATGATCGGATTGTTCGGCTTCTGCTCCTACAGTGGTTTTAATATGAACATGAACGACAGCATGAACAGTCTGTTCAGCTGCATATGTAAGATCAACCGGCTGCTGATCCTGCATCGACATGGAAGTGAGCAAAGGTTCGGCTTCCTCTCGGCGTGACTTTTGAACTATCCCTTGCTAAAACCACGGCAGGTTTTTCAATAATCTTTGTATAGGCGAACAGTGCAATTGATGCTCCCAGAAGAGCCATAAACACTGCACCTAAAAAATACTTTGCTTTCATAGTTAATTCATTTTAATTTTTTTGTTTCTATTTTTTAATTCGCGTTATGATTTCAAATCTTGTACTCTTACTTAACCCTTGTAAAAGATTCATATCTTTATAACCGAATTTAATCATATTTGTTTAACAAAGTTCATGCATTTTTTTTTTGGTTTTTATTAATTCACAAACATTTAACAACACTTTAACATTGATGACAATAGCTTTTAACAAATATCAGGGAGCCGGAAATGATTTCATAATAATAGACAACCGGAAAGGATTTTTTAATCCTCAAAACTCAGATCTTATTAACAGGCTTTGCGACCGCAGATTTGGTATAGGGGCTGATGGCCTGATACTTATAAACCAAATTTCAGGATATGACTTCGAAATGGTATATTTTAATTCCGATGGATTTGAAAGCACCATGTGCGGTAACGGGGGAAGATGTGCAGCTGATTTCTCGATAAAATCCGGAATTGCAGGCAGAAAGCTCTCATTCAAAGCTATTGATGGCATTCACGAAGCTTTTTCAGAGAGGGGATTAATAAGGTTAAAAATGAATAATGTAACTGAAACCCGTTTTGTCAGGAATAACTATTTCTTAAATACAGGTTCTCCCCATTATGTAATCTTCTCCAATGATCTGAATACTCTCGATGTTTACTCTGAAGGCAAGAAAATAAGGTGGTCAGAGGATTTTCATCCCGGAGGTACAAATGTTAATTTTGTTGAAGTAGAGAAAAATGGCATTTTTGTCCGGACTTTTGAAAGGGGGGTTGAAAACGAAACTCTCTCATGCGGTACAGGTGTCACAGCTTCTGCCATTGCTTCAGTTCTTTCAGGACATTTTGACAGTGGACCCGTGGATGTAAGGACCAAAGGAGGAAACCTGAGTGTGGACTTTAAAGTGAAAGGGAAGGAAGTTGCTGATATCTGGTTGACCGGCCCCGCAACTTTCGTTTTCGAAGGGAAAATAGAAGTTTAACTTATGGGTTATCCTGAGAGTGCCCTTTTTTTCCACCGTGTCTTACTTCGTGATTTTCGCCATATCTTGTGGTTAAATTAAAAGTGACCAGCTAGAATAAAATTTTTAATATTCATGACAAAGATAATCTCCATTTTGGTATTGCTCTTAGCTTTCTGTCAGGTCAGATTATCCTCGCAACCAGGGAATATAGAACTGATGAACGCCATTAACAAGGTTGGCTCTAACTTTGAAGACTTAAATCACAGGCTCGATGTGGTTGAAAAAAAGATTGATGACATTTACTGGTATAACAAGCTTGGAGACATAGCTTTTATCGACAAAGTATACATCACCGGACCTCCGCTTGCAAAAGAGTCTAATCCTACCGGACAGGGTGCCGGCAATCCCGTTAAATTCTGGATTTATATCTTCATACCCAAAGATGCTGATCCTGGAAAAAGATATCCTCTCCTTGTTTTTCCCCATGGAGGTGTACATGCTAATTTCGATACCTATTATACGCACATTGTCAGAGAGATGGTTGCGCAGGGTTATATTGTTACAGCAGCCGAATACAGGGGATCTACCGGATACGGAGCAGCTATGTATAATAAAATTGATTATGGGGGCCTTGAAGTACAGGATGTTGATGCCAGCCGCCAGTTTATGATCGACAATTATTCAATTGTTGACAAGGAACGAGTGGGTATTGCCGGGTGGAGCCATGGCGGATACATAGCACTTTTTAATATTTTTGAATATCCTGATAATTACAAAGTAGCATTTGCAGGTGTACCGGTAAGCGATCTTATTGCCCGCATGGGGTATAAGGATCAGGAATACCGCGACCTGTTTTCAGAACAGGCAGCGATTGGCAAGCCTGCTGATCAGAATGTTGCTGAATATCGGAAAAGATCACCTGCCTGGCAGGTCGATAAATACAGGAATACTCCATTGTTAATCCATACCAATACTAATGATGAGGATGTCAATGTTCTTGAAGTCGAACATCTTATCAAATCCCTCAAAGCTGAAGGCAAAAAGAATTTCACGTATGAGATATTTCAGGATATGCCGGGGGGTCACTCATTCGACCGGATGGATTATATGGAGGCAAAAGAGATCCGCCTGAAGATATATAATCACCTTAACAGATATCTTAATCCTCCAAAACCCTTTAAATCGGTTAAAGATTTACAGAAGGCTGGGTACGGTTTTAATTAAGGCTAAAGGCGGCGGAATCAGGAAACAGTGGGAGATCTCTTATGCAGGATTAAATCTGCAGACTTTAGACCATAGCCTGTTGCCCTCAGCCTTAAGCCAGGAAATCATATGCAGAAAGAAAAACTATACGGAAAAACCCTGAATGAGCTGATCGCTGTTACAAAGCGTGTCGGATTACCCGGATTTGCAGCAAAGCAGATAGCTGACTGGCTGTATAAAAAGGAAATCAGAACAATCGATGAAATGACAAATCTTTCAAATAAAATGAAAGATGTCCTTTCTGTTGATTATGAATTAGGAGTGTATGATCCTGAAACCATTTCCATAAGTAATGACGGCACAAGAAAATACCTGTTCAGAGTCCTGAAAGATAAATTTATTGAAACTGCATACATTCCCGAGGATGACCGGGCTACAATTTGTGTTTCGTCCCAGGCAGGCTGTAAAATGGGGTGTATATTCTGTATGACCGGGAAACAGGGATTTCAAGGCAACCTTTCATCAAATGAAATTCTAAACCAGTTCAGGAGCCTGCCCGAGTTTAAAAAATTGACCAACATGGTCTATATGGGCATGGGAGAACCACTTGACAACCTGGAAGAAGTGCTTAAAAGCCTTGAAATTATGACCAGTACCTGGGGCTACGGGTGGAGTCCGACCAGAATAACTGTCAGTACGGTTGGACTGGTAGGCAAACTTAAACAATTCCTCCAAAACACGAGATGTCATCTGGCTGTCAGCCTTCATTCTCCCTTCGACGAGGAACGTAGGAGGCTGATGCCTGTTCAAAAAACAAATACTGTCAAAGAGGTCCTGGATATTATAAGAAATTTCGATATCAATAATCAAAGAAGAGTATCATTTGAATATATATTGTTTGAAGGAGTGAATGATACTCCCCAGCATGTGAAGGAAATTGCAAGGATCCTGAACGGGATAAAATGCAGGATCAACATTATCCGGTTTCACCCGATCCCGGGATCCGCATTTCACAGTCCTGACCTTAAATCTGTCACTTTGTTCAAAGAGGCTCTTAACGCAAAGGGAATTCTTACGACCATAAGGGCAAGCAGAGGTGTTGATATTCAGGCGGCATGCGGTCTTCTCTCCACACTGGAATTAAACAGAGACTGAATCCCATGATTAGAAAATTTATTTTCTTGCTTGCATTGCTTATCCCCCGGCTCATAATCTGCCAGGAAAAATCGTTGATTTTATTTCTATCGGATTCTTCCATGGTACATGCATCAGTTTCAATATGCTTTATAAATGCATCCGACGGAGAGAGTCTATTTGAATATAACGCTGATAAATGTCTTATTCCGGCATCAGTTCTGAAGCTGGTTACTTCATCGGCAGCACTGGAGCTTCTGGGACCGGAATACAGGTTTAAAACGGCAATAGGATACTCAGGCTCATTGAATAAACGAACAGGGAAGCTTGAAGGTGATCTTATTATTAAAGGAGGAGGAGATCCCGCACTTGGGTCAGATTATTTTAAGGAGCATTACGGGAATTTCCTTAATAAGTGGATAAGATCTGTCGAAAATACTGGAATCAGGAAGATTATCGGAAATATAATAACAGATGATTCTTATTATGATTATCAGCCTGTACCGGCCAAATGGCTGTGGGAAGATACAGGCAACTATTATGGTGCAGGAGCCTTTGGATTATCGGTTTTTGACAACACTTATAAAATTCATTTCCGGTCTTCATCAGACAGTACCCGTCCGGTAATTACAATGATTACACCAGGTTATTGCAGATATGAATTATCGAACCAGCTGGTAGCCACAGGCACTTCAGACAAGGGATATGTATTTGCTGCGCCCTATACACATAACGGATGGTTGGCAGGATCGATACCTGCCGGCAAAAATGATTTCATTCTTAAAGCATCCATACCTGATCCTCCCTTGCTTCTTGCACAGATAATCGCCGGCAAACTCGATTCAGCAGGGTTAGTTGTATCAGGCCATCCATCAACAATGAGAATTTACGGGACCTCATTCGATCATGAACCTTTTTTAATAAATGAAGTTCTTTCACCCCCTCTTAAGGAAATAATTGAGGTTCTGAACCATGAAAGTGTAAACCTTTATGCTGAACATCTTATAAAGGAACTCGGAAAGGTTTATAAAAATCAGGGTACGACAGTTGCGGGAATTGAGGTAGTTAAACAATTCCTGAAAAACTCCGGGATTGGAGACAGCGGGATCTTCATGGAAGACGGAAGCGGGATGTCACCGCTTGATGCAATCACCGCGAGAAAGCTGGCACATATATTGCTTTTCATGAAAAACCACGGAAAGTACTTTAACGAATTTTATGCTTCACTTCCTGATGCGGGAAAAGAAGGTACACTGAAAAACTTTTTCAGGGATCCGGTTTTTGATTCAAAAATAAAAGCCAAGAGCGGTTCAATGACAAGGGTAAGAAGCTATGCAGGCTACCTCAAAACCCTGTCCGGCACCGATCTGGTTTTCTGTATTATTTTGAATAATTTCAGCGGTCCCCCGCAAAAAACAGTGTCAGGAATAGAAGGAATTCTAAAAGAGGCTATTCTGAATAATTAATCATTGTTTATGAATAATATTGTGACAGTACGGAGGTGTAAAGGATATGATTCAGAGGAGATTTATAATCATATTTCGGATATTTATAAAATATGCAACGGACCTGAACTTAGAAATAAAAAAGTACTTGTTAAGCCTAATATTCTCCTTGATGATGTCCCTGAAAAGTGCATAACCACTCACCCCGTTGTGGTTGAAGCCATGATCAGGTTCCTTCAGTCGAACGGAGCCACTGTTATTGCAGGAGACTCGCCGTCAATTCACTTGAGAGGATTCATACCAAAAAAATCAGGGATAGCAGGGGTTCTTGAGAAAACTGGTGTTCAATGGATTGATTTTAGCAGGAAGCCTTTGAACCTTGAATTAAAAAACGGGTGTATCAGAATTGCTTCCATTACCAGGGAAATTGATCTTATTATTTCTCTCCCCAAATTTAAAAACCACGAACTGGTCTATTTCACAGGGGCTATTAAGAACACATTAGGTCTCGTCCCGGGATTTTCTAAAGCGAAGCAGCATGCACTTCACCAGAACAGGGAAAGCTTCAGCAGGTTTCTGGTCGATCTAAATGAAGCAATTACTCCGCATTTTTTCATTATGGACGGTATTGTGGGAATGGAAGGATCTGGTCCCGGACAGGGAACACCTTTCGCAACAGAGGTCTTAATCGGATCTGTCAATCCCCTCGCCCTTGACATTATCGCCAGCACTATTGCAGGCTACAATCCCAAAGATATACCTACAAACAGGGTTGCCCTGTCAAGAAGCATCTGGCTACATTCTGCAGATGAAATTACCTATGATGGTCCTGAACTGAAATCAGTCATTAAGCCTGACTTTAAAAGGATACGCGTTACACCCAATACAAATATTTCGATAAAGTTTCTAAAAAACCGGATCCAATTCCTCAGAAAACTTGAAAGAAGACCTGTTTTTAACCATGATAAGTGCATTGGTTGCAGGGAATGCATAAAGATTTGCCCTCAGAATGCGATAAAGATGGATCCGGGAAGGCAAAATTATGTTTTGCTTACTGACAGCAAGTGTATAAGATGCTTTTGCTGCAGCGAAGTCTGCAATCATAATGCAGTTGAAATAAAAAGAAAACTGATAGGGGTGTAAATTCCTGGTTTTGAGCCAATTTATCCCAGATTCAATATATCAGGCATCAATTTTAGCATATTTGGCATGAGCCTCAATAAACTCGCGGCGGGGGGGCACCTCGTCGCCCATAAGCATTGAAAATATATGGTCAGCTTCAGCTGCGCTTTCAATTGTAACCTGGCGTAAAGTCCTCGTCTCCGGATTCATGGTGGTTTCCCAAAGCTGTTCTGCATTCATTTCTCCAAGACCTTTATATCTCTGGACACCTACCGTAGAATCCTTTCCCTGCCCCATTTCCTTAACAGCGGCCTCACGTTCTTCTTCACTCCAGCAATAACGTTCAGTTTTTCCTTTCTTCACAAGGTAAAGCGGAGGAGTGGCAATGAAAAGGTTCCCTCCTTTTATCAGGTCCTGCATGTACCTGAAAAAGAATGTCATAATAAGTGTTGTAATATGAGAACCGTCGACATCGGCATCGGTCATTATTATTATTTTGTGATACCGTAAGCCAGAGAGGTTGAGGGCTTTGCTGTCCTCATCCGTTCCAATGTTGACGCCAAGTGCCGTAAATATATTTTTGATTTCTTCGCTTTCGTAAATCCTGTGTTGCATCGCTTTTTCAACATTCAGGATCTTGCCCCTTAGAGGAAGAATTGCCTGAAATCTGCGGTCGCGACCCTGCTTTGCGGTTCCGCCAGCTGAATCTCCTTCAACAAGATATATTTCGCATTTTTCAGGGTCTCTGTCGGCACAGTCAGCAAGTTTCCCTGGTAATCCGGAGCCGGAGAATTCATTCTTCCGCTGAACCATCTCCCTTGCTTTTCTTGCTGCATGACGCGCGGTTGCTGCAAGTATCACTTTCTGAACAATTATCCTGGCGTCCTTCGGATTTTCCTCAAGGTAATTTGTGAGCATTGTGCTTACAGCCTGATCGACAGCTCCCATTACTTCGGAATTTCCCAGTTTGGTCTTTGTCTGGCCTTCAAACTGCGGTTCCGCGACCTTGACCGAAATGATTGCAGTCAGTCCCTCCCTGAAATCATCACCATTTATATCGAATTTAAGCTTTGAGGTTGCTCCCGAGTCTTCTGCATACTTTTTCAAAGTACGTGTCAGCCCTCTTCTGAAGCCTGCAAGGTGCGTACCACCCTCAATAGTATTTATATTATTTACATATGAGTGGACATTCTCGGAGAAAGAATTATTGTATTGGAGTGCAATTTCAACAGGGATTTCCGTTTTGTCAAATGAAATGTGAATAGGAGCTTCAATAAGCCGTTCCCTGTTAACATCAAGATATTCAACAAATTCCTTTAGCCCCAGGGATGACTGAAATTCTTCATAGCGTGCTTTCCCTCCATTTCCGTTTTCGACAAGTTCTCTCATATCTTCAATTGTCAGTAGGATCCCCTTGTTCAGAAAAGCCAGTTCCCTGAGCCTGGCCGACAGAATTTCAAAGTTGAATTCTGTGGTCTGGAAGATCGTGGAATCCGGCTTGAATGTGATAGTGGTACCCGATTTATCTGTTTCGCCAATTATTTCTACTTCGGTAACTGGTTTTCCTTTTTCATATTCCTGCTTGAAGATCTTGCCTTCCCTCATGATGGTCGCTGTAAGGTGCTGAGAAAGTGCATTTACGACCGAAACACCAACTCCATGAAGTCCACCTGATACTTTATACGAATCTTTGTCGAATTTCCCTCCTGCATGAAGAACTGTCATTACTACTTCCAGAGCGGATTTTTGTTCTTTTTCGTGCAACCCTGTTGGTATACCGCGGCCGTCATCAGTAACCGTCAGGGAGCCGTCCTCATGAATGACAACCTCAATCTTTGTGCAATATCCAGCCAGAGCTTCATCAATTGAATTATCAATAACCTCATATACAAGGTGATGCAGTCCTTTTATTCCAATGTCGCCAATGTACATTGCAGGCCTTTTCCGCACCGCTTCAAGACCTTCCAGCACCTGAATACTCTCAGCTGAGTATTCAGTACTATCCTGCAATTTTTTTTCATTCTCACTCATCGTAAAGCAAAATTAGGTAAACAATATTTTTAATCATTTCAAATCAGTTTTCAGCTTATTTTTAGCCTTTGTAATTAACTGATTTAATGAAATTTAATTCCCCACATAAAGATACTTATTTTAACTTATTTATTTAGTTAAAAGATCTTAAAAGTAATGCACAATTCGATAAAGAAATTAACAGTCCGATTTGGATTTATGAACCTGTTTATTAAAGGCTGTAACTGAATCCTAGCATGAAGTTAAACATCTGGGAAGGGTAATATGCCCATTCATAAAATCGGTCATAGGAAATGTTATTAATCTTAAACCAGAAAGACAGGATTTTTGTGTACCTGTACTCGGCACTGAATCCCAGGTTTATATGCATTGGTTTCTCAATTATCTCAGGTGTCAGGGTCATCCATCCCGTCGGACTCTGGCTTACCATCAGCTTTCTGCTCCCGAGCAGCGTAAATTCAGTTCCTGCCAGTATCTTATTTCTCAGATTGTAATAAAAGCCTATCCTGCCATCCCAATTCGGCTTGTTCCATGCAAATTCATTTTCCGAGAGAGTATATTTGTAAAAGTTTGCGGACGTGTTAAATGAGAGCTTTTTCGTTATTGCACCGCTTAGCTCCCCATGAAAATTAAGTAATTCGGCATCATCAGGAACAACAATAAAATGATTTCCTCTTTCAATCTTTGATAAAGTATCAGGATAGACAATATTCGAGAAAAGCAGAAGGTCGTTGATAAGTGAATAAGAGGCCGATAAAACGTAATTTCCTCCTATCCCGCTGTTGCCTTTAAGCCCGGCAGACATGACAAGAGGATAACTCGTATTGGGCACTTTGAACAGGCTCCCATCAGGAACCATAAACGGATTTTGGGAAATTATGCTCAAAGGTTCATTATTTTCAAGTCTCCCGGTCAATCCGGCAAAAAATCTTATGTATTCCTGAACTATGCTGAATCCAAAATTAACATTTGGATAAAAATGAGGCTTCATGGAGTTTTCAAGATTTCTTTCCAGCATGAGTTCCGCACCAAGGTTGAAGTTCCACTGTGGTGTGCTTTTGCTTACAAACGGACTGATTGAAAAAATGTACTTTGGCTTAAGATCAAGTGATTCTGATAATTTGTAATGGTCAAATCGCAATACCGCTCCTGTATAAAAACCTTTATAAAGCTTTGACATTGATCCTGAAAATCCAATATGATTCATTGTCCGCTCACTGGTATTGTTAAAAAAGTCGTAATTGATGCCGAACCTGTATGAGAAATCAGCTGAATCGAGATTAAGGGATGAATAAGAGGCTGCAACTCCAATATCCCAGTATCCAAGTTTTACATCCTTCTTTATAAAATCATAAGGTTCATCCGTGTTGTATCCGTAAGCATATCTGTCTCTTTGAAGGAAATTAACCGACATATCAAAAAGGCTTTTCCTGAAGAATTTTTTTCCGAAAACAGAAGCATCGTTATCCATAAATCCTGCAAACACTTTCTGCTTATTCTGTAATGAAATATTGCCGTTGGAGGAATAATGTTTTGCATAGAAACCAAGTGCACCTTTTTTTGACCGCAGATTTGAAATGCTTAATTCTGCCAGAGGGGTATTGTAATTCCCAAACCCGATCTTCACATAGCTTTTATAAAGTTTCGTGAGGGGGTCGGACATAAGTGTGGCGGATTTGATAAGGCTTATGGTATAGGTTGGAGTAAAAGGTATTGATGTCACTTCATAATTGAAAATGGGTTTTACTTTTACTGTATCATTAATTTCAGGTAAATAGCTTTTTTTCTTGGCATCGACAAGTGATGGTTTGTATGGATTATAAAGGGTTACTTCCCTTTTGAGATCAGATTCTGCCTTTTTGACCTGGCCGCTTACCGGAATTAATAAGATTAAAATTTGAAATATTATTGTTATGCATCTCTTTTTCATATCACCTCTGTTTCGAATTTTTTGATTCCTGTAAAAAAAACTGAACTATTTAATCGAGAGAATCAATCTGCTTCTAATTACCCTCATTTAGTGAGTCGAGCTTTGCCCTGACTTCATCCAGGATGCCATCATTATCCGTTGTGTAGTACTCTTTCAGGCTCTGGAGTGTTGCCCTGGCCTGTAATAGATCTCCTTTCTTTATGCTTATATCTGCAAGAAGGAGAAACATTTTTGCCATCCAGTATTGATGAGGTGAATTCTGATCGATGAATTGTGTCACGATCTTTTCTGATTCATCGATGCTGCCCTTCTTAAATAGCAACTCAGCAACCCGGTACTTTGACTCGGCTCCTTCAATACTTACCACTTCTGTTGCCGTCTTCCTGAAATCTCTTAAAGCTTCATCAAATTCATTGAGGCTGTAATGAGCTTTTGCGCTTACAAACGTAGCCTCTCTTATCAATTCTTCAGGCATATTTCCGGATTTGTTAATCCTCTCTGCCGCAAGGATACTTTTCCCGGCATCCCCTTCCTGGTAAGCTGACCTGAGCTGCCCTCTCAAAGCAATCAGTTTGTTTTCTGATTGAGATGTGATTTTTTCAAGCCTTTCATAATAGTCAAATGCCGTTGAATATTCTTCTTTGGCAAATAGTATTTCAGAGGCTGTGACCAGAGATTGTTCCATGAATTGGTTGTTAGGAATTTTAATCACTTCCCTGTATAAAGTGAGAGCTTCATCCTTATTACCGGAGGAATTCAGGCATTCGGCAAGATAGAACTGAGCATTCAACCTGAAGCTTCCGTTCTGAAATTGTGTGAGATAATTCCTGAATACTTCCATAGCTTTATCACATTTACCTGAAATATACAGATTCTCGCCTGAGGCATAAAGCAGTGAGTCTTTTTCAGCCATATTAACATCGCCGTATCCAAGTGTTTTAACATAGGTAAAGTAACTTTCCACATCGTTCATCTCTACATAGGTATTCTTTAATCCTGTCAGGGCATATCTTGCCTCCGGAGTCGACTGGTAGTTCTCAATCACCTTCTTGAACTGGGCAACAGATTTTTCATTCTCCCCCTCATTATAATAAAGCAGGCCAAGCTGGACAATTGCTCTCGGGACAAAGGGGCTCGACTGATAATTTGCCACAATATTGATGAAATCAGCTTCACTGCGTCTGAAATCCTCCATAACAAAATATGCCCGGCCTCTTTCATATATGGCACTGGGAACGTATGAAGAGGATGGATATCTTGTTGTAAGAGAGGTTAGTATATCAACCTTACCTTTTTGATTATTGGTAAGGCCCAGACAGAAACCCTTCTGGAACATCGCATAGTCCGCACCAGTTTTCCCGTATGATATAACTTTATCGTAGTAGTTAATAGCCTGGGGGTAGTTTGTAGTTATGAAATAACAGTCGCCGATCCTGAGTTTTGTATCAACCTGTATTTCTGGATTGGAATTAGAACCAGCCGATTCAAAAGCCCTGAAATGGATAAGTGCATTATTATAATCTTTCAGGTTGAATTGTGTGTAGCCAAGATTGTACCTTATCAGATTGGCTTCGGGCAGACTCATTGCCCCGGGGATTCCCATAAACATTTCATAATCCTCCCTTGCCATGTCATATTGTCCCAGCCTGTATTCAGCTTCACCCCGCCAGTAAATCGCTCTTGCTCTTATTCCACTGTTATATTTTTCGTATGCAAGAGACTTGTCAAAGAAATTAATTGATTGTGCAACCTCCATATTCTTAAATAATTCCAGACCACGAAAGAAGGCAACTCTCTGGTAGGCTTCTTCCAGCCTGCTGTCTTTATTCCTTATTTTGTCAAGGGAGGAGAGAGCGGCTTTGTAATTCTTTACTTCCGTGAAAGTGGCAACCAGGTAGTTATATGCTTCTTCGATTTTGTCCGAGCCTGGATAGAGATCAATATACTCCTGAAAAGCAGAAATTGCCTCTCCAAACGGTGATGATGTGGTTTCATATGTCAGCTTGGCAAAATTAAAAAGCGCTTCCTCCTTAAGCTTACTGTTAAAATTCAATTTTGAAGCTTGCCCAAAAGCAAATTGCGCACGTTTTTTATCTCCTTTTTGAAGATAGCAATCACCCAGGACAAACCATATATTCTGACTTAATTCGTCTGATCGTGCACCAGTCTGAAGTAAAATATTGATAGCCTTATCGATATTTCCGGTCCTGTAATAACAATATCCAAGCTGGTACTTATCCTCCCTGTCGCTGATTTTTGCATCCGCTGCGTATTGCTCGAAGTATGGCAGAGCTTCCTCATAATTACCTTTATTGTAATGTGCATCCCCTATAAATCTGTAAAGCTCAATAGTTCTGTCCTTGGGAGCTGATTTGATGAGGTCAGTAGAAATCCCAAGTATCCCGTCATAGTCTTTATTCAGATACAGGATCTGGGCGATATAAAATGGCACTATTGAACCAAATGTTTCATCATCTTTAAGCCGTGTGAATCCTTCAAGCGCTGTCTGATACATTTTTTGTTCATAGGCTATATGAGAAAAATAATAAACTGCAGGAGCTGAATATTCGGTATCGATATCCTTGATTTCCGAAAACATCGTCATCGCCTTAGCCTTGTCACCTTTCACATATAAGGAATAACCGTATCTGAACAGGTATTCAGGGATTTTGTCGTTTTCAAGCTCCTGCCTGTTCACTAACTCATAATAGGAACATGCTTTCCTGTAACTTTTATTCTGGTAAAAATAATCGCCAAGCACAAGTCTGGCCTCATTTATCCTCGGACTTTCCGGATGCGACGACAGGTATAAAATCATTCTGAACTCCGAATCCGGATTGAAAAGTTTTAGAGCTGAAAGTGCGGCATAGTATTCTGCCTCCTCAATAGAAATCTGATTTTTCCCGGTGCTATTCTTTGAATAAGAATCAAACAGCTCGATTGCAGCTGCATATTTCTCTTTATTAAACAGATCCATCGCCCTTTTAAACTCCGATTCCATATCAATTCCCGTAAAGGCAACCTGGGAAAATCCATGGAACACGAACGTAAAAAGGAAAATTATAATCAATACCGATTTTTTTCTGTTCATAACTTATGTTTTTCGGCCTGATATTATTAAAAAATAACTGACATAAGATAAATTACTCTGTCAATAACATATTAATAATAAGATAAATACAACTAAATTCGATTTTCTAAGTATTGGCAAAATTACAATTATTAAACGGCGGCTTCCGGTCTTTATTACTGATTTTATTAACATATAAATGTTATTTATCAATTCTTTCTTTATTTTGCATTGCAAATACAGGATAAATGCCGGAACCCATAACTTCAGAAAAAATAATTGAGCTTACCGGCTGCAATATATGGCAGCAGGATCATCTTGTACTTTCAGATGTTAATTTAAGTGTTAATAAGAGTGAATTTATTTACCTTGTCGGAAAGGTGGGAAGTGGGAAAACAAGCCTTATTAAAACGCTTAATGCCCAGTTACCGCTGAAGGAAGGAACTGGAATTGTGGCAGGATTCAACCTGTCGGAAATAAAATCCCGTGAAATTCCATATCTGCGAAGGAAGATCGGTATTGTATTTCAGGATTTCCAGCTGCTGATCGACAGATCGGTCAGTGACAACCTGGAATTCGTTCTGAGAGCCACCGGATGGAAAGACAGCGATAAAATAGATACAAGGATCAATGATGTGCTTGAAAAGGTAGGACTTAATCTGAAAGGATATAAAATGCCGCACCAGCTTTCAGGCGGCGAGCAGCAACGTGTTGTAATCGGGAGGGCTTTGCTTAACGATCCGGATATTATTCTTGCTGATGAGCCAACCGGAAACCTCGATCCTGAAACATCTGAAGGTATTATCAGGCTGCTTAAGGATATTAGCAGTACAGGCAGAGCAGTCATGATTGCCACTCATAATTATACGATTATCAAGAAGTTTAATGCAAGAACTATCAGGTGCGATAACGGTAAAATAACTGAGGTCAGGGATGATGAGGAGATTGAGCTTGAAAAGCTCTAAGGCTCAGGTCAACAGGCAGAAATCACAAGGTTGTTGACCAGGCAGGATTCTCATGAAAGCTGGTTTTTCATTGTAAATTCAAATAAATCACGCCAGCCCTGGCACTCAGGGGTTTCCAGCAGGGTTGTATTGTGCCAGATGCTTACAAATAAACCTCCAACTTTGCGGGTTTGCAGAATTATATTGCTTATGGTCTCTTTGGCTGCATCCGGCGACATTTTTTTATATCCGGTAAGTGTGACATCCATCACCTGGAAAGGAAAGATCCGTAAGTTGGTTACTATATCTTCAGAAACATTATAAAACATGAATGGATGGGCAATTCCTGCCCTGAAACCCGGTTCATCGTGGTATCCCATAGAAAAATCTTCAGTAATGCCGGCAGCTGAAAGATTAATGTACGAACCTGGCATGGCTATCTTTAAAAAATGAAAGCGGCTGAATTTAATATCCTTTTTCAGGATCGTCTTTAATCTTACCATCTCTGTCCCGAGCACAGGGAATACTGTTGAAGCTCTGTAGGAAGGGTGAAGCCCGACTTTAAAAATCTCAGCAATTTTCCTGATAAGTTTTCTGTATTCCTCATTTTTCCAGGAGGGATTTTTATCAAATTCAGATCGGTTACCTACTGGAATAAAAAAAATTGCTTCAGTTCCGTTTCTGTTTATGGATTCTAGCATATAATCAAATACCTCATACGGATCTTTTTCTCTCTTCGCGATAGTTTCAGACGCGAAGCCCAACCCGGCCGGGTTTAGAAGCAAGGTCGTGAATAAACCTGCCTATGCTGCCGAATAATCCTTTTCCGGGGTAGGCATAAGGTTCGTCGATATCAACTGTAAGAAGCGCTTCAAAATCATTGCGCTTAAAGGCAAGGGTCTGAAATTTCCTTACTAATGCTAATGCAAGTTCCCTGGCCCACAGGTCTACCACCGGGATTCCCAGAAATCCGTGAATGAAAGCAAGTGACCCGGAAGCTTTAAACCTGCCGAATTCGTCCGGAACGAAATCAAGATATTCTTCATACCGTGCAACGAGGTAGAATGCAGCAGCAAAAATGTCGAACGGAAGATCAGAATCTGATGAAGTCTGGAAAAAAACCGGCAGTCTTTTCCATTCCTTCACCGCAATCTCCTGTGCTCTGACCCCGGTTTCATGTAACAATGGAACCGGACTTATTTTGACTGACCCGGGTATATTATCATCTGAGTAGTTAATGACAGGATATTTGCCTAGCTTCCTTTTGTCAGTCACTATTTCCCATGATAAGCCCAGAATTTCGCGTAATAATAAATCAGCAATATACCTCAGCCGCGGTACGTTGCCGGATGCAAAAAGTTTAACAGGCTTCACCTCCATATATACAAATTTAAGCAATTAATCGGAGGCATATTGACCGCAGTTTAATAAATGGTATTACTTAATTTGATTTCTTTGATGGTTCCTTTACCAGCGTAGTAAGCATGATCATTGCTATAAGCGCCAGGATTGAACCAAAACTAAAGGCAACTGTTCCTCCGTACCCCGGAAATCTTGCATCAAAATGACTATACAAAAATCCAAAAATCAGACTTGCCGGTAAAGCACCAAGTCCGACAGCAAAATTGAACAAACCAAATGCGGTTCCCCTCTTTTCTTCCTTTACCATATCGGCTACCAGTGCTTTTTCAGCACCTTCTGTAAAAGCATAAAAAAGAGCATAGATTGCAAAAAGAATGAATGTCGCACCAATCTGTAGCTTTGCCGGTAGGAAGACCAGAAAGGCAAATGAAAAGTATACAATTGCATATATGCCCCAGCCGATATTGATGACTGATTTTCTTCCGATTTTATCTGAGAGTGCTCCGATCGGTGTCGAGAATACAGCTTTTATTATATGAAAAAACGCCCATATAAGAGGAAGGAATAAAATGTTTATAACGTCTGCCTGAGCTTCTGCGGAACCGAAATTCGAGATCATGTCATTGAGAGGGGCTATGCTTTTAACCAGGTTCACTACTGCTCCGCTGTCCTTTATTGATTCTTCAACCCTGAACAACAGGAAGGCATCGGATGAGTTGCCAAGAGTAAAAATCAATACAATGAAAAGGTAAATCCTGAAGTTCCTGTCAAGGTTTTTGAACGAAAAACTGACCGGATTTGCTTTTTTTCCGGGAGAGGCGCTCTCCTTAACATAAAAAAGAACTGTCAATACTGCCAGTATTCCAGGTATTAGTGAAATCAGAAATGTCCATCTTAAAGCAAGCAGAGAATCTTTTATTCCAAATCCTGAAAAAATTACCAGGAGAGTGATAATTGCAAATATCGGACCTATTACAGCTCCTGTATGATCCATTGCTCTTTCAAAACCGTATGACCTTCCTCTTTCGTTTTCGTCAGTGGCAGAGGCTATCAATGCATCTCTTGGGGCAGTCCGTATCCCTTTCCCTACCCTGTCGAACATCCTTATAAAAATTATCTGCCATGCTGCCGAAACCAGTCCTGTTACAGGACGGATAAATGATGAAATTGAATACCCGATTACGACAAGGAACTTCCTCTTACCTATTTTGTCTGAAATTATACCACTGATAAGTTTAAGCATTGCAGCGGTTGTTTCAGCTACTCCCTCAATTATGCCAAGAACAATTGCTCCGGATCCAAGAGCGGCAATGAATGCCGGGATCAGAGGATATATCATCTCAGAGGCTGAATCAGTGAACATACTGACCATCCCTAGCATGATCACCACAAAGGGTATTTTCTTCCTGTTCTTTTTCATAATACCTGCCATTTTCTGCCATAAACAATTTTACGGCTGTTTTGACCTATAAAGGAAATCGTTGTGCAATGACAGCATAAACCAGAATATTCCTTATGCAATGAGTGTTGTGAGTTTTTTTTCGTTTCGCTGATTTAGAACTCACTGTTATATCTTGTTTCCTTAGTATTAAAATAAAAAAGGATCAATGATGCAGTTATTATTATCATTCCGGTTATTGTGAGCCATTCAGGATTTTCACCAGGTACAATTATCCATGCCAGAATCGCACCGACAACCGGTATAATGAATTTCCACAGATTCAATTCAGATACTTTGACACCAGGTCGTTGAAGAAGTTTGAACCATAATGAAAATGCAAAGGCCGACATAAAACTGAGCCAGATCAGATCCAGCCAATATATCGGAGGCCTTGGATCTTTCGGTAAGCCCTCAATAGGTATTGAAAAAAGGAATATGATCAGTCCGCCGATCCCGAGTGAAGAAGAGCTGAGCACCAAAGGATTCATCCCTTTGCTTTTTAAAGAAACTATTACATTACTTGTCGCTGTCGCTATATTGGCTCCAAGGATCATTATTACTCCAAGGAATTCAATGGCAGTTCCGATTCTGAATGCCTGTCTTCCTGCACTGATAAGGATTACACCGGAAATACCGAAAATTATTGTAATAATCTTTCTCTTTGTAAGCTTGTCTTCTTTATGCATAATGGCAGCTACCACGGCCGTCACCAGGGGCTGGGATCCTACTATTACGGCGCCAAGTGCACCTGGAACCAGATCCATTCCAAGGTAAAAAAGCGTATAATTGACCAGTGTCTGCAGACCTATGACCAACAATGACACTTTCCAGTTTTCCCTGATAATCCTTATATATTCCGAAGGTTTCACTGTAAAGGGAAGGATCATTAACCCGGAGATCATAAATCTTATTCCGGCAAAATGTAACGGAGTATCATACTGAAGCCCGAGTTTAATGCCCGCGTATGCCGTCGACCATAGCAAACACGCTATGATAGCCCAGAATATTGTATTACCCTTGCTCTTCAAAAAAAAATAATTAGGGCCTAAATATCATAAATTAATTTATTTTCCCACCATATTCCAGTCAGGAGGCTCAATGCCAAGAAGGTTCTTTACAAAAAAGTCGCGGCGTTTTCTTTCTCCGAAAGCTCCTCCGCTGGTGTGTTTCGCACCCGGGAGAAACACATATTCAAATTCCTTGTTTGCTTTTATTAAAGCACTGATCACCTGCATTGTAGATGTAGGATCAACATTATTATCCATCTCACCGTTAATCAGAAGGAGCTTGCCTTCCAGCCTCCATGCATTATCAACATTTGACGACAGGGAATACTCCTCGCCCACAGGCCAGCCCATCCATTGCTCATTCCACCACATCTTGTCCATCCTGTTGTCGTGACAACCACACGAGGCTACTGCAACCTTGTAGAACTCCGGATGGAAAAGGACAGCGCCTGCAGCACTCTGCCCTCCGGCAGAGGTTCCGTAAATTCCAACCCTATCCAGGTCCATGTAAGGATATTTCTTTGTAGCCGCCTGCATCCACAGGATCCTGTCTGGAAAACCTGCATCTTTAAGGTTTTTCCAGCATATATCGTGAAACGCCTTCGAACGGTTTGATGTTCCCATACCGTCGATCTTTACAACAATGAAACCAAGTTCGGCAAGCTGATGCATATTTGTGGCGACAGGCCGGAAGCTTTTTGGTACAAAGCTGTCATGCGGACCTGCGTAAATATCCTCTATGACCGGGTATTTCTTTGATGGATCAAAATCGGTTGGTCTGACTATTATCCCCCAGATATCCGTGATACCGTCTCTTCCTTTTGCAGTAAATGCTTCAGGAAGCCTGATCCCGGTTTCAAGGAGCTTTGTTATATCGGCTTTCTCGACAACCATCACTTGCTCTCCGTCATAAGCTCTCCTGAGGACGGTAACAGGCGGTATATCAATACCGGACCAGGTATCTGTGAAAAATTTTTTATCAGGGGAAAAACTTACGTCATGTGTCCCTTCACCCTCAGTGAGACGTATCATCCCGGTTCCGTCAAAATTAATCCTGTAATAATTTATCAGATACGGATCACCGGGTTCTTTTCCACTTGCCTGAAAAACAATCTGCCTGTTTTTCTCATCCACGAAAGTGACATCCCTTATAACCCAGCTTCCCCTGGAAATCTGATTTTTAACCATGCCCGTTGCCGAATCGTAAAGATAAAGATGATTCCACCCGTCCCTCTCGGATGCCCAGATGATTTCATCTGAACCTTCAGCATCGTACCTGTACTTCTTCCCGCTGTAATCAATGAATGTCGGCGATGTTTCATTTATAATCACTTTGGAATCTCCCGAAACGGCATCAACCTTAATCACCTGGTACACCTGGTGCCCACGCCTGTTGTATTCGAAAGTAAAATAAGAGTTGTCTTTGCTCCAGGTAATATCATTTACAGAATACTGGTTAGGGATTTGTGTGTCATCGACATGGATGTGCTTTTTTGATTCTATATCGAACAGCTGTGGGTATTTCTGAGGTATGGCATCTCCCGGTTTCTGATATTCATAGACATAGTGCTTTGGTTGCAGCTGGTCAACCGGAGAAGATTCAATATAATAGATCATATGCTTTTCAGCAGGGCGTACGCGGTAAGCGACCAGCTTCCTTGAATCGGACGCCCATCTGATATAGGATGAATAGTACTCACCAAGAGCGCCATCATTGCTCAGCTGATGTTCCTTTCCGTCAATAGCCGACTTTACAAATACATTATAATTCTTAATGAAAGCAGTCCATTTCTTATCCGGTGATTCCACCGGATTGTTCATAAGCTCATCTCTGAAGCCCCAGTCCCATCCGTTTTGTCTGCCCCGGTCAGTAATGATATCCCTTTTCAGGAGTTTATAATCCCTTAGATTGCATATCCAGTTGTAATTGTCATAGTTAAAGGCAAAGCTTCCCATTTTATCAGAAAAAACAAGGCTTCTTATCGGGAGTTTACCCGGTTCAAACTTTTTACCAATTGCCTCTCCCAGGGCAGCCGCAAATTTCACCTGGTCAAAAGCCTTCTTTTTTGTCAGTTTTCCGGCATCAACAATCATATATTCAGTGCCCTCAGGAGTATTATTCTCATACAGAAAGCTGTTTGTTTTTCCTATCCAGACCGGCTGCACATTTCCAAAATAGACTTTGTCTGCCGTAATCTTTACAAGACTGTCAGCTCGTTTGTAGTTCTCCGGAGTGACCTGTGACCAGGTTGCATACGTTGTAACTGTGAGAATGAGTACTGAGAAAATCCATGTTATTTTAAGTCTTTTCATTTCGGATATGTTTTGATTTTATGAAATGAGGTTAAATTTAATTGAATTTGAATTCAGAGCAGAGGCTTAAAGAATTTAATTTAATAGATTTGTTATTAACAACAAACTATATTATGACAGTTGCTGAATACATTGCAGATCAATTGTTTAAAAACGGAGTGCGGCATATTTTCGGAATACCGGGCGGACCTTCCATTCCTTATTTGGAAGCATTCAGATCGGCAGGCATTGATTTTATCCTTACTTCAAATGAGGCCGCAGCAGGTATCATGGCTGATGTTTCCGCAAGATTGACCGGAATAACTGGTGTGTGCCATGCAACATATGGTCCGGGTGCTGTCAATATTGCCACGGGAACCGGAGGGGCTTTCCTCGACAGATCGCCGGTTATTGTTTTTACCAGTGAAATGAATGATACGATGATCTCCCGGACAACTCAGATGAATATAGATCATCAGAAGCTTTTTACCCCTTTGACAAAAGCCACCTTCAGGCTTACCGCCGCTAATCCAGCTGAAGTCCTTGGCGCAGCTTTCAGGATCTGCAGGGAAGAATATCCCGGACCTGTACATATCGGACTTCCGTCAGACATTGCAAATTCTGAAATCGGGATAATGCCTCCAATTACATCGCTATCTGAAAGCAAAATTCCTGACAATAATATTAATAAGATAATCTCAATCCTTAAATTAGCAAGGAAGCCAATAATTGCAGCCGGGCTTACCTCTGCAAGGTATGCTGTCAGCGAAGCACTGACCACATTTCTTGAAAAAAATAAAATACCGGTAGTTCTGACTCCCATGGCAAAAGGCCTGCTGTCTGAAAGCCATCCGTGCTATGCAGGGATATTATTCCATTCATTGAGCGATTACTTTGAAGACATTTTTGACAGGAGCGATCTTGTCATCGGACTGGGGTACGATCCTGTAGAATATAATTATGAATCATGGATGCCAGATGTGCCGTTGGTTCATTTCGACACAAAAATAGCAGATATGCCTCCCTCGCTTAATGTTGTGCAGTATTCAGGTCCGCCGTCAGAATGGTTCAGCATCCTTAAAAATCTGGACCCAGGCTCCCTGATCTTTGAAACGTCGGCGATAAGTGGAATAAGGGATGAAATGGCTTCAGTATTTTTTGGTTTTACAGATCATTTTGGTCCTGTAACTGCATTAAAGGTTCTTCAGGAGGAACTGCCCGGAGATGCCATGGTAACTGTTGATGTCGGATCTCACCTCCATCTCGCAGGCCAGTATTGGAAATGTTACGGCAAACATAAGATGCTGATGACAAACGGCTGGTCGGCAATGGGATTCGGGCTTCCGGCCGCCCTGGCAGCTCAGTTAGTCAATCCACGGTCAACCGCGGTTTGTGTTACAGGGGATGGCGGTTTCCTTATGATGGCCGGTGAAATAATAACTGCCCGCCGATATAACCTCCCGGTGATTACTGTTGTTCTCTCCGATGGGGAACTTAACCTTATAAAGCTTAAACAATCGTGGCAAAATTTTGCCGCGTATGGTACAGAACTATATTCAGGAGACCTGTTTGATTCGGATAAATTCTTTGGCATAAGGGTTTTTACAGCTGATTCGGAAGAAAAAATGAGAACAGCAACAAACAATGCACTTTCACTGAATGAACCCGTTATTATTAATGCCCGTATAGATCCCGAAGATTACAGATGGCTGATAGCAAGGCAGCAGCCTTAAGCAGTTTTATTTCCTGGGCTTAGCCTCTTTAGTTGTTTTTTTCTCTTTGGTTGTCCTGGCTGTTTTTGGTTCTTTCTTTTCCTCCAGTGTCTTTACCTCTTTTGTTTTGAGCTCTTTTTCCGATGGTTTAGCCTTTTTTGGGGTTGCCGGCTTCCTGGCCGGTTTTGCTTCTTTAGCAGCTTTTGTCTCCCTGACAGCTTTTTCCTCAGCGGCAACTTTGGTTTCCTTTACCAGTTTTTCTTCTTTGACCGGCTTAACTGTTTTAACCTCTTTTACCTCCCGGGCAGGTTTTACCTCCTTAACTTCCTTTGCTTCCTTAACAGGTTTGACCTCTTTAGCTTCCTTTGCTTCCTTAACAAGTTTGACCTCTTTAACCTCCTTTGGTTCCCTTACAGCCTTGACCTCCTTCACTTCCTTAACTTCTTTAACAGGTTTAACTTCTTTAACCTCTTTCACTTCGACAATTACCTTGACTTCGGGAACCTCTTTCTTTTCTTTCAGAGGCTTTTTATCTTTTAATTCCTTTTCTTTTGCAACTGATACCTTCTTTATTTCCGGCATATTAGCTTTCTTTCTGCGGCGTCTGACTCCATAAGTTCCTAGAATTATTTTACCTCTTCTGGTTTTTTTATCACCTTTTCCCATAACGATTGGTTTAAATGATTTTGTGGTCCGATTAAATCGGGCAAATTTAATAATATTCTTTATTTTTAATCAATTTTTTATTCCTTCATTAAACAAATTGAAACAGAACGGAGTAAAATATACATAATGTCCGCATATAACAATAATGAAATACGAGGGCTGAAATGAGAAGAAAAGACAGGGAGATAACCGGAATAGAGGAGATTGAAACAATTATTTCGCGTGCTGAAGTATGCAGAATTGCTATGACAGATAATGATATTCCATACATAGTCACAATGAATTTTGGCTATTCCGGAGGTGAAGTTAAAAGACTCTGGTTCCACTGCGCGACTAAGGGCAAAAAACTGGATATGATCAGAAGGAATAACTATGTTTGTTTTGAGTTGGATACGGATCATTACCTTTACAAAGGGGAAAAAGCCTGCGATTTTAACATGGGTTACAATTCAGTTGTAGGATGGGGTAACATTGAAATCGTCACAGATGAAGATGAAAAACTACATGGCCTTGATTGTCTTATGTTTCACTATTCCGGAAATAAAAAATACTCTTATAAGAAGGAGGCTTTTGAGAGGATGCTGGTGCTCAGACTTGATATTCTGGAAATGACCGGGAAAAAATGCCTGCCCTTAACCCCGTGAAACCGGTTCCTCATGCAGTAAATCCATGCATCCCGAAAAATATGAATTCCAAGAACAATTTTCATTATTATTCGTTATTCTGTTTAATCAAGCATTTACTTGAATTGTACCAGTATTCCAAAATGGCTTCGCGTAGAAGTTATATGTACAAAAAGCTTCTAAAATCCAATATATTATGATCTTTTATTTTTAGATATCAAAAATTAATATGACCTTTGTTTGTTTTATTTACTTTAACTATTGAATTATGAACATTTACGCAGGAAGTCTTCATTTTAAAATGAGTGAAGCAGAATTAAGAGAAATCTTTGAAGAGTATGGCGAAGTATCATCCGCTAAAATCATTATTGACAAATACTCTGGGAAAAGCAAGGGATTCGGTTTCGTTGAGATGCCTAACGAAGCTGAAGCAAAGAAGGCCATTGAAGAACTTAATGGTGCTGAAATTCAGGGCAGAAAAATAATTGTGAATGAATCTATTGAAAGAACCGACAGAAGAAGTAATTTCAGAGGAGGGGATAATGACCGCAGGGGCGGTGGAGGAAACAGAAGAGAAAATTACAGATAGGAAACAAAAACACAAGAAGTATGAAAGGTACTGTTAAATGGTATGACAGGGTAAAGGGTTACGGTTTCATTCAAACGGAAGACCAGAAGGATATCTTCATTCACCGTTCAGGATTGGAAGTACCCCAAACCGGACTTGAGACAGGCCAGGCTGTTGAGTTTGAAATCGAGATGAGAGAGAAAGGACCTGTTGCTATCAAGGTTAGGAAAGTAGAATGATTTTGCTCGGATTAATATTAAAAGAGGCTGCATGTTGGTGCAGCCTCTTTTTTATTTTAAATCCCGCCCCTGAATTCTTTCCCTGCTGACAGATGGTCCCGAATATTTAAACAAGTTTCCATGGACTTCTGTATTCATACTGCAGACGTTTTGTTGCTTCACCATCGGTATCATCGACAAATGTTTCTGTTTCGGGATTCCATTTAATTGTCCTCCTGAGATCACACGCAATATTTCCAAGATTGCATACCGTGCAGCTGCTGTGACCAATATCAACAGAAGCGACCGGATCCTGGCGGGATCTGATGCATTCAATAAAGTTGACCTGGTGAGGAATTCTCGTTTCATAAGGACCCTCCTCAGTTGATACCGCTGAAGCAGGAGGATTGAACCCGGGATCTGAGGCATTGAAATATCCGCGGGCAACTTCTATCCATCCGTTTTCTCCCCAGAATTTAACTCCCTTGGTCAGCTTGTCATCGAAAGGCTCTGAAGTCATAACGACGCCATTTGCATACTTCCATGTTATAAACTCCGTGCCGTCGCCGATCGGAGATATTTCAACCGGCCCGCTTCTGTCCATTCCAAGGCCCCACTGAGCTATATCAAACATGTGTGCTCCCCAGTCGGTTGTGAAACCTCCGCCCATTTCCTTGTACCAGCGCCATGCACCCCATATTTCTTCTTCCTTTTCAGGATCAAGCGATATAGGAGGATCAAGCTGATTATTGAAATGGATTTTTGCAGTGAGCGGCCCCAACCAAAGATCCCAGTTCAGATCAGCTGGTATTGGTTCTTCAGGAAGGTCATACGGCTTTGGGGGTGCTCCCACATAAGCATTGACTTTGGAAATCTTACCCAACGCTCCTGTCTGAACCAGATTTACTGCATGCTGGAAGCCTGCATCGGAACGTTGCTGGCTGCCGACTGCAAGTACCCTGCCGGTTTCACGGACAACTTTCTTAAGTTCCTGACCTTCCTTAATGGTGAAAGTCATCGGTTTCTCAAGATAAACATCCTTGCCCGCTTTGCATGCAGCAATAGCTATCATGGCATGATTATGATCAGGGACGGCAATTACAACTGCATCAATGTCCTTCCTTGCAAGAAGATCCTGGTACTTTTCATACGTATCAACCTTTGCCTCCTTACCTGCCTGTTTATAAAACCCGGTTACTCTGTTTTCAAATCGTTTGCGCTTTATGCCATAAACGTCACATCCCGCAAGCACCCTTACACCAGGAACCTGTAAAAATCCGCTGAGAAGAAACATTGACTGACGTCCCATTCCAATAAATCCAAGTCTGATATCAGTATCAGTTTTGGCTTTGGTTTTGCCTTTACAGGAACTTGTCAGTGTTGGAATCATTGCCATTCCGGCTACTCCGAGAACTGCGGAACCAAGGAAACGCCGCCTTGACCATAAGTTTTTTTGATCTTTCATAAGTTAGTTTTTGATTGTTGGTTTAAGTAAGATTCTGGATTAAGTACGTGGTTCAATGAGGACTAAAATTAAAAAGTATAAAAATAGACTTTTTTTAATTCCCAACTAAACAGCACAATAAAATCTTAGAATCTTCCAAAGATTGAGTATTTCACAGTATTGCAGAAAATAGATGAATAGAGATACAAACCATTAAAATTCGTTTCCATTTTTCTCTCCAGATGAAGAACTGGCTGACCCTGTTCAAGTTTGAGGAACCTGGCAATTTTTGATGATGGGGATATTGCCCTGATCCTCTGCTCCCCACCTTTTATTTCAATATGGTAATGCGTCCTCAGGATCTGGAACAGGGACCTGTTTTCAAATTGCCTGGCCGTGATGCGCGGCAGATTGATATTGGCGATATAACTTATATCGTAAAATATAGGAACATTATCAAGTAAACGGAGCCTTTCCATATAAACGCATCCCGACTCTTTTTCAAGTTCCGACAATGTGAACATGAAACCCTTGGGCCATTGCATTAAATAAGGTTTTACTATTATCCTGGTTTTCAGGTTTCTGTCGCCTACCGCTGAAGTAGTTCCTGAAACCGAAAGGATACCGATCTCTTTTGGAAGCTGGTGGACAATGCTTCCTTTTCCCTGGTGCTTTCTTATATAGCCGTCATTTGCCAGATTGGCGAGCGATTGACGAACTGTCGGACGCGTCATTCCGTAAAGCTGGCAAAGTTCATTTTCAGAAGGCAACAGATCACCCTCCCTGTAAACACCATCAATAATGTGCTTTCGAAGTATTTCATAAAGCATTTTGTGTTGGGGAACCCCACCGGCCTGCATGATCTGAGAATATTTTTTTGTAAATATAGACAATTTTACTTGTAAATACAAGTTATTTTAATTATTTTTGTAATCACGTTGTTACTAATGATATCGAATATGTTTTTGGCAAACTTTGATCTACTTATACTTACAAGTTGTCTTTTAATTTTATATTCAGTTTTTTACCAATATAAAACATATTTTGTAAACATTTACAGCCCCACCTTAGCCAATGCTTCGATGGGTAAAGCAATCACAAATATCCAAGAACCAATAACCAATAACTATCAAAATGGCAATCCTGGTAATAATGCCCAAACAAGGCCAGTCAGTTGAGACCTGTATAATTACCAAATGGTTCAAACAGAAAGGAGATCCTGTAAAGACAGGTGACCTCCTGTTTTCCTATGAAACCGATAAAGCCGCATTCGATGTTGAATCTCCGGGTGACGGAACACTCCTTGAGGTTTTCTATCAGGATGGATCTGAAGTTCCTGTACTTGAAAACGTTGCCGTAATTGGCAATCCGGGAGAGCCGGTAGAATCATTACTCCCGGCAGGTTCAGAAAAAGCTGACAAACAGGAAACAGGCAAAAAACCAACGGAAAATGAAAAAACAAGTCAGTCGCTGATTATGGAATCCGAACAAGTTTTGAGAAGGGATAATCTGAAAATCAGGATCTCCCCAAGGGCAAAACGACTGGCTGAAGAAAAAGGTATCACTTACAGCAATATTGCCGGATCCGGACCTGCTGGAAGAGTGATTTACAGTGATATTGAAAGGATCGTTTCCGGGAAAACTCCTCAGGCAGGTGCCGTTCAAAAAACTGTTCCAGAGTTTTCCGATCAGCCAGTTTCAAATGTACGTAAGCTTATTGCAGGCGCAATGTATGCTTCATTACAGAACTCAGCCCAGCTTACCCACCATATGAGTGCTGATGTAAGATATCTTCTTGAAGCAAGAAGAAAGATCAAGGATGAAATCCTTAAAGGAATCACGAATCAGGACATTACCCTGAATGATATGATCTGCTGGTGCGTAATAAAGGCTCTCGGCAAGTTTCCGGAAGCCAACAGTCATTTCCTCGGAGATCATATCAGGATATTCAACACGATACATCTGGCAATAGCGGTTGATACTCCGCGTGGATTAATGGTACCCACTGTAAAAAATGCAGGTGAAATGGATCTTGTTACACTTTCACGTGAACTCAGGTCGGTGGCAGAAGCATGCAAGAAGGGAAATATTAATCCCGAACTTATCCAGAGTACAGCAGCTACATTTACTGTCTCAAATCTCGGAAATTACGGAGTTGAGATTTTTACTCCGGTTATCAATCTTCCTCAGACGGCTATACTCGGAGTTTGCACAATAATTAACAGACCTGCCGATATGGGGAATAACATTTTTGGATTTGTTCCTTATATCGGTCTGTCACTGACTTATGATCACAGGTCGATTGACGGAGGACCTGCAAGCCTTTTCCTGCGGGAAATCAAGGAACAAATTGAGAATTTCAGGTACCAGGTATGAAAAAGGAGAAAGGGATACGGGGAGATTAGTATTTAGTTTAACAGTGAAACTCCGTGAAAATCTGTGAACTCCGTGGTTAAAAGAAATATATAGTAATAAATTAAATATGCCCAAAAGTCAGAATATTAATCCCAAAGTAGTACGCAAGCCACAATTCATTGAATTTGGCAGGATACCTGTGAACCAGTACAGAATATCAATCGAGAATGAAAAGAAAAACTTCAGCACTGAGGATTTCATCAGGATTTATCACGACATGGTGATTATCAGGGAATTTGAAACAATGCTCAACCTGATTAAAACTAAAAATGAATACCAGGGCATTTCCTACAATCACCCGGGTCCTGCCCACCTGTCAATCGGACAGGAGGCTTCAGCAGTTGGAATGGCGTATAACCTTGATATAGAAGACTATATTTTCGGGTCTCACCGAAGCCACGGTGAAATACTTGCAAAGGGACTTTCAGCAATACATAAGCTTTCCGAGGACTCCCTTTACAATATTATGAGCACTTATTTCGGGGGTAAAACACTTAAGGTTGTTGAAAAAGGATTTACAGGGACAGTTAAGGAACTTTCAGTACATTTTCTGTTATACGGGGCACTGGCTGAAATATTTGCCCGTGAAAACGGCTTCAACAAGGGACTTGGAGGTTCAATGCATGCTTTTTTTACACCGTTTGGCATATATCCAAATAATGCCATCGTCGGAGGATCGGGGGATATATCGGTAGGAGCTGCCCTTTATAAAAAGATTAACCGAAAACCGGGAATAGTTGTCTGCAATATAGGTGACGCTTCAATGGGATGCGGACCTGTATGGGAAGGCATTTGCTTTGCAACAATGGACCAGTACCGCACTTTATGGGAAGGCGATCTCAAGGGAGGTTTGCCACTGATATTCAACTTCATGAATAACCTGTACGGGATGGGTGGTCAGACAGCCGGAGAAACAATGGGCTATGATATACTGGCCAGGATCGGAGCAGGCGTCAATCCTGAAATGATGCATGCCGAGAGAGTCGACGGGTACAATCCCCTTGCGGTGATTGATGCCTTTAAACGGAAGAAAGAGATCCTGAAACAGAAAAAGGGTCCCGTGCTCCTTGATACCCTTACTTACAGGATAAGCGGCCATTCCCCTTCCGATGCTTCATCCTACAGATCGAAAGAAGAAATAGAAGCATGGCAGAATGAAGATTCAATAATCACCTTCGGGGATGTCCTGGTAAAGTCAGGTATTGCAAAACCGGATCTGCTTAACGCTATCAGGGAGGAGGCTTCAGAACTGCTTACACATATCCTCCGGCTGGCAATCGATGATGAAGTATCACCCCGGCTTAATCTCGACCTTGATCCGGACGGTATAGGCAAGATGATGTTTTCAAACGGATCTGTCGACCGGATGGAGGACAGGACGCCGGAAGTCCTTATCCCACTGGAAGAGAACCCGCGGGTAAAGTCGTTGAAAAACAAGGAAAGGTTCTATAAGGATAAAGATGGTAATCAGGTTTCAAAAGCAAAAATATACCAGTTGCGTGATGCAATTTTTGAAGCTGTTATAGACCGGTTTTACAAAGATCCGACGCTTGTTGCCTGGGGAGAAGAAAACCGCGACTGGGGAGGGGCATTCGCTGTGTATCGCGGACTTACGGAGGCGCTTCCCTATCACAGGCTTTTCAACTCGCCGATCTCCGAAGGAGCTATTGTCGGAACCGCAATTGGTTACGGCATGTGCGGCGGACGTGTAATTGCAGAGATAATGTATTGCGATTTCCTTGGACGATCAGGCGATGAGGTTTTTAATCAGCTGCCCAAATGGCAGGCGATGAGCGGAAATATCATAAAAATGCCTGTTGTCATAAGAGTATCTGTTGGCTCAAAATATGGCGCCCAGCATTCACAGGACTGGTCCTCACTCGTAGCACACATACCGGGTCTCAAGGTCGTTTTCCCGGCAACACCATACGATGCTAAAGGATTGATGAACTGTGCATTACATGGAACCGATCCTGTAATATTCTTCGAAAGCCAGAGAATATACGATATAGGTGAAATGTTTAATAAATCAGGTGTTCCTGAAGGTTACTATGAGATACCTCTGGGAGAACCCGACATCAAACGATCCGGCGATGATATAACAATTCTTTCGATCGGGGCAACATTATACCCTGTTATGAAAGTCGCAGATGCCCTTAAGAGAGATTACGGATTGGAGACTGAGGTTATTGATGCACGTACACTGGTTCCGTTTAATTATGAACCTGTCATTCAATCGGTAAGAAAAACCGGAAGAATTGTCCTCGCAAGCGATGCTTCCTCGCGCGGATCTTTCCTCAAAGAAATGGCGCAAACCATTACAGAACTTGCCTTCGACGATCTTGATGCACCACCCGTTGTTGTAGGATCGCGGAACTGGATCATACCTGCACATGAAATGGAGAACTATTTCTTCCCCCAGCCGGACTGGATTATCGACGCAATCCATCAAAAGATCATGCCATTAAAAGGACATGTCGCAAAGATCAATTATTCATATGAAAATTCTATAAAGCTAAATAAGGAAGGTGTATAACTCCTTTTTGATATCTTTGAAGTGCAATAATCACAATATGGAAAGCATAGTCAGCAAAATAAAGGGAAAGGCAGGTTTTATTATCGATATGGATGGTGTCATTTATCATGGTAATAAGTTACTTCCTGGCGTAAATGAATTTCTTGGATGGCTTGAAGAGACAGGCAAAAAGTACCTTTTTCTGACAAATGCCAGCCAGCGGACCCCGAAGGAATTGCATGAGAAACTTGAAAGGCTCGGCATAAATGTAGGTGAGGAACATTTTTACACAAGTGCGCTGGCTACTGCAGGGTTCCTTGCGAGTCAGAAACCTCAGGGAAGCGCTTATATCATTGGGGATGCAGGCCTCATCAATGCCCTGTACAGCGTCGGCTACACGACCAACAATATCAACCCCGATTATGTGGTTGTTGGAGATACCAACAGTTATAATTTCGAAAAAATAGAAATGGCTGTTAATCTGGTAATAAGAGGCGCACGGCTTATCGGTACAAATCCCGACATTAGTGGCCCTATCGAAACAGGAATAACACCATCTGTTAAAGCTTTGATTGCACCTATTGAAATTGTTTCGGGTAAAAAAGCGTATTTTGTCGGGAAACCTAATCCGCTTATGATGAGGATTGCCCTTAAAAAATTGGGAATAAAGCGCGAAGACGCAATAGTTATTGGTGACCGTATGGATACGGATATAAGATGCGGCCTGGAGTCGGAGATTGATACACTGCTGGTACTTAGCGGAATAACCGATTCAAACGAGATCGATAATTTCCCGTACCGGCCGCAATACGTCCTTAACGGAATTGTTGATCTTGTCCAGTGAACTGATTGATGGGAAATAAAAAGGAATACAGGGAAGAGCGGAAAGAGGTGGCTCGCTTCATGCGCCGCCTCTACAGGCAAGGTCTTACAACAACATCAGGAGGCAATATCAGCCACCGGGTATCTGACGACATAGTATTAATTACTCCTTCATCTACCGACAAGGGACGAATGAGATGGAAAGAAGTGGGGATAATGACAATAATCGGCGAAAATCTGACCGTCGATCTTAAACCGTCGATTGAGTATGAGATGCACCTGGCAATTTACAGGAAGAAAAAGGAAGTAACTGCTATTGTCCATGCTCATCCTGTTTTTTCTTCTGCATATACCGCAATGAAGTGTACTATTGACACTAATCTTACAGCGGAGGCAAAAGCGATCTGTGGCGATCCGTGTTTTGTACCTTATGCCCTTATGGGGACGAGAGAACTGGCAACACTCGCCTCCGGGTGCGTGGAAAAAGGTTCCGATATTCTATTGCTTGAAAATCATGGAATTCTTACAACAGGAAGTTCAATTCTTCAGGCGTTTGATAAACTCGAAGTCCTTGAAAATGCTGCCAGAATGACATTGATCGTTGAGCTTACAGGAAAGAAAAAGCCTCTTTCCAAAACAAGGATACGTGAACTGGAAAAGCTGTTCAGATGATCAGGGGTATACTGTTCGATATGGATGGCGTCCTGGTAGATTCGGAGCCATTTATCTGCAAATCAGCTGTTTTGATGTTTGGAGAACTGGGACTCAAAGTCTCTCCTGAAGATTTTATACCTTTTGTTGGCATGGGCGAGAACAGGTACATCGGAGGAGTAGCAGAGAAATACGGATTATCTGTCGATATCACTCAGGCTAAAGCCAGGACATATCAGATTTATAAAACTATTATCAAAGGCAGGCTTACTTCTCTTCCGGGAGTACATGAATTCATTGATAAATGCCGTAAAAAGGGATTTAAGCTGGCAGTAGCAACAAGCGCTGATCAGGTAAAGATGGAGGCCAACCTGAATGAAATCAACTTGTTGCCCGATCTCTTTCACACTACCGTGAACGGACTCGAGGTTGAAAATAAAAAGCCTCATCCTGACATATATCTGGAAGCTTCCAAAAGACTTGGACTAAAACCTGAAGAGTGCCTGGTCGTTGAAGACGCTCCAAGCGGAGTGAAAGCGGCTGTTTCTGCAGGATGCAGGTGCCTTGCAGTCACTTCGTCATTCACCCGAAATGAACTTGGGGAAGCTGACTGGATTTGTGACTCTCTTCTGAATGTTCCTGAAGAAGCGCTAAACTGGTGAATATTAATTTTTATTGAAATATAAATGGCAGACAAACATTTTCTCTCTGTTTTTCCGTCACCTGAAGAACTCAGGAAGAAGTTGATTAAAAATAATATGCCGGATTTCAGGGAAGCAAACGTTCATATTCATACTCCATATTCCTTCAGTGCATTTTCTGATATGAAAACCATATTCTCCATGGCAAAAGAAGAGAATATTGCAGTGCTTGGTATTAATGATTTCTTTGTAACTGACGGATATGAAGATTTCTACAACTGGTCCATGAGAAAAAGAATTTTTCCGATGTTCAATATTGAATTTATTGGTCTCCTTAAGGAACAGCAGAAAAAAGGGATAAGGATAAACGATCCTGATAATCCTGGCAGAATTTATTTCTGCGGCAAAGGTCTCGACTATCCCTTTAATCCGGGACTGATTCAAAAACTGAGACTGAATTCTGTGATTAAGGAAAGCCAGAACCAGATGAAGTTAATGATCTCAAAGCTTAATAATCTCATTTCACCGCTTAATCCTTCCGTAGTATTGTCGTACGAGGACATAAAAAGGAGATATGCCTGTGAACTGGTCCGTGAAAGGCATCTGGCACGGGCAATCAGATCAGCCGCCGCAGAAAATTACCCCAACCCTGAAGGACAACTAAGATTCATAGAATCTGTTTACGGCGGTAAAAAATCAAAAGCAGGGATTGGGAATGACGCGCTCCTTGAAAACGAGATCAGGTCTTATCTTTTAAAAAGCGGAGGAGCCGCCTTCGTGGAGGAGAATGAAAATTCATTCCTTGATCTCAGTAGCATTCTAAAAATAATATTCAAGGCCGGAGGGATTCCCTGTTATCCTGTCCTGCTCGATGATCCTTCAGGGAATTTCACTGAATTTGAAAATGATCCGGAAAATCTTCACAGATCACTCTCTTCCATGAAAGTCAAATGTATTGAGCTGATTCCCCGGAGAAATAACGTTAATATTATTACCGATTTTGTAAAGTTCTTTTATGAAAGAGGTTATCTGATCACATTAGGGACGGAACACAACACTCCTGAAATGATTCCTCTTAAAGTAACCGCCAGGGGATCAGAGGCACTTGGCGATGAAGTGAAAAGAATAGCATGGGAGAGTGTTTGTGTTATTGCTGCCCATCAGTATCTGAGGGCAATGGGTATGCAGGGTTATGTTCTGCCTGACGGAAATCATAGCATCGAACAGAAAAGGGAACTTACTTTTCTGGGCAAACTGGTTATAGAATACTTTTTATTATACAATTAAGACCATGAAACCGGAAATCAGTGAATTGATCGGGATATCAAGATTTTACGGGAAAGATAAGGAATATGTTATTGCCGGTGGCGGCAATACATCCTTCAAGGATGATAATACAATCTGGATCAAGGCCAGCGGTCATCCCCTTGCTGATCTTGATGAAAATGGACTTGTAGCATTGAGCCGTGAAAAGCTTCAGGTCATCTCAGGGAAGACTTATTCCGACGATCCTGTCACCAGGGAAGAACAGGTAAAGAATGATCTTCTTGACAGCATCATTGAGACCGGAACGGACAAAAGACCGTCAGTCGAAACATCACTGCATGAAATGATCCGGTATAGGTTCGTTGTTCACCTTCATCCTTCCATCATCAATGGAGTACTGTGCAGCAGGAGTGCGAAAAACCTTGTACTGAAACTGTTCGGAGAAAAAGCTTTGTTCGTTCCCTACACTGATCCTGGATATACCCTGTTTAAAAAACTGGAATCCGAGATTAGGCATTTACAGGGATAAATATTCACACGATCCTCAGATCATTTTTCTTGAGAATCACGGACCAATTGTAGGAGCCGATTCAACAGAAGAGGTTAAAACGATCTACGAAAAAATCATTTCAGAAATTGAAACCCAGGTCAGCCGTTTGTCAGATATAAGTCCTCTTCCTTATAATTCCATACTGTATAAAGTCCTTCCAGCAGTGCGCATGCTTTTATCCGAAGAAGATACAAAAGTTATCAGATGCCGGCATAACACATTGATTGCCAAATATTATCAAAATCAGCAGGAGTTTCATAAAATATCACTGCCGCTTACACCTGATATGATAGTCTACTGCAAAACAAGGTATATGTTCATTGAACAATCCTCCACCGCCGACAAAATTCTGGAATCAATAAAGCAACAATTGCCGAGGTTTCAGACTGAATACGGTTATCTTCCAAAAGTGATAATAATAAAGAACGTGGGGATAATTGCAGTTGATGATTCCGTTTCAGCAGCAGAGGCAGTTCTGGATATTTATGAGGATCTGATAAAAACAAGCCATTATTCTTCATTCCTGGGCGGAACAAAATTCCTCACTCCCGATCAGGTAGCATTTATTGATAAGTGGGAAGTCGAAAATTACAGGCGCAAGATCGCCAGGAGTTCAAAACAGGAAACCAGGCTTAATAACAAAATCGCAATTGTGACCGGAGGTGCACAGGGATTTGGTGCCGGAATTGCCGAAGCTTTGTTCAGATTGAGCGTCAATGTAGTGATTGCAGATCTGAATGAGGAAGCAGGCCAAAAATTTGTAACATGGTTACAGGCACAAAAATCGACGAATAAAGCTGTATTTGTAAAAACCGATGTCTCTGATCCTTTATCTGTTAAGAACATGGTTGAAACGGCAGTTAAGGAATTTGGCGGACTCGATCTGATGGTAAGCAATGCCGGAGTTTTAAAAGCAGGCGGACTTGATGAAATGGAACCTGATGATTTCACAAAAACGACAGGAGTCAACTATACCGGTTACTTCTATTGCACAAAATATGCTTCTGAAGTAATGAAGCTGCAGAATGATGAAAAGCCTGAATATTTCTCAGATATTATCCAGATTAACTCCAAATCAGGCCTTCGGGGCAGCAACAGGAATTTTGCATATGCCGGAGCTAAATTCGGAGGAATCGGCCTTACCCAGTCATTTGCAATGGAGCTTGGCTCCCTACCGGATAAAAGTCAATTCAATCTGTCCCGGGGAACTTCTACGAAGGTCCTTTATGGTCTGATCCCAAAAACGGACTGTTTGTTCAGTATCTTAATACGGGAAAGGTTCCGGGAGCAAGAACGATTGAAGATGTAAGGCATTACTATGAGGATCAGGTGCCGTTGAAGAGGGGATGCAGACTGGAAGATGTCGTCAAAGCTCTTTTATACATTATTGATCAGGAGTATGAGACAGGACAGGCAGTTCCGGTAACCGGAGGACAGGTGATGCTGGGGTAAGACCCCCAATCCCCCCAAGAGGGGGGCTAAATCTGGGCAATTAATATTCCCCCTTTGAAGGGGGTAAGGGGGATGTAAAAAGTAAATTATGAAAACCAAAGCTGTCAGAATTTATGGTAAGCAAGACCTTCGGCTGGAAGAATTCGAACTTCCTGACATTAAGGAAGATGAGATACTTGCACAGGTTATTTCCGACAGCTTATGCATGTCATCGCACAAAGCGGCTTTACAGGGCGCTGAACATAAACGGGTCCCAAACGATATAAGGATTAATCCCACAATTCTTGGTCATGAATTTGCCGGGAGTAATCCTGAAGGTCGGTAAAAAATGGAAGCATAAATTCAGTACAGGACAGAAGTTTTCGATTCAGCCGGCGATGAACCATATGGGAACCCTCGATGCACCCGGTTATTCCTACAGATACATTGGCGGCGATGCTACATATATTATTATTCCTGACATTAGTTATGGAAGCTGATTGCCTTCTTCCGTACGAAGGGGAAGCATTTTACCCTGCATCACTGTCAGAACCAATGTCGTGTATAGTCGGGTGCATTCCATGCGACCTATCATGTTCCTCCCGGTACCTATGTTCATGAGATGGGGATAAAAAAAGGCGGGAACCTGGCAATTCTTGCAGGAGTAGGTCCAATGGGACTAGGTGCAATAGACTATGCCCTTCATCAGGAAAGGAAGCCATCACTGGTGGCAGTAACTGATATTGACGACAACAGGCTTGCAAGGGCAGCCTGTCTCTTTCCACCGGAACATGCTGAAAATGAAGGTATAAAACTTTTTTATCTCAACACCGCCAAAATTAACGACCCCGTGCGGCAACTGCGCGAACTTACGGGAGGCAAAGGCTTTGATGATGTTTTTGTGTTTGCTCCGGTAAAACAGGTTATTGAACAGGGCGATGCAATTCTGGGATTTGCCGGTTGCATGAACTTCTTTGCAGGTCCTACTGATCCTGAATTCAGGGCTGAAATTAATTTTTACAATGTCCATTACGCTTTTACACATATAGTTGGTACATCAGGTGGCAACACCGACGATATGCGTGAATCATTAAAGATGATGGAAGAAGGAAGGATTAATCCTTCGGTGATGATCACTCATATCGGAGGCCTTGATTCCGTAGTGGATACTACACTGAATCTTCCAAGGATCCCTGGAGGCAAGAAACTTATTTATACCAATATTTCGATGCCCCTTGTTTCACTTTACGGCCTTGGGGAAAAAGGCATAAACGATCCGTTTTATGCAGGATTGCATGAAATTGTCTCCGGAAACGAATACATCTGGTGTCTCGAAGCAGAAAAATACCTTCTTGCAAACGGAAAACCAATTTGATTTATTCCTTTGTGACTCTCTGTGTGCTCTCTGTGATTCCCTGCGTAAGTTTTTATTACAGTTACACAGAGGATCACGGACCTGCCTGCCGGAAGGCAGGGGTTTCACAGAAGGTCGCAGAGAAGTTATGTTTTTTTTATTTTGTCTGCAAAATCACGTGAAATATAATTCTCATAGCTTAAGCATACCTCTGTCGCAAAATCAACACCCATTGAAATAATTTTTGCCCAATCCTCCTCTCCTGTTCTTTCAAGCTGATCCCGGTCAATATTATTCGTGTAGATAGCTGCTATCATCCCTGCATTGAAATTGTCGCCTGCTCCGATGGTACTTACCGGCATGATTTTTTTTACCGGAAACTTTCCGCTGAAGCTGACAGTACGAACATAAACACCCTCAGCATTGGCTGTGTAAACCAGACAATTGCAGTACTTGCTTACTACCTTCCAGGCTTCATCAGCATTATTTGCACCGAAAATATTCTTAAAGTCCTCATCTGATCCCCTTATTATGGCGGCAGTTTGCATATTCTCAATCATAACGGGTACAAGGGTTTCAAGATCAGAGGAATGTGTAGGTCTGAAATTAGGATCATAAATAAGGATTGCTTTATTTTCTTTTGCCGATTTAGTCAGAGCCGTAAATTTTTCCCTTATTTCCGGTGTTATTGCATAAATAGAACCGCAAAGCACTATATCATCTTTATTGAAAACAGGAAATTCGATGTCCAGTCTTTTCTGAGGATAATTCTTGTAGAATGTATAACTGGCATCGTTCCTCTCATTGAGAAATGCAAGCGCCAGACCTGTTTTGCCGTCGTCAAAATGATGAACAAAGTTTGTCCCGACACCGTTGCCGTTCAGGAATTCATCTATTAATTTTCCTACATTGTCATTTCCGTATTCGGACTATAAAAGACACGGGAAGCCCGATCCTCCCCAGCGAAACGGAACTATTCAGCATTGCTCCACCTGGCTTGGCAGCCTGGGGTTGTCCGTTCTTGAAAATGATATCAAATACAGTTTCTCCTATTCCGTAGATTTTTCTCATATCTGAATTTTTTCTTTACCAAATAAGAATTTGAATTTACAATTTTTTTTGATTGGCGTACACAGAATCTGCGGAGGTTTAAGTATTAAATAATGCTTAGGGCTTCCGGAACTGAGTTTCAAAAGTTGATTTACGATTTAAAACTTATATTTGTTTAAACAATCAATAAAGTTCCTCAAATGAAAGCAATGAAGCTTACAGGGATAAGGCAGATGGAGATGATGGAAATTCCGGAACCTTCTGTGTCCGGACCCTTGGATGTCAAGATCAGAATGACCGTGCTTGGCATCTGCGGATCAGATATACATTATTATACCAATGGGAGAATTGGTTCACAGATAGTTGAATATCCGTTTGCTGTCGGACATGAAGGAGCCGGAGTTGTGGTCGAAACAGGTTCGGCAGTTAAAAAAGTAAAACCGGGCGACAGAATTGCAATTGAACCTGCAATGCCATGTCGGAAATGTGACCAGTGCCTTGCCGGGAGGTACCATACCTGCAGAAATTTAAAGTATCTGGGGTGCCCGGGACAGGCTGAAGGATGCCTGACGGAATACATTGTAATGCCGGAAGAGAGCTGTTTCCCTTTGCACGAACATCTCTCCGCTGATCACGGTTCAATTTCAGAGCCTCTTTCAATTGGAGTGTATTCGGTAAAAAAAGCGGGTAGTGTAAAGAATCTTTCCATCGGTATTCTGGGATTTGGCCCAATCGGAATGAGTGTCATGCTTGCAGCAAAAGTCGAGGGCCCGGCATCAATTCTGATTACAGATAAAATAAATGAGCGGCTTTCACTTGCAAAAGAGGAAGGTGCAAATGCGTTTCTTAATCCTCTGAATACTGACATTATTGATTTTATAAAGAAGAATATTCCGTATGGTCTGGATGTCGTATTTGAATGCTGCGGCCAGCAGGAAGCACTTGATCAGGCTGTGGAAATCCTGAAGCCCGGGGGAAAAATTATAGTTGTCGGGATTCCTGAGTTTGAACACTGGTCGCTTAGTGCTGATAATGCAAGGCGCAAGGAAGTAATGTTACAATACATACGCAGGCAGGTAGATTGCGTGGAGACATCTCTGGACCTTATGGAATCGGGCAGAATAATTATTGACAGGATGATCACTCACCGATATCCTTTTTCCCGCACAAAAGAGGCTTTCGATCTTGTTGCCGGCTATCGCGATGGAGTGATGAAGGCAATGATAGATTTCTGAATGCCTGTCAATGTCTCAACTCTTTTTTGACCGTAAATTTTTTTCTTTCCGGAAAAATGATGAACTTCAATAAATCATTTCACAGCCCGATCATAGTTCGTAACCTTAAATACTGGATCCAATGAGCAAAAAAGTACTGTTAATCATCCCTTTCCTTTTATTATGTATCATTGTCAGACCTCAGAATGTTGGTTCATCGCCTGAGTACATCAAAGCGCTTACTTCGGAATGGAAAGGAGAACGTTTTCCCGACGGACGACCAAAAGTATCAGATTCAATCCTCGAAAGATTAAAGAATATTTCAATAGAGGAAGCCTGGGGAGTTCTGCGGAACAAAGGCTATCTGAACCAGTTTGAAAGCGACTGGCAGGTTATCAATCCTGAAGTGCCCATGACAGGACGTGTAGTGACTGCACAATATATGCCACTCAGGCCTGATCTGGAAAAATACATTAAAGCACAGGGCAAGATCGAAAACCGTGCTCAGCAGGGTGGGACAAATTCATGGCCAATCGATGTCCTCGTTGAGGGTGATGTTTATGTTGCCGACAGTTATGGCAAAATAATTGACGGAACTCTTATCGGCGACAACCTTGGCAATTCAATCTACGCCAAATCTAAAAGAGGTGTGATCTTCAACGGATCTGTGCGGGACCAGGAAGGTCTGAGCGAAATAAAAGGTTTCAACGGGTGGATCAAAGGACAGGATCCTTCCTTTATAATGCAGATGAGCCTCGTATCGATCAATGCTCCGATTCGTATCGGCAGAGCAGTCGTCCTGCCGGGAGATGTTGTGCTGGCAAAAAAATATGGAGTTATTTTCATTCCGGCACATCTTGTTGAAGATCTGGTCATCACATCTGAAGTCACAGCATTGCGGGATGAATTTGGCCACCTGCGCCTTAAGGAAGGTAAGTACAAACCGGGACAGATTGACAGTCAGTGGAGTGATGAGATCAAAAAGGATTTTATGAATTGGCTTAACAACTATCCGGGAAAACTTCCTATGTCAAAAACTGAGCTCGACAATTATTTCAAGGAACGTAACTGGTGAATAAAAGTTAATTGGTGATTGATAATTCCCCCTTTGAAGGGGGTAAGGGGGATGTATTTTTTTTGTGATTGGTTATTAGTTGCTAGTTGCTTGTTGCTGGTTATTTGTTAAAAATATTACGTAAATGGTTCCTGATCAATAAGTTTATATTATGAAGAAAGTATTAGAAAATATTAAAAATCATTACAGTCTGCTTGAGAAAGCTGAGAATGCAGCCACAAAAACCGGAATTGTAAATTCCGGCAATAGGTAAAAGCAGACGGGATTTCCTTAAAAAGAGCGCCCTGGGAGGGATCGCGCTTGGTGGACTAATGCATCTTTCTATTGAAGATTCTCTAGCCCAGACTACGTCAGGTGTAAACCGGTCATCAAGTCCATCGGATCTTAAGATTACCGATATGCGTATTGCATTGATAGCAAACAAGCCAATCATCAGGATAGACACGAACCAGGGTATTCATGGTCTGGGGGAAGTAAGGGATGGAGCTGACGGACGATACGCCCTATTCCTTAAGAGCAGGATTCTGGGACTGAATCCCTGCAATGTAGAGATGCTTTTTAAGATAATCAGGCAATTTGGCTATCATGGCCGTCAGGGTGGTGGTGTTTGTGCAGTGGAAATGGCCCTGTGGGATCTATGTGGCAAAGCATATAACGTTCCGGCATGGCAGCTGCTTGGCGGAAGGTATCGCGACAGGATTAGATTGTACGCTGATACCCCGGGTGCAAGGGATCCTCAGGCTTTTGCTGTAACAATGAAAAAAAGAGTTGAAGATCAGGGATTTACATGGTTAAAAATGGACCTCGGAATCCATGTTGTGGCAAATATCCCGGATGCCCTTGTAAACACTAAAATATGGGACGGGGCCACCGGCCAGTATGATCTCAGAGATTATATGGGCTATGGTAATACCCTGCATCCGTTTACCCAGGTGCAAATTACCGACAAGGGGTTGGCAGGTCTTTCAGAATATGTTGAATCCGTAAGAAAAGCAGTTGGATATGAAATGCCTTTATGTGCAGACCACTTCGGGCATTTTGATATAAACAACTCAATTCGCTTTGCCAGAGCTATGGAAAAATACAGACTGGCATGGGTTGAGGATATGGTGCCATGGTTTTATACCGACCAGTGGAAGATTGTTACTGATGCCGTGGAAACACCTACCTGTACCGGGGAAGACATCTACATGTTAAAAGACGGATTCAAACCCCTTCTTGATGCAAGGGCTGTTGACATTATACAGCCTGACCTTGGAACTGCCGGAGGTCTCCTGGAAACCAAGAAGATCGGCGATTATGCAGAGGAATCTGGGGTTGCAATGGCTTTGCATATGGCCGGATCGCCCGTTTGCTTCATGGCAAACGTGCATTGCGCGGCCGCCACACAGAACTTCCTTGCCCTTGAACATCACAGTGTTGATACACCATGGTGGTCAAACCTGGTAAAGATGACAGGAAGTAAACCAATGATTGATAAAGGATTTGCAAATGTCCCTCTTGATTCGCCCGGGCTGGGTGTTGAACTTAATGAAGAAGAATGTAAGAAACATCTTGGAAAAGATTCCGGTTATTTTGATCCGACTCCTGAATGGGATCAGAAGCGCTCCCATGACCGGCTCTGGAGTTAATAACTTTATGAATTTTAAGTGATGGGAAATTTGCTTTCACGAAAACGTTGGTACAGGTTAGTACCAATTGCCTTTATCACCTATAGTCTTGCTTATCTCGATCGTGCTAATTTTGGATTCGCAGCTGCAGGGGGAATGGCTGAAGATCTGAACATCTCAGCAGCTATATCTTCCTTGTTAGGATCACTTTTCTTTCTGGGATATTTTTTCTTTCAGATACCGGGTGCAATATATGCATCGAGGAAAAGCGCCAAAAAATTAATATTCTGGTCATTAATTCTTTGGGGTGCACTGGCCATGGCAACCGGGATGGTCAGTAATGTAAGCTGGCTCATTGTTATCAGATTTATGCTTGGGGTAGTCGAGAGTGCCGTAATGCCTTCGATGCTGGTATTCCTGAGCATGTGGTTTACAAAATCTGAACGTTCACGGGCCAATACTTTTTTGATTCTTGGCAATCCTGCAACAATATTATGGATGTCTATTTTATCAGGTTATTTAATTGACTCGGTTGGCTGGCGCTGGATGTTCATACTTGAAGGATTCCCGGCTGTTATCTGGGCACTTTTGTGGTGGCGGCTCGTTGTTGACAGGCCCGGAGAGGCCAAGTGGTTAACAAATGATGAAAAGAATGATTTGCAGGCTCAGCTGGATATTGAGCAACAATCGATTAAACCGGTCAGAAACTACTCTGTAGCCTTCAGATCAAGAGTGGTTATTTTGCTTTGCCTCCAATATGCTTTATGGTGTATTGGCGTGTATGGATTTGTAATGTGGCTTCCCTCCATCATTAATGCAGCACCCGATTCGGATATTGTAAAAACTGGGTGGCTGGCATCAGTCCCCTATCTCCTGGCTATTCTAGCGATGTTAACTGTATCATATTTTTCCGACAAAACCTTAAACAGAAAATCATTTATCTGGCCCTTCCTGTTGATCGGTGCTTTAGCTTTCTACGGTTCGTATTTAATTGGTGTAAGCAATTTCTGGCTGTCATATGTTTTACTTGTTATTGCAGGCGGATCAATGTATGCACCATATGGACCATTCTTCGCTGTTATCACTGAAGTTTTACCGAGAAATGTATCTGCCGGGGCAATAGCATTGATAAATAGTCTGGGTGCATTAGGATCATTTGTTGGCGCTTATATTGTGGGTTATTTAAATGGCACAACCGGAGGATTTGGGGCTTCATACATTTTCATGGCGGGATCACTGCTTATTTCATCGGTATTAACAGTCGTTGCCATTAAAAGCAGTGAACCAAAACCGGATGTTTGATATTATTATTCAATTGAATTTTAGATCTTCTTACTTTAGATTACCTGATTTAATATTTCAACGTATCACACGTCCCGATCCATCGCCTTTCATAAGCTGTTCAACTTCAGAAACGGTGACTAGGTTGAAATCGCCATGGATCGTATGCTTCAGACATGAAGCCGCAACGGCAAAATTTAGAGCCCTCTGGTCATCTCGCTGAAATGTCAGTAATCCATATATCAACCCTCCCATAAAGGAATCCCCTCCTCCTACTCTATCGACTATATGTGTGATCTGATAAACAGGAGCTTCAAAAAGCCTCTCTCCGTCAAAAAGGACCCCGGACCAGGTATTGTGATCCGCATTTATTGACCCTCGCAATGTTATTATTATCTTTTTTGCCTGCGGGAATTGATGTTTCAGTCTCCTGCAGACTGACTCATATCCGGAGGCTTTAATATTCCCTTTGGTAACGTCTGAATTTTCAGGTTTGATCCCAAACACATTCTCAGCATCTTCTTCATTACCGAGGATAATATCGCATCCTGTGACAAGATCGGGCATAACCTCAGAAGCTGTTTTGCCCCATTTCCAGAGGTTCTTTCTGAAGTTGAGATCGCATGAAACCGTAATGCCCTTTTCCCTCGCGACAGAGATCGCTTCACTGCAAACATCTGCTGCACCCTCAGAGATTGCTGGAGTGATCCCAGTCCAGTGAAACCAGGATGCGTCCCTGAAAACATCTTCCCATTTAACCATTCCCGGTTTAATTTCAGCTATTGACGAATGGGCTCTGTCATAAATCACCTTGCTTGGCCGGGAAACGGAACCTGTTTCGAGAAAATAAATCCCTAGTCTTTCTCCCCCTGTCAATATGTGGCTGGTACCAACGTTATGCTTCCTTAGCTCCATCAGGACCGACCGTCCGAGGTCGTTCTGAGGTAACCTTGTTACAAATTCAGCACATAGTCCGAAGTTTGCGAGCGACACCGCAACATTTGCCTCGCCGCCGCCAAACGAGGCGCAGAACGAAGTGCACTGTGTAAATCGCTGATGTTCAGGCGTTGCCAGTCGGAGCATTATCTCGCCAAACGATACTATCTTTTTTTCCATATGACACATTAAATTTAACTCTTTTCTTTTAACTTTTAAATATACATATCTGGTCTCATCCAGGTTTAAGGTTAATAATTTTTACATTCCGATTAATAAAAATTATAGTGTCCGACCAGCAGAATGAGATTCAAAAATTATAGGTTCAATAACGTAATAAAAATTATAATCAAAAAGAAAATTATATCTTACATTTAAGAATTAGTTTATAACAACCATATATTAATGAGCAGAATTATTGTTATCGGAAGTTCCAATACCGATATGGTCGTTAAATCGAAAAAGCTTCCTGCCCGCGGGGAAACGATTCTCGGCGGTACTTTCCTTATGAATCCGGGAGGAAAGGGTGCAAATCAGGCTGTTGCCGCTGCAAGACTTAATGGGAATGTAACATTTGTTACAAAAACTGGAAATGATTTGTTTGGCGATCAGTCAAAACAGTTATTTGATATTGAAGGAATCAATACCAGATTTATTGTTAAGGACCTCAAAAATCCATCGGGAATAGCTTTGATCACTGTAGACGAGAACGGGGAAAACTGTATTGTGGTCGCTCCCGGGTCCAACGGTACTCTTTCAGCTTTTGATATCGACGATGAAGTGTACGGGAATGACCCGTCAGATGTGTTTCTGATGCAGCTTGAGATCCCCGTAAGCACCGTTGATTATGTGGCACAGAAAGTCGCGGAAAAAGGTAACAGGGTGATTTTAAACCCTGCTCCTGCCCGCCAGCTTTCAAATGATCTTTTAAGTTCATTGTGTGTCATAACTCCGAATGAAGTTGAGGCAGAGCTTCTTACCGGGATTGAGGTCACTGATGCTCTCTCAGCGGAAAAGGCTGCAGAAAGGCTTTTCAAAAAAGGGATCAGGAATGTTGTTATAACAATGGGTGCCTCAGGAGCTTACCTGCTTAACCAGGAGGTTTCGAAGCTCATCCCGGTGGTACCTGTAAAGGCAATTGACAGCACAGCTGCAGGCGATGTTTTTAATGGAGCTCTGGCAGTGGCACTTTCTGAAGGGAAAAGCCTGGAGGAGGCTGTTTCCTTTGCAAACAAGGCTGCATCTATTTCAGTAACGCGAATGGGAGCCCAGGCTTCAGCACCTTACAGAAATGAACTATAAAAACTTACACAGAGGGCACAGAGAATGCACAGAGTTGCACAGAGTTGAAGATTTTTTAATTCTTCCTCTGTGGATCTCTGTGTTTTTCTCAGTGGATCTCTGTGTAACATATTGAAAAACATACAATAAACTAATATTTTGTTTATATGAAATAGCCATGATATATACAACACCATCAGAAATGAATATTTCACATCATGGCTATTCCATCTGGCCATTGAAATATAAAAATATACAGATGAAACATTTGTTTCTTATGTTTTTGGCGGTTGTTTTAATACTTCCCGGATGCTCAAATAGTGCAAAGAAAACAACCAATCTGCCTGTAAAGATCATTTTCGACACCGATCTTGGTCCGGACTACGACGATGTTGGTGCTCTTGCCTTCCTTCATGCAATGGCCGACAGCGGAAAAGCAGAAATACTGGCAACTGTTGCTTCAAATAAGAATGAACTTGTTGCTCCTTCAATCAATGTAATAAATACATACTTTAAAAGACAGGAACTAAAAATAGGAGCACCGAAAACTGAAGGGGTCAATATGGGTTCTTCGCAACACTGGGCAGACTCGATTGTTGCAAAATATCCGCACACGGTAAGGTCAACCTCAGAAGCTCCTGATGCAGTCGTCATCTACAGAAGCGTACTCGCCGGCCAGCCTGACGCAAGTGTGACAATAGTTACGGTTGGCTTTCTGACCAATCTGAACAATCTGCTTAAATCGCAGCCTGATAATTATTCACCGCTGGATGGAAAAAGCCTTGTTCAGAAAAAGGTTAAAAGACTGGTTTCGATGGCGGGATGGTTTCCTGAAGGCAGGGAATTCAATATCCATATGGATTCCATCTCATCGAAATTTGTTTTTGAAAACTGGCCCGGGGAGATCATATTTACAGGATTTGAAATTGGCAAGGAGATTCATACCGGGCTCCGGTTAATAAAATCGGATGTTCAGAACAGCCCGGTAAAAGATGTCTTCAGGATAAGCATTCCATTATCCGAAGAGGATAGGAACGGTCGTATGAGCTGGGACGAAACTGCTGTTCTTATAGGTGTTTACGGAACTGAAGGATTCTTCAATACGGTCAGGGGCAGAATAATCGTTAAATCCGATGGAAGCAACAGCTGGAAAGATGATCCGGAAGGCAAACATCAATATGTAATTCAAAAAATGCCGGTTCCGGAAATTACCAGGTTCATTGAGGATAGAATGATGCATTTACCAATTGAAAAAAAATAAAGAATTATTACACAGAGGATCACAGAGGAAGCACAGAGAGCCACAGAGAGGTACCTCTGTGTAACTCTGTGTCTTCTCAGTGGGTCTCCGTGTAACTTATTTAAAATAATAATATTGAACCTTAAAATGAAAAATCTGTTTATCAGTATTGTACTTGTTGCAGTCATGGCATTATTGGTGTCATGCAAAACATCAGATGATGGACTTAATTTCTATCAAACCGGATGTTCTTAAGGACAAAATTGCCGGCGGCTGGGCAGGAAAGATGATAGGCGTTACCTATGGGGCCCCAACAGAGTTCCGTGCCCAGGGACATATTTATGATGACTCCATAAACTGGAAACCATCCGATATCAGGGGAAGCATGTGGCAGGATGACATCTATGTCCAGCTGACATTCCTGATGGCGATGGACAGATATGGAATCGATGCACCTGCAAAGCAGTTCCAGGAAATGTTTGCAACTGCGGGATACCCTCTGTGGCATGCTAATATGCAGGCGAGGAAAAACTACTACGACAGCATTTTTGCACCAGCATCAGGGAGTCCGGAATACAATATACATGCTGATGACATAGATTTCCAGATTGAAGCCGATTATATTGGTTTCATGTGCCCCGGTATGCCGCAAACAGCATTCACTATTGCTGATAAAATTGGTCATATAATGAATTACGGTGATGGTGTCTATGGCGGTGTTTTTGTGGCTGCGATCTATTCGGAAGCATTCTTTGAATCTGATATTCAGAAAATCCTGGAAAATGCCCTGAAATCAATCCCTGCCGAAAGCGACTATAATAAAATTATCAATGACGTAATAGCACTTCACCGGCACTACCCGTCCGACTGGAGGGCAGCATGGAAAGAGCTTGAAGATAAATGGGGGGATGTGGATATATGCGGAGCCGGTTCAACATTCAACATTGATGCAAAACTGAACGGCGCCTATATCGCGATGGGACTCCTTTACGGCGACGGCGATCCTTCTAAAACCATGGAAATATCTACCCGCTGCGGCCAGGATTCCGACTGCAACCCGTCAAATGCCATGGCTGTTCTGGGGGTAATCAAAGGTTTCAGCGGACTGCCGGCTGAGATGCAGGCCGGGGTGACCTCAGTCGGTGATTCGGTTTTTATCCATACTACATACTCTTTTAACTCAGCAGTAAACAGTACATATCAATATGCTCTCGGCCTGATTGCGAAAACCGGCGGGAAAATTGATGAGGACCAAATTATTATAAAGAAACAGGAAGCCCCTGTTTCAAAGGCTGAAGTTTCTTTTCCCGATCTGGTCTTTGACAAAAGGATATCTGTTTTTGAACCGGGTAACTGGACTTTAAAAGGTGACTGGAAACCCTGGGAAGTCAGGTCAGGAAGAGACCAGCAACTGATAAAGCAATCGATTTTCGCTGAAAAAAATGGTGACGAACTAATTATTAATTTCTCAGGGACAGGAATATCGATTACCGGTAACTGGTACAAAGATGGTGGCAAAGCTGATGTTTATGTTGACGGTAAACTTCACAGAACAATCGATACCTACTATTATTTTGCCAATCAGCAGCACACTGAAAGCATATGGCATATCATTAATCTGAAACCAGGCGATCACATTGTAAGAGTTGTTGTCATGGGAGAAAAGAGGCCTGAATCATCCGGAACGAGGGTTTATATTACCTCAGCAACGATTTTTAAAACAGCACAGAAAAAGAATGAAAATTTTAAATTTACGTTTGAGAAATAGCTATTAAAGGAATAAGGATAACATCCCCCTGTTAGGTTGTCGAAAAAGTCAAAATCCATAAACCGCAAAGGGCGCCAAGGAAAAGCGCAAAGGTCGCAAAGAATTGGAAATAATGGATTTAACTCTGCGTACTTTGCAAATACTTTGCGTGCTTTGCGGTTAAGAAGGACTTTTTCGATAGCCCCAATTTAAATGTTTGATTTTTAAGTTTATAATTTATAACTCCTATTTTCCAACTTTTAATTACGAACCATGTTCATTCCACAAAGTTATTCACTGGCCGTTATCCTGTGCATTGTTACAATGTTATGCTGGGGTTCCTGGGGCAACACCCAGAAACTTGCAGGAAAATCCTGGAGATTCGAGCTCTTCTACTGGGATTATGTCATCGGAATTGTATTGTTCTCCCTTTTGCTTGGTTTTACTCTTGGAAGTTTCGGGGAGAACGGAAGAGGATTTCTGACCGATATTTCACAGGCAGAAACCGGTAATATCATGAAAGCAATTCTGGGCGGAGTGATTTTCAATGCCTCAAACATCCTGCTTGTTGCAGCAATGGCTATTGCAGGTATGGCTGTTGCTTTCCCCGTTGGCGTTGGCATTGCCCTCGCGCTGGGCGTTATCATCAACTATGCTTTTGCTCCAAAGGGCAATCCTGTGCTTCTTTTTATTGGTGTTGCCCTGATTGCAGCAGCAATAATCATTGATGCCCTGGCCTATAAAAAACATAGTGCTTCTTTACAGAAAGTTTCACGAAAAGGTATCCTCCTGTCAGTTTCTGCAGGAGTCCTGATGGCTCTGTTCTATCGTTTTGTTGCCAGTTCGATGGTAACTGATTTTGTGGCACCGGAACAGGGACGGCTTACCCCCTATTCTGCTGTTTTCTTCTTTGCTATTGGTGTGCTTATCAGCAACTTCCTGTTTAACTACCTGATAATGAAGAAGCCATTTGAAGGAGAACCTCTTACTTTTAAAGATTACACAAAAGGTACCTTAGGTGTACATCTTACAGGAATACTGGGAGGTATTATCTGGAACGTCGGGATGTCAATGAGTATCCTGGCATCAGGAAAAGCAGGCTACGCGATATCCTACGGTCTTGGCCAGGGTGCAACTCTTATTGCTGCCCTGTGGGGGGTTTTTATCTGGAAAGAATTCAAAGGAGCTACAAAACAGGTCAATACGCTTATCCTGTTCATGTTCATCGCATATCTTGCCGGATTAGCCCTTCTGGTTTATGCCGGGGCATAGTACTATCGCTGACAGGTTATTTCCCTTCTCAGGTTAATAAGAGGTTGTACCATATCCTGATTAAGTTACTTTAAATCCAAACTTATGATTCCAGTAAATTTGAGACAGCTTACTATTGTGTTGTTCATCACCTGTTTATCAGCTGGTTCCTGTACTTCCTCATCCCAGGTTAAGATAACAGGCGATTTAAAAACCTGGCATACAATCACGCTTACATTCACTGGCCCTGCTTCAAGCGAATACGACACAATCAATCCTTTTACAGATTACCGGCTTGATGTTGAATTTTCCAACGACCGGCAAAAAATCATGGTTCCCGGATATTTTGCTGCTGATGGAAATGCAGCCATGACTTCAGCCAGATCGGGTAACAAATGGCGGGTGCATTTTTGTCCATCAACCGATGGCAACTGGAACTACAAAGTAAAATTCCTGAGGGGAAAGAATATAGCCATATCTGATGATACAGGGAATGCGGAAAAGTGTTTTATGGATGGATACAGCGGATCTTTTTCAGTTGGTAAAACCGATAAGATTGCTCCTGATTTTCGTTCAAAAGGCCGGTTGCAATACGTCGGGACACATTATCTGAAACATGAAGGAAACGGAGAAATATTCCTGAAAGGAGGAGCCGACAGTCCCGAGAATTTCCTTGGTTACAAAGAATTTGACGGAACATACTATGGAGGAAGCAATCAAGCCCGGAGAGGTGAAGCATCACCTAACAGCGGACTTCATAAATATGAACCACATATCAGCGACTGGAAAGCGGGAGATCCGGAATGGAAAAATGGCAGAGGGAAGGGAATCATCGGGGCATTGAACTACCTGTCATCCAAGGGGATGAATAGTATTTATTTCCTGACGCTTAATATTCTCGGCGATGGCGAGGACGTCTGGCCATATACCGACCGTAATGAACGGTACCGCTTCGATTGCAGTAAACTCGATCAGTGGGAAATTGTATTTTCGCATGCTGACAAACTGGGGATCATGCTCCATTTTGTACTGCAGGAAACCGAAAATGAGTGCCTGCTCGATTGCGGTTATCTGGATGTACAGCGTAAATTATATTTAAGGGAATTGATTGCCCGTTTTGCTCATCACCTGGCAGTTACCTGGAATCTGGGTGAAGAACATTATCCTGCCGATTTTTCACCTTACGGGCAAACCTATAAGGACACAAGAATAATGGCTGATTTCCTCAGGGATACCGATCCTTATGATAATTTCATTGTGGTTCATTCACATTCCGGTCAGGAAAAGCGAAGGAAGGATATGACCGCAAATCTTGGGTTTATAAATATTGAAGGCCCGTCAATACAATGCGGTAATGCCGATGAAGTACACGAAGATGCCAGATACTGGTTAAATCAATCCCGCGATTCAGGTCATTTCTGGGTTGTGTGTCTTGATGAGATCGGACCAAGCTGGAAGGGTGCATTGCCCGACACCTTCGATCCCGGCCATGACACTATAAGGCATAAGGTACTATGGGGGAATTTAATGGCAGGAGGAGCAGGAGTTGAATGGTACTTCGGATACAGGTATCCCGATTCCGACCTGAGCTGCGAAAACTGGCGCAGCCGCGACAAACTGTGGGAACAGACCAGGACAGCTCTTAACTTTTTTCACAAATATTTACCCTTCACGGAAATGCAGAGTGCCGATGAAAAAACAAAAGATCCTGAGGATTATTGCCTGGCAAAGGAAGGTGAGGTGTATGCCTTATATCTACCACATGGTAAGCTCACTGATATCATGCTGCGTGAAGGAAAATATTCTATAAAGTGGTTTAATCCCCGTACTGGAGGTGATCTGCTGCAGGGAACAATTAAACTGATAAATACCGGTAATGGGTACACTTCTACCGGTCAGCCTCCCGATACGGACGGCAAAGACTGGGTATGTCTTATCAGAAGGGAACAATAGAGGATTGCGGATTCCGGATTCCGGAATTAAATCCGAAATCAAAAATCCGTCTCCCAGGTAATATCATTTCAATATTATTTAGATATTATACTAATACTATTTTGCTATTATATTTCCTTTCAGCCTTATATCAGCAGAGGAAGAGCCCACGAAGAATTCAACTTTTCCCGGCTCGAGCATCCATTTGTTACTATTTGTATCCCAATATGTTAAATCGCTTCCTTTTATAGGAATAGTTACTGTTATGTTTTCTCCTTTTCTGACAAACGCTCTCTTAAATCCCTTTAATGCTTTTAAAGGTCTTTCCACTTTTGAATCCGGAAAACTGACGTATAGCTGGGCAACCTCATCGCTGTCGAAATTTCCGGTATTTTGTATGGTGAATGTAAGATTGATGATTTCATCGTTGGCGATGGATTTCTTTTCAGTCTTTAAGCCGGAGTACTTAAAGGTAGTATAAGTTAAACCATGGCCGAAAGGGAAAAGAGGGGCGTTCTTAAGATACATATAGGTCCTGCCGTTCCTGATATTATAGTCAAGAATCGGAGGCAGCTGGTCGATTGATGTGATCCAGGTCTGGACAAGCCTTCCCGCAGGACTGACCTTTCCAAATATAACATCGGATATCGCTGTTCCCATTTCCTGGCTTGACTGGCTGACATGCAAAATGGCAGGTACATGTTCGTCCGACCAGTTTACCGAGTAGGGAAAACTCGAAACCAGAATAAGAACTGTCCTGGGATTAGCAGACATAACGAGTTTCACCAGGTCCTCCTGCTCCAGGGAAATTGCCTGCCGGTCAACATCTTCCCGGCCATCGCTTGGAACATAATTCAATCCCCAGCCCAGACCATAGCTTAAAGGATGATTCCCAACACATACTATGGCAACATCGCTTTCCTTTGCAGCAATAACTGCTGAATCGGCTTTATTGCTGCGTGCAAACCTGACATTGACATCTTTACCCACAAAATTTTTGATTCCATCGAGGATTGAGATTTTATACGGGGGAGTTCCTGCATACCAGTCTGAAATGACAGCATTGGCGGAAGGGCCAATAACTGCAACAGATTTTAAATTCTCCTTCCGAAGTGGCAGCAGAAAGTCCTGATTCTTCAGAAGGACAATGGATTTCTGGGTTGCCAGTTTTGCCAGCTCACTTGCTTCCAGCTTCGTCCATGGGGCAACTGTATCTGTAATGCCGATGTCTGAATAAGGATTTTTCAGAGTCTTGTCAAGATATCCAAGCTTCAACAAAACCCTCAGATTTCCGTAAATTGCTTCTTCAATCTCTTTTTCTGAAACCAATCCCTTTGAAAGGGCCTCCTTCAACGGAGCCATGTAATTGTCGAGAAAGACAGTTATACCGGCTTTAACACATTGCGCAGCTGCTATATCAAGCGATGGATAATATGCATGTGTGGTCAGTAATTGTCTGAATGCACCTCCGTCGGTACAGATTATCCCGCGCAAGCCCCAGTCTTTCATAGCTACATTGCGCAAAACCGGATGCACGGTACATGGAATCCCGTTATACTTGTTGTATGCTGTCATGAAGCACTGTGAACCTCCTTCAGTTACGCCTTTATAGAATGCATAGGAATAATATTCACGGAATAGCCTGTCATCGAAGTTGGAACTGTTATATGACCTGTTATTTTCATTACTGTTTGCAAGAAAATGTTTCATTAAGGAGGCTGTTTTCCAGTAATGAGCATCATTTCCCTGCAGACCCTTGACATAAGCAGTAACCAGGGCTGCATTCAGGAAGGGGTCTTCACCGTAACATTCCTCCGTCCTCCCCCACCTGATATCCCTGCCCATATCGGCATTCGGGGCAAAAACTATAAGTCCCGCCGTGCCAAATTTTGAATTCTGGGCCAGGTAACGGGCTTCTGTAGCTTCCCAGTCAGCGATCTGTTGCAGCAAGTCAGGGTCCCACGATTGAGCCAATCCGATCGACTGGGGGAATGTGGTCGTTGGTGAGGCTTTTGGCCCTTTAACAGCCCAGTTAGCCGGTCCGCTGTAAGCCAGACCGTGCAATCCCTCAATCGTATGTGTGCCTTTGACTCCCAGCCTGGGCACGGCAATTCTGGTCGAGAGGCAGCTGATTTTCTCTTCAGTTGTCATTAGTGAAATAAGGTTTCTGATCCTTTCATCTTCGGAACGATTAACATCCTGAAAAGGGTAGCTCTGTGCATAACCAATCCCGGAAACCAGAAGCAAGCCAAGTAAAATAAAGTACGTTTTCATATTTGATTTTTTACCAATATCTAATCACAAGATATCCATGCGGTTAAAATTTATAGGATATCCCTGCATTCCATGTGAATCCCGGATCAGGTGAAATATTGCTGTTAACTGCCTGAATTGCCTGAAAAAAAAGTGTAAAAGGAAAATTGCTTACCGAGGAAGAAATTTTCGGTGATATGAATAATCCGTCATTGTTACCGTCATAATTGATGTAAAATATCTGAAGACCTGCAGAAAAAAGGACTTTTTTACTAATTTTCATATTATTCCTTTCTCCGGCAATACTTATATAATGTCCTTTAATAGTTCCCGGATCCTGTCCTCTGTCGTTCCAGTACATAAGCGAGATATTGCTTTCCGGAGATAAATAAAAAAATCCGGCAAGTTCAACCGCCCAATATCTTTCTGCCTGCAATATTTCTTTATCCGGTAGCTTGTATTCACTGAAAAAATTACTGAAATTAATTCCCGTTCTCAATTTGAAAACAGGTTTGTCGACTAGCATGTAATGAAGCCAGGCATCAATGAACCATGGTTTCATATTCAGTCCGTAAGCAAGTACGGGATCAAGGCTGAGACGACCCTTTGCCAGGCCGACTGAAGCAATAAGGGCCGGTTTGCCAAGTGAAAAGGCAGGTATGGAAGCTATTCCGTTGCTGTTCAGACTTACAATACAGCCTGCCTTCAGATCTTTTTTGGAGCTGTCAGTTTTTTCGTTTGAATAGGAAACACTGAAAATGAAAAGAAATATTAAACCAATTATATTTTTCACAGGTCAGGCCTTCTTAATGATAACAGGGTCTGAAAATACTTCCCTTCCCATAACATCCGTCACTCCGACAACATAGCTATGTTCCGACTTGTCATTTAGTGTTTCGGTCCAGATCAGGGGATCGGTTGTGAGCTGAAGTGTAAAATCCTGTTCATTCACTTTATTGCCATCGCGAAATATCTCATAAGTTTTAAGGGGGGCATCAGCTGCAAAAGCTGTGCTCCAGCCAACAGTAACTTTTCTTACATTATTCTCAATGCTTTGTTTAACTGTAACTTCCTTTGGAGCCGTAACCTGGATTGCTTTATTCTGGAAGTAATTTGTATTCCCTTCCTTAACTTTTCTTGCCATAATTTCGATTGCCTCACGTACAGGTGGAGTCAGTCCGTCAGGAAGGATCTGGGCAGCATCCAGATTATTGCTTAGCTGGCATTCCTCATATCTTTTGCTCACCTGTCCGATACCGATTATTGCCAGATGTACTCCTGGCGTTGTGAGGGTATACTGAATAAGCGCCTTGCTAGGTAAAGCCTGATTCCCTACTATTCTGACTACATGTTCTTTTTTTTCTGACCATTCCGCAGGTTTGGTGTACATGGCTCCGTCGGCAAAGACCTTCATGCCGATTATACCCATATTCTTAGCTGCTGCAAGAGGTATGACGTTATGCTGCATATTAAACATCAGCTTATCGTTAGCGTTTATTGCCACAAGCATTGCATCGAGGAGATTTGTGCGATCCCTCTGGATCATGTACATATTGACAGATGGATCAAAATGTCCGGAGAAGCCTATATGCCGTATAAGCTTTTCATTTTTCGGATTCAGTCCCGGTCAGATTTGTACCATCGCGGTAATCCCTCAAAGCTGCCAGGGCACCGATTCGTTCCGCGTTAGGATCGGTGTTTTCAATACCTTCAAAAATCGCATCAACTTCCTCCTTTGTATTCAGGTTATGAAAAAGCATCATGTCGATATATGAACCTTCGGGGTAGTTCCCCTTGTCATCACCGAACATTTGTGAAAGTGACCGATGAAGGTCGTCGACAGTATGAGTATCCGGTTCTCCATTGGTCCAGTTAGACACTCCCTGGACATCAGTACTTCCTTTGGCGAGCCTGAGATGGGTCTTAGTAGTGAGGAATATCGATTTTCTAAGATTTTCATTATATCCTGGTTTGCCGGGAATAAGATTCAGCTTCACGAATGCCTTGCCATAATTAAGCTGACTCGGACCATACAGGTTCGATGTATCGAAATAGTTGATTCCCTTATCAAATGCTTTAAGAATGATTTCAACGGGATCGACATCATCAGGAGTCCATTGAAGCGAAGCCTGTCCTCCAAGGCCCATTGTAGTAACTTCAAAACCTGTCCTGCCGAAGGTTCTTTTCATCAGCGGGACTTTCTTTGCGCATCCTGTGGTCATGGATGGTATTACAGCAGTGGCAGCAGCAGCCAATACTGTAGTCTTTACGAACTTTCTGCGATTCATCTGGTTGGAGGTTCTCATGATTCTGGTATTTTATAAAAAGAGTTATACAGGTAAAAACAATTCAGGATAAAATTAAAAAAACTTCTAATTTATAAGTCCGGCAAGTGCAGCCCCAATAAGGCTTGATTGAGGAACTTCGGTAAACTCAACATATCGCTTATTTTCTTCGGTCAGGTATTCTGTGAAATACTTTTCAAACAATCCTTTCAGATTATGAAGTTTATAGAATGCAGTTCCTTCGATGGTTATTAAAATTGGTCTGCCCGGAAATTTGCCCTTGTCTGTTTTCAGGACAACGGATGCAATATTTGCAGCGACCAGTTTAGCTGCCCGGTCGATAAGTGAATTAATGATCGTTTTACAGCTTTCTTCATCCTGCCTTACTCTTAAAAATCTCATTTAGTATTCCTTTTTCCAGTGATTTATTACTTACTAAACTATTAGCATCATTTGATGATAATTCCGTAACATTCATTAAATCGCTGCTCATTTGTTCCGAAAATACATTCTCAGATGCAGCAGCTTTCAATACAGAAAGACAAAGGCCTCCAAAATAGCCGCCCGAAAACATTTTCTCAAAAGTGTAATTGCCAGGATTCATGGTTGAATTATCAAAAACCATGTCAAGGTCTGTCCTGGGAGCTTTACCGAAATTACCTGACTCTATGTTTATGATCTGGGTTCTGTCCGGATTAAGATTCTTGTTTTTAATGATTTTGTGGTTGTGCTCGATGTAGCAGGTATTTGTTCCGGTGCCAAGTATGAAACCTATAAATGAATCGTGGGATTTATTTAAAGATGCTGATTTCCCGGCCAGAAGTGTAGCAACCGTATCATTCAACAGTACAAGGCGTTTTTGCGGTGTCCCCAGAGCTTCAAGAAGGTTTTTCCCGATCAGTTGGCCGACCACCTCAGGTGCCTGAACTTCTTTGCAGAACTGTATTAATTTTCCATCCCGGTTAGGTAAAATTTCTGTAGGATAAGAAAAGCAGAATCCGATCCTGTCGGTTCTCTCAGCCAAAGACTTGATATAATCCGCTAAAGTCCTGAAAAATTCTTTTGCCGATACTTCGTTGTCCAGTCCGGGCATCCTCTCGTTCACAATTTTGTCGTATTCAATCTTTCCGGAGCGGCTGAACCGGATCAGGGCAGCTCTGAAGTTTGTTCCTCCTGCATCAATAGCCAGTACAGGGGTATCAGTCAGAAAATCGTTATCAGCTTCAATATAAGTTGGGATCATCCGGAGTGAACTTTTCTTTCCTTCCAGTCCATTTATCATTTCCTCAGTAAAAGTCCCGACCAGCTTTTCCATATCAATATCAGAGGATCTTAGCCTCTGTTCTTTAAGGAATCTCTTAACCTCTTTCATCATGTCAAGTTCAGGTTATTTTAAATTACGGCGTTCAGCCGGATCTGAAATTTAAGGTAATAAAGTTTCACTGTTAAAGATTACCAAAGTATAAAAAATATTTCTCTTAACTTTATCATTGGAGCAAATAGCGAAATGAAATTTAACCTCATAACTTTCAATTTCAATTTATTTCTCATATTCCTATTTATCTATTAATTAAATTAACCCCAATGAACAAAGTAACTGAAATAGCCAAAATGATTGATCATTCAATTCTTCATCCAACCCTGACTGATGATGATCTTAAAAGGGAGTGTGAAGTAGCCAGGAAATACAATGTGGCATCAGTATGTGTAAAACCTTATGCGGTAAAACAAGCTGCGAAGCTGCTAATGGGAAGCGAAGTTCTGGTTGGCTGTGTGATAGGTTTTCCTGCAGGGAACTCATCAATCGCCGTAAAAGTTTTCGAGACTGAGATAGCCTGCCGGGATGGAGCGGTTGAGATCGACATGGTAATCAATATAGGCAAGGCCCTTCAGGAGGATTGGATCTATATTGAAGAAGAAATAAAATCTGTTGTTGACACTTCCCACATGTATGGGGCGATAACCAAGGTGATTTTTGAAACGGACTTCGTCACAAGGGATGAGCACAAGATAAAACTCTGCGAGATATGTTCAAAAGCAGGGGCCGATTATGTTAAAACGTCAACCGGCTTTGGATTTGTAAAAGACCCTGATGGAAAATACTCTTATAGGGGAGCAACCGCGCATGATCTGGAACTTATGAGAAAACACTCAGCCCCTGAAGTAAAAGTGAAAGCTGCAGGTGGTGTCCGCACGCTTGCCGATCTATTAAAGTTCAAGGAATTGGGTATTTCAAGATGCGGTGCAACAGCAACTGTTTCAATGCTTGAAGAGGCCAAAAGACTGTTTAATGGTTAATATGGAACTTCTTAAAAGTCACCCCTATGAAACGAACCTTTAAAATTCTCATCTACTGCACTTTACTTTTAATTTTTCTCCTGACCAATGGAATAGGCCAGATTGCAGTAAAGACCTGGGATGTTTATGAGATGACCCTGAAATCACAGGTTGTATCGCAAAATTTGTACACCAGTAGTCTTGAAGAAGGAAAACCTGCCTATGTAACAGCTTTATTCACATGCATATCGGGACCCGGTTCAGGAAAAGTAATCAAAGTGTCGGGATTCTGGGATGGAAATGATATATGGAAAATCAGATTTGCTCCGCCTGTATCAGGCATATGGAAGTATGAAACTATTTCAGGGAACCGGAAACTGAACGGTAAAAAGGGACAGCTAACGGTCACTGACTGGACGGAGGATGAGAAGGCAGCTAATCCGACCAGACGTGGTTTTATTGTAGTAAATAAATCTTCCGAAAGAAAAGGAAGGTTTTTCACTTATTCTGATGGCACTCCCTTTTTATGGATAGCCGATACCTGGTGGGATTGGACAAACAGGAGGATCACTTTCGAATCCTTTAAAAATCTGGTTGATACCAGATCTTCTCAGGGATTTAGCATTGGTCAGCTTTTTTTTGCCGGCAATGGCTGGGGAAGGGAAAGTTCTCTGCTTGATGAGTCATTTCAGAAGCCCGATCTGGAACAAATACGGAAGGTTGAAAAGATGATCGCATATGCAAACTCCAGGGGGATCACAATGTGGATCCACCCCTGGTGGAGCCGGAAGAATATGAATAAGAATATTGGCGAAGAAAACGTGCGCAGATGGTGGAGATATGTCATACATCGGCTAAGTGCCTACAATGTAATCTGGGTTCTTGCAGGTGAGTACAATATGGACAATTACGGAGGATTCCCGCTTAGTTTCTGGAATGATCTTGGGCGCCTTATAAAATCGGAAGATCCTTATGAAAGAATATTGGGTGCTCATCCTACTCCTCCGATGTGGGATGGCGGTGCTGAAGCACCACAATGGTCAACTGCTGAAGCCATCCATGATCAGAGCTGGGCTGATTACAATCAAAGTCAGACTGGACATGCCCGTTGGTGCAATGAGCTTATCCCATGGATTATAAATAATGCTTACAATAAGCAGCCTCCCAAACCTGTCGTGGTTACTGAACCATGGTACGAATTCATTGAAGGCAATCCGACTGCCAGGGATATCCGGTTTGCAGCATGGTCGGCGGTAATGTCGGGAGCAGCGGGACATACATATGGCGGAGGGCACATCTGGAGGGCTCATTTGCCTGAACGTCGCACGGGCAGAGGATCGTGGCCATTAGATACTGCTTTTACCGTTAATACTATGCTGTATCCTGGTGCTGTATCAGTCGGATTTATGGGCAACTATCTCAGTAAGCTGGAATGGTGGAAGCTGGAACCGCACTCTGAACTGGTCAGGGAAAATCCATCTCATTTCTGTCTTGCTTTACGGGGTAAAGAGTATTTATTCTACCTCAGGTATGGCGGATCAGTGAAGATCGATCTCAGTGCTTACCCGTCAGACTCAGAATTCGCTTATAAATGGACCGACCTGGTGAACAGCTCTGACTCCAAAGGTGGCATTGTTTCAGGAGGAAAAACTGTTGAAATAAAATGTCCTGAGGATTATCCGGGATATGAATACTTTAAGGACTGGATCCTTCACCTTAAAATCAGCAGATAAATCAAACAAAACCAAAACAAATACACGGTCAGCATGAAAATCATTACTGTGCTATTAATGTTATTTGTCCTGATCCCTGAAACCATATCTCAGGGTGTATTCAGGTTCAACGGTCAGGATCTTATCATTGATAACGGATCAATAAGAAGAATTGTACACTGTGAAAATGACAGTGTTTTCTGTGATGATCTTTTCTTTAAAGGAAACGAAAGGAATTATCTCCGGGACAGGTCATCTGAATTTAAATTTCTTTTGAATGACAGGGAGATAAATGGATACTCCGGATGGGAACCGGTATCCTGCCAACCAATTACGGATGAATCCGGCGGTAAAGGTGCTGTTTTGAAATTAATCGGAAAAGGACCTGCTGAAGGAATGGTAGTTGATTTGTCATATATTACCTGTTCTTCATTACCACTTATACGAAAATGGATAAAATTCAGGAATACTTCCGCTTCTGATTCAAAACTTGAGGCAGTTGATGTGGAGAATCTTCTTCTTAATATCGATTACGTTTCAACATGGGTTTATCACAACTATGCACGGATGAAGCATATCGGAACATTTATCGGGAACTGGGATGATCCGGTAGTGGTAATTCATAATACAACAACCCGGTCAGGTATAGCCCTGGGGAATGAAGCCCCCGGGGTTCTTAAAAGGACTTCATTTCATACCGGTGACAGGGATGCAGTAGCCGGACTGACTCATCCTGGTCAGGATTTCCCCTTCAGAAAGTGGCTTAAGCCGGGGGAAAGCTGGGAATCGCCAAAAACCTTTATCGCGCTGTATGCAAATTCCGATGATGGATACAATATAATAAATACCGTTATAAACGACTATGTTAGAAAATATATTGGTTCGAGAATTTCAACCATTAAGGACAAACCTCTTTTTGTTTATAACACATGGAATCCCTTCAGGACCTTTATAAGTGACTCGTTAATCAGGGAAGTTGCCAAAGCTGCTTCGGAATGCGGAATTCAGGAATTTATAATTGATGACGGATGGGAGTACAATTCCGGCATGAAATCATCGGTAAGGGGCTGGGGTGAAAATTATGGTGACTGGCTTGTTGACAGGAAAAAATTTCCTAAAGATCTTTCATCTGTTTTTGATTATATACGATCGCTTGGGATGAAGCCTGGTTTATGGATAAGCATTGGCTCGGCCACAGCGGATTCCAAAGTTTACAAAACACATCCTGATTGGTTTATAAGAAACGCTGAAGGCAGACCCGGGAACAATCATACACCTTCGGATAATTCAGATTTTTACACAAGCTGTTTTGGAACTGACTGGTTTGGCTATATCAAATCGGTTATATTAAATCTTGTAAAAGAGCATGGTCTTGCATATGCAAAACTTGATCTTTCGGTTGTCACAAGTGCATATATAAATGATCCGAAAATATCAGGATGTTATGCTACGGATCATCCTTATCACCGTGATCATGAGGAATCATTCATAGCTATTTATCAGAATGTCCTGAAACTTTTCGATGAACTTCATGCTGAAGCTCCTGAACTCTTTATCGACTGTACGTTTGAAACTGCAGGAAAGCTCCAGCTGCAGGATTATGCCTTCGCAGAACATGCGGAGGGAAACTGGTTATCAAACATTGAGGAACCCTTTCCGACAGGAGCCCTGAGAATGAGGCAACTGGCGTGGTGGCGTTCACCGTCTGTTCCGGCAGGTTCACTGGTAATAGGAAACCTGCCACTTGACAGCAAAAACCTGGAATATGATCTTAAATCACTTTTAGGTACCTTGCCGATCATGCTCGGAGATCCGCGTAAACTGACTTCTCTGAAGCGGGCTGAATTGAAAAAATGGGCTGACTGGATGGTCATGATGCAGGAAAAATATGATTATATGTCATTCAGGCAGGATCTTCCCGGATTTGGAGAGCCTGCTGAAGGCTCATGGGACGGATGGTCGCGGATTAACACTGAGCTTAAAAACGGAGGAATAATCGGTGTCTTCCGACATGGAGCTAAGGAAAAATCCAGAACTGTCTTTCTCAGTAATCTTGATCCCGGTAAAAAATATCAGGTCATTCTGGCACCGGAAGGTAAAAAAATCACATTACTCACCGGTAAGGAGCTCTCCACCGAAGGATTCAATGTTAGCTTCACGAATGATTATGATGGCAGTGTATTTGAAATCATGGGGATTGATTGATTCATTAATGTATCACTCCATAGAATTAAAAATAATGAATAAACTACAACATTATCAGGCGCTTCTGAGAGGTGAATTAAACAGTGAAAGAGTATTTTTCCGTCCAATCCTGATGCATTTTGCTGCAAGGTTCAATAACACAACATACGGAAAGTTTGCATCTGATTATAAAACCCTGGTGGAAAGTAATATACATGCAATGGAGTACTTCGATACCGATATGGTGAGCCTGATATCGGACCCATATCGTGAGACTTCTGCATTTGGTGCCCGGATTGAATTTATCGATGAAGGTGTACCCCGGTGCCTTGAGTTGATTGTAAGGACGCTTGAAGATGTTAAGAATCTTCGGATTCCTGATGTGTATAAAAGCGAACGCACTCTTGACAGGATAAAAGGGGCAGCATATTTTCAGAAATTACTTAAAGGGAGTGTACCCGTGAGCGGATGGATAGAGGGACCGCTTGCAGAAGCCTGTGATCTGGCTGGAGTTAATGAGATGCTCATTAATCTGATGACGGATCCCAACTTTTCAAATCTGCTGATGGACAAATGCATGGTCACTGCAAAGAGCTTTCGCAAAAGCTCAGATAGAAGCAGGATGTGACCTTATTGGGATCGGCGATGCAATTTGTTCACAGATTGACAGGGATAGTTATGACATGTATGTAAAACAAAAGCATACCGAACTTATAGAATACATCCATGGATTGTGGTGCTTCGGTTAAATTACATATCTGCGGTGATACAACACATCTTCTTGAATCATTGAAGGATCTGAATGCGGATATCATCGATCTTGACTGGCAGGTCGATCTTGATAAAGCCACAGATATACTTGGAAATAATGCTGTAATAGGCGGAAATATAAATCCTGTTCTGGTTCAGGATAAATCGGAGGAAGAGGTTTACAATCTTTCGAAGAATCTTGTGGATAAATACAAAAATCACAAGTATCTGCTCGCAGCAGGTTGTGAAATTACGGTTCTCACCCCTTATCATAACCTCATGGCAATGAGAAGGGCATCAATTCTTTAATTCAGGACTTGCCATTATTTATTAATTTGGAACACAACACACTACTAATAAACTCAGCAAAAAAATGAATTCATAGAATTAAATCCCGGAACTTGGTTTGTCAATACTTTAACATGAATTCTTTGAATCAATATGCAAAATCACTTGCCGGAAGGAATAAAACAGACTGGTAATTATACAGCAGAACCTCCTGAAACATGCCTCAGAGCCGGCAGCCTGACAATGAAATTCAGTAATGGTGCTTTGAGGTATATTTCATCTGGCAGAAATGAGTTATTAAGGATGATCTATGCTGCTGTGCGTGACCGTGACTGGGTTACCATCCCCGCGATCACTTCAAACGAGACATTTGAAATCAAACCTGATTCATTTTTTTTAAAATACACATGCAGATACATTTCCAGCGATATTGACTTTACAGCAAAATTCGAAATTACCGGTAACAAGGATAATTCAATGACACTATGGATGGAAGGCAAAGCAAACAGCACTTTCAGGAAGAACCGAATTGGCTTTTGTGTTCTTCATCCGGTTGAAAGTTGCGCTGGGAAACCCTGCTTTATTACCCATACTAATGGAACTGTTGAAAGAACTGTTTTCCCTGAATCCATCTATCCCTGGCAGCTTTTTCTGGATATAAAGTCGATGAGCTGGCCAGCTTTTGAGGGCACTTGCTTCCTTGACTTTGAAGGAGATGTTTTTGAAACAGAAGATCAAAGAAACTGGACGGATTCTTCATATAAGACTTATTCGACACCTCTTTCCCTTTCTTACCCGGTAACAATCGGGGAAGGGACAGTTATCAGGCAAAAAATTAATTTCCGCACGGAAAACATACATTCGGAATTCAGTCCGAAGATGAGTCTGTTAAAATCACTGTTCATGCAGGGAAACTTATTAAAATGCCCGCAGTTGGCATTGGCCGGTCAAGCAGGCCTGAACCTCTCAGCGATGCTGAATTAAGGATTTTAAGAACACTCAGGTTCAATCACTACAGGCTGGATGTTCACCTTTTCGAAAATAACTGGCATTTGACAGCCGGGGAAGCCATAAATGAAGCAGCAGTAATTGCTGCTAAGATGGAGTTTGCCTTGTTCTTTGACGATAATTTTGAAAGCCAGATAAGAGATTTTATTGCATGGTTTAAACTTAAAAAACCTGCAACATATTGCTTCCTGATCTTTCATAAATCTTACCCGACAACACCGGGAGAATTAGCGATCAGAATTATTCCTTATATAAGGAATGAAATTCCTGGAATAAGAATAGGATCAGGAACAAATGCAAATTTCGCCCAGCTGAACCGGAACAGGACAACAGGTGACAAAGCTGACCTGGTATGCTTCTCTATTCAGCCCCAGGAACATGCTTCAGACAACCGGACCCTTATAGAAAACCTTAGAGGTCAGGAGTATGCAGTAAAAAGTACTGCAGGATTTGCACAAGGGCACAGAATATGGCTCTCTCCGGTCAATTTACAAAGGAGGTTCAATGCAAACAATGCATTCATTGAGGAACCAGTCAGCGGAAGTGGATTCCCGCCACAAGCTGATGCCAGGATAATGTCGCTCTTTGGAGCATGCTGGACTGCTATCAGTATGAAATATCTTTTTGAAAATGAGGTAACAGGTGTAACATACTTTGAAACAGCAGGTGAAAGAGGAATAATGCAGGGAGAATGCCTTTCCGGATGGCCAGTCGAATTTCCCTCCTGCCGTGGAATGATATTTCCTGTTTATTTCATTTTCAAATTCCTGCAGAGATACAGATCATTCAGGGTATTAAGGTCGTCCAGCTCCAGCCCCCTTGTAGCTGACTCCCTGACACTTTCAGACGGGAAACAGGTAAGAATGATTATTACAAATTTCTGCGGAAATCCAAAGTCAGTAAAAATATTTGGATGCAAAGGCATGCTTCGGATAAGGGAATTAAATACCTTCAATTATTCCGAAGCAGTTTCAAATCACAACTGGACTGGCGACAATTGCGAAAGAGTATCCCGTGCCGGCGAACCGTTAAATCTTGAACCATTCTCAATAAGTTTTATTGACGGATGGTTAAAAAAATAGATTCTATAGAATATTTTTCTAATTTTATTACAACCTGACACCACTGAATATGATACTTGTACAAAACTATTCACTTGCAGTATTTCTATGTGCCCTGGCAATGATCTGCTGGGGCTCCTGGCAAAATACCCAGAATCTGATCGGAAAAGCAATGGCGGTTTGAGCTCTTTTACTGGGATTACTCAATCGGGATTCTTCTTTTTGCCTTACTAATGGCTTTTACTTTCGGAAGTCTTGGAAGTCAGGGAAGAAGTTTTATCCCGGATGTCGAACAGGCTGATGCACGCTATCTGCTCTCTTCGGCTGTCGGAGGATTTATCTGGAATGTCGGAACACTTCTCCTTGTTGCCTCAATCTCAATAGCCGGCATGTCAGTCGCTTTTCCTATAGGAGGAGGGATTGGATGGACCCTGGGAATCCTGATCAACTATATTGGTAAACCTGAAGGTAATCCTTACTTTCTTTTTGGCGGCACACTGGTAATTGTACTTGCGATAATCTTCAGCATGCAATCATACAGGAAACTGGCTACTCATCAGAAAAAGCCTTCCTTTATGGGTATCCTGCTTGCACTTCTTGCAGGAATCTGTATCGCATTTTTTTACAGGTTTGTAGCCCTGTCACTGGCATCAGACTTCACCCCTGCCGAAGCCGGTAAGATTAGCTCTTACACTGCGGTGGTTTTTTTCTCATTTGGAGCATTGCTAAGTACCATAATCATAAACCCATTATTCATGGCAAGGCCAGTTCAGGGAGAACCAGTTAAAATAGTCCAATGGTTCAGGGGATCTTCTAAAACTCATCTCCTTGGAGTACTGGGAGGGGCAATCTGGTGCCTCGGCAACTCTGTAAGTTTCATGTCGGTTGGAGCCGCCAGTCCTGCAATTTCTTATGGACTTAGCAATGCTGCACCCGTTGTGGCAGCATTATGGGGTATATTTGTCTGGAAAGAGTTTAAGGATGCACCAAAGGGAACAAACCTGCTTCTGGCTCTGATGTTCACATTTTACCTGATAGGGCTTGTATTAATAGTATATTCGAGATTTGCGTGACCAAAGTCCCCCTTTGAAGGGAGAGTATAATAGGTTAACCATTTAGTTTTATTTTAAATAGTTTCTTGATATGAAAAAATTAGTGGTTCTGGTCATTAGCTTCACTTTTCTGACTGTGTTTTCCCGTGCCCAGGAAAATCTCTGGACAGGCCCATCTGTTGACTTCTCGCATGGTAAAATAAAAGTCTCGGAAAATAAACGCTTTCTTGTTCATGAAGACGGAACTCCCTTTTTCTACCTTGGTGATACTGGATGGGAACTATTTCATCGTCTTGACAAGAAGGATTCTGAAAAATACCTTGAAAATCGCCGTTCAAAGGGATTTACTGTCATCCAGGCTGTAGCCCTTGCCGAACTTGACGGACTTAATACACCAAATGCTGAAGGAAATAAGCCACTGATCGATAATGATCCGCTTAAACCAAATGAAGCATATTTTTCACATGTCGACTGGGTCATCAGGAAAGCAGCAGAAAAGGGCATTTTTATCGGACTGCTCCCAACCTGGGGGGATAAGGTTGACAAAAAATGGGGCCAGGGGCCGGTGATCTTTAATAAGGATAATGCATTCAGATATGGCCAGTGGATTGGTTCAAGATACAAAGATTTCCCGAACATAATATGGATTAACGGCGGTGACCGTGATGGCGGGGGAGATAATAAGGTTATCTGGGAAGCCATCGGAAACGGAATTAAATCAGTCGATAAGAATCATCTGATGACCTTTCATCCATGGGGCGAAAGAAGTTCATCCGAATGGTTTCAGAACAGCAGCTGGCTCGATTTTAATATGTGCCAGACCGGTCATGGACAGCGAAGTTATGCGATTTACAAAAGGATCATTGTGCGCGATTATGATCTGAAACCCGTAAAACCCTGCTTTGACGGTGAACCCAGATATGAAGATCATCCGGTAGGCTGGAATCCCGGTGTACTAGGCTGGTTTAATGATGAGGATATACGGCAGGCGCTATACTGGAATCTTTTTAGCGGAGCTTTCGGCCACACATATGGTTGTCATCCGATCTGGCAGATGAAAACTCCTGAAAGGGAGGCAGTCGGGCTTGCCAGGAATAACTGGTACGATGTTCTTGATCTTCCCGGGGCTTTCGATCTGATCCATGCAAGAAGGCTTCTGGAATCACGTCCGTTTCTTTCAAGGATCCCCGATCAGTCACTGATTGTTCCTTCCTATTATCCTGAAACCGACTATGTTGTTGCTACACGCGGGGACGGATATGCGTTTGTTTATTTCCCGACCGGATGGCCGGCTGAAATAATTCTGGATAAGATAGGCGCTAAGTCCATTAATGCTTATTGGTATGATCCAAGAAATGGGGAATCAAAGTTTATTGAATCTTTTGCGGGGAACGGAACAAGAAAATTCACACCCCCATCAAACGGAAGAGGTAATGACTGGATACTCGTGCTTGATGATGTAACAAAGAACTTCAAAGCACCCGGTAAATAATATGAAGTTAGGAATAAGTTCGTATACCTATACCTGGGCTGTCGGTGTACCAGGATCAAAACCCGAAAATCCTTTGTCAGCCATGGAACTGGTTGATAATGCTTGTAAAGCAGGTCTGAAGCTTGTCCAGATAGCAGACAACCTGCCTCTTGAAAATCTCTCTGTAAATGAGCTGGAAAATCTGCTTCAGTTTTCCCTTTTGAAAGGGATTTCGATGGAAATGGGTGGAAGAGGTCTTTATCCTGAACATACAATGGAATGCCTGAATACAGCTGAAAAGCTGAATTCAAAGATCTTACGTATGGTTATTGACTCTCAGGATTTCCAACCTGACATTCCGACAATTATTTCTTTTATCCGCGAACTGGTTCCTGAGTTCAAATCAAGAAACATCCAACTGGCAATTGAAAACCACGACCGACTTAAGGCAAAAGAATTTGAGAAGATTATAAATGATGTCGGAAGTGAATTGGTTGGCATTTGTCTCGATTCAGTCAATTCAATGGGTGCCGGAGAAGGCTTTGAGACTGTCTCTGATATTCTTATCCCATACACAATTAATCTGCATATAAAAGATTTCACAATATTCAGGATTTCACACAAGATGGGACTATATATCGAAGGAAGACCAGCAGGTAAAGGAATGCTGAATATCCCCATCCTTTTAACCAGGCTCTCTGAGACAGGCCGTTGCCAGAGCGCCGTTCTTGAGCTCTGGACGCCTCCTGAACCGGATCTTACCGACACGATCAAAAAGGAATCATCATGGGCTGATGAGAGTATTACTTATTTAAAATCAATTTTTAAGAACCTTTAAAATGAAAATAATAAAGATTATCCTTTTGTTCCTGATATTTCATGGGGTCTCAATGGGTCAGCCCCTGATACTTCACCCTGATAATCCCCATTACTTCCTTTTCAGGGGAAAATCGCTTGCAATTGTTTCGTCAGGTGAACACTACGGAGCAGTCCTGAATCCCGACTTCGACTATTTGAAATATCTTAATACTCTTCAAAAGGAAGGAATGATTTACACCAGAATATTTAGCGGAACTTATTTTGAAAGGGAAGGAAGTTTCGGAATAGAGAAAAACACTCTCGCTCCTGCTCCCGGAAAAGCACTTGTCCCATGGAAGAGAAGCAGCGTGCCGGGAGCTTTCTGCGGTGGAAATAAGTTTGATCTTGACCAGTGGGATAATAATTATTTCAGCAGGCTTAAGTCATTTGTCTCAGAAGCATCAAAAAGAGGAATTATTGTGGAGATCAGTCTTTTCTCCTCCATTTACGGATATTGGGATACCCAGGTATGGAACAGAAAAAATAACATAAACATAAAAGAAGACATCAGCAAAGGAAAAAGTTCAGACCACTGAAAACGGACCTGTACTAAAATATCAGGAAAACGTGGTAAGGAAGATCGTTAGAGAGTTGAATGAGTTCGATAATGTTATTTACGAGATCCAGAATGAGCCATGGGCGGACCATTCTGTTACAGCAACGCAGAAAAGTGAATATTTCAGCAGGCAGGATTTTGCACAGGGAGGCTCTGAATGGAGAAACAAAGTGGAATTGGCAGACCAGGCATCTCTCGCCTGGCAGAAAAGAATTGCTTCATTCATAACTGATGAGGAAAGTCAGCTTATATACAGACATCTGATTGCCCAGAATTATTGCAACTTTTATTACCCTGTTACTGAGGTTGATCCCAATGTGTCGATAATGAATTTTCACTATGACTATCCTGTTGTGGTTGAGCAAAATTATGCATGGAACAGGGTAATTGGTTTTGATGAATCAGGCTTCGCAGGCAGTGAAGACATAACATACAGAAAGCAGGCCTGGAATTTCATTATAGCCGGTGGCGGACTTTTTAACAACCTCGACTATTCCTTTGCCATAGGAGAGGAAGACGGGAAGGCTGTTAACAAGGCTCCGGGAGGGGGAAGTTCCAATCTGCGTAAACAGCTGAAAGTGCTTTCAGATTTTATTAATTCTTTCGATCTGGTTAAAATGAAACCTGATTATGACATTATTATTCAATCTCCCGGAGTCTTTACCCGAGCCATCTCAGAGCCCGGGAAACAATATGCTATCTACATTCACAGCGGCTCAAAATGCGATCTCAATCTAAAACTTCCTGCCGGTAAATATACTTTCGAGTGGATCAGCACTAAAGATGGGGGTCAGATAAAAACCGGGAAGATCGTTCATAAGGAAGATCAGATTCTCATTAAAAGTCCTGAATATGTTGAAGACATTGCACTTAAGATCATCAGAAATTAATATCTCAACCGATGGAAAAGTTAAAATTTGCTGTAATTGGCTGCGGATTCTGGTCGAAATTCCAGATAGGAGCATGGACTGAAGTCGATGGGGCGGACCTTGTTGCGGTTTACAACAGGACCCGATCAAAGGCAGAGAAAATTGCTGAATATTTCAAAATTCCAAAAGTGTATGATGATGCTGAAATGCTTCTCAGGAACGAAAAACTTGATTTTGTTGATATTGTTACCGATGTTGATACACATGCCCTGTTTGTTGAGATGGCTCTAAAGTATGGTATGAAAAGGATAATTTGTCAGAAACCGATGGCTCCCGACTTCGTTACAGCAAAAAAAATGGTTAAATCGTGTTCGGAGGCTGGTGCAAAGCTATATATCCATGAGAATTACCGGTGGCAGATGCCAGTCAGGAGGTTCAAACAGATAATCGATTCGGGTGTTATCGGAAAACCTTTTAAAGCAAGGGTCTCTTTCCTCTCGGGGTATCCTGTTTTCAATAACCAGCCGTTTCTGAAGGAGCTGGATCATTTTATTTTAACCGATATGGGTTCCCATATTCTCGATGTCATAAGGTTTCTTTTCGGTGAATGCGAGGAGGTGTGGTGCCAGACCCGGGCGATCAACAATGGAATAAAAGGAGAAGATCTGGCCATAGTGATGATGAGAATGAAAAACGGGATGCCGTTATATTCAGAACTGTCGTATGCATCGGTTGTGGAGCACGATTCGTTTTCAACAGTGCACATCCTTGCCGAAGGGGAATTTGGATCAGTCTATCTGGGTCCCGGTTTTGAAATCCGGACCACAACCAGGAAAGGTACCAACACTGAAATTGTAAAATTCCCTTTTTATCCATGGGCAGATCCGGATTATATTGTAAATCATGAGAGCGGGATCCATGTCAACCGGAATATTCTGGATGATATGCTTGGTAAAGGGGAGGCAGAAAATACAGGATCAGACAATCTGGAAACTGTCAGGTTGATATGGGCATGTTACAAATCAGCCGAAACCGGAAATAAAATCGAAATTGAACATTTTAATTAATCTTCAAATAAATGAAAAAAGTCACCCTGGTCGGCGCGGGAGGTAAGATGGGTCTTCGTCTTACACATAACTTAAGGAATTCATCTTATGAGATGAACTATATTGAAGTTAATCCACCCGCAATTGAAAAACTGCGGGAAAAGGGGGTAACTGTTTCAGAATCCGATGATTCCATCCCATTTTCGGATATAGTCATCCTTGCAGTTCCTGATATATCGCTTCAGAAGGTATCGGCCCGGATGATACCCCGCATGAAGAGCGGCTCCATGGTAGTAACACTCGATCCGGCGGCAGCCCTTGCAGGCAAATTGTTCGACCGCCCTGATATTTCGTATTTCATCACCCACCCGACACATCCCTCTGTTTTCAACTGGGAACCTACCGCAGAAGCCATGAAGGATCATTTCGGCGGTGTTGCTGCAAAACAGGCTATTGTCTGTTCGCTTATGAAAGGCAGTGATGAAGATTATAAAACCGGTGAAGAACTTGCCAGGACCTTCTATGCTCCGGTTGAGAGAGCACACCGGATAACTGTTAGTCAAATGGGCTTGCTGGAACCAGCGCTTGTCGAAACACTTGCCTCAACATGCGTTTTTGTTATCAGTGAGGGTCTGGCAGAGGTTATCCGCCGTGGCGTCCCTGCCGAAGCCGCAAGAGATTTCCTGCTTGGTCACCTGAGAATCCAGATGGCTGTACTATTTAAAGAATTACCAGGGGCAGTTTTTTCCGACGCTGCAAACAAAGCCCTGCAAAGAGGACTCAGGGAGTTTATAAAAGATGACTGGAAAAAGATTTTTGACCCGGATAATGTAAAAGACCAGATAATGGCTATTACCTGACCTTACAGCTCTTTTATTTTAATATTCCGGTACCATACTTTCGTTCCATGGTTCTGGAGCGAAATATATCCCTCATCAAACTTTCCCCAGTCCGGGAAACTGGCCCATTTTCCGCTGTTGCGTAATTTGTTCCATTCGTCGGAATATTTTTCATATTTAACCACAACTTCCCCGTTAAGTACTTGTGTAACATTATTTCCGTCGACAACCAGTAATAAGTGATTCCATTCACCAACAGGTTTGTATGGTTTTGCTATCGGGGGATACATGGCATAATTCGCGCCGTTTATCTGCCAGTCCTCAAGCTTATCAGGCCAACCTTCGTGGTCAATCACCTGTACTTCAGGACCGGTTTCATATGGGAATTTATAAACAGTGTCTTCTGCAATCTGGTAAATTATGCCGCTGTTGGCACCCTTTGTGAGCTTATAATCCACACTGAGAGCAAAACTATGGTATTTCTTGTTGGTAATAATATCCTGGCTTTCAGCACCTCCCTGGGTATTCATAGTAAAACATCCATCTTCAATTGCCCAGGAATCGGGAAATGATTTCATATTGTATCCGTGCCAGCCATCAGTACTCTTTCCATCGAATAAAAGCTGCCATCCATCCTTCTTTTCCTTAACGGATAAAGTGTTCGGCTCCCGGGTTTGATCTGTTACCTTATAAAACGATACAGGATCATTAGTCTTTGTTTTTCCGCAAGATGCAACGATTGCCATTAATAAAACAAGGAAAGCCAGTGTTGTCAGTTTTTTCATTTCTTGAAGTTTTAAATTTAAAAGCATACCCATTTTTTTAGATTTCCCGCTGATATAGCTGATTTTTGCAGACTAAATCCAGAGAATCCGTATATCGATCAATCTGCGCGAATCTACGGGAGAGTTTTTTAAATTTCCCCCATGAAGGAAAATTAAAGGAGGATTTTACTTTAGTCATACCAAATTCAAAAATAAAAAGAGTTCTTATAAAAACAATTTTTTTATCTCCTTTATCCGAATCAGATATTAATATAGTTAAAAATCTTCTTTTGAAGTTAACCGCATCTGTCATTCCGGAATTGACAGAAAAAAGTTAAATTCACAATTAATAAAACCTGAAATATTTACTTATATGAGAAAAATTCTTAGCCTCCCTGTAATCTTTCTGTTCATCCTGATTTTTACAACCAGTTTATTGGATGCCCAGGTTACTTTGCCTTCGATCTTCGGTGATAACATGGTACTTCAGCAACAAACTGAAGCCGCCTTCTGGGGGAAAGCGGATCCCGGTTCAAAAGTATCTGTAAGAACTTCATGGAACGGCAAATCCTACACAGCAAAAGCCAATCCTGAAGGTAAATGGAAAACAACAGTTTCAACTCCTTCTGCCGGAGGTCCGTATACGGTTACTGTTAACGGGGAAGGAACAATTACTTTTAAAAATGTAATGATAGGTGAAGTCTGGATTTGTTCCGGACAGTCCAACATGGAAATGGCTGTAAAGGGATATTTTAATCAGCCGGTGACAGGATCGAACGAGGTTATTGCAACATCCATCAAATGACAATATCCGCCTTATAACAGTTCCTCACGCTACCAGCCTGACTCCTGTTGATAATTTCAATGGCAACTGGAAACTCTGTGAACCTGAGAATGTTGCTGATTTCAGTGCTACAGCATATTTCTTTGGTTCGATGCTCAACAGAGTTTTGAAAGTGCCTGTCGGGCTGATTTGTACCAGTTGGGGAGGGACCAGGATTGAACCCTGGATAAGTGAAGCTGGAATTAAAAAGTTCAATTGGGTGAAACTTCCCGATAAAGCATCACCACCACAGGGGAATCTTTCACCGCAAACTCCAACGGTTTTATTCAATGCAATGATAAATCCCCTTGCAGGTTATGGGTTGCGTGGTGGTATCTGGTACCAGGGCGAATCCAACAGGAATGAGCCAAAGGAATATGAAAAGCTCATGCCAGGGCTTGTGGAAAACTGGAGGACTGTTTGGGGAACAGGTGAATTTCCTTTTTATTATGTCCAGATTGCTCCGTTCGATTATGGTTCGGAAGGTCTTAACTCAGCTTTTCTTCGTGAAGCACAGCTTAAAGCATCGACAGCGATACCAGGCATAGGGATGGCTTGCATAATGGATACCGGAGAAAAGGACTGCATTCATCCTGCAAATAAGAAGATCGCCGGTGAAAGACTTGCCTGTCAGGCTCTTGTAAAGACCTACGGTAAAAAAGGATTTGCTTGCGAGGGTCCTGTACTGAAGGATATGAAAGTGGAAGGACAGCTTGTGAAGCTTACATTCAATAATGCCTCTAACGGGCTTACCTCATTCGGAAAGGCTCTGTCATGCTTTGAAGTAGCAGGCGCGAACAAGCGGTTTTATCCTGCAGTCGCATTTATTACCGGTACTGGCATTACTCTTATGTCACCATCTGTAAATGAACCTGTTGCAGTAAGGTATGCTTTTAAGGATTTCATAATTGGCGACCTTTTCAACACGGAGGGGATTCCGGCATCTTCATTCAGAACAGATGAATGGGAGCAGTAAAACCACTCCCAACTTCCCGGGGGAAGCTTTAAGTTCCAGAATATAAACCAGTAAAAAATGAGGATTCTTATTTAACCTTTAACCTCTTTTTAAAAGAAAATGGCTGCCCATCACTGGTCATTCCCTGGATGTTTATTACATAATCGGTAACAAAATCTGACGACCAGAACTCAACCTTGGCTTTCCCTTCAACATTAGTTGCAACAGACGGGTTCCAGTAAAGTGTATTTCTGAAATCAGGCAGACGGGACTGCTTTTTTTGCGGGTCCGAATAATCGGGGGACGAGAATATTTTTACCGGATCAGTCACCCTGTATGGCAGCCTGACTGCATAATCAGGCAATGTAAAATTACTGAAATCGCCCGCTTTGGTGATGATATTTACCAAACCGAAAAACATGTAATCGCCGACAAAATATCTTGCTTTGATAGCGTCTATCTTTTCCACAAGTTCCGGATCGAGGTTTGCTATAATGCCCGGGTCGTTGATCACTACTCCGTCAGTAAAAAGTATGGGGGGTCTATCGAAAATTTTGTTTTCAACAGGGTCTGATATCGTAATATCATAAACCGATTTCTTCTTTTTAAGGAAAACACCCGGCATTAATTCAAAAAATACTTCCTCCATCACCGGCAACTTAATATAGTCACTCATAACCAGTTCAATGTCTGGCTTGCCATAGAATCTTTTTGTTCCGCCCGTGTATACCAGGGATTTAGATTTGCTTAATGTTTCATCCGATCCATATATCTTATTAACCTGATAATTGATGGCAAGTTTTGAAAAATATTGCGGCGATTTAATAATTAGGGTATCCTTAGCTGAATGAAATTCCGGAAAGATATTTGAAAAGGATGACTCTATTTTTATGTTGTTGTTGCGGTTTATATCTTCCGGCTGAATGATAAGGTCCATGATCCTGTCGTCGATAGGGATGGTGAAGACAAAATCTCCGTTCAAATCAGTTTTTGAGTATTGAAATGATGCATGCTTTGATGGCATTGAAAGAAAAAGGTACCTGTCAGTATCAGGCTCCTGAGTGCTTTTGTTTATTAAGCGGCCATAGAGGTAATGATTTTCTGTCTCTTTATCATAGTTCAATACCGGATACCTGCCTGATAGTATAACATTCCAGTCAATCCAGTTACTGCTAATCCCGGAAAGATAATCGTTGAGTTTTTCCACAGGGACCTCATCGAGATCAGATTTCATTATTTCATCAGGTAATGTTCCAAACTCCGATCCAAAGACCATATAATCTTCCAGGTCCGGGAAAGTTATATCACTTGCGGGAGTGACAGACATACTTAATCCTGAAGGCATAATCTTCTGGTCTTGTTTATCCAATATTTCAATGTTCAGAGCTATTTTCTCCCTTGTTTTGCAGCTGTCGGGTGATTTTACTATTAGAGTTTGTTTTATATTCCGGGGAGTGTAATTAAATCGTTCATCAATAGGCTTGCCTGCCGCATTAAATACAGTAATATGGTTAATACCCGGAATAAGCTGGGACCTGTCAATTTCAATCCGGGTACTGTCATTCGTGAGGTTTAGCATGCGCTTAAGGTTAATGATACCGTGAGTTTGAATAAAAAGGTAGCAGGTGTTTCCTGTTCGTGTCCGGAAATCCCTGCTGGTATTGATATTTATACTCACGTTTCCTGATTTAAGTCTTTTTACCATAAAATCAAATCCTGATTCCGGAAGGTTTAACTTGCTCCCTGAACGGGTGTCCGGACCAGAAATTGAAGGTTGGTAAGAAATTACTTTATTTCCCTGTGACCTGAGAGCATTATAGATACTCAGTTTCTTGCTGAAACAGTTATAGGGAAGGAAGTTTTTCATCCAGTTGGTATATGCCCTGAGGATGTAGACGCCTGTGCTTAAAGTATCGGGAAGTACCACCTGGCCAGGTCCCAGGCCCCCTTCGAGCCTGATGCGTTTCTGAACAACAGGTCTTTTTTCGGAATTAAGGATTTCAAAATACAGGATTTTGCTCCCCGATGAGAATCCGGAACTTTGCCTGTCAATCAAATATGCTTCAAACCATATTTCTTCACCTGAGATGTAGTCATTCCTGTCAGTATAAACATAAACCTCTTCCCTCGGAATTTTCCTGCAATAGTCATTGAACTTACTTGTGACTGACTCTGGAAAACTGTCTTTAGTCTGGCTAAAGATATCAGGAGTGACCAGAATCAGGATAACCATTAGCCAGAAAAGTCCTGACAACTGAGGCATCTTTGTATAATTATTACCGGTTATCATCATGCCAGAAATTAGGTTCTACAATTGTTCCTCTGACCGTGCAATCAGCACAACCCCTGAAATTTGTTATTACTGTATAAGGGGGATGTGCAAACAGGTCCTGTTCTATGATCCATGCTGATACATTCAGGCCCTGGATCACAGGAGCGCCGCTAAATATAGTATCAGATACACAATCGGTATACAGATTGATTATTCCCTGAAAATTATCTTTAATAAAAAATCTTTTGGAGGTTTTGGCAGATACGCTGAAATAGCCCAGAACCTTTTCACCCGGGTCCTCCACGCAGAAAATGTTACCGGGAACCGAGGAAGGAATTACATCATAAAGGCTTCCTACATCCTGGATGACATTCTGAAGCTTTTCCCAGTAATAGTATTCATCTTCATTAAGGGAGTATTGATTTACCAGAATACTGTATCTTACTTTTAACCTGTCGGTTTCGTTCGAGATAAAATTCAATGGATAACGGATGATCCTGTCTTCCGATAAAACACTTGTATTCTTTATATTGATCACGCTTGCATTATTTGATATCCAGCAAGTGTTATTCACCGGAAATCCATAAGGAAGCCGGAATTCCCAGGTCTCATTGTAATCCCACCTGTAGTATTTGCAGTTCATGGTCGGATCATAAGTATTCAGGTAAATCTGAGCACCTTGCTTAAGTGGACTCCATAGTGTTTTCTCTGATATATTAACTTTTTCATAAAAGATACTGTCGATTGGGGGGACAGTTTTCATTTCCATTGGCAACGACTCGTAAGAGTAACTGTTCGTAATAGGATTGTTGGTTTTAACATGTAATGTGTATTTACGTCCGATTACACCCACTATAGGTGATTTATACGTTCCGGGAGTTGATGATTCATTGAAATATATTATCCCGCCCTGATCGTCGGAAACACTCACATCGCACCCTCTCAGAGGCTTTACAACGGCTTTTTTCCCCAATGGCATTGATAACGACAGCCTGATAACATTCCCGTCATTTTGATCAGTAATTAAGCCTTCCACTACAAGGAGATTCTGAACTTCATCAGTTTCGGGAATAAATTGGGTAATGCAGCTTCCAGTGACGAGAGATATTATTGATATAATTATATAGTTTTTTATTTGCATGTACTCAAAAATCAAAGTTGAAGCTTAGAGAAGGAATTGCCCGTCCGAAAACCGAAAGCTTATATCCTGTTATGACCTTATTTTCGTTTTTAAAATAAATCGAATAAATATTCTGCCTGCCCAGAAGATTATAGACCGAAAAGATCCAGTGCGGATTGGCAATTTTATTTGACCTCAGGTTACCGCTCAGTTTAAATGACAGATCAAGTCTCATATAATCAGGTATTCTGTATTTATTCCTGTCGGAATAATGAACCAGCAGAACATCACCCATATAATAAGTTGCAACAGGATATGTAATTGGTCTGCCGGTGCTCCATGTATAATTGGATGAAAAACTGAACCTGCGTGAAAAGAGGAAATTAAATGTGGCCACAAGATCATTTGGTTTGTCAAAATTAGCCGGGAACCACGCTCCCTTATTAATTATTTCATCACTGAACCTTCCTATACTTTTCAGGAAGGTTCTTGAATAGGTATATCCCACACTCCATCGTACCCTGCCTTCATTCTTCTTCAAGGATAATTCCAATCCATAAGCTTTCCCTTTAACATTTACCAGGTCCTTTTCAATATTCTCATTCATAATCAGATTTGTCCCCCCCTTAAAATCCACCATGTTATTTATTTGTTTGTAATACAACTCCACCGAGGTTTCGATGCTATTATTAAATAGCATCTGGTAAAATCCGACCGCATATTGGTCACCAACCTGTGGCTTAATGTAATAATCGCTTAATTTCCATGTATCAGTGGGTGATATAGATGTCGTATTTGATAACAAATGAAGGTATTGTCGTGTCCTGTTATAGTTGATTTTGAAAGAACTTCTGGTACTCGTTCTGAAATTAAGTGAAACCCTGAATTCCGGCCCGGCATAAGTCTTGTAAAGCTCATTCGAATTAAACTTTACTGTATCTATAACAGTTGACCCGGTACGTGAATAATCCGGATCATAAAGAGGAAATGTTCTCGGTCCCATTGCAAAGTAGGAAGAAAACCGCACTCCGGCATTTATTGACATATAGTCGGTCACAACAAACTTATCTTCAAAATAGATACCGGTTTCATATGCCTTTTCCTTCTGTATAACCCGGGGAATTACCAGGGATGAATCACCTGATGGAAGATAGCTCCCGGGCGAAACATACAGACGGGTCAGGTCAAGTCCATAGTTTATTTCATTCCTCCCCTGGAACCAGTTGAAGTCAGCTTTAAAGCCCGTGCTGTTGATCTGATGCGATAATACGAAACCTTCTGTTTCCGGCCTGTTACTTGATACATCATAACTGTAGTTGCTGTTATTTACCGACAAAAGAGAAAAAAACCTGCTGTTAAAGAAGTGACGCCATCTGAGAGCCACAATATTATTGTTGTAACTATATACTGTATCGGTATTGAAACGGAAAGAGTCATGGCTCAGATAAGAAGATAAATCGATCTTGTTGTTTTTATTGAGATCATATGTAACCCTGGCATTTAGATCATAAAATGAAGCTTTGCTCTTTTTTAGTGCAGGATTGTTAATCAGGTTAAAAACCCAGTTTGAGTAAGTGGTCCTGCCGGTGATTATATAGGTGCACGTATCTTTCTTAATCGGACCCTCAATCATAAGGTGAGTGGTTATCGGGCTAATGCCTGCATTTCCTGCAAATTCCTTCCTGTTGCCTTCTTTTGTAGCAATGTCAAGCACTGAAGAGATCCTTCCTCCGTAACGAGCCGGTATTCCTCCTTTGTACAAAGTAACATCTCTGATTATATCGGAATTGACAGCTGAGAAGAAGCCAAAAAAGTGAGATGAGTTATATATGGGCGCACCGTAAAGCAGTATCAGGTTCTGGTCGGATGAACCGCCCCTAACATTAAATCCGGCTGATCCTTCGCCAATTGACTGGACCCCGGGGATCAACAGAACACTCTTAATAATATCCGACTCACCCATCGAGGTTGGAAGCAACTTGAATGATGTTATATTTACTTTCTCCACACCGACTTCGTATCTCTGGAATATGACATTCTTCTGGGCTGAAACAGTAGTCTCTTTCAATGGAATAAGCATACTGTTCATCTCAACGTCCATTTCACCGGCTCCGTAAAGATTAACATTGATCTGCTTTTCTTTCATCCCTATAAAAGAAAACTGCAATAAGTGAACTCCCCTCGGCAGAGTTAAAGTATAAAAACCATATGCATTCGAGATTGTACCCATAGAAAGCTTCTGTATGAAAACTGTTACACCGGCAACAGGTTCTTTTGTGTCCCTGTTTGTTATGTAACCCGAGATGGTTACATTTCCCGGCTTATATCTGTCAGCAGGATTACCGATATCAAGGAATAAATTTCCTGATAACTTTTGTTTATCCTGTGAATCATAATATTCAGTAGGTGCAATAAAGTCTTTATCATCGGCCCGGGGTGTTTGGGAGACCCTGACTGCAAAATTCTTCGTAATGACTACATTCCCCGATTCATCGATAAAATAGAAAAGCGATTTATCCCTGAAAAGATTATCAAGCAAAACGGTCAAAGAAGAGATCCCCGGATAATCGCCGGGTTTAAGATCTTTTACCCACTCGTCCTTGTAAAAAAACCTGAGGTGATATGTACTTTCCACCCTGGAAACAAAATCATTGAATGTAAGATTTTTGTAATCCCATGTAATTTTTATCTCCTGCTGGGCATCCAGTTTGAACGATAAAAACAAAGTGAAAAACAGGATCAGTATTTTTAATTTCATTTTATTGAATGGGATATCGCAGCTTGTCGTAATACTCAACTACAGTCCTGAAGCTTTCCGGATTCTTTTTAGTGATTTTTAATTTATTGCCTTTAATAAAACTTCTGACCTCCTGTTTATGATCTTTCAGGAGGTTCAGAAAATCTTTTTTACTGTTTATCTGTATAAGTTCCCCATCCTTTTTTAGATAGATCTTATGCAACTGGTTGAATAAGTCAAACTTGTTATCGACTGCCAGTAAAAGGATTTCTTTCCTGTATTTTACGAAAAGTGAGATATTTCCGTCATACAAGACATTGACGTAACCTGACAGAGTATTAACGGAATCTGCATCCAGCCGTCTGAAAAGATAGATTCTGCCGTCGTGATTCATACTGAACTCGTCTACCATTTCTTTATTGAGTTGAAGGATAATACCATGATCAGTAATTGTAAGTACTTCATCATTATAAATATCATATTTGACAAGCAGGTTTTTAAAGGTTTTGTTGCCGATCGTAACGGTTCCATCCAGTAAATCGGATGAAAACAGAAATTGATCGCCCTTTATTTTGGAATAAAGGTTTCGCCATGCTCTTCCGTTATACAGGATCTGCTTTTCGATCGAATCATGATTAAGAGCTGAGCCGGAAGCCAACCCTGTGCTTGCAGCTGTAAAGACCGGCAGAGAGAATATTAATGAAAAGTTGAAAATGAATAATAATGTCTTTTTTGCCCTGATGTTAATCATAAGCACCTTATCAAATGGGTTATAAAAACTGGAAAAACCTGTATCCGGTTGGTTTACTAACTAATAGACAATTGGAGTCAGTACAATATTCCGGTATGATACTTTCCCATGATCGCCCTGAAGATAGATCGGACCCGGAGCAAAGACATCCGACTTGATCGCTCCTCCGGTTGGACCATAGATTGGCTGATTGTCAATTATTTTTACTCCGTTGAGTATTACCGTTGCATGTCTCTGGCAAAGCGTGATATCAAGGCTTTGCCATTCACCAGCTGGTTTTTCGGCCGCTACAGTGGGTTTAATCCTGCTGTAAACAGCACCCATATTATGCGGATCCAGCTCCTTCTTATAGGAATCCACTACCTGAATCTCGTACATTCCGCGGAGATAAACACCGCTGTTGTTACCAGCCGGGACATTAACATCGAGCTTAAGGTTAAAATCTTCAAATTCCTGATCTGTCCGGAGATTTCCATAACTGATATGGGGAGCGCCCTCGGTCTGCACAGGATCGTTGATCAGAGCTCCGTCAACCACTTTAAATCCATTAGTTTGCTTCTCGTTAATAAGCCTCCAGCCGGTAAGATCTTTTCCGTTAAATAGTATTATCGGGGTTCCGTATTTCAGGCTGGCCATGTCAGGTGCAGGAGGAACATCCGGAAGCTTTGTTCCTGTAAATGTTGTGGTATCAACGCTAAGCCCGTTGCGGCGCGGGGACAAAAGAATTCCTTCAATCTTATCACCGTTTTTTGTGATTTCCATCCAGTCTGTTATCACCTGGCTTTTAACCGGGTTATTGTTTTCGTCCCTTTTTCTTATTACATCGTTTGAACGCTGAACAACCAATATATGGCCCTTTGCGAGGAATATACTTGATACAGGCAATACGCTGCCTCCTCCCCAAAGTACATCGCCGTCAGGATAATTATCTTCCTGCCTTACCTCGAGCCAGCCCACCGATCCACCTTCAATATCGATTGTCCACTGTCCGAGAAATTCGGAAATGTCATTTTTTTGAACAGGAGTATTTGGAGTTTCTTTCACGGGGTTGGTGCAGGAGGTTGCCAGGAGGATTCCCAGAGTCATCGAAAAGAAGGACAGAATTGTTTTCATAGTCAGGTTTATAGCTTTTAAGGATTCAGGATTATTGATTTTTTGATTTACAAGTTTGCGAATGTATGAAATTATGGGTTTTAAATTTATGAATTAAAACATTTAATTTTTACCTGGAAAAGTTAAATAATCTAAATAAAGACATTCTCACTGATGTTATCGGCTTTATTTTGCATCGAAAGCCACTTAATGTTGTATGGCTTTGGTTCAGTTTCAAACGATCAGGAGAATTTCAAATGATTTTTATAGGTCATTGTTGTCTGTAAATAACTGTTTGAGATGAGCATCGGAAATGGGCTTTAGCACAAAACGCACTATTAAAGTCGCTCAGTATTAGGCTGATATACAGTGGGTTTAAATATCAGGGCTAAATACCAGGGTTAAATACCAGATAATAATATATAATTTACTTATATATTCTGAAAATATAATATTTTATTTTTTTAATATATAAGATGATTTTATATACATCTGATCATGAAGAAACAAAATAAAAATCCTATAAATAAAAATCCGGAAGTCTGAATTACATCATAATTAATAAAGTACTAAAGCCCTTCTTCTTGAATTTTCAACATGTCTCTGTCATATAACCTGTCTTCAAGTATTCTGACGTATCTGAGTGCCAGTCTTGTTTTGTAATCCTCCCATGCTTTCTGGGCCCATCCAAGCGCATCTTCAAGCTGACCGTTTATTTCATTGATTATGCCCATGTTATAACATGCTCTTCCGGCAATCCTCATCTTTGGATTTTCGGTTTCCAACGCCCAGAGATCCCCCGCTTCCTCCCATTTACCTGTTTGTGCTTTGCGCTTTGCAATCTTAAAGTTATTGGTCCCCTTGACAAAATAATCACGGTAAACCCTTAATCTGAAAGGAAGTATCCTCATGGCATAAGTGTGACCGGCATTCCGACTGACTTCCTTTACTGCTTCTTTCCTGCCGGTAATCGCAGCAGCTGCAGCAGCAGGATTGATTCCTTTTCCTGTAAATACCAGCGATTCGGCAAAATTAAACTCATCCAGGATATCCGGACCGGCTGGTGCGTATATCCTCCATCCGGTTTTAATGATTGTTTCCATTGAGACCTGGAGCCCGACTACAGGTATATTGCCAAGAGGAGTTTCAATTTTTCCTGTTGGTGTTGAGTAGCTTATTCTTGTATCGGTGTCAAACCTTTCCAGCGCGAACAAAGCATCCGTTCCTGTGACGCTACATAAACTATCTACTAGTCTTGTTCTCAGGGGCGGAGGCAAAATACCGATCCTAGAAGCTCTGAAGTCAATGTCCTTCAATAGTTTAACTTCGGTAAACCTTTCATTGTCCTTCAGCTCTTCAGCAAGTCCTCCAATACCTTCCCACGCACCATCCCTGTCAAGATCTGCTCCTTCAAGGGAAAATGCCTTATCAAGTATATCCACCAGCTTAGTTTCATCGGTGGGCATGCTCCTGTTAATAATTCCGACTTTTTTGATTTCCGGAGGCATTGTGACCGGTGCAGGTTGTAACACGTTAATATATAGCTCATTGGTCTTGCAGGAGACCAATATTACAGTTATCAGGATAAGTACCGCATGCTTTTTCATTGAAACAGGATTTTACATATATAAACGCTTTACATGCCCTTTGAAGTATCGGAGAACACTTTCAATTGAAAGAATCCTGATAATTTGACTTTTAATTTAAGATATTTATAACCACTCTTCATTCTGCGACGCCATATCTGACAGCCATATTTTTTTTGTAGTTGACTTATTACTGATATTATGTGTCAGTATTTCCTGAACCACGGAGTCGTACCGGGTGATCATTGAGTTACAACATTACCTGATAAAGTAATCAACTTCGTGCATTACTCCGTATCATTCTGTGCAACATTATGATTAATTGGCTCTAATTGGATTTATTCCGGTACCTGTCGTTAATTTACTTTCTGGTTAGCCTTATGTTTCTAAGCGCCGCTGTTGTTCTCCACGAAGCAATCCCAAATGGCTTTGACAATTCAACTTCAGGACGTATCGACAGGGTATTGCTATCGATGGTGAAATCAACGACTATCTCACCATCAATCCAGGCCTGGATAGTTTGTTCTGTCACCTTTACCCTTATTTTGTACCATCGGTTTTTTTCAAAATGCCTCAGAGTCGTTGTTTCATTTTCTGATGCGTCCATGCCATTAATGCTGCTCAGGCCCACAATTGTTCCACCCCAGCCACCGACAATCAGTGAGCACGGTTCCTTACCGGCCGGGAAAGTCATGCCGCAGAAGAAATCATTTCCTTCAACTCTCTTCGCTTCAAGTGTTACCTCGTAACCGGTAAGCGGAAAGTCTTTTTTCCATGTAATTCCGGTGCACCCATCGCCCATTCCAAGGATAATTTCATCACCGGAAACAGATACCGGTCCCTGAGGACCAAAATTTGTAATTTCCCAGCCATTAAGTGTTTTTCCGTCAAAAAGATAGCTGCTGTCCTTTGTCTGTGAAATTTCACTTTTGCCAACTTTTTTTCCTTTTTGTCTGCCTGTGCATCCGGTGATGACAGCCATGCAAATCGCACAAATGGAAAAAAATCTGACTAATATTCTGAAGGTTTCTGCGAAAGGTCTTCCCATGTTACAATTTTATATAAATATATAAATTCCCGAAGAAGGGTTCATAATTAACTAAAATTGTGATTTGTCTTTCAAAATAATTCCTATACTTTTGGATCATTGATTCAAAGACATGCAGTACAGCTGGGTGCTTGAATATAAAATCAAAATCAACCGTTCCGGACTCTGTTGATCCCCCCGATTCCGTCAGTTTTATAATTTACCATATAACTCCATTTGAGGTGCTCAAATTGAGTTTTACATTTAAAAACCTGATAACAATATCCAAAAAATATTAAAAATGGAAAAATTAATAATCACCGGCGCAGACCTTAAGATAAATGATGTCGTAAACGTTGCCCGGTACGGGCAGAAGGTCGAACTCCACCCTGATGCAAGAAAAAGGATTAATGACTGCAGGGCAATGCTTGAAAAGAAGATTGTTGCTCATGAGGTCATGTATGGAGTAAACACGGGAATTGGCGAATTTTCTGAAATTGTCCTTAATGATGATCAGATAAAGGATTTCCAGAAATATCTGGTTTATAACCACGCTGCCGGCATTGGAGAGCCTGCATCTATAGAAATTGTAAGAGGAGCTATGTTGGGCAGGATCAATGTTCACGCACATGGAAATTCAGGGAATCGTCTTGAAATAACCGAGACCCTGACAGAGATGTTGAATAATGGGGTCACTCCTTATGTGTGTCAGAAAGGATCTGTAGGAGCGTCAGGCGACCTTGCTCCGATGTCGCAAATAGCCTTGCTGCTCATGGGTGAAGGAAAAGCATACTATAAAGGTGAACTTCTTAACGGAGCTGAAGCAATGAAACAAGCAGGAATTTCTGTACCCGGTCTTCAGGCACGCGACGGGCTTGCAGCAATCAACGGGTCCAACATGCTTACTGCAATGAGTGCAATCTGGCTCGTCGATGCTAATAACTGGCTCAAACAGGCTGAGATTGCCGCTTCAATGTCGCTTGAAGCCCTGAAGGCCAATATGAAACCCTATACTCCCCTTCTTCATGAAGTTAGAGGTTTCAAGGGTGCCGTAAGAAGTGCAAATGCAATTAACAAATGTATCGGAGGCGGAGATCTCAAGGAAGGGAGGGTGAAGTCTAAAGTCCAGGATGCATATTCGATGAGATCCACTCCACAGGTTATCGGTGCCGCACATGATATGCTTGCATATGCAAGATCTCAGGTGGAAATCGAACTTAATGGTGTGGGCGACAATCCTATCTTCTTCCCCGACAAGAACCTTCAGCTGTCAGGAGCAAATTTCCAGGGATCACCTGTGTGCGTTCCCATGGATATGGCGGGTGCATGTATAACCATGGTAAGCGTGATGTCGGAAAGGAGAATGAACAGGCTGAATAATCAGGCACTAAGTGTCGGTTTACCTGATTTTCTTACAAAGGGTGCCGGCATGTTCTCAGGAATGATGCTGAGTCAATACACTGCCGATACCCTGATTGTCGAACAAAGAATTCTTTCGGTTCCCGCTTCAATACAGTCCATTCCTGCAGCGGCTGACCAGGAGGATTTCGTTTCAATGGGAATGAATACATCGATTAAAAATAATCAGATACTTGAGTGCGCCTTTGGAATTCTTGGCATCGAATTTATGGCAGCTGCACAGGCTCTTGATTTCAGAAAGGAGGAATATAACTTCGGCAGGGGAGTCCAGAAAGCGAAAGATGTCATAAGAAAACATGTTGATTTTCTCAATATTGACAGACCTCTTTACCCCGATCACACAAAAATGAGAGAACTCGTCAGGTCATGCGAAATTCTGAATGAGGTTGAGAATGTAACCGGAAGCCTTGAATAAAAAAACTGACTATCTTTGAATAAATCAATTAAATTCTATGAAATATCCATGATTAAAAAGTAAAATCACAAACCGAAATGATTATTCATGGATATTCCATCTGACCATTAAAAAACAAATTATAAACAAATGAAAAACCATATCTTATTTGTTGTTGCTGCAGTAGTATTCTTTGCATGCACATCAAAACAGGAACAGGCAGAAAAGCATATGAAAAAGTTCATCTCCGAATACGAAGCCGCAGCCATTCCTCTTTTTAAAGATGCAAATCTGGCTTCGTGGAATGCAAATATCACAGGAACAAACGAGGATTGGGCTAAAAGCGAAAAAGCCTCCTTTGAACTGGCAAAGCTCTTTACTGACAGTATAGCGTTTGCCGAGCTTAAGGAACTTAAGGAATCAGGACTGGTGAAGGATTCTCTTCTTGCACGTCAGCTTGAACTTTTATACAATTCCTATCTTGGAGGACAGGTTGATCCGGCCCTTCTTGCTGAACAGATTAAAATGGAAACTGATATCAGCAAAAAGTATTCAAATTTCAGGGCCAGGGTAAACGGCAAAGAGCTCTCTGATAACCAGGTTGAGGAAATTCTTCGTTCATCGAAAGATAGCAAACAGCTGCAGGCCGCCTGGGAAGGACATAAAATGATCGGGCCTGTCGTTGCTGAGGATATTATAAAGCTGGTAAAACACCGTAATATGATAGCCAAAAAGATCGGTTTCAGCAATTATCACGAAATGAGTCTGAAATTATCAGGGCAGGATCCTGCCGAAGTTACCGCCATCTTTGACGAGCTCGACAATCTTACAAGGGACAACTTCGCACAACTTAAGAATGACATCGATAACTATTTTGCAAAATACTACAACCTGAAAATATCAGACCTGAAGCCCTGGCATTATCAGAACAGATATTTTCAGGAAGCACCGGAAATTTATCCTGTTGATTTTGACAAATATTATGAAAAACAGGATCCGGTCAAACTAGTTGCATCATTTTACGATGGGATAGGACTCAATGTTGACGCTATTCTCGCAAAAAGCGACCTCTATGAGAAACCGGGGAAAAACCAGCACGCATTCAGCACCGATATTGACCGTGAGGGGGATGTCAGGACACTTGACAATGTTAAACCGGATTCTTACTGGATGAACACTCTGCTTCACGAATTGGGACATGGAGTATACTCTTATTATACTGACAGAAATCTCCCGTTCACTCTCAGGGATGCAGCACACACCTTTACTACCGAGGCTGTCGCCAACATGTTCGGCCGTCTGGCAACTGATCCCCTCTGGATGCAGAATATGGGGATAATCGACACCACTGAAAGTGAAAAAATAGCCGCCGTCAGCCATAAGGCATTAAGGCTTCAGATGCTGGTTTTCAGCCGCTGGGCACAAGTTATGTACAGATTTGAAAAGTCAATGTACGAAAATCCCGACCAGGATCTGAACCAGCTCTGGTGGGACATGGTTGAAAAATACCAGATGCTTGTAAAACCAGAAGGCCGAAATATGCCTGACTGGGCAACAAAAATTCACGTTGCATTATACCCGTGTTATTATCATAATTATCTGCTTGGAGAGCTTCTGGCATCACAATGGTATAATTATCTCACAACCTATATAACTAAAAACCAATCGTTTGTGGGCGAAAAAGCCGTCGGGGATTATTTCAGGGAAAGGGTATTTAAACCCGGGGCCAGATACTACTGGAATGAAATGATCGAAAGATCGACAGGTGAAAAGCTTACAGCGAAATACTACGCCAAACAGTTTGTTCAATAACTAAAAAAAACCATTAACCACAGAGTTACACGGAGTTGCATGGCTGAAGACACGGTTATAACAATAGTGAAACTCTGTGAAACTCAGTACCCTCGGCTGTTAATAAAGATTAAAGAAAAAGAAAGTCATTCCTATGAAAAAATTATTACTCCTGATGCTGGCAGTCTTAACTGCCTGTTCATCACCTCAAACTAAAAAATCAACCTCTGTCGGTTCCGCATTTATTAATGAATCAGCTATTTCTGCTGCAATTGACAGCGTTAGGGCGACATTTCCTTCCATCGACCGGCAAACTCTTGAGAAAGGTGTCAGGCATGCCGCATCACTCTGGAGGACTGAAGACGGCACTTCCTCAGAGTTTACCGGATTTGTCAAGAAGAATTATATTGGAGACCAGGAAAAACGTAAAGAAGTCTTCGGAAAAGTAAGCCGGTATTTTGAATCCCTGAACGGTAATTTCAATGAAATCACCATCGATCTGAAAAAAATTCTTGATGAGGCTGCCGGAGAAATAGACGAGATTGACAGAATGTTTGGCAATTACTCAGTAAGCTCCCATCTTTCCGATGATTTCTATGCAAATAAAATTGCATTTGTAATTGCCCTTAACTTCCCTTATTACACTCTTGAAGAAAAAGGAAAGCTGGGACCCGGATGGAGCAGGGAAGAATGGGCAATGGCACGGCTCGGGGATTATTTCTTTTCAAGGATTCCGGCTGAACTTAACCAGGCTCTCAATACAGCTATCGGAAATGCTGAAATGTACATAGCAGAATACAATATCTGCATGGATCATCTCCGTACCGATAAAGGCAGGCAGTTGTTTCCGGACAATATGGTTCTCCTGTCACACTGGAATCTGCGTGATGAGCTGAAAGCTGATTATGCAGACAAGGAAAATGGTCAGGAAAAACAGGAAATGATCTACAAGGTCATGGAACATATTATAGATCAGGATATACCAAAGGTAGTCATAAACAATCCTGAATATGAATGGGCTCCATTCACAAATAAAGTTACAAAAGGAGGAAATCCTGTTGAAGCTGCCCTGAACCGGATACACGTTACGAACAAATAGTGACTATCTTCAGGGCGATGAAGGATATCGATCCTTACAGTGCGGCAATGAATACAGCTATCCTGCGCAAATTTTCGGTAGAGATGGAGATCTCGCAGGATGAGGTTGAATCGCTTTTTGATTCATATATGAGTTCGACCTGTATGGTTAAACTGGGTCATGGTAAAAGAGAGACTTGGCCGTGATCTCAGGCCATATGACATCTGGTACAACGGGTTTAAAGCACAGAGCACAATTCCGGAAGATCAGCTTACTTTAAAAACCAGTGCACTTTATCCTGATCCGGCAGCTTTTAAGGCCGGCATGCCATCAATGCTTGAAAAACTGGGCTGGAATCCTGTCAGGTCAAAGTATACTTTCAGATAAGATTGTTGTTGATCCGGCCAGAGGTTCAGGTCATGCCTGGGGGGCTGCGATGAAAGGTTCTGTGGCCCATCTTCGCACACGGATTTCCGGTAAAGGGATGGATTATAAGGGATATAATATTGCTGTTCACGAGTTCGGACATACTGTTGAGCAGACCATTTCATTATATGATGTAGATTACTACATGATGAGTGGAGTTCCTAACACAGCAATCACTGAGGCTCTTGCGTTTGTATTTCAGAGCCGGAACCTGATGCTTACTGGGTATAAATGACACAAACCCTGATGCAGAAAAGATGGAGACGCTCGACGCTGCCTGGAGCCTGATGGAGATAATGGGGGTTGGTATGGTAGATATGAAAGTCTGGAAGTGGCTTTATGCTAATCCTGAAGCTACTCCTGCTCAGCTGAAAGATGCAACTAAAACAATTGCAGTTGAAACTTGGAACAAATATTTCGCACCTGTTATCGGAATCAGGGACTCCCCAATCCTGGCAATATATTCGCACATGGTCGATTCTCCACTTTACCTGGCAAATTATTCCTACGGACATATTGTTCAGTTTCAGCTGGAGGAATTCTTAAAAGGGAAGAATCTCGCAAACGAGATTGACCGGATCTATAAGCAGGGCCGTCTTACACCTCAGCAATGGATGATGGGAGCAGTGGGAGCAAAGATCTCCGTACAACCCATTCTTAACGCATTGGATGAAGTCTTACAATAAATCCAATAATATGAAAATCAAGATCGCTGATTACCCGACATTTAATAAAGAATGGGACCGGGAAAAAACTGAAGAAAAGACAGTTAAGATCCTGAAGAAGATAGGGAAACTGCAAAACAAAATGTACGCCCAGAATAAATTCAGCCTGTTGCTGATACTTCAGGGGACTTGATGCCTCAGGCAAGGACGGAGTGACAAAAGGACTCCTGAAGTATTGCAATCCGCTCGGTATAAAGATTTTCAGTTTTAAGAAGCCTAGTGAGAACGAATATGCACATGATTTTCTCTGGAGGGTCCACCAGGTAGTTCCCAGGAAAGGTGAATTACAGGTATTTATCAGATCTCACTACGAAGATATTCTTGTCCCGTCAGTGGAAAAGTTCATTCCCGCCGGGGTTATCGAAAAACGCTATAGGATTATCAACGATTTTGAAAAACTCCTTGAGGATAACGATACTACTGTACTCAAATTCTTTATGAATGTATCCAGGGAAGCTCAGAAAGGAAGGCTGATGGAGAGGATAGAATTGAAGGAGAAACACTGGAAACATAAAGATGGTGACTGGGATACCCGGGAAAAATTCGATGAGTATCTTGCCGTTTATGAAAAAATCATAAATACCTGCAATACAATACCGTGGCATATAACGCCATCTGATAAGAACTGGCAAAAGCTTTATTACATTGCAGATGTGGTGCTCAAAACTCTGGAGGAGCTCGATCTTAAATGGCCCCCACTTGTTACTGAAAAATTCAAAACAGAAAAATAAAGAAGTGTTTTGTTTTATGAAATACATCCTTGGTTTCGCAGTAATACACAAACTTCAGTGTAATATTTTTAACTTTTATTAATTATACATTCAGCTATGATTCGCAAAATTATTTTCCCGTTCTTTTTGATGATTTCAGTTATTGCCAGTAGTCAGGTACCGTACACTCCTACTCCTGAAAATCTCAAAGCCCGTGAATGGTTCCAGAACTCAAAATTCGGAATGTTCATTCACTGGGGCGTATACAGCGTTCTTGGCGACGGGGAATGGGTAATGAACAACCAGAGGATCGACAAGCAGACTTACCAGAAACTTCCTGCATTTTTCAATCCCGATTGCATATAATCCGGCAGAATGGGTTTCTCTGGCCAAAGCTGCAGGTATGAAATATATTACAATTACATCCAAGCATCACGACGGTTTTGCAATGTGGGATTCAAAGACTGACTGACTGGGATATAGTTGACCGCACTCCTTATAAGAAGGATGTTATAAAGATGCTTGCTGAAGAATGCAAAAAACAGGGTATAAAACTCTTCTTTTATCATTCTCATCTTGACTGGTACCAGGAAAATTATTACCCGAGAGGAAATACAGGTCAGACATCAGGACGACCGGAAAGTGGTGACTGGTATAAATATCTCGATTATATGGATGGTCAGCTCAGGGAACTCCTGACCGGTTACGGGGAGATTGGCGGTATCTGGTTTGACGGTCACTGGGACAAGAAAGATGCCGACTGGCGGCTCGATAAGACATATAGTCTTATACACAGCCTGCAACCAGCCTGCCTTATCGGAAACAACCATCATCTGGCTCCGTTTCCCGGGGAAGACTTTCAGATGTTTGAGAAGGATCTTCCGGGACAAAAAACCACCGGATTCAATCCTGAACAAAAGCTGGGGGAGACTTCCGTATGAAACATGCGAAACAATGAACAATTCCTGGGGATTTAATCTTCAGGATAAAAACTACAAATCAACAAAGAACCTGATCCATTATCTTGTAAAAGCAGCAGGATATAATTCGAACTTCCTGCTGAATGTTGGTCCTATGCCTGATGGCAGGATTCAACCGGAATTTATCACAACTCTCCGGGAAGTTGGAGACTGGATGGGAAAATACGGGGAGACAATCTATGAAACGCGCGGTGGTCCGGTTTCTCCCAGAGCATGGGGTGTTACAACTCAAAAAGGTAATAAAATATATGTACACCTTCTGAATCCTGAGGATAAAAGCCTACTTCTGCCGGATTTTGGCAAAAAGGTAAAAAACATCACTCTCTTTCAATTCCGGAGCTAAACTGAAATATAAACAGGATGCGTTCGGAATTGCAATTTCTGTTCCAGCAGAAATGCTTGATGAGACGGATACTGTTTTGGTTATTGAAATCTGATCCCCAATATTATGCCGGCACCGGTTTGCAATCGTGCCACTATAAAACAGAAAATTCCCGGTACCTAGCTGGAAGAGCCAACCGTTAATGAGCCGACCGTTAAATGGCTGACTATAAAAAAATTTGCCATTGGCTAATTTTAGGGAGGAGCCAGATTGAGTTAAGGAGTGATTTATTTCAGAAATACCTCCAGAACCGGAATCTCCACCGGTGGTTTCAGAACCGGCAGCTGCAGGTTTAAATTATTTTTTTCTTCATTGCCTGCGGTACTGAATCTTATTTCAGACGCATCGTGAAGGAACTGGACATATTTAACCTTATCTGCCATGTTTTCAAGTGTCAGTGAACCCATTGGATAAACGAGCAGATGTACATATAACCTCTTTGTTACCGGATTATATGTTAGAAAGCGTATTTGCGGGAGGATTAAAACTCGGCAGGTGCTTCGGTGCAGTTGTAGACTGACCGGTTGTTGATTTTCATCCATTCCCCCATTGCTTTTAATCTTTCCTGAGCCCTGTAGTCAAAGGTACCTCTTGCTGTCGGACCGACATTCAGAAGCAGATTGCCTCCCTTGCTTACTGATTCGATTAATAATTCCAGAAGCTGAGCCGGGACTCTTCCAGGTAGTCTCATCGCGGTAGTAGCCCCACGATCCTGAAAACGTCTGACATGTTTCCCACGGCACCTTCTTTGCCGTTTACCTCCGGCCATTTTGTAACCTTTACCTGTTCCGGAGTTGTAAAATCCCAGCCCCCTTCAACATCCCGAAGGTCGAGACGGTCATCAACAATGATCCCGGGCTGAAGCGACCGTGCCAGTTTCAGAAGGTTTTCCGAATCCCAGTCAGCTCGGCCTTTGCCATTTTTCCCGGGAAATGAAAAATCGAACCAGATAATACTTATTTCACCATAGTTTGTAAGCAGTTCCCTGACCTGGTTTTTCATATATTCCCGGTATTTGCTCATATCCTTTCCTTTGTTAAGCCTGGTATATGCAGTATCATAATCCTGTCTCTGCGGATGCCTGCTGTCGATTGTATAGTCAGGATGATGCCAGTCGATAAGCGAATAATAAAATCCCACTTTTAGTCCTTCCGCCCTGAATGCTTCGACATACTCTTTTATAATGTCTTTTCCAAAAGGTGTATTTGTCGCTTTATAATCAGTGAATTTTGAATCCCAGAGACAGAAACCCTCATGATGCTTTGCTGTCAGCACTACATATTTCATACCGGCTTCCTTTGCCATTTTAGCCCATTCACCTGGGATTATAGAGATCCGGATCAAACAACTCAAAGTATTTCTGATATTGATCATTTGTCATTCTTTCTCTGTTCTTTACCCATTCATGCCGTGCAGGCAGAGCATAAAGTCCCCAGTGAATGAACATTCCGAACCGTGAATCGGTCCACCATTTCATTCTTTGAATTTTCTGGGCCTCGGTTTCCTTCAGAAGCTGCGACTGAGCAAATTGGGAAATAATTAAAAGACTGATAATCATGAGAATAATTACGAAAGGTCTGTTTTTCATATTAATTGAGATTGAGTGATTGGTGATTTTTGATGGATTATAAAGTTACTTAAAACCAATAACAGTTTGTATGAAATTTTTCATCTTTTCATAATGAGATCCTTCCCAGTAGACCCTGCCGCAGGTTCTGCATTTTTTAAACTCAGAATAAAAATCCCTGGTTCTGGGCAGCAGCAGATCCATGATCTCACCTTTGGGAACCTCATCAAGCACTCCGTTGCATTCAAGACACCTGGAAAAGGGAATGAGCGAGCTTTTCAAATTAAATCGATTCATGATCTCCTTCAACTGCCCGGTTGGCTTTGATGACCTGATCCAGTACCCATGAGTTACTGTTCCGGTTTTAAGAAGCCCCCTGTCCCTTGTAAGTATTATTCTATGTTGTGACAGTGAAATATTTATAATTTGGCTGTCATTCAGGTCTTTTTCAAAGAGTGTATCAAAACCTAATAATCTCAAATATTTTGACAGCCTCCCCAAATGGACGTCAAGGATGAATTTCAGATTCCTCAGAGGTTTTGCACGTAGCCGCTGTACATTTGATATATCAAAAGTTTCAAATACAGGATAAACAGAAACCTGGTCACCTTTTTTTAATCTGTAAGAAAAATCAACAGAAATTCCATTTACTAAAATCATGTCAACCTCAACATGAGGGACACCAAGCTCCTCAATAACATGTTTTACCGAGGGATTTCCCTTAAATGAATATGAAAAGGAAGTTTTTCTTTTAAACGATGGGAGAAAATCATTCAGTTCTTCATAAAACCTGAAGGTTGCCTGATTCTCATTCATGTCGGCCCTAAATTGACTTATTATTAGTGAATAATATATTAATTCTAAAGTCTTTCTCTTACGATTTCCTGCAAAGCTTCGAGGTTTAATTTTACAGGATTATTCTTTAGTTCAGTAATCCGGCATATTACTCCGATATCCCTGAGCTCAATTCCATATTGCATTAGTTTGGGCAACTTAAGTTCTTCGGTCAGGTTCAGGAGGTATTGAATAAAACCGTCTATATTATAATCATCTGATTCTCTATCAGTTTCCAGGAAAAGTCTCCCAAGTGTGGCATATTTTGTTAATGCTTCAGGATTATTTTTATTTTTTCTTAATTCTCTTACATTTATGGCATTTGCCTGAGCCATAAGTGTACCGCAAATTATTCCGTGCGGGATCCGGTATAAGCCTCCTATTGATGAAGCAAAACCATGTACGACACCTAATCCTGCGTTCGCAAGACAGATCCCGGAAGTAAGGGCGGCAAACGACATACCTGTCCTGGCCAGAGGATCGTTTCCATGCATGAAGCTTTGCACAAGGGAGGATTTTATTTCCTTAAGTCCTTCCCATGCGAGCGCATCTGCATATTCGTTTGCTTTGTCTGAGAGATAGGATTCAGTCAGCTGTGTAAAACAATCCATCCCGCTTGCAGCAGTTATGTTCTGCGGACAGCTCAATGTAAGCTGGGGATCAACAATAGCGATGTCGGGCACGAAATTATCGTGCCGGAGAGATTTCTTGTACCCTGATTTTCCGATTTGTGAGATAACCGCGTTTTTTGTTGCCTCGCTTCCTGTTCCGGATGTTGTCGGTAACGCAATAAACGGAAGTTTGGTCCCGGGATGTTCCCTGGTACCCACACCTTCAAGAAACTCTTTAACGGATGCCGTTTTATACAGCATTGCAGATATAGCTTTCCCTGCATCAAGAACACTTCCTCCGCCGATAGAAACTACAACATTAAGGGCTTCATTTTTAAACTTTTCCACAGTTGTGTCAATCAGTTCAGGGGAGGGTTCTCCATGGATAACAACATGATGATATTTAATCTCATGCTTATGGAATGAATCAAACAATTCCGCGGCATACGATGAATTGATAAACGATCCCTGATCTGTAACCAGCAGAATTTCAGTTCCGTAACTTTTAATAAATCCGGGCAACAGGTTTAATTTCCCATTTCCGAAATAAATTAAAGGCAATCTGGAGAACTGGAACGGTTTTACCATCTTGATTTTTCTTTCGGTTCGAGGATATTATACTTAATACCATATCTCGGTTCAGCCATCATATCCTTTACAGTATCCCTCCATTTTAGATAATGGTCCATCGTTTTATGGATTGATACCGCCTCCTCCGATTCAAATGCTTCATAGATCAGGAACCGGGTTGGGTCATCTGCCTGCTGGACAAAGTCGAACCTGAGGTTGCCCGGCTCTTTTACAGATCCTTTATGGTTCAAAACTGATGCTTCAATAAAGCTTTCTATATGCTCAGGTTTTACATGTACATGAACACAGGTTACTATCATGATTTCCGTTTTTTTCAGTAAAGTTAAACCATCTGTACTAAAGTTCAAATGCAATTAAGTAAATTGCATATATATCCAAAATGCAGCGAACATGAGACCCATTATCCTGAAGATTCATCTGTTTGTTTTTTTTCTTGTCTTTTCGTTTTATCAGGTTGAGGCCCAATCCAGCCTGCAGAGGGAAAATCTTTTTGATTCCGGTTGGCGGTTCCATCTGGGAGGCGCCCAGGGAGCCGAAAATCCCTTATTTGATGATTCTCAGTGGAGAAAAATAGATATTCCCCACGACTGGAGCATTGAGGACCTTCCTTTAACTGGCTCCCCATTTAATAAGAATGCTATCAGTCAGGTAAACGGGGGTTTTACAACAGGGGGCACAGGCTGGTACAGAAAAACTTTTTCTGTGCCTGAAAATATGAAGGACAAGCATTTCAGGCTTATTTTTGAAGGTGTCTATATGAATGTCGACGTCTGGTTGAACGGTGAAAACCTTGGCAATCATCCATATGGATATACTAGTTTTTGGTTTGATATTACAGGTCACCTGAAATTCTCCGGAGAGAACGTACTGTGCGTCAAGGTGATGAATGAAGGTGAAAACAGTCGTTGGTACTCCGGGTCCGGAATTTACAGGCACGTCTGGCTGCAGGTTGTACCTGCTGTTCATACTGAAACCTGGGGTATCTTCATAACGACACCCATGGTATCCGCCAGCGAGGCTTTGTTAAATATCAAAACGACTGTTGTAAACGAAAGCAAGAATGAAAAGAACATTAAGCTTGTCACGAAGATCCTTGATAGAAACTTAAAGGATATTTCAATCGCTGAAACATTAAAGACAATTGAGCCAGGCTCGAAAAATATTATTGATCAGGAAGTTAAATTAACAAATCCCGTTCTCTGGTCTCCTGATTCTCCTGAACTGTACAAGGCTGTATCAGAAATATATGAAAATGGAATTCTGACTGACCAGACCGTTACCAGATTTGGAATAAGGTCAATATCCTTTGATACGATAAATGGTTTTACACTTAACGGTAAACAATTAAAACTGAAAGGAGGCTGTGTTCATCATGATAATGGCCCACTTGGTTCCAGGGCTTATGACAGGGCTGAGGAAAGAAGGATTGAGCTGCTTAAGGCAAGCGGATTCAATGCCGTCAGATGCTCACATAATCCTCCTTCACCTGCTTTTCTTGATGCCTGCGACCGTCTTGGAATGCTTGTTATGGATGAAGCTTTTGATATGTGGAATGAACAAAAAAATCCACACGATTACCATTTGTATTTCGATAAATGGTGGCAGAAAGATATTGAGAGCATGGTCCTGCGCGACAGGAATCACCCTTCTGTCATAATGTGGAGCATTGGCAATGAAATACCCGGAAGGCACAGACCCGAAGTTGTGGAACTGGCCAGGAAACTCGCTAATCATATCAGGGATCTTGACCCAACCCGTCCGGTAACTTCAGCAGTCAATGACCTCAGACCCGATAAGGATCCTTTCTTTGCGGTTCTTGACATCGCAGGATATAATTATGCCTCAGGCGGTGACCATAACCAGGCGACCATTTATGCACAGGATCACATTCGTGTTCCCGACCGTATAATGGTAGGTACAGAATCATATCCGCTGGAGGCGTTCGGAAGCTGGATGGATGTGGTCGATAATCCGTACGTCATTGGCGATTTTGTCTGGACTGCGTTTGATTATATTGGTGAAGCAAGTATCGGATGGAGAGGTTACTGGCAGAAACAGGATTTTTTCCCCTGGAATCTGGCATTCTGCGGTGACATAGATATTTGCGGATGGAAGCGGCCGCAATCCTTTTACCGTGATGCTCTCTGGAAGGAAAACCAGATTTCAATATGGATAACTCCTCCCAATCCCTCATTTGACATTAACCCTGAAAGGCAATCCTGGTCAAAATGGCACTGGTTTGATGCAGTGGACGACTGGAACTGGAAAGGGAATGAGGGGAAAATTATGGAAGTGAACGTCTATTCATCGTGCGAACAGGTTGAACTCTTCCTGAACGGCAAATCGCTGGGCAAAAAACCGGTCAGCAGGTCCACAAAATTTATTGCATCATGGCAAGTTCCCTATCAACCAGGGACACTTAAAGCAGTCGGTTTTGTGAAGAAAAAGCAGGTTAAAACATCAGAGTTGAATACTGCTGAAGATCCTGTTTCGATAAAAATTTCAGCCGACAGGTCAGTAATCAGGGCTGACGGGCAGGATCTTTGTTATTTTACCGTTGAACTTACCGATACCAAAGGTGTGCGCAATCCAAAAGCGGAGAATTTGATCTCATTTGCAGTTGAGGGACCCGGATCTATAGTGGCAGTCGGAAATGCTGATCCCATAAGCCTTGAAAGCTTCCAGCTTCCCCAGAGGAAAGCATGGCGTGGAAGATGCCTGGTGATTGTTAAATCGGAATCAAAGAAAGGCATCATTACCCTGAAAGCATCGGCACCTGAACTGAGGCCGGCAAGTGCAGAAATATCAAGTGACTGATCACCTGCAATTACTACTGAGCTATCTCAATCTTTTTCTTTTCCTTAAAGAAGAAAATAAAGCATATTAAAACCGCAACAGCAATATAGGCCGGTACAAACCAGATGCTTCTCCATTGATATGCCTGGTTAACAGAATAATAGGTTGTTACAAAGCCTGAAAACCATGTGCCTATGAACATCCCCAGCCCATATGTCACAAAAGTGAATAGTCCCTGGGCTGCGTTTTTTATCCTTTCATTTGATTTCTTTTCAGTGTACATGTATCCTGTAACGAAAAAGAAATCATAGCAGACTCCATGAAGGATGATACCTGCATAAAGCATCCAGACATTAGGTCCCATATTACCGAATGCAAAGCACAGGTAACGCAGAATCCATGCTGTCATGCCGATAAGCAGCATTTTCTTTACGCCGATCCTGTTGAACAGGAAAGGTATGGCAAGGATAAACAGTGCTTCGGAGATTTGTCCCATCACCATTTTCCCTGCGGCATTTTCCATTCCCGACTGGTTCAGGAAAAGGTTTGCAAATCCAAAATAAAATGAAAGAGGGATGCAGACAAATATGGCGGCAATAAAAAAGATCAGGTATGGCTTGTCCTTAAACAAAATGAATGCATCAATGCCGAGAACAGACTTTGCTGAAGATGGAGTCTTTGCCTGTGGAGGTGTGTCGGGAAGGAAAAAGCTGAATAAACCAAGACCTACCGAGACTATTGCAGCCATATAAAACGTTGTTGGTGTCTGTTCAATGCCAAGAAAGGCAATCATGAATCCTGAAATAACCCAGCCGACCGTCCCGAATACCCTGATGACGGGAAATTGTTTTCCCGGATCGCTCATCTGCCTGAATGCCACGCTGTTTGAAAGAGCTATCGTTGGCATATAGGCAAGTGAATACAACAGGATCACCCAGTAAAACGGCCCATTGGCGGTGATCCTGGAAGCAAAGAAAAGCAGAACTCCTCCGATAATATGCAGTACTCCCATAACTTTCTGGGCAGCAAAAAAACGGTCTGCTATCATACCTATGAAAAATGGTGAAATCATGGTTGCGATAGCAAGTGCACTGTAAGCTGCTCCGATTTGGATGCCTGTGGAACCAAGAAACTTTGGTCATGAAAGTTCCCATGGTAACATACCATGAACCCCAGATATAATATTGAAGGAACATCATTGATGCGAGGATAATACTGGTTTTCAGTTTCATAGAGTTGATTTAATCAATTGTTTGAAATAAGGCTACCTGTCAGGTTTATCTGGTTATAAATAACTTAATAATTTCCAATTTGCAAATAGCTGCTCAAATTTTTTAATATTTACTTTTCATCATGTAACCAGTGAATAACTTTTATGTATTTTTAGGTTTTGAATCATAGATTTTTAAACCCGACAACTTATGAAAAACATCAACAATCAAAGAAACGGCATTTCGCGAAGAAAATTCCTGGGAAGTACGGCTGCTGTTGCAGCTTTATCGATGGTCCCCGTCGCATATAGCTGTAAAAATACACCGGTAGCTGAACCTGCCCCTTCAGACAAACCAAATTCAAGTTTTGGCGGTGTCCAGATAGGTGCAATTACCTATAGCTGGCGCAGCATGCCCGGAGGTGTGGAAAACATACTTAAATATTGTAAGGAGGCAGGTGTCAGTTCGATCGAACTGATGAGCAATGACCTGGAGGATTATCTTGGTGCTCCGAAGAATCCTATGATGGGAATGTTCGGACCTCCCGCAGGCGGACAGCGTCCTGCCGGTGGACCACCCGCCGGTGGTCAGCCCGCAGGTGGTCAGCCCGCCGGAGGAAGACCGGGTGCAGGTGCTCCCGCCGGTGCTCCGTCGGGGGGCTTTCAGCGTCCACCGTTAACACCTGAGCAGGAGGCTGCAAGGGCCAAATACAACCAGGATCTTAAAGACTGGCGCCTTGCTCTGCCTATGACAAAGGTCGAAGAGGCAGGCAAACTGTTCAGAGATGCCGGAATTAATGTTCATATTGTCAAGTTCTCCCCTTCCCGCTGGTCTGATGAAGAAATAGACTATGCATTCAAAGCAGCAAAAGCAATGGGCGCAAAAGGTGTGTGTGATGAAATAAGTGAAGAAGGGGTTAAGAAACTTGGTCCAATAGCTGAAAAACATGGTATGTATGCAATATTCCATAACCACATGCAGTTTGCTACCGAAGGATTCAGCTATGATCCGTTCCTTGCTGTTTCACCGGCAGTGATGATGAACTTCGATGCCGGACATTTTTTCGGTTCAACGGGTCTACATCCGAATACCATTATCGAAAAGTACCATGACCGGATTTTCAGCATACATCTTAAAGATAAAACTGGTCCTAAAACAGATCCGCCTAATACAAATCAGGTATGGGGACAGGGAGAAATGCCGATAGCAGATGTTCTTCTACTGCTGAAAAAGAACAAATGGCCTATCTACGGTGATATCGAACTTGAATATGATATTAAACCATGGTCAAACGCAGTCAAGGAGGTCAGTACCTGCGTTCAGTATGCAAGACAAATACTGATTTGATCTGACCGGAATAATACTATTTAATTAATTCTGAAACCCGGGTAATCTTTTACTCGGGTTTTATTATTATTGACGGATCGAGCGGAAATCTTCCGGATTCCTTACCATAAACAGAGAGTCCGCCATGCTTTGAATCCGAATCATTTACCTGAAGCCTGATAATTACCTTTCCCGTTTCAAAAGCCCTTTGCATTGAAGTTTTGTCCAGCAATGCCTTCACCAGGTAACCGTAAGAACCCGCTTCATCGAGAAGCCACCTTTTTGAATGGTCAGCACTCCCCCACTCCCACCCAGGCTCCTGGTTCATCCAGGATAATAATCCGCGATGATCAGCGGGATCATCCGGCAACAGAGTCTCTGCAATTTTTTGTCCGTTTGCAGTAATGACAACCGTTGACCCGAATGTTTTTTCATCCGTCTGAGGATAACTGTTCTTCCCGTATCCCGGGATGGTTCCTTTGTTTGACACAACAGTCATTCCAATGCCTTCTGCCACACCTTCTTCAAGATATTTCTCCTGAGGATACCGTGCAGAGAGTTCAGCCCTGAATTCAATGGAGGCTGGTTTACCTGTATCAAATCCGGCCGGAAGGGTAAAGTCATATTCGAAAAAGCCGGAGCCCATTCCCCAGACTTTCCTGCCATTCTGAGGGGAGAAATGTTTTATGCTCCACGATGCATTTGAAAATGCTGAAGGAGACCGGAAAATGATATTTGCCCTTTCGGGACTTTTGCCTTCAATACGGAAAGGAACAAAATTTCTTTGAAGGATATTTCCCTGGCTATCTTTAAGGCTGACAGCAAATATCATAATTGCTGTTTCTTCCGGAAGCTTAACTTTAACAGGTTCGAGCGAAACATATGAAAAAGGTTCAGCTTTTGCCTGAATCTCACCTCTCTTCCATTCGAACTTTTCACCCTCCTGGTTCCATCCGTAAATTGAATATTCAATTTTTAAATTTTCAGGTATTTTTGCCGACACAGCACTGATCCCGACAGGCACGCTTACCGATTCGCCGCCTTTGTATTTTCTGAAGAAGTCATCCCCGGCAACCACATACAGATCACTCTGTAAATCATTCATGGTCATTCCATTGCATAATTCATCCAGTCCGAAAATCTTTTTGCTTCGGTCGAATCGATAATATCCATTCCATTCATTTATCACATCGTGGAATTCGGTAAATAGATAGCCTGCAATTTGGGGACGCTTGCGAAATTCATTCATCATGATATGGTATTCCCATGTGATGTCAATATCGCCTGTGCTTCCACTGTATCCCCAGACGGCTCCGCATTCAGAATTCAACATAGGCTGGTTACCCTGAACATTTCCACCAATAAAATTGTATGCAGAACCGGGATAAGTTTTACTTACTACCTCATCCAGCAAACCTGACCATTGCCTTGCCGGATTGTAGGAATGCCAGGTATTCAGGTCGGTTATTACATGATCGAAATTGCAGGGTGAGTTATCCTCCACAAGTCTTGTCGGATCGATTTCTTTGACTTTATGGTACCACGATCTCACCCATTCCTGTGTTTCAGGCGTATATGATCGCCGGCCTGTAATGGAATCCCTGCTGAAAAGACCCCAAGTTTCATTGAAAAGTACCCATGAGAATATAGAAGGATGATTATAATCCCTTTTTACCTCATTCTCGGCAATATATTCCCAGTTTGCTTTCGCTTCTGGTGTAGGTTCACCCCAGAAATTCGGAACATCTTCCATTATCAACAGACCCAGCTTATCGGCCCAGTAAAGCTTACGGGGGATTTCTGCTTTTATATGGATTCTCAAGCCGTTAATACCGAGATCCCGTGCACGCATTATCTCCTCTTTCATAAACTCATCAGAAGGAAATGTGTAGAAACCCTGAGGATGATAGCTTTGATCGAGGGTTAGCCTGAGGTAAAGCGGCTCGTTATTCAGTGCAACATAACTGAAATTCTTGCCGGGAATTGAAACAGCAGAAAATTTACGCATGCCAAAATAGGTGTTTACCCTGTCTTCAATTCCCGGAGCATTGATTGACGCAGTAACATCATAAAGATAAGGATCGTTGAGAGTCCATAACTTCATATCTGAAACCGGAATAATAAACCCAGCAGAAGTCTCACCAGCAACTACTGGTGATTCAAAATTTATATTATTACCTGTCCCGGTAATCTTAAATTTCAAGCCTTCAGGAGCCGGTGCCGACAGTTGCACTTCCGCCTTAAACTGATGGTTGTCGATATCAGGGGAGAAATGTATCCCGGAGATATACAGGTCACTGCGTGCTTCCAAATAAACTGTCTGCCATATTCCTTTAGCATTCCCGTAGTATTGCTTTCCCGAAGGGCGATCGTCGAGTTCCTCGTCTTCAACCCTTACAATCAGCTGGTTAGTTCCTTTTTTCAGGGCAGGGGAAATATTGAATTCGAAGGGCACATAACCTCCTTTATGTTCTCCGACCAGTTGATCATTTACCCACACTTTTGTATGAAAATCGCTTGCACCGAAAACAATGTAAATATTCCTGCCTTTCCATTCTTTATCCCTGCTGATACTAAACTTACGGGCATACCATCCAACATTGACTTTGGGCATGGTAATTCCGCTAATCGGACTTGCCCATGAAAACGGAACCAGAATTTTCAATGCAAAAGCCTGTGGATTTTGCTGCCAGTTTTCTTTTTCGCCAGCATTTGTTGAATCAGGTGCAAATTGCCAGTATCCGTTAAGGTTTTGCCAGGCGCTCCGTTCAAAGTCAGGTCGTGGGTGCTCTTTCAGTGGAATATCAGCGACTGGCTGTTGCCGTGCGCATGAGAAAAGTAATAGTAGTGCAGGAAACAGAAAAAAGGTTTTTTTCATCTGTATATAATTAAATTTTAAAGGTCAGATTGAACCACACATGATTGACTTCGTCGAGCTCGCTTCGCTCGGTTGAGAGTGAATTATATTCATACCTGTTTGTGTTTTAGTCAATCATGTGGGTTTCATAATTCGGATATTTGTTTTTTCATTAAGACTAAATTATTCAGTAATAAAGCATGAAGCAGGCAGGTTCGCACCATTGAAAAGATTTGGCGTCGCCGTATTGCTCCATGCAAATCGCACATAAACAGGTGTTTTTACCTTGTCGGACTGCAGAATCACTTTCTGGTCTTTTATTCTTGCTTTTGCCGGAAAGTAAACTTTGTCTTCTCCGGCAATTTCAAAACACGTGAGTTTATCACCCACAGCATGCAGCCCTTCGCCATGATCAAATGAAACAATTGCCTTATTCTTGTCGACCGTCATTTCCCTGAACAAGGGTCCGGAATCATCCATACTTACTGCTTTATAATACCTGTTCAGTGCAAGGTTTGCGAATCGTAATGCCACGTCCTGTTTATTTTTCGGATGAATATTGAGGGTATCGCCGATGTCGCTCAGTACAACCATTCCTGTATTTGGAACTTCCAGTGCTCTTCTCTGAGCTTCCCTGACCTCCACTCCTTCGTCCGGATTTCCATATTTATAGGGAGCAATCTGTGCATAATAGAAAGGGAATTCATATCCCCACCTGCTTCGCCAGCACTTTATCAAACCTTCAAGTATCTCTTTATAAGCATAAGCATTAACCGTATTAGCCTCCCCCTGATACCATAATACCCCGGCGATCCGGAACTGAACCATAGGTGAAATCATGGAGTTGTAGATCCTGCCGGGCTCGACCGGACCCCAGGGTACAGGTTTCTGTTTTGCAGCAGCTTCACGCAAAAGATCATCTTTCTGAATTACATCCTCAGGCATCCATGCCTCGGCCGGCGTTCCACCCCAGCTCGAATTGATCACTCCAACAGGAACTCCAAGATCTTTGTGTAGTTTTCGTGCAAACAGGTATGCGATAACACTGAAATTCCTCATAGTTTCAGGAGTGCACGCCGACCAATCCCCTGTGAAATGATCCTGTGGATAAAGTGAAGTACTGCTGTAAACTGTAAATAGCCTGATTCCCGGGTAATCGGCACTGTTGATTTCCTCAGCGCCGTTATTGATCCCGCTTTGAGCGGACCATTCCATATTTGACTGTCCTGAACAAAGCCAGACTTCTCCTATTAACACATTCTTCAAAGTCAGCTCATTATACCCTTTAATATGGATATTATACGGGCCTCCCGCAGCTGGAGTTTTCAGGGATATCTTCCATGTCCCCTGGCTGCCGACTTTTGAAGTAATTTCCGAATCCAGCCAGTCAACCTTTATACTGACCGTTTCTCCTGATTTTCCCCAGCCCCAGAAGATCACATCCGCTTTCTGCTGAAGCACCATATTATCAGAAAATATTTCAGGGAGAGAGATATTTCCAAATGCGGTAAAATGAAAAACAAGCAAACTGATTATCATCAAAGCCAATCTCTTCATAGTTTTTTATGGTTAAACGATTTAGTATACAAACATAATTATAATAGAATAAAAATTAGCAGGAATTATTTTGCCTGCATTTTTGAAGGGGCATGCGAAATTTACTCAGATGAATCTCAGGTTTATCATCTCTGGAGCAATCATCCGGCCCTGATTCCAAACAGGCATCTGACGGGCTTGTTTCTGAAAATCAATCTGTGCTTCTGAATAAGAGACCGGACAGTTTCGGAATTTCAGTTTTTTTTTCCGGTTTATTGAACTATTTGTCAGGATATCGGTTTTTATTATAGGTTTAACTTATGTTAGACTATTTATGAAAACACAAATGGCTGTGAACTTTCAAAATGATCAAATGGTTAACAGTCTGGCACTCGGGAGGGAAGCGAAAAAAAAGCACCTCTACGTTCCACAGGATTCAAAATCAGGGAATAGTAAATCATTAGATTTGAATCCGGCAAGAATGTAAATGTGGAAATATAGTAAGTAAAGTTATTAATAAAAATTAATTAAAAATTAAGATCATGGCAAGAGGAAGAATTATTTTAGGAGTACTGGCAGGTGTAGCTGCCGGTGCATTGATAGGCATTTTGTTCGCACCCGATAAGGGTACTTCTACCCGCAAAAAAATAGTAGACAAAGGGGAAGATTATGTTGAGAATCTGAAAGAGAAAATCAATGGAATTATGCACAATGGTAAAAAATCAGAAAAAGTCAGGGAAAATGTATCAAGTGCTGTGTAAGATTACCAGGCTTACCTATTTTTAACCGACAAGATTTACCGGAAAAATTTTAAAAATGGCAGGTATTAATGACAAGAACTCATTTAAATATCTGCCATTTTTGTTATTTGAGAGCGTTTAGCCTTTTAAATTAATCCTTACTTTAATTCCATGAAAGAAGATCCCACTTTAATTGACACCCTTTTTAAAAGAGTTACTGAATTCAGTATGACTTATATTGAGCTTATAAAGCTCAAAACTCTTGACAGGGCTTCGGAGGTTATTGCTGCAATATTCCCCGATTTTATAATCAGCACGCTGATGATTGTATTCCTGCTTTTTATAAACCTGGGGTTGGCTTTCTGGCTGGGGGATTTACTTGGTAAAGTTTACTTCGGATTTTTACTGGTTGCTGGTTTCTATTTTGTTTTAGCTCTTGTCTTTCATTTCTTTATGCGCGGATGGGTCAGGAAAGCCGCATCAAATTATTTTGTCAGACAACTTTTCAAATAGTTCCGAGTAAAATGTATAATATAAAGAATACTGACGATCTTAAAAAAGTCATTTTACTGCTTGAGGATGAACTTGATGAACAAAAGCATCTGTTATCGGAACAATTAAATATTTTATATGACAGCTTCACTCCGGTCAATGTTGTCAAGGATGTATTCAAGGGAGTTGTGACCTCCGAAGAATTCAGAAGTAATATCCTTACTGCAACAATTGGAATTTCAACAGGATATATTACAAAAAAACTGCTGTTCAGGAGAAGTAATAATCCGTTGAAAACTCTTACAGGTAATCTGCTTCAGTATGGCATAGCAAATATGATAGTAAATCCCTCCAGAGTACTTAAAACCACACTTTTACCTTTGCTCGCATTATTCTCTGTCAGGAAGGGAACATAGTCTCACCATGTTTATCTTTTCTGAATAACATTCAGAAATTCCTGGCTTAAGGAAATCCTCTTAATTATTTATAAAAAAAGAGGCTGTCTCAAAAGGTAACTGAATATGAAAATTACCATTCCCCTTTTTGTAAACCCATCCTCCAACTCCTTCCCTTAAGTCTAAGGGAAGGAGTGAAAATACTGTATATCATAAGTTTACACTCTTCCCCTTAGAATTAAGGGGAAGGGATGGGGTTAGGGTTCAAAAACAAAATGAAAAAGTATGTACCTTTTGAGACAGCTTCTTTTATTGTTGCAAGACGAGGAATGATCCCCGGTTCTCATGATTATGAATCATTGAATTATCTTTCTGTATTACATTACTTTATAGATCGTTATAGGCCATTATGTATCTTGTAACTCTATACCTGATAAAACAAAACTATTTTTCTTTTATATCTGTTAGTGGAATTTTAAAAGTTTTGGTATTTAAGATCTTACTATCCTGGAAAAACCATTCATAGAATTTATAACAATCTTTCTTTTCATATACATAATAATATTTCTTTAGTCCATCGGTCGATCCGACATAAAGATATGAATGGGAAAAAGCTAAATTGTCATCATCGAGATCGATCACCAGATTCAGGTACCTGATATCATTTTCAGTGGTAGTGAAAACTGTCATTGTTCCGGCTTTAACATCAAGGTTTCCCCATTTTATAAGGTCATATACAGATGAACCTGTCTGATTAGTATTAAAAGTATTAAATCCAAATCCCAGACAGTTATCAGATGAACCTGGTCCTTTTGTTACAACCCACCATACATGTAAGTCAGTTGCAGGGTCATACACTTTTGGATCCACTACATACGATTTCAAAGCAATCACAAGTTCCTTGCCATCACATTTTTCAGGGCAAAATTCCATCACCCAACCCCATCTTTTAATATCAAATGCTTCTTCAAATGAAACATCACCTTTGCCCCAGGCGGTCTCTTCCTGTCCCTCTTTCACAACAACGGCATGGGACAGGATGTATGGACAGTCCGGAAGGTTTGAAAGCGGTATTTCGTAGGTCACCATTCCAACACCAGGATTAAATGTTTCGTTAATAGGGAAATGTCCCGGTACCGGTACATTTGCATTATTTAAAGGTATATCTGCAAAGGCACCAACAAAGAGATGAATCTCTTTAATTTTCCAGCCATTATCAGACTCATATGTTACATAAAGATTTTCGTTATCGTTGGAAACGATTACATTGCCAGCAGGAATTGTTTGTCCTGCAATTAATTCAAAAATTGTTTCCTTGCAGAACACTCTCGCGAGAGACTCATTCTGAACTACTCCGTTTTTAGAAACTGTAATTTCAGGCAACCCGGTTGTTCCAAGCCTGGAATCGAGAATTGCGTAGGAATTGTGCTTAAGGGCCGCCATTCCGGTAAATTCCTTCTCTTCCTTTACAGATCCTTTTTCACATGACCCGAGGAAAATGATCAATAAAACTAAAATTGACGATAATCTTCTCATTCTATTGGTTTTTGGTTAGACATATACTATTTTGATTTAAAACTTTACACCTTCAGCTCACATAAAACCTGTTGTTGTACGAGAATCCGTTTTCCCGTAACCACCTGCGCAAAGCTTTGGCAATCTTTCTGCGTTTTATCACGACTGTCCCGGTTTCTGATGATGTAATCTGGTAAAATGTTTTCATAAGATATTGTATTAATTATCGAAGTAAATGTAATGACCAGAAACATTGTTGTCAAGTCGCAAAATTCCAATTAGTGGGAGAATGAGGATTTTTCAGGATGTTTTATCAATTAAAAAAGGTTAATTATTTACAGGCGGAGACTCCCTGCTGGTAAAAGGACGTTGTTCGTCAAAAACGGATCAGAATTTATAAGAAATCATGATGTTGACAGGAAAATTAGAATAAAGTACATCGTATAATAATGATATTCAGAATGATATGAGACTCAATTAAAAAAGCGATTAGTAGTCTCTGATTTTGATCAATAGAATTTTTATTTGGATTAAACTGATGACTTTTGACTCAGTTTTGACCTTTCCTCAAAAAGATTCAGACCGGAAAACGTCAAAAATGTATGACTATCAATTGCATCAATAGCTCCGATATGATCAATCTTCACATTCTTCGCATTTTATTATTTGCTCATGGTAACAAACTTCAAGGTCCGTATTATTAAAAATATAACTCAATAACCTGGATATTTTTTACGTAATTTCTTAACTGAAGATACCTTTTAGAGTGAAAGCAGAAGCAGTGAGGGAAAAAGTTGAAGACAGATTGAAGGAATAAGGCAGAATTATTTGATAGCCTGTATTTGTTGTTGATAAATAGATACTACAGCTTAATAAATAAATATTCTAACTTGAATAAGTTGTTTTAAATTTAACATTTAATTATATTCTTAAATTTGTTACTTCCTTTCAATGAGCCAAATTAAGAACATATTTATTGAAAAAACCGCAAAAACCCCACAAGTTGATTTTAATCAACTAACAGGGGAATTGATATTGTTTGGCAAGTCAATTCCCGAAAATGCGGCAAAAATTTATGAACCTCTACTGGCCTGGATAAATGACTATATAAAATCTCCACGCCATACCACTAATTTTCGTCTGAACCTGGAATACTTCAATACTTCATCCTCTATCTGGCTTGCTAAAATGGTTAATGCATTAAGCAAAATCAGTGAAGAAGATTATGTCTTATTTATTCACCTCTATCTTGATATTGAAGATTTTGAAAGCATGGATATGGAGGAACTTAAAAATATCGTAGGTCCGTTAATAGATAATATAAGTGAAGTGAAAATCAGTATTGGCATAAAAACTTATGGTACTGACGTCAATGGTAAAATTATCAAAGAATCCACAATTTTTATTTGATATTCCCTCTTTCAAAGATTATCATTACACTGATGAGGCTCTTTAGATAAGAATCTGTGCATTCGATTGGGTATTCAAATAAAAAAGACAGTCATTTCATTCTCCCATAACTGTCTCATTCTCGTAGCGAGAGGGGGGAATGATCCCCCGACCTCATGATTATGAATCATGCGCTCTAACCAACTGAGCTATCTCGCCATTATCTGTTTTGTCTTTAAAGAACTAATCAATCATGCGCTCTAATCCCGAAAATCCTGCCGCTGAAAGCGGTTTGGATTTTCGAGGATCTCGAAAAACAACGCAAATCAGGGATTGCTGTTTTTCGGGATCAACTGAGCTATCTCGCCCTTCATCCACCGAAGCCCTAGCGAAGGTGGATCACATCCTGATTCCCGATTCCGGGTATAAGTTTTGCGGGTGCAAATATAAACAGATATAGCCAAAAATCCAATACGATTTTTTCTTTCGATATTTTTTCCTATATTGCATAATACCAATGTTTATAACATTTTGTCACGATGCGGTTGAAGTATGAACTGGAATACACTCTGAACTGTTCACCAAAGGTGCTTTTTTCACGGTTAAGTACACCGGAAGGATTAAGCGAGTGGTTTGCCGATGACGTTACTATAGATGATAATATTTTTACTTTTCATTGGAATAAGACAGAATTTAAAGCCCGTCTCTCCTCTGTCAGGGAGAACAAACTTGTACGTTTCGACTGGACCGACGATGGAGAAGATAAGGAAACAAATTACTTTGAGTTCAGGATTGTCGTTCATGATCTAACCGGTGACCTGGCATTGATAATAACTGACTTTGCCGAACCGGATGAAAAAGAGGATGCTATCTACCTTTGGGATACACAGATAAATGATCTGAAAAGAGTACTGGGCAGTTAATAACATAAAGGCTCATCGACACAATTGCCAAAAGACACTAAAGTTCAAATGCCCCTTCCTTTCATATTGGCTAAAAGAAAGAACATATCTCTAAATGCATTCTTAATAAAAATCCCCTACCTTTGCAAATTGAAATTTTGAGGTTAGTGAAGAAACTCGATAAATTCGTTCTAAAATCATTTATCGGCCCGCTTATCCTGACATTCTTCATTGTGCTGATCATACTGATTCTGCAGTTTCTCTGGATGTATGTCGATGAGCTCGCAGGGAAAGGACTGGAAATAAAAATTGTAGCGGAGCTTTTATTCCAGTTCTCACTATCGTTTGTTCCGATGGCGCTCCCTCTGGCAATACTACTTGCTTCACTCATGACCTTTCGGAAATATGGGGGAATTCAGCGAGCTGACTGCACTGAAATCATCAGGAATTCCACTTAGGCGGATAATGAGACCATTGATTATTCTGATCACTTTTATCTGCGTGATTTCTTTTTTCTTTTCAAACAATGTACTTCCATACTCAAACAGACAGGCAAGAACACTTCTCTATGATATCCGCAGGAAACGTCCTGATATTAACCTTCAGGCAGGTACATTTAACAACGATATTGACGGTTTCAGCATAAAAATAACGTCAAAGGATCCGGTGACTAATCGTCTCGACAGGATTTTTATTTACGACCAGAGGAGAAACAAGGGGAACAGCTGATGTTACTTATGCCGATTCGGGTTATATGAGAGTAACGCATGATGAAACAGCAATGTCGATGGTCTTATATAACGGCTATTCTTACAGCGAGGTGCAGGAAAAGAATCCTGGATCTCCTGATAAAAAGCATCCCTTCAGAAAAGATGTTTTTAAGGAGCAGACTCTTGTGGTTTCTCTTTCAGGATTTGACCTCGAACGGACTGAGATTAATCTGTTCAAATCCAATTCAGCAATGAAGAACATTACACAGCTAACCCATGAAATAGACTCTCTTAACAAAAGATATACCGACAGGGTAAATACATTTTACAGTGAGTTCAACCAGTCCTTGTTGTACAATCAAAGAAATTATAGTGTCAAAACCACTAACCAGCAGAGTTCATCAGCCACTCCTTCAAGACCTGTATTTGACGCAAAAGTCTTGTTTGACTCGCTTACAGTTCTTGATAAAAAGACAGTTCTGACGTCAGCAATCGGACATTTAAAATCAGCATCCAATTTCCTGTCAACCCAGAATCGAATCACTTCATAACGAAGTTAAATTCATAAAACGCTATGAGGTCGACTGGAATAAGAAATTTACTCTTGCCGTAGCCTGTCTTGTTTTCTTTCTGATCGGAGCTCCGTTCGGTGCAATAATCAGAAAAGGAGGTCTGGGTACTCCGGCTGTCATTTCAATACTTTTTTTTGTAATCTGGTATGTTGTCTCCATTTCCGGAGAGAAGCTGGCTGAGGAAAATCTGGTGAGCTCAATTGCCGGCATGTGGGCGTCAACATACATATTGCTTCCTATTGGTATATTCCTCACATACAAGGCATCAACTGATTCAGTAATTTTAAATATTGATACTTATCTGGCATTCTTCAAAAAGATAAAGGATTACCTCTACAGGATAATAATTATTGGGACACACCGTAACCCTGCTTTTGAAGAACAGTAAATTAAAATCAAAATGGAAATTAAGCTTAACACGATTGAAGAGGGCATCGAAGACATAAGGAATGGAAAACTCCTTATTGTGGTGGATGATGAAGACAGGGAAAATGAGGGTGATTTCATCTGTTCAGCAGAACTTATTACTCCGGAAATTGTGAACTTTATGGTCAAGCATGGCCGCGGACTCATATGCGTCGCTCTCCCGGAAGAAAGGTGTGAAGAACTTGAGCTTGATCTTATGGTTGGGACTAATACATCACTGCATGAAACTCAGTTTACGGTTTCAGTCGATCTGTTGGGCTCTGAGACCTCCACAGGGGTTTCTGCAAAGGACAGGGCGCTCACGATTAAAGCTCTGGTCAATCCATCCACAAGACCTACCGATCTGGGCCGTCCAGGACATATTTTCCCGCTGAAGGCAAAACAAAAAGGAGTGCTCAGAAGAGCAGGACATACAGAAGCTGTCGTTGATCTTACCCGAAGGGCAGGCTTGTTTCAGGGAGGAGCACTGGTTGAGATTATGAACGATGACGGATCGATGGCAAGATTGCCTGATCTTGAACTGCTCAGACAAAGATTTGGGATTAAAATAATTGCGATCAGGGACCTCATTACTTATACCCTGGAAAGAGATACAATTATAGAAAAAGGAGAACGGGTGAAACTGCCTACCGAACACGGAGAGTTTGAATTCATCCCTTTCAGGCAGACAAGCAATGGGATTGAGCATGCAGCACTGGTAAAAGGAACATGGACAAAAGATGAACCAGTCCTTGTAAGGCTGCATTCCTCATGCTATACGGGGGATATATTTGGATCGATGAGATGCGACTGTGGACCTCAGCTTCACAAGGCAATGGATATGGTAGAAGCCGAGGGAAAGGGTGTCGTAATTTATCTTAGCCAGGAAGGAAGAGGTATCGGCCTGTTCAACAAAATAAAAGCATACAAGCTTCAGGACCAGGGCATGGATACTGTTCAGGCTAACGTGAAGCTGGGATTCGGTGAAGATGAAAGGGATTATGGTGTTGGAGCAAGCATAATGCGGGAACTCGGTCTCGGCAAAGTACGCCTTATCTCAAACAATCCTGTAAAAAGAGCAGGACTTGAGGGTTACGGCATCACTATCGTTGAAGTTGTGCCACTGGAGATCCCTTCAAATCCGTATAACGAATTCTATCTTAAGACCAAGGCCGACAAGATGGGGCATAACCTTACCTGCTACAAACATATTGTGAAGGATTAATTTTTTTTGTAGATTTGGGTGACTAATCGTTCTGTAAGAGGATCCTCACTCCATTTATGAAAAACCTCAGGGTAGTGTTTATGGGGACGCCTGAATTTGCAGTTGCGTCACTTGGCTCACTGCTGATGAACGGATCTAACGTTGTAGCAGTAGTCACATCCCCTGATAAACCTTCAGGAAGAGGCAGAATGGTTACAAAATCCGCTGTAAAAGAGTTTGCAGAATCAAATTATCTCCCTGTTTTACAACCGGATAACCTTAAGAATCCTGTTTTTGCAGAACGACTGAAAAGACTAAATCCCGACGTTTTTATTGTAGTAGCCTTCAGGATGCTCCCGGAAATGGTGTGGAGAATCCCGCCTAATGGAACATTCAACCTCCATGCTTCCCTGTTACCGCAATACCGCGGACCGGCTCCTGTTAACCACGTGATAATAAACGGAGAAACAATGACCGGTGTGACTACTTTCATGATTGACGATAAAATTGACACCGGAAACATCCTCATGAGAGAAGAAGTTCCGATATTCCCTTTTGAAAATGCCGGCGATTTGCATGATAAGCTGATGAAACATGGTGCAAGGATTGTAATTAAAACTCTTGAGGAAATCGCCAAAGGACAAATCAGCCCGCAACCACAGACAAATTTCATGCTTCCGGGTGAAATTCTCAAAACAGCCCCGAAGATTTTTCCTGACGATTGCAATATCCACTGGGATTGTGAGCCTGATAAGATCCATAACCTGATCAGGGGACTTTCACCTTATCCATGTGCAAAGTCGGAGTTTAAAAATGAAAAAAAGACAATCACCTTTAAGGTTTTTGAAAGCCGTCCGGTTTATGATAACCACAATTTCAAGCCTGGAAAGATTATTTCAGACGGCAGGAAGTATATTAAAATCGCCTGTACTGGCGGATTCATTCAGATTATCAGCCTCCAGATTGAAGGAAAAACCAGAATGAACAGTGAAGAGTTCCTGAGAGGATTCAGGATCGGCGAGTTTTTACAAAAAATTAATTGACAGGTTTAATTTCCTGAAGCCAGATTTTCTGTCCTGGTACCGGGTCTCCTCCTTCTGTCATCCTGTTCATTTCAAGAAGACTTTTCAGCTTAATTCCGTACTTCTGCGATATCATATACATGGTTTCACCCTCTGCTGCATTGTGAAAATCAATACCAGCTTCTGCTTTATCCCGTTTAGGCTCCAGATATAACATCTGACCGGGAACAGGGTTAAAATCTTCCTTTAATTCGTTATACCTTCCGAGCTCCCACTTCAGCATCTGGAATTCATCCTCGAGTTTTTCCCTTGTTTCCCCGTCTTTTACAATAATGTATTGTATCCTGTTATTTTCCTTTACTCTGGGGGCACGTGCCATTATATCTCCGAAAGTAATTCTACTGGCCTGTGCTTTGGATTGTTCAATAGTTTCGGTTTTGGATGACGGCGAGGTTGGCTGTGGAGGTCCTTTTACCTGAGGTTTTTCTTTGGAAGTTGCAACTTCTGCAATGTAACTCCGATCATAATTGTAAAGTCCGTTCTCCTCAATTTTTTTTATAATCATATTTGCATAGTCAGGGTTGGTGGCATATCCTGCCCTTTTCAGGCCTTGTGCCCAGGCTCTGTAATTGGTTGGTTCAAGATCGAAAAGGAAACTGTACCGGGATCCCGATTTTAGAAAATCCGAGTGATCATAAAAAGAATCTTCAGGCCTCCTGTATTTCCTGAAGCATTCATTACGCTTGTCATCATGCTGCCTGATTGTCTGCCCTGCCCAGTCGTTATGGCATTTTATTCCAAAATGGTTGTTGCCAACTCTTGCAAGTGTGCTACGTCCATAATCCGATTCCAGCATTCCCTGAGCGAGAGTGATGCTTGCCGGAACGCCAGTTCTTCTCATTTCGCTTATAGCCAGATCTTTATAACTGTTTATATAATCCGAGGCTGAACCGTTCACCGAGATCGGGCTTACAGGAGGTCTTGAAGCCCGGCACGATACAAGACTTATCAGCAGAAGTAATTTGATAAGAAGCTTAATTTCCTTTACCACAATTTTCACTTTACGGCAAAAATAGAAAAAATGAATACCCTGTCAACATCTTTTTATCAACTGCCAAAATATTAACTGCCATTTCATGTATTTATTATTTGTTAAATTTAAGGTCAGTAATGAATCTGCAAACAATGCCAATAACCAGAAATATATCGTTTTCATACCGGGAATACAGCAACCCGCAAGAGCTGGCTCCTGAAGACAGGGAGATTGTTGCCATTGCAAAAGAGGCAGCAAAAAATGCATACTGCGCCTTATTCCGGGTTCAAGGTTGGAGCCGTTGTCAGACTGGAATCAGGAAGAACAGTTGCGGGGACGAATGTTGAAAATGCAGCCTTCCCTTCCGGTATCTGTGCTGAGAGGACCGCTTTAACATATTCAGTTTCAAATTTCCCGATGACAAGCACTGATGCTATGGCAATAGCCGCAATGGATGAAAAAGGACTGACTCCGGAGTGTGTGTCACCATGCGGATTACTGCCGACAGGTTATTGCTGAGGAAGAATTAAGAACCGGTAATAAAATCAGGATTATTCTTACGGGTGAAAAGAAAGTTCAGGTAATTGAACACCGTCAGTGATCTTCTGCCTTTGCAGTTCAGCAGGAATAATCTTAGACCAGATCTTCCCTTATAATAAGCTGGAATCCTGCACCATGTATATTTTTTATATTCAGCCTCGGATCCTCAGACAAGAATTTTCTCAGTTTTGTAATGTAGACGTCCATGCTTCTTGCTGTAAAATAGTCATCGGCGCCCCATATTTTTTTTAAAGCCATCTCCCTGCTGATCAATTCATTAGAATTTAGTGCAAGAAGTTCAAGCAATTGTGCCTCCTTAGGAGACAGTTTCTTCTCATCTTCACCGAAAGTAAGAGTTCTTAACTTTGCATTGAACACAAATTTTCCTATTTCAAAAATATCTTTTGTTCCTGTCTGCAACTCACGCCTTGAGATTATTGCCCGTATCTTGGCAAGGAGGATTTCGGTGTCAAAGGGTTTTGTAACATAATCATCACCGCCTGCTCCATAACCTTTAAGGACATCTTCCTTAAGCTTTTTTGCAGTAAGAAAAACAATCGGCACAACATTGTTGATCTTTCTTATTTCGCCGGCGATGGTAAAACCATCTACATGCGGAAGCATAACATCGAGTATGCATATGTCAAAAACGCCTTTCCTGAAATGTTCCACTGCATATTTCCCATCATCGACCCAGTCAACTGAGTAGTCATTTAATTCAAGATAGGATTTAAGAACTGATCCAAAACTCAGATCATCTTCCACGAGAAATATTTTTACTGGTTTCATATTGTATCATTGGTTTTCCCAGTTAAAAGGCAGGAAAATATCAAAGCGACTGCCCTTTCCGGGTTCACTGGTGACAGTTACGCTTCCCTTATGGGCTTCGATTATTGCCCTGACATAATTCAGTCCAAGACCAAATCCTTTTACATCATGTATATTACCTGAGCTTTGACGGTAAAACCTTTCGAAAGATCTTGCTCTGAACGCTCTTGCTCATCCCTATCCCTTTATCCTGAACTGACAGGATAATTCCCTTGTCGTTATTGCAGGTCTCGACGGTAATCTCAGGCGACTCGGGCGAATACTTCAATGCATTGTCAAGCAGGTTGTTCACAAGGTTTGTAAGATGTTCATTATCACCGTATATCACTGGCTCTGAAGCGTTGAGATTAAGCTTTATGCTGCCGTTTTTCTGATGTACCTGGATCTCGATAGAGTCAACTGCTCTTTCAATAACAGAATGCAGTGAGAGATTTTCAAATTTGAAAGCAATCTCTTTCTTGTCAAGTGAAGCGATTTGAAGGATTGTTTCAACCTTTTTATTCATCCTGCTGTTTTCTTTTTTTATCATGCTGATGAAGTGCTTAATACTTGCTTCATCGCTTATCACCTTTGGATTGGTAATAGTATCAGCTGCAAGTGAGATTGTGGCAATAGGTGTTTTAAACTCATGAGTCATGTTGTTCAGGAAATCGGATTTCATCTCGGAAATCTTTTTCTGCCTGATTATGAAAAAAAGGCTAAGAGCAAATGTCGCAACAATTATAAGTGAAAAAAGCATCGATCCGCCAAGTATCCAGGCCATTGATCCAAGAACATAGTTTATACGTTCAGGGAATACCACCGATAGCAACAGGTTTTGCTTTATAATATTGTCAGGAAACAACTGGACTTTGTAAGCGCTTTTTAGAAAATCATTTTTTGCTGATTTTTTAAACGCTCCCTCCTCCACTTTCCCGTCCTTTATGAGTGCGAACTCAAAAGGAGTCTCAATACCTGAAAATAAAAATGACCTTCTAAGTGCAAAGTTAACCTCATCCTTGTTCAACTCCATGGTTTTTTCCCACTGATATACCTCCGAAATCATCTGATCGCTCATATTCTGGAACTGGCTGGCTCTCTTCCTTATCCAGTCAATGATTTCCTGCCTTCCCTTCATCGACGGACCGGAATCGATGCTTTGCCGGGCATTATTACCTTCCACATGCAATTCTCCCGGTTTTTGTGGTATATTAATTGTTCCACCTCCAGATTTGGTGCTGAATGTAGTATCAGTCCTCGTAATGACGGGCTTATTGAACCTCATATTCCCGGCTGAATCTAAAGTACCGGTAACAGACTGACTTGTAACGCTATAGCTGATCTTATTACTGCCATCAGAAGAATAGCTCCCTATGCTTAAATAGCTGGATATATCCCCGGATTGAGGGGAAGACATCATGGGATTATCAAAGAAAAAACTCATCTCCCTGTTCGATTCAATTGTGCCTGCAGCTTCATTAAGGCTGGCAAAAACTGCCCTGTCGAAGTTTTCATTCCGTATACTCAAAGCGTTCCTGATCCACACTATCTGTACCCAAATAATACCGCTAAGCGACAGCAGCATCATGAAGATCAATCCTATGAACTTGTTTTTGCTCATGTTGCAAATTTAAGTTTTTAAGCTTTTTTATAGCAATGTTTTAACGTTTCCTTAACTCTAATTAACCTGATTTTAACTCAGTTTGGGTGAATGCAGGTTATTTTTGTATTTTAAAACTTAATTGAAGCAATCATGAAAAGAACTCGGATTATTTCATTGTTTTTATTTATCATCTTTCTACCATTTTCTTCGTATCCGGACAGGAAAAGAAAAACGAAGAAAAGATTAAAATTGTTATTGTCGATAAATCCGGAACAAATGTCGTGATAGATACGACTTTTACCAGTGATAACAAATTAGATTCCTTAATGTTAAAAGATGGCACCGTTGTTTATGTCGGGAAGGATGCTGATGAAGAATCATTGCAGGGGAACAAGCGGATTTATATAAAATCACCTGACGGCAAAAATTCAAAAAAGGTAACCCGGGAAATAACCGTAATTAGCTCAGATTCTGATGAATTACCGGCTTTGGATGAAAAATCAGGAGATAACGTTGTCGTATATAGGCACTCAGGTGAAAAGAATGACGGACATGGGAAAAGTTATAAAGTCATTACACGGGTCGGAAAAGACGGCGAAAAATCGGATATGAAATATATTTATATTAATGAAGACAAAGAAGCCGGTCAGGACAAGTGATGAAAATTTTGACATCCGTCTGAATGAGGATGAATTTGACCATGATACCGACAATACAAAGCATATCATAGCGAAAAATGGTATCGTTGTTACAATTGAGGGCAGTGATGAAGCAAAAATCAATGAGCTGGTCAAGGAAATCGAAAAGAGCCTCGATATTGACAAGGATAAACCGGCAGCTGAAGCCGGAAGTAAAATAATCTGAAAAAAAAACATTACAGAGGAAATAGTTTCCGTTTATGCTTTCATGACAACCGAAAATGAGTCCGGATATTCCGGCTCATTTTTTTTATACCTCTGCGTTGCTGAAAATCTTCCAGACATCTCCATCTGGAAAATGTGAAGTTATCGAGATTCTTTTCTTTGGTTACAGGATGATCAAATTCAAGTCTTCTGGCAAAAAGGCTTATACTACCGTCTTCATTCGATCTCGGGTATCCGTATTTCAGGTCTCCTTTTACCGGGCATCCAATTTTTGCAAGCTGAGCTCTGATCTGATGGTGCCTGCCTGAATGAAGTTCAATTTCAAGGAGGTAATAACGTTCCGACCTTCCTGCCAGCCTATACGAAAGCGTTGCCTTCTTGGATCCTTTCACTTCATTATCATACACATAGGTTTTATTCTGCTTTTCATTCTTTTTAAGGAAATGGTTCAGAACTGCTTCATCTTCAGGTGGTCTCTCCTTAACAATTGCCAGATATGTCTTTTTGACTTCCCTCGTCCGGAACATCTCATTGAGCCGTTCAAGCGCCTTTGAGGTCCGGGCAAACAAAATAACGCCGCCAACCGGGCGGTCGAGCCTGTGAATTATGCCCAGAAAAACATTACCGGGCTTATTGTATTTTTCAGCTAAGTATTTTTTTATTTCTTCGGCCAGGGTTGAGTCCCCTGTTTTGTCACTCTGTGAAAGATCAGTTGGTTTTTTATAGACAGCGATAAGGTGGTTATCCTCGTACAATATTTTGATCATTTACTTTCACGCTAGTATTGTTCCTTGTCATTTGGAAAAGATTGTGTCCTTACATCGTTTATGTATGTCTGAACAGCTCCTTTTATTTCAGCATACAGGTTATGGTATCTTCTGAGAAAACGCGGTGAAAACTCCTGAGTGATCCCGAGCATATCATGAAGAACAAGCACCTGTCCGTCAGTTTTCCCGCCTGCCCCAATACCTATCACCGGAATCTTGAGGGTAGTTGTGACCTCTTCAGCCAGCAAGGCTGGTATCTTTTCAAGAACAACAGCGAAACAACCGATTTTTTCGAGTAAACGGGCATCCTCAATGAGCCGCCTTGCTTCCTCTTCTTCCCTTGCCCTGACCACATAGGTACCAAATTTGTGAATTGACTGAGGTGTAAGGCCAAGATGACCCATGACCGGGATGCCAGCCGATAAAATTCTTTCAATTGACTCTGCAATCTGCTGACCCCCTTCCAGTTTCACCGCATGAGCGCCGGTTTCCTTCATAATTCTAATCGCCGATACAAGAGCTTCCTTTGAATTTCCCTGATAGGTGCCGAAAGGAAGATCAACAATCACAAGTGCCCGTTTCACTGCCCTCACCACCGATGCAGCATGATAAATCATGTTGTCAAGGGTAATTGGAAGTGTAGTGTCATAACCTGCCATTACATTTGAAGCAGAATCTCCCACCAGAATGACATCAATTTCTGCTTCGTCGAGGATCCTTGCGATTGAATAATCATATGCAGTAAGCATAGCGATCTTCTCACCTTTAAGCTTCATCTCATTAAGAACATGAGTTGTAACTCTTTTTACAGACTTATAAACTGACATAATCTTAAGTTTAATCCAGTCAACAAAGCTACGAATTTGTACCGGAGAATATTTCTTATTAAGGACAACTTTTTATCCTGACAATTATAAGGAGCCTTTCATGCCGTTTTGTCACGTCGCCCTTAGATATAATTATAAGTAATGTCATATTTGCATAAAACCGGCTTAATCCCGATATGGCATAATCATTGCAGATTATTCAGTCAAAAATTGAAAATTTAAAAATCATAATATGGGAAAAATAATAGGAATCGACCTGGGAACCACGAACTCATGCGTTGCCGTAATGGAAGGGAATGAGCCGGTTGTAATCCCTAACAGCGAAGGTAAAAGAACAACTCCTTCGATTGTCGCATTTGTTGAAAACGGGGAACGTAAAGTTGGTGATCCTGCTAAACGTCAGGCTATTACTAATGCCAAAAAGACCGTTTACTCTATTAAGAGGTTTATGGGAGAAACCTTTGATAAGGTAAACATGGAGATCAAACGTGTAACTTTCACTGTTGTCAGAGGTGACAACAATACTCCCAGGGTGAAAATTGACAACAGAATGTATTCTCCGCAGGAGATTTCTGCAATGATCCTTCAGAAGATGAAAAAAACAGCTGAGGATTACCTGGGGCAGGAAGTAACCGATGCAGTCATTACCGTTCCTGCATATTTCAGCGACTCACAGCGCCAGGCTACCAAGGAAGCCGGGGAAATTGCAGGACTAAATGTAAAAAGGATTATTAATGAGCCTACTGCAGCTTCGCTTGCTTACGGACTCGATAAAAAATCACAGGATCTTAAAATAGCAGTATTCGACCTTGGAGGCGGTACCTTCGATATTTCTATTCTCGAGCTCGGAGACGGAGTATTTGAAGTAAAATCAACAAATGGTGATACCCACCTCGGCGGCGATGACTTTGACCATATGGTAATTGACTGGCTTGCTGAGGAATTTCTTAAAGATGAAGGTGTTGATCTGAGGAAAGATCCAATGGCACTTCAGCGTTTGAAGGAAGCTGCCGAAAAAGCTAAGATCGAGCTTTCAAGCTCCACTTCAACCGAGATTAACCTACCGTATATCATGCCGGTTGACGGAATTCCAAAACACCTTGTTAAAACTCTTACACGTTCACAGTTTGAGCAACTCTGCGACAAGCTCATCCAGGCTTGTATCGAACCCTGCAGAAAAGCTCTTGCCGATTCAGGTCTGAAAACATCCGAAATTGATGAAGTTCTGCTTGTTGGCGGATCAACCCGTATTCCGGCTATCCAGCAGCTTGTCGAAAAGTTCTTCGGTAAAGTCCCTTCAAAAGGCGTAAATCCTGATGAGGTTGTTGCCGTTGGCGCTGCAATACAGGGAGGTGTTCTGACCGGTGAAGTTAAGGATGTCCTTCTTCTCGATGTTACTCCTCTCTCGCTTGGTATTGAAACAATGGGTGGGGTTATGACAAAACTTATCGAATCGAACACCACTATACCAACCAAAAAGACTGAAGTATTCACAACTGCAGCTGACAGCCAGCCTTCGGTAGAGATACACGTACTCCAGGGTGAAAGGCCGATGGCATCGGGAATAAAACTATCGGACGGTTCCATCTTGATGGAATTCCGCCAGCCCCCAGGGGAATACCCCAGATTGAGGTAACATTCGACATTGATGCAAACGGCATCCTGCATGTAACCGCAAAAGATCGTGGAACAGGTAAAGAACAAAGGATCAGGATTGAAGCTTCATCCGGACTAAGTGAGGATGAAATAAGAAGAATGAGAGATGAAGCCAAAGCAAATGCCGAAGCCGATATGAAGGCTAAGGAAAAAGCAGACAAAATCAATGCAGCCGATGGAATGATCTTCTCAACTGAAAAGCAGCTCAGGGAATTTGGCGACAAGGTGCCATCAGATAAAAAAGCTGCTATTGAAAGTGCACTCGCCAGACTTAAGGATGCCCATAAGGCACAGGATATCGCTGCAATCGACAAAGCACTTGCTGAACTGAATTCAGTATGGCAGGCAGCTTCAGAAGAGATGTACAAAACAGCTCAGAACACAGGTCAGAACACAGGCCAAGCAACATCTCAGCCCGGATCCGGCCCATCCGATAACGGGGGAAAATCACAGTCGGGAAGCGATGAAGTAACTGATGTTGATTTTGAAGAAGTAAAATAACAGGCTGTAAATAACAGTCTTACAAAAGAGGTTGATTTCAGGTCATCCTCTTTTTTATTTTTACTGCTAAATAATTCTTATATCAGCGTAAATCAGCAATATCTGCGGGAAATTCTAAATGTTTTCTCCCGTGGATCTCACGGATTATCGCAGATATTTGGAGAGGGAAATTGAGGATTTTTTCAATGGACTCAAATTGCCGGAGTACATCATAATTTTGTACTTTTGTCAGATATTTCCGGCTAATACAATATGAATCTCAAAATTCTGATCATCTGCCTGCTTTATGCATGTTCATCCCTTGCCGCTGCACAGGATGCTCAGGTTGTTAACCAGACAGATAAGTACGGGAAGAAGCAGGGTCACTGGATAAAGAAATACCCCAACGGGAATGTCATGTACGATGGGTTCTTCAGGAACGATAAACCAGCCGGGGAATTCAGAAGGTATTATGAAGACAACACTCTGAAATCACTTCTGGTTTTTAATGCAGATGGAGCTGAAGCAACATGCAACACTTTATTATCCAGAACGGTTTTGTTGCTTCCAGCGGGAAATATGTAAATCAGCTGAAGGAAGGTAAATGGCAATTTTTCTCCCCATCCACCAAAGGTAAAATTGTAAGTGAAGAAGAATACCTGCATAATAAAAGGAACGGGCTTTCAGTCATTTTCTACCCTGACAGTACATTGCGGAGAAGATTAATTACAAAAATGATATAAAAAACGGAGAATGGCTTAAATACTACCCTGACGGAACCGTAAACCTGAAAACATTTTATGTGAATGGCAAACTTAACGGAAATTTGAAGCATTTTTTGACAATGGCAAACCTGAAGTTCCTGGGCCGGTACAAAAATGACCTGAAAGAAGGTTTATGGATTATCTATAAAAAAGACGGCAGTCAGACGGTTCAGAACGGAATATACGTCTGGCATCGCAAACAACAAGGATATAGACATTTACGAATCTGAATTTATAGATTCCCTCGAACGGAACAAGATTAAAATCGCTGATCCTGAAAAAACCGGAGAGATATGGTAACAGGAATCTTCCTTTCCTCTCAGGCTGAATAAAATAACCTATGCCATAATTCTTCTTCTTATCTGGCCAGTGCAGCCTCATGTCAGGACAGGAAATAACTTATAATTATTTTTACAGGGTTTATTTCAAAGACAAGGGAGAAAATAAAATCAATGACTTCTCCTTATCTGATCTTTTCTCAGCGAAAGCCATTGAACGAAGACAGAAATCAGGCATGACTGCTCCTGATTTCAGGGATATTCCTGTTTATTCAGGTTATGTTGAACAGGTATCATCTTTTGGTTTTAAATTGCATTGCAAATCCAGATGGATGAACACTGCTCTTTTTAAAACCCAGTCATTGGCTGATATTAATGATCTGTTGAATCCTGCCCTTTGTCAGTGATGTTAAGATTGTTAAAGAGCCCTCCGGCAAAAGCGATAATGCCGATAAGTTGTCCTTTGCAACCTGCCAGTCTGAACTTCCGCCGTATGACCGTCCTCTGTCAATGCTAAATGGTCTTGCTGTCCATAATTCCGGATTTGACGGGAAAGGTATTCTGATTGCTGTTCTTGACGGAGGATTTACAAATGCTGATCATATTTCATCTCTGAACGCTCTTCGCAACCGACATGGGATAACAGGAACATTTGATTTTGTTAGGAACAATGCATTTGTATTATGATTACCATAATCACGGCACGGCGGTGCTCTCTGTACTTGCCGGTACCATTCCCGGTATCAATTGAAGGAACGGCTCCCGGAGCAGATTTCTGGCTGATGAGAACCGAGGATACTGAATCCGAATTTCCTGTTGAGGAAGATTTCTGGGTAGCCGGCGCTGAATTTGCTGACAGCCTGGGTGCTGATATAATCTCCTCATCTCTTGGTTATTTTGCTTTTGATGATCCATCCATGAATTATAAATATTCCGATATGGACGGGAACACTGCTTTTATTACAAGAGCAGCCGATATAGCCGCATCCAAAGGTATACTGCCTGTAAACAGCGCAGGAAATGAGAGGGATAATGCATGGATTCATATTATAGCACCCTCCGACGGGGATACTGTGCTGGCGGTTGGAGCTGTTGACGGGAATAATTCCATTTCAGTTTTTTCATCGGCAGGACCTTCATACGACAGGAGAATCAAACCTGATGTCGTAGCTCAGGGAGTTTCAGTACCTGTCCAGGTAAATACTTCAGTCGTTGAACGGGCAGGCGGAACATCTTTTTCATGCCCGGTTATCAGTGGAATGTGCGCCTGTATAATGCAGGCAGTACCCGAAGCTTCTGATTCGGATATTATTGCTGCGCTTCATTCATCATCAGACAGATTTCTTACTCCTGATTCCCTGTTACGGTTACGGGATTCCCGATATTGCCAAAGCAATAATGCAGCTTCAGGAGAGATTTATCATGAAACCGGAAAACGAATCAGTGGTATATCCAAATCCATTTACCGAAAGGCTTGAAATTACGTTCAGGGAGACACCTTCTCAGCTCACGGTGGAGATCTTTAACGGGAGCGGGAAACTTATATCAATAACAAATTATCAGGAATATGTCAGCAGATCGGTTGCACTTGAGAGTTTAAGAAATCTTCCTGCGGGTATTTATTTTATCCGGCTTACAACACCTGGCAATATTACAAACTCATAAAGTAATTAAGATCAGGGAATGATTATGAATGAAAAACTCACACTGACTGAATTACAGCTGATCATTAAAGATTCACTTTATATGGCTTTACCCGATATGTATTGGGTAATTGCTGAAATTTCTGAGATAAAGGAGAACTATTCAGGTCACTGTTATCTGGAACTTGTTGAAAAACATCCTGATGAGACAAAGTATCAGAGCCCGTGTAAAAGCTGTTATCTGGAGCAACCGCTACCGGTTCCTGAAATCATTCTTTCGAAAATACCACAGGTGAATCTCTCAGGGAAGGATTAAAGATCCTTGTCAGGGTAAAAATTGAATATCACGAGATTTACGGATTGAGCCTTGTAATCAACGATATCGATCCTGCATTTACTTTGGGTGAGATTGCTTTCAAACGTCAGCAGATCATCAAAAAGGCTGGAGGAAGAAGGCGTGCTTAACGATGAATAAGGAACTTGATTTTCCTGTTGTTCCGCAGAGAATTGCAGTTATCTCATCGAAAAATGCAGCCGGTTATACCGACTTTATGAAACATCTTACCGGGAACAGCTTCGGTTATATCTTTTATACTGCTCTGATAGAAACACCAATGCAGGGAAGCGAAACGGAAGCAGGCATAATAAGAGCATTTGACAGGATAGCATCTCACATCGATAAATTCGATGCAGTTGCCATAATCAGGGGCGGAGGATCGCAAACAGACCTCAGCTGGTTCGACAATTATAATATAGCATTTTATATAACCCAGTTCCCCTTGCCGGTGATTACTGGAATCGGTCATGAAAAAGATCTTTCAGTTGCCGATATTGTTGCACACCAGGCTTTAAAGACCCCAACTGCCGTTGCTGATTTCTTTATTGAATGCATGAATAAGGCTGAAAATCATCTGATATGAAATGAGCTCGGAAATCAAGGACAAGGTCTGAAATCATTCTGGAAGTGAACAGGCAAAGGATTGAAAACTTTAAAGATGAAACTGATTCCTGTTGCCCGAATCATGCTTTCTGAAATAAAAGAACAGTTATCAGGCTCAATAATCGAAATGATAAATATTGGTAAGGAGTATATTCTTAAAGCAGGACTTTTTCCTGCAAATCAGAAATCAAGACTTTTATCGGCAGCAAGATCACTATTGTCAATGAATGATTCAGATCTAAACCAGAAAAAGCAGAACTATTGTATACTCGGCGTGCATATCTGAACGGCTCAGCATAAAGATTTCAGGACTTGACAACTCGCTTAAAATTCTTGATCCTGAAAATGTTCTGAAACGAGGTTACACTATAACCTCACTTAACGGGAAAATAATCAGGTTAAGCAGCCAGTTACAGAATAACGATCTGATAAATACCCGGTTCAGCGATGGATCGGTAAGCAGCAAGGTCTTAGAAGAGTGAAAGGCGATTTTAGCGCAGGAGCCAGAGTGCAGTGGAGATTTTATGGCGGGGGCTAGGGGGATGTAATCAATCAAATTAAAAACATTTGGAATTAGAACTCCGTGGTTAGAAAGGAAAAGACAATTTAAAATACTTATAATATGGCAAAAAAGGAATTTTCATTTAACCAGGCAGTCAATGAGATCGAAAAAATTCTCAGCAATATTGAAAGCGGAGAACTGGATGTTGATAGGTTATCTGTAGAGGTCAAGCGCGCTTCGGAGCTTATCAGGCAATGTCAGAAAAAGCTGAGGTCGACTGAGGATGAAATAAACAGCATTTTTAAGGACCTGGTATAAAAGAAATCCCGCAGAATTTTCACCCTGCGGGATACTACTTTACTACCCTAAACCTAAATCCATGAAAAAAACTCATGTAACCATTGATGGTTACTTTTTCATATATATAACGTCCGGATACACAGATATGTTTCGTTTTGGCTGATATTTTTTTCCACACAATGAAGATATTTTATTAACACCTTATTTCTCTACCCCAAGAACATCTTTAAAAGCCTTGACAAAAGTCTCTTTCGGAAGTGCTCCTAACGCCATCTGCGGCTGACCTGTTACAGGTATGAACAGTATTGATGGAATGTTCCTGATTCCAAAAACTGCGGCAAGTTCCTGTTCTTCTTCAGTGTTGACCTTATAAATATCGAGCTTGCCGTCGAATTCTTTTGCCAGCTCTTCGAGTATAGGAGCAACTATTCTTGCATGGACCACACCAGTCAGCATAAAAGTCAATGACACAGGGACGCTCACCTGTGAATTTCCACTCTTTATCAGTTTCATAGTTGAAAATCTTGCTGAGAAATGTCTCTTTGGTCAAATGTTCCAACATATTGTTTTTCTAAATTAATATTCAGTTATTAAGTGTCTTTTGGTTATGTACAATCTTTATACCAACAATCCATTACCTGTTCGGTTTTCTCAAAAATACTTATAAATTGTAACTTTGTCATTATTGTTTAACATATTGTCATATCTGAATTCATGCAAATGTGTCTAAATGACAAGATTTTCGAAATACTTTCGGAAGTTGTTAGCCAGTGAAAATGTCGAGGCCTGGGTTATAGGAGGTTATGTTAGGGATTGCCTGCTTGGAAGAGATCATCCCGAAAAGGATATTGATATTGTTGTGGCCGGAAATGGGATTGATATTGCCAGGAAAGCAGCAAAAAAGCTTGGACCGCAGATCAAAGGTAAGTGTCTTTAAGAATTTCGGGACAGCAATGTTCAGATACAATAATTATGATATAGAATTTGTTGGAGCCAGGAAGGAATCCTATAGCCGGAATTCAAGGAAACCCGATCGTTGCAGCCGGAACCCTGGAAGATGATCAGAAAAGAAGGGATTTCACAATTAATGCACTGGCAATAAGCCTCAACAAAGAGACTTTTGGTGATTTCCTCGATCCATTTAACGGGTCGGAGGATTTAAAGAACAAGATCATCAGGACACCCCTCGATCCGGATATTACATTCTCTGATGATCCGCTGAGGATGATGAGAGCTGTCAGATTTGCCACACAGCTGAATTTTTCAATCGAGGAAAATACATTCAGGTCAATAACAGTAAATGCAGAACGAATTAATATCGTTTCACAGGAGAGGGTCATTGAGGAACTGAACAAGATAATTATGTGCAACCATCCTTCCAGGGGATTTATCCTGCTTGAGAAATCAGGACTTCTTGGTCATATCTTCCCTGAACTTGATAATCTTAAAGGGATTGATCAAAAAGATGGGAAGGCACATAAGGACAATTTCCTTCATTCACTTAAGGTCCTTGATAACATAAGCAGGAAGAGCGATAATATCTGGCTCAGATGGGCAGCACTGTTACATGATATTGCAAAACCCGTCACCAAGAAATATGTTCCTGAATCCGGCTGGTCATTCCATGGCCATGAATTTATCGGCGGGAAAATGATCCCTGATATTTTCAGGAAACTGAAACTTCCTTTAAATGATAAAATGAAATATGTCAGGAAGATGGTGGATCTTCATCTCCGGCCTATTGCTCTTTCACAGGAAATTGTGACCGACTCTGCTGTCAGAAGACTGCTTTTTGAAGCAGGAGATGACATCGACGATCTGATGCTGCTTTGTGAAGCCGATATTACATCTAAGAATGAAGCGACTAAAGTAAGACACCTTGAAAATTTCAAACTGGTCAGAAATAAGCTAAGGGAAATTGAGGAAAAAGATGCAATAAGAAATTTCCAGCCACCTGTTGACGGGAATGAAATAATCAAAACCTTCGGAATTAAACCGGGGAAAGAGGTTGGTATTATCAAAAATGCAATCAGGGAAGCTATTCTTGACGGAATAATTCCAAATGAACATGAAGCCGCCAGGAAGCTGATGCTGGAAAAAGGGAAGGAGCTTGGGTTGATGCAATACGAAGATTCACCTGAAACCAAGGTCAAGTAGAACCGGCAGATGATCGCTGATTCCTCCCTGATACCTGTATCCCCTGTAAGTTGAAAAAGTAGTTAGACCAGGATACTTTGAATCGTTCTTCAGCAGAAAATCCGGTGCAAAAATCCTGAAATTACCTGAATTGGTGAATAATCCTTTACTGCAGTTTATCAGCGGGTCCGAAACAATCATCTGGTCGATCATTTCCCATACACCCATATAACGGTATGTTCCAGGGTATGCCCGGTCGTTTCTGTTGTGCCAGATTTGCCAGTTTCAACTCTGTTGACCTTATTTCAGGTTCCTGAGGATTTACAAGAGCCTGAATGGCCGGATCGTCCGGGTCGCTGTTGAAATCACCCATTATGATTATTTTGGCCAGCCCTGAAGAGGCAGCGTACAAGTGAATCAGCTGCTTTCCTGACCATACCGGCAATTGACAGTCTCCTGGTTTCACCTGCAAGTACCCCTCCCCTTCTCGATGGCCAGTGATTCATTATCAGGTGTAAGGTATCACCAAGTATTTCACATTTTGTATAAAGCACGCTACGGGTATTAAAATCCTGCCCTTTTTCATCTGCAGGGATCCACGAGCGGTAGTCTATGATCTGAACAATATCTTTCCTGAATATCAGGCATACATCTATTCCCCTCTCATCAGGCGATTCTTCATGAATTATCCCATAGGGATACCTGGAAAGGTAAGTCTTATGGATCAGATCTTCAAGTACTTTTCTGTTTTCTACTTCACAAAATGCAATAACAGCAGGTGGGCTCCATTCCCCTGCCGCTATGACTGTCTTATAGACGGAATTGATCTTTTTAATATATCTCGAGTTATTCCATCTCCTTAAACCTCCGGGCAGGAATTCCTCATCATCCCTGAGAGTATCGTTATATGTATCAAACAGGTTTTCAACATTATAAAACATGATCCTGACCGGCAGGGCTTTAAGATCATCCTGGCAGTTCCCTGGAGTTTAAAAGTAAAAGCAGCAGCACGAGGGTGCTGGTCATTTTCACGATACTTTGTTTAATAAGCATTTAACCACCGGTATCTTCTGGCACTTGTTCCGAATTTTACAGCGAGAGTGAATTCATGAGAGCCAAAGCTTTGTTTTCTGATATCAGTTAATGTATAATCAAAAGCGTATGCAAAATAAAACCTGTCGTATCTCAGTCCAAACATCAGAATTATGGCATCGTTGGTCCTGTATGATATGCCTGCCCAGTAATCGTTCTTATAATAAATCCTTGATGTAAGATCAACCTGAAGGGATTTAAGAAACATATCTGAAGTTTTGATGAATGCCGATGGTTCCAGCATCCAGTTTCCTGAGAGTGGCACTTTCATCCCTCCTGTAAGGAAATAATGTCCAAGTTCAAAATTCTTGTTATTGTTGTCATTGAAAAACATTACAGATCCCCTCAAAAGGTTGGTCATTGAAAAACCAAGGTAATATTTCGGAGTGATATAACTGACTCCAAAATTGAAATCCGGGATAAACACCGATCTGTCATAATTGTTAAGGTATGGATCATTCTGATCATAAATCAATCCTTCAGTATTGATGGCATACTGATAAGCAGTAAGCGCCAGTCCAAATGCAAGACTTTTCGTGAATTGATTCTCTTCAGCTCCCAGAGGGATCTGATATGCGTAGGCAGCCTGGATTCCTGTCCGGTGCATTATACCGTTATTGTCATTAAATACATATCCGCCAACACCTACCTGTCCCCCTCTTGTTGGCCTTACAAGCTTTTTCTTTACCTGTGTGGATTTTGAAATATAGCTGTTTTTCAGTATGCGGGTTTGAAAACTTAAGGCATACGTGCTAGGTGCCTGCGATAGTCCGACCCACTGTTCCCTTACCGTAAGATTGACAGAAGTATAGCCATCGCGTCCTGCAAATGATGGATTGACCAGAAATCCATTCATGATGTACTGGCTGTACATCGGAACCTGCTGTGCTTCAGAAATCCCAAAAATAAAGAATACAAAAAGGGCTGAAAAAACACCTCTGTAATGGCTCATATCTTTAAATTTCAACATCTTAAATATATCACCTTATTACACTGATAACACCTGATCTTGGTTCTGATCCGTCATTGAGATAGAGAATATAATGATACGAATCTGTAGGGACCAGCTTGCCGTCACGCCTGCCATCCCATGGATTATCTGAAAGATTCTTTGTGCTGAATACCATCTCGCCCCACCTGTTGTAAACATGTATTTCGGCATTCGGGTAAAGGTCGATGTTCTTTATGATCCATTCATCATTAAATCCGTCATTATTCGGAGTGATAACCTGGGGTATTACAACACAATTAAAGGTCCATGTATATACAACTTCGACAACAAGCGACTTTGCACAGGCATTTTGATCCGTTACTACAACACTGTATGTTCCCGGTTTTACTTTTATGCGGTTTTGTGTGGTGATACCATCTGACCAGATTGTAGTATACGGACTTTGACCGCCGGTAATTGTCAGGGTTATTGCGCCGTCATCCGAATCCGGGCACGAGGAAACATCGGTAAAAGCTTCGATTGATATATCCTGAGGTTCAGTTATATTCACATCTCCGGTCTTAACGCATCCATAACTATCGGTTACAGTAACAGTATAATTCCCTGCACTCAGATCAGTTGCTGATTCCTTTGTCTGTTCCGGCACCGTGTTCCATGAGAAAGTATACGGTGCCAGTCCGCCTTCAACCTGAGCGGTTGCACTTCCTGACTCTCCACCTGCGCACAGAACATTGACGCTGGTTATTGAAACATTCATATCAATTGCCGGCTGCAGGATTGTAGCACTATTTGTGGCTATGCATCCATTGGCATCTGCAACCGTTACTTCATAGGTACCCGCAGCCAGACCGGTGGCGGTTGATGTTGTCTGGGCAGGAGTTGTATTCCAGAGATAACTATATGGCGCTGTGCCTCCCAATACTGAAGCTGTTACATTTCCTGTAGCTGCCCCGTAACAGTGCACATCCTCGCCGGAAACTGAAACCTCTAGCTCATCGGGTTCGGTGATTGTAATAATAATGTCGTAAACATCCATTACTGCATCACGGATAGTTATGGTATCAGTTCCGGCACTTAATGAACCGAATGTACCCGAATTCCCGTAAGTCCCTCCGTTAAAGGAGTATACATATGGAGAGGTGCCGCCCCACCCTGTAACAGTGATGCTTCCCGTTGATCCGCCAAAACACGGAACATTGGTTTGAGATACAATATTGCCGGTTAATGGGATCCAGGGCTGGGTTATGGTAACAGCAATATCATGTGTGCACAATCCGGCATCCCGGACTGTGACAGTATATGCTCCCGCTGTAAGCGTCCCAAACGTCCCTGATGCCTGATAACTTCCTCCATCCAGCCTGTACTGATATGGTGGAGTTCCACCAGTTCCTGAAACGGTCACACTTCCGTCATTTCCGCCATAAACCGAAACATTTGTCTGCGAGGTTATACTTCCTGTAAGTGCGGTAGACAGGCTGGGCTACTGAAGCATTGACAACGGTTGTACATCCGTGCTGGTCGGTCACGGTGACTGAATAACTTCCTGCTGCCAGTGCGACTATATCCTCAGTGACTGATCCGGTGTTCCAGAGGAATGCGTATGGAGAGGTTCCTCCGGTTATTGTCAGATCTAATGAACCGGTATTTCCCCCGAAGCATAAAACATCGGTTACAATAATATTACCAGACAGGACAGAAGGCTGACTGACTGTTGCACTTCCGTTGGCCGTACACCCGTTAGCATCAGTAACCGATACTGAATATGTACCCACAGCTATACCATTAAGGTCTTCTGTTACAGCACCGTTGCTCCAAAGGAATGTCATAGGCAAGGCGCCATTGGATACTGTAAGGTTTATTGATCCGTCGGAACTGCCGTTGCAGCCGACATCAGTAACGGTCAGTGTTGCTGTTAATGCAACTGATGGTTGCGATATGGTCGCAACTCCTGATGAAACACATCCATTATTGTCGGTTACTGTTACAGTATAAGTTCCTGCCGGGAGGTTTGCAGCCATGGCAGTTGTCTGAGGTGGGACGGTGTTCCAAAGAAACGTGTAAGGGGCTGTCCCTCCTGATGGAAGTGCAGTTGCTGTTCCGGAAGCTCCTCCTATGCATAGCACATTGGTACTGGTAATCGTTACAGTGAGTGGAGAAGCAGGTTGACCTATAATTACTTGCATAACGAACTGACAAAGGTTGAAATCTCTTACAGTAATGTTATAGGTACCGGCACCCAGGTTTTCGAATAATCCTGACGTCTGAAAGGATCCTCCGTTAATTGAATACGTGTACGGAGGTGTACCTCCTGATCCTAAGACCGTTACATTTCCGGTTGTTTCTCCGTAACACTTTACATCAGTCTGAGAGATAATTGATCCTCCCGCAGGTGAAACTGGCTGACCCAGCGTAACCGGCAGGCTGAATGTACACAAATTGCTGTCTCTGATTGCAATAGTGTGCAAACCTGCATTTAATCCTGTAAATATTCCGGATGACTGGAACACTCCTCCATCAATACTATATCCATATGGTGATGTGCCGCCGGAACCAGTGACTGTAACGGTTCCTGATGCTCCGTTAAAACAAAGGACATCCGACTGCGAAACAATATTGCCTCCTAACGGGGCTGATGGTTCTGTAATAGTGACAGGCAAAACAAATGTGCACATATTGGCGTCTCTGATTGTAATATTGTAGGTACCTGCAGTCAGAGATCCGAAGGTGCCGGATGACTGGAACGTTCCGGCATCCAATTGATATTCCCAGGGGCCTGTCCCGCCAGAACCGCCCACAGTAACAGTGCCATTATTGCCTCCAAAGCAGGAAACATTATTCCTTGCAATTACTGATCCGCCAACAGATGAGGGAGGCTGTATTATCGGGACTGTTAATGAGAACATACACCCATTTAAATCAGTTACCATTACAAAATAGGAACCGGCGGCCAGGTTTATAAGGTCCTCTGTGGTCACACCGTTATTCCAGACAAATGTATATGGTGAAGTGCCACCTGCAACTGTAATGTCAATTGCACCGGTGGTACCGCCAAAACAAAGAACATTTGTGACGGAAGCTGTTGCGGAAAGTGCTGATGCAGGCTGGTTGACTGTTGTATTTACAATTGCAATACACCCGCTCGCATCAGTTATAACTACACTGTAGTCCCCGGCAACAAGATTGGTAATATCTTCAACCGCAGCGCCATTGTTCCATAAATAAGAGTAAGGAGGAGTACCACCTGTCACTGTCAGGTCAATTCTGCCTGTTGATCCGCCAAAACAGGCAACATCTGTTACAGATGCTGATCCGTTAAGAGCGACCGGAGGCTGTGTTATTGTAACCGGTACGGTTGCTGTACATCCGTGACTATCCTGTATGGTAACCAGATAAGAACCAGCCGACAGGCCGCTGAAGATATTTAAACTCTGTAAAGGTCCCGCATTGAGTCTGAACTGGTAAGGTGCCACACCCCCGGATGCAGCTATTGTAACCGATCCGTCATTGCCCAGGAAACAGCTGACATTAACCTGGGCGCTAATTGAGCCTGTTACAGGAAGCGGCTGATTTATAATAAATTGAAGATCAAAAGTGCAAAGTAATGCATCCCTGATCCGGACAGTATGATTTCCTAAAGAAATGCCCGTGAATGTCCCTCCCGGCTGAAAAGCGCCCCCGTCAAGCGAATAGGCATAAGGTGCCAGCCCTGTTCCCGGATCGGCTGCAACTGTTACAGAACCATCAGACCCACCGTTACAGGTAATATCTGATAATGATGTTATGGTTCCCGAGAGGTTAAAAATTGTAACACTCACTGTAATCGTACCGGTGCACGATGGATCGCTGCCTGCAGACACTGAGACCGTTCCTGAGGGACCATTGCCCCACCGGACAGAAACAAAATTGTCTGATATTTTTCCGCCTGCTGTAATTACACCTCCAGTTACTGTCCAGCCCTGGTATGCATAACTGCCCGTCAGAGTGTATATGCTGACATCATCAGAGCAGGCATTTAGTGACGGATTATTGAAAGCAGGTACCGGAGCTGGTGTAATAGTAACAGAATCAATTACAGTAGACTCACATAGTCCACCCGGGAACAGCGTGTTTGGTTCTGATATAGTTGTTTCAATCCTTCCCTGAACAACACCAAGGTTCCACATTATATTTATGCTGCTTGTATCAGGATCACTGCCTAGTATTGTACCATTAGTCACTGACCAGGTATAAGTTGCATCACTTTCATATTTAACAGAATATGTTTTTATTTCCCCTTCACAAGCTTTCGAATATCTGAAAGTCTGATTATTGAATATAGCGCCGGTATGATTTATTGTCATATCTGAAGAATCGGTACAACCATTGCCATCGGTGACAACCAGACGAATGTCATAATAACCAACAGGCATTGTGCTGTTAAAGAAGGGAGTTTGAAGGAAGCTTGAATTCGAAAACTGAAGTGAAGGGGGCAGGGGAATAATTATCATAAATGGTTTTGTGGCCGGATCCAGTCCTCTCCAATAAAATGAATATGGACCGGTCCCCCCATCAACCTCTGGTTCAAACAGTGCGAGTGCCTGGGAAAGATCGCAGCTGGTAAGCATTATATCCGTAATTTTCAGGGTTGAAGTAACAGAAATTGTTACCTGCCGGGATGTTGAATTCCCATGCGCATCAAGTGCTGTAAGGGTGACAGTATTTTGACCCAGATTGCTGCAATTGAAAGCATCAGGAGAGACCGATAAAATAATGGTTCCACAGTTATCGTATGATCCATTATCCACGTCAGAAGGATTAAGTGTCGCTGTGCCTCCGGATCCAAGAACAAGATTAAACGGTCTGGTATTAACTACCGGAGAAACCGTGTCGAGCACCGTAACCTGAGATATGCATGAAGAAGAATTTCCTGAAGCATCAGTACCGATAAGAGTAACAGCCACAGGTGAACCAATATCGGAACAGCTGAAACTTGTTCTGCTGATGTATAGAAAGAGTCCGGAAGCACAATTATCGGCAGATCCGTTATTTAAATCAGTAGATGTAATGGTGCCATTCCCCGATGCATCGAGATAAACAGTATGATTTCGGCATATCATTACCGGAGGAATCCTGTCCTCCACTGTAACTGTTGCTGTGCATGTTGAACTTAGCCCCTCATTATCGGTAACTGTAAGAACAACTGAATTGGGGCCTTTCTGTAAACAGGTAAAATTATCCGGAGACACGGTAAGGCTGGTTATAGTTCCGTCAGGATCATATGATCCGCCATTTATATCTGAACCTGAAATTGTTACATTCCCTCCGGGTCCAAGCTGTACGGAAATATTTTTGCAGATTGCTACAGGAGGGAGAACAGGATCTCTGTTTACCAATGATGCATCAGTTTTGGTACCAGAACCGCAGATAATGAATAGAATGCATAGAATTATGAATCTTGATATTGTATTTTCACCGGTAAAAGAAACATAAAGTCTGTTAAAACATTTGAAGTGTTTCATACAGGTCAGGTTCAGGGTTTCTTATAAGAACAATTCACAACACAACAGACGAATAGAGTCAATCTGGTCATCTTTGTTCGTTTTTCACCATAAATATTCTTGACTCTGCTTTAAATTTTAAGCGAATGTACAAAATAATAATTCACATGTTGCCGGCTATTTCAGACAGGTTATCAACATATTAACATGACTTATAAAAAACGGCTTAAGTTGCATTATCGTTTATAACTTTATAAATAAATTACAAAAATGTCGGATAAGAAGTTGAAGAAGTTGAAGCTTTGAGAAGTTTAAGGAGGAACAGTCAAATAACGGTTTGACTATTTTACAGGTTTATTTTGCAGAGAAGAAAATGTAATTTATATTTGCACGCGTTTCGGGCGATTAGCTCAGCTGGTTCAGAGCATCTGCCTTACAAGCAGAGGGTCTGCGGTTCGAATCCGTAATCGCCCACAATCCAAAAACCGGTCCCGCATAAGCGGAATCGGTTTTGTTTTTATGAACCGAGGACAGCTTGCTGTCCGAAGGGAAATAAAAACAAAACCGATAAGCCACGCCAAAGCGTGGCCCCGGTTTTTGGATTGTTGGGGCCCCCCGAAACCGGATCGACGAAGTCAATCCATAATATTTGTCAGACGCCAAAGCGTGGCCCCGGTTTTTGGATTGTTGGGGCCCCCCGAAACCGGATCGACGAAGTCAATCCATAATATTTGTCAGACGCCAAAGCGTGGCCCCGATTTTTGGATTGTTGGGGCCCCCCGAAACCGGATCGACGAAGTCAATCCATAATATTTGTCAGACGCCAAAGCGTGGCACCGGTTTTTGGATTGTTGGGGCCCCCCGAAACCGGATCGACGAAGTCAATCCATAATATTTGTCAGACGCCAAAGCGTGGCCCCGGTTTTTGGATTGTTGGGGCCCCCCGAAACCGGATCGACGAAGTCAATCCATAATATTTGTCAGACGCCAAAGCGTGGCCCCGGTTTTTGGATTGTTGGGGCCCCCCGAAACCGGATCGACGAAGTCAATCCAATAAAACCCCAACCATTTAATTCGCCATGAACAAAAGGTGTAAAACCACTTCCAAAAATTAATTCACAATTTACCGAGGCATTTTCTCTTGCATCATCAAAAGTCCCTACTCCGCATCCACAAGTGTATATCAATGTAGTCCACTCGGAATAAGTTGGCACATGCCATCCTGTTGGACAAAGCTTACCGGTATCTACAGCATGCCAGTTATATATGGCACCAAAAATATCTTTGTACGTTGAAGCATCATTATTATACCAGCAATAAGCACCGTCATAATAACGATAATTACCATCCCCGAAATCAAACCAATCTGTATAACCAGCTGCATCACCAGAACCAAAAGGTATTGGACTGCCGTCGTTGTAGCTGGTGGTTTTCAGGTTTTCGGCCATCCATGTCTGAGTGCCAATCTGAATGGTTTTATATGTATTCCCATCAACGTCATAAACAGAGCCATAAGAAAGATTTGGATTAAAAGCAATTGGGGGGAGGAAGCAGGAGTAGTAAATGACACTTCGTTACCGTAAGCTGTACCTGCACCTTCAATTATTGCATATGGCCTGAGATAATAAGTTGTGCTTTTCTCCAATCCATCAATATAAATTTGCCAATCTTTATAACTTGATTGATATGAACCATTCCATTTGCTATCATCAGTTGTAGGATTCTGAGAAGTACTCCAGCACACACCCGGGTGAGCAATTGGGACATTTCCCTTATTAATTATTTCAAAATCTACAATGATATCTCTAGCCGTCTCCATTATTACTACGGTGTTTGTAATATGAATTGGTAGATCTGATGAATCTTTCGCATTGAATATCTCTTTATTTTTATTGTTAGTTTCCAAATCAGGAGGCTCCTCCTTTACACAATAGGAAAAACCTATTAATACCAGAATCATTAATGGAAAAAACCATAATTCTTTTTTCATTTTACCAGGTTTAATTAGTAAGAATTTATAGATGTACCCCCCTTGTTGGGTTCAAGAACAAACCCGAAACGCCGTGTAAAGGCTTAGACAAATAGAATATTAAGAACCTTTTTAATACAAGTCAAACTTGTTTTTATGAACACCGGCAAAAAGCTAAAGTCAATTTGATATATAAGACGAAAAGAGAAGGCAAAAGGGTGGAATCGAAATTTGAATTTTTAGTCCTAATGAAAATAAAATGCAAGGTGGAACTCTGCACTTCCGGTATGAGTTCTTCTAAGATAATCCGGAATATTACTATTGCCTTTATAAATATTTGGTATTCCTAATGATATAAACAACCCGGGGGCAACAGACAACTGGTCAAGAATCTGTAATTCAAATTCACCGCCCAACCTGATACCTAAATCAAATTTCCGGTATTGTGAGCTTATATTTTCGGTTTCGAAATTTATTTTCCGATTAACAGAATGTAAAACTGATAAATAACCGCCACCAAGTAAATTTATTGAAGAACGATGCTTAGAAAACTCCTTACCGATATTTTTATATTTAACAGAAAGAGCAAACGTTGAATACCTGAGAGTGATTTCTTTTCTGGAATAGTGTCCATAATAATATCCAAGGTATTTCTGACCAGTATTTGAAAAAATTAATCCATCAGCCTGAAGCAGCCAGTTTTTATTTAATGAATAACTGAGACTGAGTCCAACATCAGGAAAAAACACAATTTCAGTTGTAGTGAGAGATTCAGATTTAAGCCCATCCAATGTTTCATTATTTAATAACCAGGAGTTTTTGAACATTGTAATCAGGCCTACGGAAATCTTTCCTCTTTCAATTAACGATAACGGGAATCCGGGGCTGGAGAAATATTATTTATTTTCAATCGACTAAAATAAGGTCCAAACTTTAGTTCTATCTTTTCCAGATCGCCTGGAAATAAGACCGGTGGAATACTGGATTTTTCAGTCGGAATTTTATCCGGGGAAACAACCAGGTTTGAACCAGCCATTTCGGAAGTAACTTTAACCTTTGAAACGACCTTGATACTTACGGACATGGGCGTTTCCAGTGTCAGATCAATTCTTCTCCTTTCTGCCAGGGCTGGCTTATTACCTTCCTCACTTTTTTCCAAAGGACTCCTTGAGGCTGGTGATATATCTTCTTCCACTTGTTCGCCAGTACTGGAATCCAGGGATTTATTTTTGATAATCAGATCTGCTGATTGTTCATTTGGCTTACTATCATTTGAAAACTCAGGTTGATTAATTCCTGAATCCAATAGTATTTTCTTCGCAGGGATCATTCCTAATAAGATAATAAGAACAATTGCAATGGATTTGACAATAAATCCGGAACCCGAATCCACAGGCATTAGAGTGTCAAGATCTGAAGAAATGCCGTTCCAAACCTCACCAATATCCATTTCAGTGGATATTCCTTCCCAGATTTCATCCAAGTCTTCCTGCTCCAATGGGTCAAAACGTTCAGGATTGGCTTGACTGGTAAGAATATCATCAACCTGTTTACGATAGTTATCTGATATTTTATCCTTTCCGTTCAATTTTTTTTATTTCATATTATAACCGCCAATCCATTGTTGCAATAGTTGTTTTGCTCTGTTAATCTGAGATTTTGATGTCCCTTCAGAAATATTGAGAAGGTCCGCAATCTCTTTATGACTATATCCCTCAATTGCATAGAGCTGAAAGATCATCCTTGCCCCGTCAGGTAATCTGTTGACCTGAGAAATAATATCCTTTGCGTTAAGAATTGAAGCGACAGATTCTTCATTTGAACTTGGATGAACAATATTTTCAATTGGAATAAATTGCGCTTCATTGAAATTTTTTCTGTAATGATCAATTGCAGTATTAGTGATTATTTTTTTCATCCAGCCTGATAGTGGACCCCTCCTGTCATAACTGTCGATGTTTCTGAAAATCTTAACAAATGCCTCCTGAAGTATATCCTTGGCATTATCACGATCACTTTCATATATGAGGCATAACTTGTACATAGCATTGGCATAACGCCGGTAAAGCATTTCCTGACTCTTTCTGTTGTTTCCCCTGCAACCCCTGATTAAATCATCGTCACTCAGTTCCTCAGATTTCATTATATTATAACAAGCAGATCCTGTTTAGTAAACATTTAATCTGGATGACATGCCAAGCCGATTTAATAAAATATCATACCAATATTTATTTTCCCCTTTTGAAATAATAACCCGCTGATTTAGACTATCACCTGAAATTGCCGCTTCTTCGAACGATTCCGAGCTTATCGGATCAAAAGCATAAGCAAAATCAAATATGAGATTTACTACATAATCTTTATTTTCAGACAAAACAATATTGGATTTAATGAAACTGAACATCTCTGTATCATGGATAAGAAAAATAAATGGGATAACATAAGCCGAATCCGCTATACCGAAATATTCCCGTGACCACCATATATGGTTATAAGAACCTTTAATGACAAGTCCCGTGTTTAGTGAAGCTGTATCATCGTTGTCAATCAATTCGTTAGTTTCTAACCTTTTCAAACGAATATCCCATTTAAAAGTATTATAAATCAACCATAATATTACCTCCCAGGAGCTAAGTTCTGTGGGCCTTGAAGAAATTATGGCCTGATTCTCCGGGAAGCTCGAAAAAATCAATCATACTTAAGATGAAAATTCCCGGAGAGGCACTATCATCATACTAACTATTTAATATAGTATCTCAAAGAAATTAATATACCCATTGAACTGGCAGTAGTTTTTTCACTCCCCTCCATAAAGCTTCTGAACTGATTCTCATGTGTCGAAAGTTGGAAAGACTCAACAGGAGAGTAGTCTGAAATATCTGAAAACATCTTTTTATAAAAAAAGCCAACTGAAATCTGAAATTGCTTTTCAGTGTAAAAATAAAAGCCTCCTGACGCAACTAATTCAGGATTAATAGTTTTTACTTTCAATTCCCCGCTTATATCATTTTTCACATTGCTTTTGAATCCTTCATATGGTATATCTTTTAAAAGAACGTTATAGGCAGGATAGTACCCTGAATATGTAAAAGTACCTGAACTTGAATAATTTTTACTAACAGGAATTGCCAGATTAATACCGCTTTGAACATAGAATCCGATTGCCTTACTAAAAGGACATTGAAAATTGAGCATTACAGGTATTTCGAGAAAATATATTTTTTGAGTCTCATTAATATTATTACCTGAAATTCTTCGTTCATAGCTTTCATTTTCTGAATCAATCGTATCAAGACTATTTGAATAGCTATCTAAAGATAATTTAGTGATATAGGGACTTAATCCAATTCCTGTTGATAACCCAAAGTATTTTGAAAAGAAGTACCCTGCATCGACTGACAGACAATAGGAATTTTTCCTGGTCATAACAACCCCGGATATAACAGATGTTCCGTGATTTGAAATATTAGTTTGTGCCGGACCTCCGCTAACACCAATAAACCAATGATTTTGCCTCTGGAATTTATTGTTTACACTTTGTGATTGTAAATTTGTTTGAAACAGTAAAAGGAGAATAAAACACGAAATGAAATTCTTGCTAAAAGTTTTTATTAGTCTCATGGTCATTATCTATTTAATAACCATAATTTTTACACTATATAAATAAACCTCGTCGACTATGACCTGAACAAAATAAAATCCTTTATCGAGGTTGCTGGTTGATATTTCTTTGAGAAATTCAAAATCTGATTTTTCAGTATTGAGGTTCATTACTTCTGTACCGGATGCATTAATAATTCTGATACGGGCTTTGCCTACCGGAACATCACTGATGCTGATTTTAAATGAGCTTTTTGCAGGATTAGGGTATACCAAAAGGGATTTTGCACTCCCCTATGCTTATTTCATTCGACATAGTTTTACATCCGTTCTTATCAATTGCTTCAACGGTATATACTCCTGGAATTTTAGATGTTACATAATACTGATCATTGGCACCAGAAATTGGAGTTGTACCATTAAACCATTGATAGCCTGAAAACAAATTATCAACATTCGAGCAAATAAGAACATCATCCCCATTTGATTACAATTTGTGGAGTAACACTTAAATATATGGCTACCTCGGTAGATGCCTCCAAAACTCTGCTCCCTCCTGACTTTTCTAATGTATATTTTACTGTATAGGACCCGGCAACACTTGTACCTGGTGTTATAGCTCCTGTGACAGGATTAATATCCAATCCCTCTGGTTGTGCACTATAAGTACCACCTGAAGAACCGGATAATGATACATCCTGGACGTCTCCGGAGGGACACCACGGAGATCCGGAATATGAAATAGTGATGAGTTCATCTTGTGTCAATGTTACCACCTGATTACTTACTCCTGAACCAGTAATGGTTATCGTTGCTACTCTTGAAATGGCTCCTGTATTTGCCTGGTATGTAGCAGTGATAGTACCATTACCTGTCCCTGAAGATGTTACACTGCACCATGCCTGGTCACTGGATGAAGTCCATGCTATATTAGAAGCAACATTAAAACTGGTCGTTCCTGAAGATGATGTAACATTCTGATTTAAAGGTGTAACAATCAATGATGGAGGTGCCCCTGACTGAGTTACTGTCACCACCTGATTACTCACTCCTGACCCCTTAACGGTTATCGTTGCTGTTCTTGCATTGGTTCCTGTATTTTCCTGGTATGTAGCTGTGATTGTACCATTACCAGTACCTGAGGGTGTCACAGTACACCATGTCTGGTCGCTGGATGAAGTCCATTCTACATTGGAAACAACATTAAAACTGGTCGTTCCTGACGATGATGTAACATTCTGATTTAATGGTGTAACAATCAATGATGGGGCTGTACCTGACTGAGTTACTGTTACCACCTGATCACTTACTCCTGACCCGGAAACTGTTATAGTAGCTGTTCTTGAACCAGCTCCTGTATTTAACTGGTATGTAGCCGTGATAGTACCATTACCAGTACCTGAGGGTGTCACAGTACACCATGTCTGGTTACTGGATGAAGTCCATGCTACATTAGAAGCAACGGCAAAACTGGTCGTTCCTGAAGATGATGTAACATTCTGATTTAAGGGTGTAACAATCAATGATGGAGCTGTACCTAACTGAGTTACTGTCACCACCTGATCACTTACTCCTGATCCGGAAACTGTTATAGTAGCTATTCTTGAACCGGTTCCTGTATTTAACTGGTATGTAGCTGTGATAGTACCATTACCAGTACCTGAGGGTGTAACAGTACACCATGTCTGGTTACTGGATGAAGTCCATGGTATATTAGAAGTAACGTCAAAACTTGTCGCTCCTGAAGATGAAGTAACATTCTGATTTAAGGGTGTAACAATCAATGTCAGGCATTTGCTCTCTTCCAATATTACTTCCTTCTGAAATATTAATTCCTGTGAAAACAAAAACATTGTATTTTCAAGCAACGAAAATGCAATAATTAGTGTTTTAACCAATATGCTAATTTTCATATGATTATAATTTAGTAATTAATTTAGGTATATAGCATTATACTTGGATGTTTGATTCTTTTAAATTATTGTTTATTGTCAGTTTACTGATTATTACTAAATTTTTCCAAATAAGGAATTGACACTACTAAATTAAAATAGTTTCTTTTATATACCTAATTATCCGTCAAATAGTTGAGCCTATTCGTCAAAATATTGTTCTCTGACAAGAATCTATATTTTATTTTCTTTTCATAACAATTTGAGATTTATTTTTCTATTTATATCTTGGAATTTCTATTGTTGAAGATGGGGGTGTTGAAAAAGTCACTTATACGGTCAAATTCACCTTTTTTTCACCCCCTTCCCCCTTAAGGGGGTTTATTATTGGTATTTTTTATTTTAATGCTCGCTGACCCCGCAGCAAGTAGCTGGGAACCGAGTTTACGAGCTCGGCGAAGCCAATACGCTCACTGGGATTCAAAGTTTGGTATTGACTAACCGAATCAATTTTAGGTCTTAAAAACGATATGAATTAAATCTTAATGGACTTCTGTAATACGACACGGAAGTAAAAAGAGTTTGTCTCAAAAGTCTGGAATTAAAGTTTTTGAAGTTTTGAAACCCCTCCCTAACCCTCACCTTAAAAAATAAGGGGAGGGCATATGTGCCTGTAATTTAATTTGATATACCCTTCCCCTTAGACTTAAGGGGAAGGGACGGGGATAGGGTCTAAAAAATGTAAGAAGGGAAAATTCTAATTTTTGAGACACCCTCTTATGATTACTATGCTTTAACTTTTCCCCTTTCCATTTTCGATATATATGAATTTATCAACAATTAATGGATTAGGATTTAATGGATCATTCAAAAATCCCATGATATGGCTTCAATTTTGATGTGTGTCCATATTCCCTTTAAATCTTATTCTTTAAATCCTTTTTTCATTGCTTCTCTTATTACTTGAAAATTATCGGTAATTGTTTGTCCAAGTGGTTCTAATGAGGAATGAATATTTATTCCGGTTATAATATTGTTAGTACCCAAATTGATTACACTTCCTCCCATACTACCGCCAATAACAGTCCAATTAATAGTGTATGGACTAAGTACTATAGCAGCTCTGCCAAAAGTTGCATTAGCAAAATTGTTACCAAGAATAAGACCGTTCTCGGCTGGGACATCCATATAACCTGAGGGAGTTACTCTTATCCCAACGAAGCCATTTCCGGTGAATTTATTGTTCCTGAATACAGGACCTTTTACCTCCATAATATACATACCAAAAGCCATCGCAGCACTAAAATTGAACTTATTGCTTTTCATCTGGATAAGGACAGGTAAATCTTCCTGAGGGTGTGAGATTATTCTATGATCATGCAACCACATGCCATAGGAATCATCTCCCGCAATGTTGAATTCATTTCCTTCTATAAGAAAAAGTGGAGTTTTAGTTTGTGGTTCATCAACAAATGCACTTGTATTGTCCCAGTAATTGTCAAAGTCCAGTCCCCAATAATAATTATCCGAAATGTTAAATTTGTTCCCAACTACTGAAATATCTGTGTTAACAGTTTGATAAAAAACAGCTGCTTCAGCGCAGTCGCTTAAAATATTTCCATTGTTCTTAGTTCCAAGAATAAAATTTCCCTTTTTTATACCTATAAATTGTGTTCCATATCCAAATGAATCAAAAGTGCAGTTAGTTACTTTTAAATCAACATGCGATCTGCTCAAACCTGAGGTTTCCTTGCTATTACAACCTCCACCCATTGCATCCCAGCAATTATACCACCAATTGCCAAACTTATAGCCAATGAATTCAACGTTATTGACTATTGCTTTTACATAATTGTCAACTGACGTGTAGTTGTGGTTGTAATCTGAGAATAAAATTAATCCATCCAATCCGGTTCCATTTGAGCATAAAGTGCCATCAGTTGCTTTAATTGTCATATTACTGACGTTAATATTTCCGCCCACAAAATTGATCAGAAACTTCCAGAGACCATTCCCCTCCATGACATCACAGTCAAGACCTGTCTTTGGAGTAATAACAGTTTTACCCTTTCCCGCACCAATAATTGAGCCATAGAAATCGCGTACTTCAATAAAGTCAAGTTCAAATTCACCTTCAGCAAGTTGCACAACAGATCCAGGACCGGCATCTTTAGCCTTAGTAAATGCCTGTATCAAGTTTTCGGTGTTATCCCCTTTAGTCGGTTCTACAACAAATACTTTACCACAGGCAAGAGTTTCGTTTTGCGGATTATCACCTGATATTGTCGGTGCTTCATCCTTGCTACATGCAAACAGCAAGCAAATGCCTGCAATTAAGAATAAAAATCTTTTCAATGTTTTCATCGTCTTAATATTTGGTTAAAAAATAGAAACAGCAACTTTTTTATAAGAAGTTCGGACTAAAAATGATACAATACATAGTAACTATGTTTTAAAAAGTTTAGATTTTTTGCAGATCATTAAATTATGATTGAAAAACTTAAAGCAATTCATATAGGATCAAGAATACTGTACATAGAGGTTGACCGATTTTAAATCAATATCTGGATAGAGTATTAACCAAATTCTTATACAAAGTTCAGCTACCTAAATATCAAAATCTACCTCTTTTGTATCAAAAAATGATACTATGGTTACATTTTCAGGGGAAATTGGCCTCAAAACGGGAAATTAGGCAAGACTGAAGCACAGATGCAATCTTGAATTTTCAAATCAGAAATTCCCCGGGACCGGATCGGCGAAATAATTACATAATCATTAAAGCTTTCCCCTTTACACCACAACCAGATAAACTTCATTTGCATACAAAATAAGGTTGTTTGCACCTTTATTCCGGATGTTAGTCAAAATCCTGGCAATTAAAACATTAGGGGAGTTAAATAAATGATACTTTTATTTGTATTCAAAGCGATAGTATTTGTTCTCTTTTCATCAGTAAATCAAAGGTCACTTAATGGTGCAAAAAACGGTAAATATTAAAAACATTCTTTATTTGACCCTGATAATATTTTTATTCACCATTTGCTCTTGTTCCGATAAACTTTTTACCACATACTCCGGCCGGCCACATAAAGAAACTCCCAAATGTGTAGCTAAAAAATATTCAATCAGTACTATCTACATATATAAACGCTAATTAATTATTGAAGTAAAAAAGAAGTCCGGAAAACCTGATCAATCGTTCCCGGACTTCAATAACTCTGTAGTCACCCATTCCTACCCTTGTTCTAGGTACCTACTGACCTGTAGGTTGCAGGAGTTTTGATTTGTCTGTTCCAGTGGGTACCTTCAATTAAATGAAATTTGTCATATCTTTTTTTACTTATCGGTTTCCCCTCCATAATACCCATAAGGACGGAAGTTGAATCGGAACCAATTTCAAATTCATCCTGATTATAAAACTTGGCATAGTATTTTCCCTGTTCATTAAACTGACCAGGTATATACTTAAATACCATTTCTTCCAAAGGGCTTTCAAAGTAGACTATCTTACCTGAAGCAATCCGATTCTGGATCTTACAGGATCTGATCGTGTTCAGGATTCTTTTAATTGATGCTATCATACGGAATTCTGATTAACAAACTTCCTTTTTCAAACGGAAATCTTGAATCTGTTATTGTCCTTACACTATACATCATGGCTATTTTAGATAAAATATTACATATTGGAACCCAAAAGACGATTCAAAAAAACCCCGGAACTGATGTCCTGGGGCTGGCAATAAGTTATTTGACAAATGTTACTGATCCTTCAAACAGCGAACAGAAAACCCATTCCTTTCTGAAAATAGAAATTCAGTAAAATGATGCTCTATAGCCCTGGCATAAAAATAAATTGGGTGAGAATATTTATAACCGGGATAGCTTAGCTCATCACCGGCCCAATAGCTACCCTTCTGACTAATTCCGCTGAATGTACCTGTTTGATCACGGACTCCACCTGGAAGGGCCGTAAAACCAGTTTCATTAGTTCCGGAAAGAACAGATGTTTCCCAGTGAGTTGCACCTGCTTCCATCAGTTCTTCACCATAAGGGCCACTACCCCAGTCTGTTTCGTCGTGGCAAACAACTAACCATTCTCTACTAGAAGGTACATGCCATCCGGCAGGACATAGTTTTTTAGTTCCCACAGCGCCCCAATTGTATAATTTTCCATAGGTATTTTCATAAGTGGCTTCATCGTTATTGTACCAGCAATATGCCCCATATGTTACATATTTCAGGGGCCATGGATCTCCAACCCAATCAGCAAAAGGCAAACTGGCCCATTCAATACTGTCTGTTATAATTGGGATTGGAGTTCCATCGTTATATCTTGTAGTTTTCAGGTTTTCAGCCATCCAAACCTGGTCCCCTATTTGAATGGTTTTATAGCAATTCCCGTCTATATCTGAAACTGAACCATAAGTCAAATCAGGATTAAAGACAGGGCCTGATTTTGTTGTAAAGCTTTGCTGTTCCCCATAGGCTGTGCCAACACTATTTGTAGCATAAGCACGAATATAATAGGTTGTTGTTCCGGACAAACAGCTGATTTTACTGGTAAAACTCCCGGTTCCGGTTCCATCAGAGGTCTTGCTATTTTCAGTAGTAGGATCTGGTGTTGTTGCCCAACACACTCCTCTTGCAGTAATTGAAGCACCGCCATCTGATGTGATATTTCCTCCTGTTGTTGCAGAATTTGCTGTAACATTTGAAACTGGAGCATTAATTATGACAGGAATTAATGAGACCGTAATAAAGGTTAAATCATTTCCATATGCAGTTCCAATTGAGTTTACTGATTTAACTCTGTAGTGATATGTAGTTCCTGGTGCCAAACCGGATATACTGGCACTTACATTTTTTATACTATTCCCTGTCAAAGGACTTTGTGCAGCAGTTGTTGTTTGACCGTAACTTGTCGAAAGACCATAATCAAATGTAACAGCAGTAGAAAGGTCATTGGCATTAACTGTCCCATTTAATGTTGCTTCTGAGGAACCAATATTTGCCGCCGGTTGAGTTATGCTTTCCGGTGATTTCCCCAAAGTAGTAAATGACAAGTTTACACCATATGCAGTGCCAACAGAATTAGTTGCATATGCTCTTACGTGAAATAAAGAACCTGCAGTCAGACCTGTAAGGGTACTGGTATACTGCCCGGTCCCATTCCCATCAACAGTTTTTGAATCCATGATCGTGGGATTTGCATTTTCACCCCAGCAAACTCCCCTTGCAGTTACTCCAGCTCCGCCATCGGACGTTATATTTCCTCCGCTTGAAGCTGTTGTAGCTGTAATATTGATTACGGAACCTGTCGATAAAGCAGGCAATTCTTCTTTCTTACATGAATAGGAAATAGCCATAAGAATAAGGAAGCCTAAACCTCTGATAGGGATGAGATTTTTCATGGCAAGCATTATTTTAATCAAAGTTACTGTTTCCTCTGGAACTGGACTATTAAAACCAAAAGCCCACGGAGATGATTTCCCTGGGCTGTTAAAGAGGTGATTCTATTCGTCAATTAATCAATTAAAAAGCAGTAAAATGTACCATTTACGGTAATTGGTAAATTTGCCTTAGTCAGGAGGGAGGGGCTTAAGATCATTATCTATGCTGACCGTGCAATCAATAAGCCATAGGTATCGTAGTGCCATCATCAAAATCATGTGTTTTGAGGCTATCAACAATACCGGATTTCGTACTTATGGTTATTGAGGAATCGGACTTAAAATTTGCATCGGTCCATGCAGCTGCCGCCCTGTCTTGCTTATCCTGTGAAATTGCAATAAATGCAAGCCCCAGAAAAAGAAATGGAAAAAGCCAGTACAACTGATCTTTTTGAGATCTGTTTAATTTAAAGGACATCACTTTTTGAATTATCAATCATCATCTGCTATCAGGTTACACGTGGTCTTAACTGATATCAATTTTAACTATTCAAGTTAACAAATAACTTTTCCGAAAACATTAGAATCTCAGAGAGTATTACGATCCTGAAAATTATCACTTTTTGGGCTAATTCTGAATCAGGAACACGGATTCTCATCAATTTTTCAGGCCTGTTCATCAATTATTTACGGGCTTTAATCAAAAATTGTTATTTGTTGGACAAATTGTCATGATAATTATATAAAACTCTCCCTCACTTTATTAAAATAACCTTCCGTAACTTTGATTTGCATGCACTAATATTTAGGAAAAACCAGCGGATTACTTATTTTACCCTATAGATTTTGCGATTTAACTAACAGAAAGGGATTTCCGCATGTTATCCAGCACACTTAATTTAACTACAGATGCAGAGGACCGGGTGATGACCTCCGGACAGTCGGTTACAGATCTTTATGGTTATACTGATTCCTGTATATCTGTTTAGAGTAACTGAAACGAACCGGAAAATACAACTCTGAAAAAATCATCCTGAATAGTAATAATATACAACTTTAACCGTATTTACTGAAGCTCTTCTGCTCTTTAATAAAAGTAGATTCTGAACGAAATTATTTTTAGCTTTACGAAATAATAAAATCAAAAATATGCCTGATAATTTCTTTAACTTGAATAATCCGGATTTCTTCGGAATCCTTCTGCGATTCGTGATAAATACTGTTTTTCTCATCATTCTTATCCGGGGTATATATTTCAGATACACAAAGAAGGAGAAATTCCTGTTTACCTTTTTCTTAATGGGTATTACTGTCTTCTTCATTACTTCCATGCTGAAATCAGTTTTTATTGAATTTGGCATGGCAATAGGTTTGTTTGCCATCTTTGCAATCCTCAGGTTCAGAACAATAAATTTCGGACTTAAGGATATGTCTTATATTTTTACAACAATCGGGATTTCCGTCATCAATTCCTTAAAGCTGACAGGATTCCCTGTACTGGGAGTTATTATCTTCAACATTTTGATAATGATCTCAGCAATTATTCTGGAGGAGTTCACAATAAAAAACAGGTCAATAACCCATATGATTGTTTTTGAAGATCTGGAATTACTTAAAACAGCGAAGAAACAAAAGATCATGAAGGAAATATCAACCCTTACCGGAAAAGAAATTCTGAAGGTAAAGATCCGGAAAATAGATTATAAGAAAAAAGTGGCGTTACTTGATGTTTCCTACAAGGATTGAACCCCTCCTCGTTTTCTACACTTCCTCCGGGCTGACCGGCATCGGAACAACATTCTTGACCGGATTGGTGCTCTTCAGATAAGTAAATATCGCCTTCACATCCCCATCCTCAATAGTTGTAAAATTAGTCCATGGCATTGGTGGAAGCAATGCACGTGATCCTTCCAGTCCCTTATACTTGCCTTCCTTTAATGCACGCTTGAAATTTTCTTCGGTCCAGCTTCCAATTCCAGTCTGGTCAGATGTAAGATTTGCCGAAAAAGAAACTCCCCATGGCCCGACTGCAGAAGTAAAGTCGTAGTTTAACAGCATCCATCCCTGTTTTATTACCCGGGGATCCGCCTTTTGTGCAGGACGATCAGCAGGATAACCGGATAGCATGGTTTCCCTGATGACCATAGGTCCCTGTTCGGTAATTTGTTTTGGAGAATGGCAATCATTGCAACCCATAATTGTAACGAGGTATTCACCTCTCTTTATCAACTGTTCGGGAGTGGGTTCAACCGCTTCAGGAATAACGGTTTTAGGAGTGTTCTTACATCCGGTGAACAGGAATGCTGAACAGATCAGCATCATTGATGAAGTCAGGATAAGTTTTTTCATAATGCAGGATTTAGTTAAACAAAGCTGTTTTTATATTTAATCAAATTAACAAGTATAAGTCTGGAAATCCGCAGTTAAAAAACGACTGCGAAGTTAGTGAGATAAAATTACCAGTTTTATGTCACAACGTTTTGGTTTATAGTTTAATGGTTTTATAGAATAAGACAAAAGTCAAGTGATAATGTTCATCATTATTTTAACAAACATTTCATGCAGAACCGGAGATAATTTAACTATTCTTATAGATATAAATTCTTGTTTTGCCTGATTTAAATTGATTCAGCCTCCCATTTTCATGACACGGTTTTTAGATCTTAATTCCCTTTTGTGGCTGCTACGGCAATTTTTGAATCAGCCGTTCCGTAATAAAGCAACCATCGGTCGTGGAAGTATACAAGACCTTCAACAAAGCAGACTTCATTAACCTCTCCTGTTATTTCGTAGGGCTTATCAGGATAAATGAAATTGTCTGTGGTCCGGCCTATCAGCCTGTACGGGCTTAATTTATCGAACAGTGCCTGACCAGCGGAATAAGCATTTTTCGGTAAATCGGGATCATTGTAATTACCGGCATTGCTGCTGTTGTATATAAGTAAGATCCCATCCTCACGAAGCAGGCCAAATGGTCCCGGCTCCACAAGACGGCTGTCGAAATATCCGGGACGCGGATGCAATACAGGGATCATCTTCTGGCTTTCTTCATCTTCAACAATATTCCAGTGAATCAGGTCGTCAGAATTTGCCAGGAACAGATCAGTGTCGCCAAAATACATCCAGTATTTATCTCCGATTCTGACGGCGATAATTTTACCCTGCTCTGATCTGCATATGATTGCACCGGACTTTGACCAGGTGTCCCTGTATTTACCTTCACCTAAAACCAAACCATGTTTGGTCCAGGTTCTTAAGTCTTTTGAAGTCGCCAGGCATAGTCTTGCCACTTTTCCGTCATAGGCGGTATAAGTCATAATAAACGTACCATCTTCAGCCTCAACAACACGGGGATCCTCAACCCCGCCCTTCCATTCATACTGCTGCATTTTATCGCTGTCGGGGTAAAAAACAGGTGACGGTTGTTTCTTAAAATGCAAACCATCGTCACTGACCGCCAACCCTAACCTCGATGTCATCTCCCTGTCCTGAGCCCGGTATATCAGATAGACCTTGCCATCTTTAACGACTGCCGAAGGATTGAGTACATTTCTCTCTTCCCATCTCACCTCTTTCTTGGTGACAGGACAGAAAAAGGTCTGATCGGATGAGGGTTCGAGAATCGGATTAATGCTGTCGGCTTTTATGAAATCCAGAATTGCCCAGTCTTTTGTTGTAAAAGTCTCTGTCTTAGCCTTTTGGGTATTGATACTGCATCCCGGCAAAATCAGGAAATATAAAATGATCACATTAAGCTTCAAATTGAATGTGCCTTTCTTCGGTCTATTCATCTTTTCTGAACATAAGTGCTAAATAATTAAAAGTGAGTAAGCTATCCCGGTAATGCTTATAAAAGCACAATCTCACAGGTTGTTACTTTATCAAAATTAGGACAGGTTTACCGGAGTTGCAACTTTATTCTCTGTTAAATTCGGTTCGAAGGCCACAATTTAAGATCGCATTCCGGAAAGGGAAAGAGGGAATCCGAAGAAATCACTGTATTAAAAAACGGTTTTTAATACGGTTTTTAATCGCGCGGATCCAATTTTTAACACCAATATCTTTTTGTATTTTATTCTATGAATTGTCTCCTAATAAAAAAGATTCCTCACCTCGTTCAGAATGACAGATCGAGTTCAAAGCATAAAGCTTATTCTGAGGGAGATAAAAAAGAGGCTAACCTTTTGGGATAGCCTCTTTTGTTAAATAGACAATAATTTCTAATTCTTCAGACACCTGACATATTTACCGGCTGTTTTAGTCGCACCTTCTCTGAAGACAGAAGCCTGATCATTGAACATTTCCCGATAATATGCTTTGGCAGCATCATAAATATACTCGGTAGCAGCTCCACCAGTAACTAAGCTTGGTTATGTCAGCGAATGTACCATCAAGACGATAACGGTATCCGCCGGGAAGCGCTGTAAATCCTGATTCGTTTGTGGCACCAGTATTTGGAGTTAACCAATGGGTTGTACCCGATTCTTTCAGTTTGCCACCTGCCACACTTTCACCACCCAGGAAGGTTGTTAAAGTTGTCCATTGCTCATCCGTCGGAACGCTGCCAGCCGGTTGGACACAGGTTGCCTGTATTCACCGTGAACCAGTTATACAATGCACCGTACACAGCCTTGTTTGCTTCATCATTGTTGTACCAGCAGTATGCAGGTCCGGTGAGAGCAGCCCAGCCGGCGTTATCAGTCTCAAGCGGAATGTCAGTAATGCCATCCCTGTATTTGGTAGTTTTAAGGTTTTCAGCCATCCATATCTGTGTACTTATCATAACAGTTTTATAAACATTACCATCCGCGTCTGACATTGAAGTAAGTATTGTAACTTCATTGCCATAAGCCGGACCGGCACTATTGACGGCATAAGCTCTGACATGATAGATAGTTGCTTCAGTTAATCCGGTCATGGTAACTGTAAAGATACCTGTGCCTGAACCATTTGCTAAATGCGATCCGGCTATTGTTGGCGCTGCTGATGTGCCCCAGCAGACTCCGCGTTCAGTGACTGAACCACCTCCGTCAGATGTAATATTTCCTCCGGAAAGTGCTGTTGTCGCACTACCGGTAATCAAAGTTGGAACAGTGGTTGTCAGTACTGCCAAACCCACCGGGCTTGTAGTGAATGTAACCTGATTGCCATATTCAGTGCCTGGCAGTGTTGGTAGCATAGGCTCTTACATAATAGAGCGTTCCGGGGGTAAGTCCTGTCAGATTTACAGTAAATGCTCCCAATCCACCTGTGGCTGCTGCCATATGAGCCCCGGCAATTGTCGGATTGGCTGTAGTCGCATAACAAACACCTTTTGCGGTAACATCTGCACCACCGGTTGCTGTAACATCACCGCCGGCAGTGGCAGTCGTCTGTGCAAACACAGTAATATTAGCAGTCGTGACTGTTGGAACAACGGCAAGGGTTGTGAACGTTAAATCATTTCCGTAGCTTGGTCCGAAACTATTTATGGCATAAGCTCTTACATGGTAAAGTGTTCCGGGCTGGAGAGATGTTATGTTGGCCGTAAAAGTACCTGTTCCTGTCCCGCTGGCAGTCTTGCTGTTTGCGGTAGTCGGATTTGCAGTGGTCGCCCAGCATACGCCTCTTTCAGTAATGGGAGCTCCACCATCAGCTGTAATATTTCCTCCTCCGACTGCTGATGTGGCGGTAATTGTTGCAGGTGCGGTAGTTGTTAAGGTAGCACCAACAATTGCGGCACTTGTAAATGACAATTCATTGCCATAAGCCGTGCCCTTCACTGTTGGTGGCATATGCCCTGACATAGTACATAGTACTGGGAGTCAAACCGGTAATACTGCTGGTAAAACTACCGGTACCTTTGCTGTCACTTGTTTTTGAGACCTGTGACCAGGGGTTTTGTGGTAGTTCCCCAGCAAACGCCTCTTGCAGTAACCTCAGCTCCGCCGTCGGAAGTGACATTACCACCCGAAGCTGCGGTAGTGGTTGTTATACTGCTTATTGCAGTAGTTGTAACCGTAGGCATATCCGGTTTCTTCTTGCATCCGTAGAATAATGCTAATACGATTAACAACGATACTACAGTAAAAGATCTAAAAGCTTTTTTCATAACAAATTCTATTGGTTAATAATGATTTTGATACTAATTTCCTTATGATATTAAGAATCGATTTAAGGATTACTTAGTATAACGTCCAAATATGCGACAGAAGTATACAGGATTGTAAAAAAAACAGTTAGAGGGAAATATAAGGAAGAATTTTAATTGTCTAGTTCTTAACACATCTTATAAATTTCCCTCCTTTTTTGGAGGTGCCTTCTCTGAAAACACCAGTCTGGTTATAGTCAACACGACGATAAACCCCTTTTGTGCTATCATATTCATATTCGGTTGAGCTCCACCAGTAACTTAGCTTGGTAATATCATAGAATCCACCATCCTGCCCATAACGGTAACCTCCCGGAAGGCCATTAAATCCGCTTGAATTTGTACCATTACCACCGCTGTACCAGCCGGAAGTGCTCTTCAGCCTTGTACCCTGGTCGGTTCCGCGCTCCAGATAGGCATTTGCCTGTGCCGAGGTCATTCCCAGGAACATTTCAAGAGTTTTAAATTCCTCATCCGCAGGTACATGCCAGCCTGTCGGACACAGGGTTCCTTTATTTACTGAGAACCAGTTGTATAATGCTCCGTAAAGTGCCTTGTATGAAGCTTCGTCATTGTTGTACCAGCAATATGCATCAGTTGCCAGAGTGCTCCAATCTCCCGGAAGCTGAACATTAGGTACTAGATGTTCCGTCACGATATTTGGTTGTTTTCAGGTTTTCCGCCATCCAGATCTGTGTTCCTATCTGGAGTGTTTTATAAATATTTCCTTCAATGTCGGCAATGGATGTGGTGAACGTAACCTGGTTCCCGTAACCTGATCCCGCACTGTTTGTTGCGTATGCTCTTACATAATAAGCCGTTCCCGCCGTTAAACCTGTGATATTGCTTGTAAAAGTTCCTGTACCCGTACCGTTTGAAGTTCTGGAACCCGATACTGTAGGATTGCCGGTTGTATTCCAGCATACACCCCGTTCAGTGATTGCTCCACCGTTATCTGAAGTAATATTTCCGCCCGATACGGCTGTAGTCGGAGTTTCTGCTGTAACACTATTTGTTGTAAGAGACTGGCACTGCTACAGGATCTGTGGGAAACGATAATTCATTACCGTATGAAGTGCCCACACTATTTGTGGCGTACGCTCTTACATAATATAATGTATTAGGATTAAGACCTGTTATATTGCTTGTAAAAGTGCCGTTACCTGAATTGTCGGAAGTATGTGATCCTGTAGCAACAGGACCCGGAGATGTGCTCCAGCAGACTCCACGTGCAGTTACCGGTGCTCCTCCGTTGGAGGTAACATTGCCTCCGGAAACTGCTGTTGTGCGTGTTACAGATGATATGGCTGCTGTAGTCACAGTTGGCCGGATTGCCAGTGAGGTAAATGTTAAATCATTGCCGTATCCTGTTCCGGTACTGTTGGTTGCGTAAGCTCTTACATGATATGTAGTTCCCGGCTGCAATCCGGCAAGGTCACTTGCGAAATTTCCTGTTCCTGTTCCGTTTACTGTCTTGCTATCGCTGATAGTTGGATTCGCTACGGTTGCCCAGCAGACTCCCCTGGCAGTAATTGCGGCACCTCCATCTGATGTTATATTCCCTCCTGAAACAGCTGTTGTTGATGTTATTACCGTAATCTCGATAGTGGTAAGCACAGGAACGACTATGGGTTGTGTAGAAAATGTAATCTCGTTCCCATATGCAGTACCGGCTTTATTAGTGGCGTATGCCCTTATATAATAAGTAGTGCCGGGAGTAAGACCGGTTAAATTGCTGGAAAAGGATCCGCTCCCGGTATTGTCAGATGTATGTGACCCTGTAACAACAGGTTGTGAAGCAGTGCTCCAGCAGACACCTCTTGCGGTTACTTCAGCACCGCCGTCGGCAGTAATATTACCTCCTGCGGTTGCAGTGGTTGTGGTTATATTGGTAGCTGTAACAGTGGTCAGTGTTGGAAGTACAGGATCTTTCTTGCATGAAGCAAGGAAGGTTATCTCTGCAAAACATATTATACTCAGTAAAATAACGTTAATTCTGAATTTTCTTTTCATTTGTGGTAATAATTACATCTTTCATTAAACTTGGTTTTTAAGTTTTAATTGTACCGGCAGGCATTTTTGCCAGATTCGAAATGAATCAGGAAATTAAAACTTTCAGTAAAGAAAACAGGGGTTTTCTTCCTGTCCAAAAAAATTTGATCAGAAGCATTAAAAATGTGATGAATGAGATGATTATACCTAGTTTTTTACGCAACGGACTGACATTCCGGATTTTTTGTCCTTATAATCCCTGTACGTTTTGTCATCCTGGTTCCATATCCTTCTATACCATGCATCCGGTGTCAGTTCAGTGGAAGTCCACCAGTATCCGTAAGCATTTATGGATTCAAATGCACCGGTATTCAGGCGCAAGCCACCCGGTAAAGCAGTAAACTCACTTTCATTTGTTGCACCCGTGTTTGGATTTAACCAGTGAGATGTACCCGTTTCTTTCAACTTTCCTCCCGCCGGACTCGATCCACCCAGATAATTCTCAAGCGTGATCCATTCGTCATCTGTTGAAACGTGCCATCCTGAAGGGCACAGTTTTCCGGTGTTAATGGTATACCAGTTATAAAGTGCCCCATAAGTAGCCTTATTCGGAACCTCATTATTGTTGTACCAGCAATAGGCCGGGGTTGTCAGGGTGCTCCAGGTTCCGCTGTTGGTCACCAGTGTTATGTCAGTACCATCATTCAAAGAAGTTGTCTTAAGATTCTCCTTCATCCATAACTGCGTTCCTATCCTGATTACATGATAGCTGTTGCCGTCAATATCATTCACAGTCAGAGGATCAGTAGTAAATTGCTTGTCTGTCCCGTACGCTGTTCCGACACTGTTGGTGGCATAAGCACGTACGTGATAGGTAGTATTCTGAGTTAATCCGGAAATATTGCTTGAGAATGTTCCTGTTCCGGTGCCATCAGATGTTTTACTGTTTGCAATGGTGGGATTGGCAGATGTGCTCCAGCAGACTCCCCTGGCTGTAACAGGTGACCCCCCGTCAATGGAAACGGTTCCTCCGCCTGTTCCGGTTGTGGTCGATGTAGCGGATGGATCTGATGTGGTGACCGTAGGCAGTACAGGGCTTGAATTAAAGGATACCTCCTGCCCGTACCCCGTACCTTTATCATTTGTTGCATATGCCCTGACATAGTATTTGGTATTGCCTGTCAGTCCGCTGATATTGCTTGTAAAGGTTCCGGTTCCCGTTCCATTGGTTGTTTTTGAATCAGCTGTGGTGGGTGTTGCATGAGTGCTCCAGCATACACCCCTGGCCGTCACAGGTGAACCACCGTCGTTGGTTACATTTCCTCCTGAGACAGCAGTCGTCTGGGTGATCCCGGATATCGGCAGCTGGTTGTCAGAACAGGAACATCCAGCTGACCAGTGGTAAAGGTGATCTGATTGCCATAGCCGGTACCTTCACTGTTCATAGCGTAAGCCCTGACATAATATAAAGTATTCGATGACAGGTTCGTGATACTGCTTGTAAATGCCCCTTCGCCATATCCATCCGTTGTTCTGGTGTCTTTTATGTCCGGTGATTTTCTTGTGCCCCAGCATACTCCCCTGACATAAATGTCGGCATTACCGTCGTTAGTAACCTCTCCACCGGATGTTGCACTTGTAGGTTCAATATTGGTGATCGGAGCTGTGGTCAGCTTTGGAAATCTCTTGATCTTAATGCAACCCGGAATGAAAAGAGTAATAAAGCAGATTATCAGAAATATATAGAAGTTATTCCCCTTTTTCACGATGGCCCAGGATTTATTTAATACAAAACTTAAACGGTAATTTTATGCTGTTTGTTTGATTTCAACTATAAAAATACTAAAATTTCCAGATTTCATGCACAGATAGTCCTCTTTTGATGGACCATGGCCTTTTGATTACGACATTCTCCAAATAAATAAAAAAACAAAGGAGGTCAAAAAATCATCTGACCTCCTTTTGAATCAGCTACCCTGAATAACTGCCTTACTGACTTTCAAATCAGCTGACTATTACATATTTAATTTTTTGTAGGTCATAAACCAGGCAATTTTATAAATATCTGTTAAGGTTTCATCAGCATTTTTACTTCCGGGGGCAGGCAGATAAGGAACAAGTACATCATTTCCTGCTTTCCAGTCTGCCGGTGTTAAAACGTTGTTTTTTGTGGCAACCTGTAATGCTGTGATTGTCCTGACCAGTTCTTCAGTGTTTCTTCCGATATTCATCGGATAAAAATAGATCGCCTGGATAATATTATCCGGATTAAGTATAAAAACTCCCCTGACATCCCTGGTGGTGTTTGTCGGAGCATGAATCATACCATACTCCTTTGCTACTGTCAGGTTTTCGTCATCGACCAAAGGAAATTTTATTTTAACTGTACCTCTATCCTTATAATTCAACCCTTCGAGAGCTTTTATCCACTGCTGATGAGTTGCTACAGGATCGGTCGATACCACGACAAGCTTTGTGTTAAGCTTGTCGAATTCGTTTTGCAGATATCCAAGTTCCAGTATTTCCGAAGAACAAACCGGAGTAAAGTCTTGCGGATGGCTGAATAATATTTTCCAGTGACGACCAAAGTCTTCCGGAAAATTAACAACACCTGTTGTTGATTGGGCAGTGAATGAAGGAGCTTTTTCACCGATTAACGGGATGCGGAAGCTCCTGTCTTCTTTTTTCATTGTTGTTTCCTGCGCCCATAACTGGGTAGCAACGAAGATTACCAACACAATCAAAAACATCTTTTTCATAGTCTGATAATTTTAATTTAGACTAATTAAACGCAAAAGGAAACCGGAATGTTCAAGTCAGTTGGTTTTTTAATAAAATTTAAGAAACGAATAATAATACCTTACACATTAATGATGAATTTTTTATTTTAATGCTCGCTAACCCCGCAGCAGGCAGGGGCGAACCGAGTTAACGAGCTCGGCGAAGTTAATGCGCACGCCGGGATTCAATTCCTGATAAAAAGTTGAATGTCTGGGTCGGATAAGGGGAATTCTATTTCTTCTGTAATACTGTATGAGCTGCAGAGTAAGGTATTGTAAAGCGAAAATCGGTACCTTCCCCGGGTCGTGAACTTACCCATATTTTGCCGCCAAGCAGTTCGACGTAGGCTTTGCAGATTGACAGACCGAGGCCTGTACCACCAAATTTTCTTGAAACAAGATTATCAACCTGGAAAAACCGTTCGAATATTTTTTGATGATGCTCGGGGGGTATTCCGATACCTGTGTCCTTGACGAAGAATTCCAGAAAGCCATCTTTAAGTTTATATCCGAAGTCAATTTGTCCCTCCTTCGTGAATTTTGTGGCATTATTAATCAGATTGGAAAGGATCTGGATAAGTTTTGTGCTGTCGGTAAGTATAAGCGATTTCTCATCAGGGAGTCCGGTTTTTAGGTTTATGGCGATGACATCTGGTTGTTCCTTATAACTGAACTGTTCATCAAGGCTTCTGAGCGAGGAATTCAGGTTCATCTCCCTGATATTTACTTTTACTTGACCGCTTTCAATATTGGCAATATCAACAATATCATTTATTATCGACAACAACTGACTTCCGCTCTGGAAGATAATGTCAATAAACTGATGACGTTCAGCGTCAGTAGTGTCGGGTTCGTTAAGAAGGGCAGAAAAGCCGATTATGGCATTCATCGGTGTTCTTATTTCATGGGATACATTATGAAGAAAGGCCGTTTTCAGTCTGTCACCCTCCTCCGCTTTCTCCTTTGCTGCTATTAATTCTGCTTCAGCCCTTTTTCGTTCGGTGATATCCCTGAAACTCCATACACGGCCGACACTCCGGCCCGATATTTTCTGTGGCTGGGAGTAGCGCTCGAATACCCGTCCGTCTTTAAATTCGAGCAAATCGGATGTTGTTTCTTCCCTTGCGGTGTAAAGCCGCTCTATCTGATTTACAAATTCTTCGGCATTTGCAAGTTGATCCATAACGAACTGAATGGCTTTCTTATCGTCTTTATATTCCATAATCTCCGCCGGAATCCTCCACATTTCGGTGAATTTCTGATTATACTGGACTATCTTTCCCTTACCGTCCACGACCAGTATCCCGTCGGCAGTCGATTCAAGTGTTGCCTTCAGAAGGGAAAATGATTTTTCAAGTTCAGTCTCAGCCTGTTTGCGCAGGGTTATGTTTTCAATCATTGCAAGGAAATACTGAACCTCCTCGTTATTGTTCCGGATGATACTGATTGTTGTTGAGCCCCATATAACCGACCGGTCCTTTCGGATATAGCGGTTCTCGGTATGGTATACAGGTATCTCTTCTGCAACCAGCCTCAGTAAGGAGACATCATCACCCGCAACGTAATCGGGATGGGTAAAATCCTTTAATGAAAAAGACTTTAGTTCGTCCTCCTTATAGCCGAGCATTTTACAAAAAGCAGAATTAGCCCTGATTATTCCAAGGTCCTTCCCGGCCATGGCAATGCTGAACGGACTCTCCTCGAAGATCTTACGAAAACGTTCTTCACTTTCCCTAAGTGTTTGCTCAGCATGTTTGCGTTCCGTAATATCGCGGCAGATCGACTGGAAGTATTTGACACCTTCGATTTCGACTTTTCTGGCGCTTATTTCCACAGGAATAATCGTGCCGTCTTTGCGGATGTGTGTTGATTCATAAGTGGCATAACCTACTTCATCAATTATCCTGTTTTCTTCTTCCAGTTCCTTTAGTGCTCCGGGGGCTCTGATCCTTGTCAGGCTCATTCCGATAAGCTCATTCCGTTCGTGCTGGTAAGCCTCTGCTGCCCTGTCGTTTGCCTCAATAATGACCATATTCCGGTCGGTAAGGAAAATTATATCATTTGCATATTTCAGGATAGAATCAAAATGTTTCCTCAAAGCAAGGTGATCAAGCTCGGTCTCATATTTTTCACGGTAGAATCTGGCATTTTCGTTCCACTCAATAATACCCAGCAATAATCCCACAGTAAGGATAAAAAGGATAATTATTATAATGATCATTGTCATCTGCTCATTCAGAGCAGAAAAGACTTCATTGTGATCGATTTTGGCAACCAGGTACCAGGGGGATCCCGGCACCTTTTTCATTGCTGCAACAACTGAGGCACCCCTGTAATCGATACCGTCAATTGTTTCTTCAATACCGCGGAATGCCATTGCAGCCGGCAGCTTCTCTTCCGACAGGGATTTTTGCAAAACAAGCTCGGAATTCTTCTTGAACCTGAGCTCATTAAGGTAAACCACTTCTTCCCCTTCCTGCCTGATAAGCAATGACTCGGCAGTTTTACTGGGAACAGGCCAGGATTGAACCAGCGGGTAAAGTATCTCCCGGGGATCGATCCTGAGCGCAAGCAACCCAAACACTGAAGAGTCTTTTCTCCAGGTATTTATAAGTGGTACAATCAGATCAAGATGCACAAAGCTTACCTTTTGATTTTTCTGCAGATCTGTCAGCATCCCCGACCTGTGATTTATCAGACTGGGAAAAAGGCGTTCGAGATGTTCACCCATTATTGTATCCTGGTTAGGATAATATGCCCTCACCTTCCCTGTAGAATCGATCAGAAGAAGATTCTTATAATTTAGATTTTTTGTAACTGATTTCAGGTTTTCAATAATATACTGCTTCAGAGTTTTGTCGTCGGGTTTATGTAAATAGTCTGACAACCGTTCGATGAATGGTCCGTTTTCGCCTAAAAGAATTGCATCACTAAGCCTCTCATCCCGCCATTGGGCAATCTGCCTGACTTTAAGGTCGGCAATTGCTGATAATTCAATTTTCTTGTCATTCAGAAGTCTTTTCTTCTGGCTTTTGTAATACAGTAATCCAAGCAAAATACTGCTTGCTGAAATGATGATAAAAAGAATAATCAATAGCCACGGGGTAGCCGGTTTTTGCCTGTGCGAAATCATTATTGCTCGCCCTTAGAAGTGTATTGGGTACTTTATCCCTTCACAAAACTGAGAAGTAAAAGTAATATTTTATTTTAAGCTGATTATTTTTATTTCTTTAGCAAATCAGGCAGGTCTTCCTTCTTTTTTATCAGGACCGAGGCAATAATGGAGACTACAAGGATTGCGACTATTATTGTCAGGGACAAAAGTATGGGAATCTCCAGGTGGAAATAAGATGCCAGCATTTTTAAACCTACGAAAGTAAGAACAAATGCCAGGCCGACTTTAAGGAAACGGAAAAAGCTCATAATTCCGGAAACGGCAAAATATAGTGACCTTAATCCAAGGATCGCGAATATATTTGAGGTATAAACAACAAAAGTATCCTTGCTTATTGCAAGGATTGCAGGAATACTGTCAACTGCAAATATCAGGTCGGAAGACTCGACTACAAGAAGCACCAGGAATAATGGGGTTGCGAATAATTTTTTATTTTGCCTTATGAAAAGGGAGTCTCCGTGGAGTGTTTCGGTAACCGGAAGAAACTTCCTGAAAAGCCTGACTACGGCGTTTTTTTCAGGTGTGACCTCAGTGGCTTCCCTCTGAAAAAGCATTTTAATACCGGTGAAGACAAGAAATCCACCGAAAATAATGACAATCCAATTAAACTTATTAATAAGCGCAACTCCTGTAAATATGAATATACCCCTCATTATCAAGGCGCCCAATATCCCCCAGAATAATATTTTATGCTGGTACTGCGCCCTGACTGAAAAATATGTAAAGATCAGAATAAAGACAAAAATATTGTCAACGCTAAGTGAATACTCAATTACATAACCGGTAAGAAATTCAAGCGCCTGAGTCTTCCCAAACTGAAAAAAAATGAAAACGTCGAACAAAAGTGCAAGAGTTATCCAGGCACCACTCCAGATAAGGGCTTCCCTTACCGCTATTTTATGCGGCCGTTTATTGAAGACGCCCAGGTCGAGCGCAAGCATTGTGAAGATAAAAATATGGAAGCCTATCCAGAAAAATATACTGACCTTCATGCATCCTGGTTAATCTGCAAAGCTAAAAATAAATCATTCCATTTACTTTATCTTTTGACAGTTTTAATTTAAAGCTCTAATCTGCTCCCGGTTGAAGGTATTTCAAATTTTCCGAAAATCTTTCATACATTTGAAGCCTTATTTTAAAAAATGCGCAATGACCAGGCAGAAAATTATCACCCTGAGCTTCATAATTGTCATGACAACAATTCCATCATTGATATTCTCGCAAAAAGCCGGTTCCGGAACAAACAGAATCAATTCGGAGGATCTGGGGGCTTATGTTTCCTTCCTTGCAACGCCCGGATTGAAAGGGAGGTCAAATGGAGAACCGGAGCTCGAAATCGCTCTGAAATATCTGGAATCACAAGCCAGGCTTCTCGGACTTAAACCAGCTAATGGTAGTGCGTATCTTCAGCCATATTCCGTAATGAAAAAAATGATAGATCCGGATAAGTCGATGATAAAAATAATAAGCGGAAGCAAGGATTCGACAACGCTGGTGGAACCCATGATCCAGCTTTTTCCAGTCGGGGCCTCTGATTTTGAAATAGAAGGGGAAGCAGTGTTTGCAGGCTATGGAATTAAATATGATAAGTATAATTACAATGATCTTGAAAACATCACCACCGAGGGAAAGATATTACTTCTGATGAACAGGTCCCCTCTTTCCGAAGATGGAACAAAATTCCTGTTTTCAGAACCTGTATGGTCATCATTCATGAGTATCCAGGCAAAACTTACAAATCTGTTGTTCTCGAAGGCAAAAGCTATACTGATTGTCACTGATCCAAAATCGGGATTCTCATCAATTGAACAGCAGTATCCGGGAATTGCAAACGAGTTAAAATCAAGCAAATACCTGAAAGGCTCAAAACCATTAATTATTGATATGCCCGGCATGCCAAGGATTATTTTCGTTCACAGGGCAGTAGCTGATGAGCTTCTAAAGGGGACAGGACATACCCTGGATGAGCTTCAGAAAAAAATCGATTCGGAACTGAAATCCCAGTCCTTTCTGATTCCGGGAAAAAGAATCAGGATAAAGGAAACTTCAAAAACTGAAGAGATGATCCTGAACAATGTTGCAGGATGGATTGAAGGCAGTGATCCGGTTTTGAAGGAGGAATTTGTTGTCTTTTCCGGTCATGCAGATCATATTGGCGGATCAGGTGACAGGATCAATTCAGGAGCAGATGATGATGCATCAGGGTGCGCAGCACTCCTTGAGATTGCTGCGGCTTTTCAGAGCCTGGAGAAAAAACCACTCAGATCGCTCCTGTTCCTTTGGGTTACAGGGGAAGAGATAGGACTCTTCGGTTCTCAATCGTATGTTAATAATCCTCTTTTCCCTCTCGCGAACACGGTTGTTGACCTTAATCTCGATATGATAGGAAGGGTAAAGGGAGTTGCTGACACTACTAAAGATACACCCATGTCGGATAAATCAGGGGTATTTGTGATTACCGATAACCAAAGCAAGGAGTTGCTGGCTATTGCAGATGAAGCAGATAAAAAATCTCCGATCAACATTGATTACAGTCTTAGCGGAAGGGATAATCCCTTGCAGCTTTTTTCAAGAAGTGACCACTATAATTTTGTAAAAAAGGATATCCCTATATTGTTCTTTACTACCGGATTGCATTCTGATTATCATAAATCAGGCGATATTGTTGAAAGAATTGATTTTGAAAAAATGGAACTTATTACAAAAATGGTTTATGAGATAGGCTATACTATTTCAAACAGGAAAACAAGGTTAGTTGTTGATAATCCGTTCAGCAAATGGTGAAAAGAATCATAAGCAGGAAAAAATTCCTGTCAGCTGCCGTTGGCGGCCTCGCAGGTATGAAATTATTATCACGGGATCTGAGTATCCCTACATCAGAACTTCCCGGGAAACGCAATGTGGGAAGAACAAATATCCTGGTAAGCCCGATTTGCTTCGGTGCCCCAAGAACAAATGAGGAGGCCCTGATAAGATATGCCGTCGACAAGGGTATTAATTTCATAGATACCGGCCGTTCCTACGGCAACGGCAATAATGAAAAGCTTGTGGGTAAGGCTGTTTCCGGAATAAGGAAGGAACTGGTGATCCAGTCAAAGATCAGGCTTGAAATGAATGAATTGCCTGCAGGAGGAAAAGGAAAGAAAGGTGCCGATGAGATCAGCAGCGCCCTGAATTACAAGCTTGAAGCAAGCTTAAAGGCTCTTAATACGGATTATATTGATATTTATCTTTATCATGATGCAATTGACGAGAACCTGCTTTTTCATCCTGAAGTGATGAAGTTCTTTGCCGGAAGTAAAAGTTCCGGAGTGATTAAAGCATGCGGATTCTCTGCACACAACGATTTTCTTAATCTTCATGAAAGGAACAATAAGGAGCTTTTTTATGACGTGATCATGGTACCATTTAATCATAAGGGCTCCTTTGTCCATTCTGTTTCAGGCAGATTCTCTGAGTGGAACCAGGAAAGGCTGATTTCTGTTCTTGCTGAAGCAGGACGCAATGGCGTTGGAATTATTTCGATGAAAACATGCTCAGGTGGTAAATACTCACCTGCTCCCGGCACTGAACCGAGTTTCAGGGAAGCTGTAAGATGGGTTATTCAACACCCTTACATCAGCTCGGCCGCTGTGGCTATGGCCAACTTTGAGCAGGTTGATGAGCATATGAGTTAAGATTTTTACATTCAGAGCTTTACCGGAAGACACCTTTGCACCGGTGAAAAATATTTGTCATCGAAATAACAGGTGAGTTATAGTGCATCTGCAACTATAAAAGTACTTCCTCCAATAAAAATTACATCGGTACCGGATACTTTTGAGCTTGCGGCCAGGATTGCCGATTTTACATCAGGAAAGCATTTGCCCTGCAGACCATATCCTGCAGCCTTTTCCCTCAGGATCTTTTCATCAAGCGCACGCGGTACAGAGGCCTTTGTAAAATAATAGTTTGCATCTGACGGGAACAGCGGCAGGATTGAACTTATATCCTTGTCGCTTACAAAACCGAGAACAAAGTGAAGTTTTGCTGATGGCATCTTCTTTATCTGAGCAATAACATATTCTATCCCTTCCTGATTATGACCTGTATCAAGGATAATGAGAGGCTTCCTGCCGGCTATCTGCCATCTTCCGGCAAAATGGGTGCTGGCAACCACATCGCGGATTCCGTAAATAATGTCATTATCAGTAAATGAAAACACATCTCTTAAAACCCTGAAAGCCTGAAATACCGCCAGAAGGTTTTTTGCCTGGTAATCTCCACCGAGGTATGTTTCGCATTTAAACCGCTGGCCTGACTGCTTATCATAAATCCTGTAAATTCTTGTGCCGGTATCATAGTCCAGGTCGTCCATGGTACATAAGTAATTCCTGTCTGCAAAATAAATTTCTGAATCGGTTTCTTCCGCTTTTGAAAGGAAAATATGCTCAGTCTCTGTCTGTGTTTCGCTTATAACAACCGGCACTCTGAATTTGATAATGCCAGCTTTCTCTTTTGCCACCTTTTCAAGAGAATCCCCGAGGAGATCCATATGATCATGCCCTATATTAGTGATCACAGAAAGAACAGGATCAATAATATTTGTAGAGTCGAGCCTTCCTCCAAGTCCTACCTCGATCACAGCAACATCCACTCCAGCTTCCGCGAAATACTCAAATCCCATAGCGGCAGTCATCTCAAAAAATGATGGTCTCAAAACCTTTATGAATTCAGAATGCTTACTTACAAATCCGGTCACAGCCGACTTTGGTATCATCCTTCCATTAACCCTTATCCTCTCCCTGAAATCTGAAATATGCGGGGAAGTAAAAAGTCCTGTTTTATAACCTGCCTTCATGAGCACTGAAGCGATCATGTGGGAAACCGAGCCTTTGCCGTTAGTGCCTGCAATATGGATAGTCTTGTATCTTCTGTGAGGATGACCAAGATAATTGTCGAAGGCTATGGAGTTGCTCAGATCATCCTTATAGGCTGCCTTGCCTATTCGGTGATATGCCGGCAGCTGACTGTACAGGAATTCCAACGTTTTCTTATAATTCATATTGAATACAACTTTTAACCTTCCCCCATCCCTTTCCGCTACAAATTAACATACTTTCAACACATACAACAATGTGAACTTTATTTTAGTTAATTTTGCATCTTGCTGAAGGGACGAATTCATTAAGTGCAGTTTATTGATATTAAATTACTTAACAATGCGAAAGAAACATAATAAGAAATTATTTATAATTGATACAAACGTTCTGCTACACGATTACAAATGCATTTATAATTTCGAAGAAAATGATGTTATAATACCTATAGTTGTACTGGAGGAGCTTGATAAATTCAAAAGGGGCAACGATCTGATCAACTTTCATGCAAGGGAGTTTACGCGGGAACTTGACAAGCTCTCCGGTGATTTGCTGCTGACGGCGAACATTCCTCTCGGGGAAAACCTGGGGAACCTTCACATAGAAACCGGGAAGGACTTTTCCGAAAAAGTGAACCAGTCATTTCCTGAAAGAACGGCAGATCATCGTATACTGGCCATTGCTGAGTACGTTTGTAATTCAAATAAGGACAAACAGGTAGTTCTTATTACGAAAGACATTAACCTCAGGATGAAGGCGAAATCGCTGGGTATCATTGCCCAGGATTACCAGAACGACAAAGTTGCAAATGTCGATGATCTCTATAAAGGGATCCAGGTACTTGACGGTGTTGACCATGAGATGATAAGTAAGCTTTATGAAATACCTGAGGGGATTAATGCGACGGATTTCAAGCTTGATACCGATCTGAAAGGTCACCAGTTTTATATTATGAAGAATAATGGTGCCAGTGCACTCGCCCATTACAATCCGGTAAATAAACTTCTTAACAGGGTCATCAAGCAGACTACATATGGCATTGAACCGCGTAATGCCGAACAGACTTTTGCCCTGGACGCACTGCTGAATCCGGAAATCCAGCTGGTTTCCCTTACCGGGAAGGCCGGTACGGGAAAAACACTTCTTGCGCTGGCCGCAGCCCTGCAACAGTTTAAAAGATATAAACAGATATTCCTGGCAAGGCCGATAGTTCCTCTGGCAAACCGCGATCTTGGATTCCTGCCCGGCGATGTCAAGGAAAAAATGGAACCTTATATGCAGCCACTTTATGATAATCTTACTGTAATAAAGCATAAATTCAGTCATCAAAGCCCCGAATTCCTGAGGATCAATGATATGATGAAAGAAGAGAAGCTTGTTATCACACCGCTGACCTATATAAGGGGAAGAAGCCTTTCCAGCATCTTTTTTATCGTTGATGAAGCCCAGAACCTTACACCACATGAAGTAAAGACAATTATTACAAGGGCCGGAGAAGGAACTAAGATGGTATTCACCGGTGATATTGAACAGATTGACTCGCCGTATCTTGATACTGCCTCAAACGGACTAAGCTACCTTTCCGATAAAATGAAAAATCAGGATATTTTCGCACATGTAAATCTGGTTAAAGGAGAACGCAGTTTCCTGGCAGAACTTGCCAGCAAATTACTTTAAATGTCATTTTACAAACTTTGGTAACATACGTTTTATCATTAATACAAAAAATCATGAAAACCAGGCCATTTCGCTATTTATCATTGATTCTGATAGTACTTCTCGCAATACCAACTGTCATTTACGGGCAGCCCCGCCAAAAAAACGCAAAAAATCAGAAAAACCGCAGAATTGAGAAAACCGGTGTAATTCAGTTGTTTAACGGGAAAGATCTTTCCAATTGGGTGTTTAAACTGAAAGATCCTTCGGTTGATCCCGCAACTGTTTTTAATGTCCGGGACGGAGTTATCCACATTAAAGGGGATCCTTTCGGGTATATGAGGACAAAAAACTCCTATTCCGATTATAAGCTTCATGTCGAATGGCGCTGGCCCGTTGAAGCATCTAACAGCGGCGTATTTGTGCATGCCCAGACACCTGATACAATCTGGCTTAAGACGATTGAATGTCAGCTCGGTGCTGGTAATGCAGGAGATTTTGTCTGCATGAACGGTGCGGGCATGAACGAACGCAAAGGGAATTCAAGGATGGTCAAGAAAATGGCACCTTCTTCAGAAAAACCTGTTGGTGAATGGAATACAATGGAAGTAACCTGCAAAGCAAACACCATTGAGGTCTATGTGAATGGAGTCCTGCAGAATAAAGCCACAGGAATATCGGATACAAAAGGATACATATGTCTGCAGAGTGAAGGGAAAGATGTTGAATTCAGGAATGTTTTTCTGACAAAACTTCCGATGCAGGAGCGCAGGTAATTTTTATTGATTTCTGTCTGACGGCTTGTCGGTTTAGTTTCATGAAACAATGAAGGTCTTAAAGAAAAAGGTAGCATTCCATACCCTTGGCTGCAAGCTGAATTTTGCTGAAACTTCATCAATCACACGGTCCCTTCCGGAAGATAAGTTTGAAAGGGTTGCTGCAAATTCAAAAGCTGATATTTACGTAATCAATACCTGCTCAGTAACTGATGTTGCTGATAAAAAATGCCGGCAGGCAATAAAAAAATTCATAAACCGGTCACCAGATTCCTTTATAGTTGTTTTAGGATGCTACGCCCAGTTGAATCCAGGGGAAATATCATCTATCCCCGGGGTTGATCTTGTGCTGGGAACGAATGAGAAATTCAGCCTTGCAGAGTATCTTCAGGAGCCCACTAAGAGGCAAATACCTGAGATTCATTCGTATGGGCTGGCTGACAACAATAATTTCCATCCTTCTTTTTCAATGGGTGACAGGACCCGTTCATTCCTTAAAGTCCAGGACGGTTGTGATTACGGATGCTCGTATTGTACTGTTCCCCTTGCCAGGGGACACAGCAGAAATCAGGGAATTAAATCGCTGACATGCGAAGCAGAGAATATAGCATTGAAAGGGATTAAGGAAATTGTTTTAACAGGGGTCAATATTGGTGATTTTGGCAAATCGACCGGGGAATCTTTTGTGTCACTTCTCAGGGAACTTGTTACGATCGAAGGCATAAAAAGATTAAGGATATCATCTATTGAGCCCAACCTTCTTACCGATGAGCTAATTGCACTCACAGCTGACTCCGGAAAGATACTTCCTCATTTTCATATTCCGCTTCAGAGCGGATCTGACAGAGTGCTGGGATTAATGCGACGAAGGTACAAACGGGATCTCTTTCAATCGCGTATCATGATGATCAGGGAAAAGATGCCCTTTGCCGGCATCGGGGCAGATGTGATTGTCGGCTTCCCCGGGGAGTCGGATTTTGATTTCGAAGATTCTTACAGATTCATTTCTGAAATGCCATTATCATATCTTCATGTTTTTAACTTTTCAGAACGTCCCGGTACTGCTGCCGGGAAAATGCCGGGTAAAATTCCGTTTTCTGTCAGGGAACAGAGAAGCAAACGACTTATCTCACTCTCGCGTGACAAGCATTTTGATTTCTGCAAACTGAATATTGGACAAGTATCCAATGTACTTTTTGAACATATGCGCAATGAAGGGATGATAACCGGTTTTACGGAAAATTACCTGAGAGTGGAATATCCCTGGAATGCAAGTCTTGCCGGAAGCATAAAAAGAGTAAGGCTTACAGGTATTTCCGGAACGGGAAGAATTTCTGCCGAATTAATAGATTGAACCATGACCGACCTTAAAGCCCTGTGCTCCGAAATTGAAGGTGCTGCCAGAATGGCTGCTGAATTCATTATAAAAGAATCAGCTGTTTTCGATATACGTGACACTGAATCCAAGGGGCTGAACAATTTTGTTACATATGTCGACAAGGGATCGGAGAAAATGCTGATCGGGAAACTGGCACCACTGGTTCCGGAGGCAGGTTTTATTGCTGAAGAGGGTACTTCATCAAAAAAGGGACCTAAATATAACTGGGTTATTGATCCTTTGGACGGTACGACTAACTTCCTTCATGGTGTCAGGCCCTATGCCATCAGTATCGGATTAATGGAAGACGACGATGTAATTGCAGGAGTTGTGCATGAGGTTGGAGGAAATGAGACATTTACTGCCTGGAAAAGCGGCGGTGCATGGCTTAACGGAAAAAGAATCCACGTTTCGAAGACTCCGAAGCTGTCAGGTTCACTTGTCGCCACCGGTTTTCCGTACAATCTTTTCGACAGGCTTACGCCTTATATGGATCTGCTTACTTACCTGGTAAAACGCACACATGGGGTCCGGAGACTCGGTTCCGCTTCAATTGATCTTGCATACGTGGCATCCGGCAGGTTTGATCTCTTCTTCGAATATGACCTTAAGCTGTGGGATATTGCCGCAGGAATGCTGCTTGTAAGGGAAGCAGGCGGCAGGTTCAGCGATTTCTCCGGTAACATGGATGGCCTGACCGGCGATGAAACTGTGGCATCAAATGCACTGGTCTACCCTGAAATTCTTGAAATCATAGGTAAATTTATGAAAGGCAAATCAATTTAATTATGTAATTAAATGGGAACTGTCGGATTCTATATTTTTTACGGCGTAAACTGGGTAGTCACATTGTTGCCTCTAAAAGTATTGTATCTCTTTTCCGATTTTTTGTTCCTGGTAATTTATTATTTCCCTTCCTACCGCAGAAAAGTGGTCTCAGAGAATCTCAGAAATTCATTTCCGGAAAAACCAGCCGAAGAGATCATTAGGATCGGGAAGGAATTTTACAGGCATCTGGCTGATCTTTTTGTCGAGACTTTGAAACTTACTCACCTGAGTAACGAAGAGCTTAAAAAACGGATGAGGTTAACGAACCCTGAATTAGTCCAATACCTTTTTAATTCTGGACGTGACATGGCCGTTGTGCACAGTCACTTCAACAACTGGGAATGGGTGGGAGCAGTTTTTCCGCTTTATTCAGAATATCAAACAGTCAGCATATATAAGCCCCTTCAGAACAAATTGTTCGACAGGTTTTTAAACAGCCTTCGCACAAGAAACAATGCCGGGTTGGCTCCGATGAATCATATCGTCAGGAAAATTATTGAAAATCAGGGAAAGAACATCAGAACACTCTACGGGTTTATAGCCGACCAGACACCTGCAAAACCAGATATAAGATATTATACATACTTTCCTGAACCAGGAGACCCCGGTTTTTCTTGGAATTGAAAGAATTGCCGCAAAATACAATATGTCGGTCGTATTCTTTAATGTTCAGAAGGTCAGGCGGGGATATTACGAATTGACTGTTGAGCTGTTTTTTGAACAAACAAAAGGCCTTGCCTGAATACAAAGTGACTGAGACACATGTTAAGAGGCTCGAGGAAATCATAAGGCAGAATCCGGAGTACTGGATCTGGACCCATCGCAGGTGGAAATATAAAAAACAGGACTAAATGATAAAAACTGCCGTAGTAATTCTAAGCTGGAACAGTCTCGGATGGCTGCAGCGGTTCCTTGACGGTGTTGTCAGATATTCGCTAAGCCCTGAAACAGAGTTGTATGTTGCAGACAATGGTTCAACAGACGGATCATCTGACTGGATCTCAAAAAGTTTCAGCGGGGTCAGGATCATCAGGTTAGATAAAAATCATGGTTTTGCAGGTGGGTATAATCTCGCCCTGCAAAAGATCGATGCAAAGTATTACGTTCTCCTGAACTCCGATGTCGAAGTTACCGAAGGCTGGCTGGAGCCTCTTATAAATCACCTTGATCAGAATGCCGATGTGGCATCCTGCCAGCCAAAGATCAAATCATTCTTCAACAAAGAGAGTTTTGAGTACGCCGGTGCTAGCTGGCGGATTTATAGATAAACTGGGTTATACTTTTTGCAGAGGCCGCATTTTTGATGTTGTTGAAAAGGACTTTGGACAATATAATAACTCCACCGATATCTTCTGGTCAAGCGGAGCCTGTATGGCTGTGAGAGCTGATGCATGGTCAAAGTGCGGAGGATTCGACAATGATTTCTTTGCTCATATGGAAGAGGTTGATCTCTGCTGGAGGTTTCACCTTGCAGGGTTACGGGTATCTTACATACCGGAATCGGTTGTCTACCATGTCGGAGGAGGAGTCCTGCCATATGATTCAGAGCTTAAAGACATACCTGAATTTCCGGAACAACCTTTATCTTCTGTACAAAAATCTGCCTGAAAGTAAATTACACAGAACCATCTTTATCAGGAAAATTACTTGACGGGGCAGCTGCCGGTATGTTTCTTCTAAAGGGCAGATTAAGGAATGTCGGGGCAATCAGGAAAGCACATCGGGACTATTACAGAAACCTGGCCAACCTGAAGGAAAAAAGAAATGCAATTAAGGAAAAGGAAACAATGAACAATGTTTCACCCATTTTGAACAAGAGCCTGGTTTTCAGGTTTTATATTATGGGAGAAAAAACCTTTGGAAGTCTGAATATTCAAAATAAATCCGAATGAAAACCTACCAGTTTGCAATTTTCCTAACAATTGTCCTTACAATATACTCTCTTGCAAATATTTACATCTATTTCAAGGGATATAATTCAATTCAGTTATTCCGTAATTTCAGGCTGGCATATTTTTTGATTTTTCTTGGTCTCGCTGTGACATTTATCGCAGGGAAGGTCCTTGAAGCTATTCACTCCTCGGTTTTATCAGATGCCCTGAATATTATCGGAGGATTCTGGATGGCTTTTATGCTATATGGTTTTCTGTTCCTGTTTATCAGTGATATTGTTTCAGTAATTCTGCGGATTGCCGGTGTTATTGACAGCGGAAACATTATGCATTTCAGGAAATGGTCATTCATTTCAACCCTGGTTATCTCTTTCTTTTTAATTACAGGAGGATTTATAAATGCATTGATACCACATGTAAGAAACTATGATATCAATATTGAAAAGCCGGCAGAAGGATTGAATGAGCTCAGGATCGCAGCCGTATCTGACATCCATCTTGGAAGTATAATCAGGAAAAGGAGTTTAATAAAACTATCGGAAATTCTTGTGAGGCTTAAACCTGATCTGGTGTTGCTCCTTGGGGATATTGTCGACGGGGAAATGGGACCGGTTTTACGGGGAGATCTTTTGAAATATTTTTCATGCCCCAAGTGCAATGACGGGCTTTATGCGATTACCGGTAATCATGAATTCATAGGCGGAGCACAAAAGACCATCCCCTATATTGAAAGCAAAGGAATAAGGTTACTGAAGGATGAAATTGTAACAATTGACGGGGGGATCCAGTTGGTCGGAAGACTTGACAGGGATTCTAAACGGTTCTTCGGGAAAGAACGCAAAGCACTTTCCGAACTGATCAAGGAAACCGATCCGTCCAGGCCTGTTATATTACTTGACCATCAGCCATTTGAGTATAGCGAATCCGAAAAAAACGGAGTCGATCTTGAATTATCCGGGCATACTCATAACGGACAAATGTGGCCGTTGAATTATGTCACAAGGATGATTTACGAACTTAGCTACGGTTATCTGAGGAAAGGCAAAACACAGTTTATTGTATCATCAGGCTTTGGCCTCTGGGGACCAAGAGTAAGATCAGGCAGCAGATCGGAAATCCTGCTTTTAAACATTAAATTCGGGACTAATCCCGGTAATGCAGTGAATTAGTCCGTCTACAGAATGTCATAGATCTTTTCCAGGGTCATTCCCCTTGAGCCCTTGACAAGGACAAAACAGCCCTTTACAGGTTCTGATTTAAGATGATCCTTCAGCCTGGCAACGTTTTTGAACGATTTATATCCAAAGCCGTCCGATGTTTTTTGAAATATACTTCCAACCAGGAGAACCTTATCGGGTTTCAGTGACTGGAGGGCTTTCAGGATATTCAGATGTTCCTCCATGCTCTTATCGCCCAGTTCAAGCATATCTCCAAGAATATATACCTTCTTCCCTGCTTTAAGTTCGGAGAACGATCGGATGGCAAGCATCATACTTGTAGGATTTGCATTATATGAGTCACAAACAAGGGTGTTATTGGCAGTGGTTCTTATTTGCGAACGGTTATTACCCGGCTGATACTTCCCAATGGCCCCGGAGATATCATCCATATCCACACCGAGAAATAATCCTGCTGCAATTGCTGCTTTTATGTTTTCGAGATTATAAGCGCCGAAGAGACCGGTTTGAATATCCCAAGTTTTATGCTGATATTTTACTCTGACAGCCAGGTTCAATTCAGATGGCAGAGGTTCAACAATCAATCCGACACCTGTCGGGTCCGAGTACGGAACGGCCCTGTTAACCAGCTTGTAGATTTTTTCTGTCAGATACGGATTTTTGTCGTCATAAATAGCAATGCCATTTACCTTTCTTAGAAATTCGTAGAGTTCGGTTTTAGCCTTAAGCACACCCTCAAACGATCCAAACCCCTCGAGATGCGCTGTTCCAACATTTGTAACAATACCATAGTCAGGTCTGGCTATATTGCATAATGTGCGTATTTCACCCAGATGGTTGGTTCCCATTTCCAGGATCATCATTTCGGTTCCTTCGGGCGCAGATAGGATTGTTAATGGTAAGCCGATTTCATTGTTGAGATTACCTTTTGTAAAATGAACCTTTAGCTTCCTTGACATTATAGCAGCAATAAGCTCCTTGGTAGTAGTTTTTCCATTTGTCCCGGTAATTGCAAGGACTGATGCATTCATCTCCTTTCGACGGGTGGCGGCAAGTGCCTGGAGTTCCATCAGGCAATCATCAACAAGAATTGTTTTTTCAGTCTCATAAACGGGGTCATCGATAACCGCATAAGAGGCTCCTTTGTCCAGCGCTTCTGCGGCATATTTGTTACCATTGAAGTTCTGGCCCCACAGAGCAAAAAAGATCTGACCTTTTGTCAGCGTACGGGAATCGGTCGACACACCTTTTGATTCCTCCCTGAAGATTCTGTAAAGCTGTTCAGTTTTCATAATTTTAAAAAAATGCCTCATTATGGTTTCATAATGAGGCTATGATTAAATGCTTCCCTCCTGTCAAAATCCTGCCGGACTTCCGACTCTGATCATTGCACATCTGAAACCTAAATCATCACGGCAGCTCTCCTGATCAAGGAATCTCCTTGTGGAAGGATTGAGCCAATATGCCCTGTCTCTCCATGATCCGCCTTTATATACTCTTGCGTTATCATTTATGAGAGTGTAGTAATCCTCGGTATCCTGCGCATACATTCTTAAGGATCCTTTTTTATTATCATCAGTATTCCAGTCACCTGCAGTGGAGATAGAAGATGCCAGGTCACCATCCCTGTAGTTCCTGTAATCTCCTTTCTGGTAATTATACCTGTTTGCAACGTCTTTATCCTGAACGGTATCGACAAAAAGTCGTCCGAGTTTATCTTTTCCCACAACCTGCCCATTAGCATCTCTCTTCAGATCGGTGAATACGTTTCCTCTGAAAGGATTGAAACCATCGACATCCTGTGATGAGAGAGGACGATACACATCCTGGACCCATTCGTTGACATTTCCGGCCATGCAATACAGTCCGTAATCGTTAGGCCAATAGGATTTTACGTCGGTGGTTATGCTTCCGTTATCATTTAAGCTTCCTGCTACTCCCATCATATCACCCCTGCCGCGAACAAAGTTTGCCATCATCTCACCTCGTGATTTTTTAGCTGAATTTCTGACATTATGACCATCCCAGGGATAAACTCTCCTTTCATAAATCCTCTCCTCAAAAGTATTGCCTTTAAGTGCATAAGCGGCAAATTCCCATTCGGCCTCGGTTGGCAGTCTGTATGCCGGGAGTAGCAATCCATCCTCAAAATTGGTACGCCTTTCAGTCTGATTAGGATTAAGGCTTTCCCTTAGCTGATTTACAACACCTTCATATTGTCCGGCAAGATAAGCCTCCGTATTAAAGTTCTTTTCATTCAGCTGGTTAGGATCGGGATTCAGTTCCCCTTCATCGACAAGCAACTGTTCATTAACCCTGTCAGTCCTCCACAGACAGTAATCATTTGCTTTAATCCAGCTTACTCCAACGACCGGGTAGTTGTTATATGAGGGATGGCGGAAATAATACTGTACATAAGGATCGTTGAAACCCATCGGACTTCTCCATACAAGCGTGTCAGGCAGAGCCCTCTTGAAAACCTCGGGATAATCCCTGTACACTCTTTTTATCCAGAAAAGATACTCACGGTAATCAACATTCCTTACTTCTGTTTCATCCATATAGAATGATGATACTGTGACAGTTCTGGGAATATTGTTCCAGTCAAACATAACATCCTGCTGCACACGGCCCATAGTGAAACGACCGCCTTCAATAAGTACCAGGCCAGGTCCTGTTTTTTGTTCCGCACCCAGAGCTACCTCAAATCCGCCATTGTCAGGGTCGTTGTATTTCCATCCGGTTGTGGCTGATACATTATCACCTCTTTTGCCACCCTTGCATGAAAAGAGGATCAGCGCAGCAATAAATACTACCGACAAAGTTCTGAATTTATACATAATTCCTTAATTTTTATGGCTTTATGAATTTACTAATAAACAAAATCTTCAAAGAAAAAATTTTGAACACCAAATATAACTACAATTCAGGCATATTTATTGTCCGGACTTTAATTCTTTTTTGAACTTTGTTTAAACTCAGAGAAAGGCCCGTCTGATGGGTCAGGGAAAATGGCATCAAAGAATTTTTTGATGAGATATTAAACCTGTAATTATAAAAAACAGCCAGCATTTCTTTCCTGAAAGAAAAACCTGAAAGTATATCAATATTATTATTGTTATTTACCAGAAAGCCTGAATTTACAGCGAAGGAATTGGTTTCCAAAAGAGCTCCTGCATACCCTGAAATAAAGCTTCCCTGAATAACAATAGTTGCCATAGGCCTTATTTTTAAATTGATTCCCCTTTTCAGATCAAAATCGGCAGTGAAATGCAACAGATATTTTCTCTTCAGCCTGTCTGCAGAAGATCCTTGTCCGGCCAGATCCGGTTGAGCAAGGTGATTTACGGCAAAACCCCCGATGAATCTCCCGGATGTTGCAACAAATCCGGTTCCTACATCAAGTACAGTCCTGTTTTCACGGGTAAGTATTTCAGCTGAAGGAATTGAGATCCCACCCATTGCATCAATCTGATCGGGTAAAACAGCATCAGTGAAATTAAATCCCCTGTGAAAGAGCGAAGCAGAGAGGCCTGCATTAATGAAAAGCTTTTTCCCGGCTTGTAAAAAATAGGAATATGATAAACCGCTTCTAAGGTCATTCATTATTCCACCTGAATAATCATCTGCAATATAGAATCCCGCACCTCCGTGTAAAACCGGAAAGTAAGAATCATAAGAGAGGAATACCGAATGAAAATTGTAATGATGACCGGGGTAGAAATTCAGATATGAGAGCCTCATGGTACCTTCAACCCTGCTACCGGCAACAGCAGGATTATCTATCATAATGGTCTGGTAACCCGGTCCGTAATTCGCTTCCTGGCAAAATACCGGCAGGTTCAGGGTGATAAAAAAAACGAATATAAGTCCCAGTGGGTACTTCATATGATGCTAAACTGAAAAATCAACGTTGTCATCCGGATTTAATTTCATCCTGAATAATTTCATCATGCAAATTAAGCTAAAAACCGGAACTACATTTCTATCTTTGACGGAATAATGGGAAGGATCGTTCAAATAATAATAACTGTCCTTTTATCTGCTTCCGGGTGCTTCGTCGCTTCCGGGATGCCGGAAAACTATGGTGCATCGTCAGTTCTTTCAACCGGAAAGTGGTTCAGGATTGCGATTACTGAGGACGGTATTTACAGGATAGATTATGCCAGGCTGAAACAGATCGGACTCGATAATCCCTCAAATCCAAGGATTTACGGGAACAATAACGGCCAGTTATCTTATTTTAATGACGGATCAGGTCCTGATGATCTTAAGGAAATCGCAATCTATACAGCAACTGGCACTGACGGGATCCTTAATGAAGGGGACTTCATTTTATTTTACGGGAAAGGGACAAACAGATGGATCTACAATCCATCCACAAACGATTTTGACTTCTTAAGACACAACTATTCGGATACGGCATATTATTTTATCACATCCGCTCCGGCTCCGGGAAAGAAAATAAGGAATGCTGTTTCCCCTGCTGCTCTGTCAAATTTCAGTTCATCCTCATCCGATGCATTATTTATTCATGAAAAGGAAACCGAAAACATTCTGCATTCAGGAAGGGAGTGGTACCAGCCGGTAAGCTATCTCAAAGCGACTGAAATAAATCCGGAATTCAGCGACCTTATCCTCTCAGATAAGATTAAATATACTGTCAGAGTCCTTGCAAGAGCATCAGTTTCAACTGTATTCCGATTCTCGGAAAGCGCATCAATCCTTAGCAGTATCACTGTAGCCGCCGTAGATCTTGCCTCAACCACCGGGACCTATGCGCAGGCTTCAGAACTTACGGGTGAGACTTTGCCTTTATCGGCAACTCCCATTTATGAATTGGAATTTATCAATAACGGGGAACCATCAGCAAGGGCATGGATTGACTATGTCAAACTGCATGCACGGAAGCTGAATACTTTTATCGGCTTAGAAAAACAATTCACGGATTCAAAATCAGTGGGAGCAGGAAACGTCACAGAATTCAAAATAAAAAGCTCTGTCAGCGATGCCGTGATATGGGATGTTACCGATCCAAACGATCCTGAACTGGTTCAATTTACCAGGTCAGGGGATAACTTGGTCTTTAAAGCATTAACCGATACTCTCAGGACCTTTGTCGCTTTCTCCGGTACCAAAGTCAAAACAGCAGTTGTATTGACCGGGGCAATCCCAAATCAGAATATCCATGCTTCAATTCCTTCCGATATGGTGATTGTGAGCCATCCACTCTTCAGGGCTTATGCTTCAAAGCTTGCGGAAATGCACCTGAGAAACAGCGGCCTTATCTCCCTTGTAGTGACACCAGGGGAGATCTACAATGAATTTTCCGGAGGCATTCCGGATATCGCTGCAATCAGGAATTTTATCAGGATGAAGTACCTGCTTCAAAAAGGGACTTCCCATCCGCTTAAATACCTGCTTCTTTTTGGCGACGGTTCCTTTGAAAATAAAACTCCTCCTCCCGGTAATACTGATTTCATTCCAACATATCAGTCACAAAATTCGAATGTTATCATTTCATCATTTGCTTCGGACGATTTTTATGGTCTGCTCGAGGACGGGGAAGGAGAAGATGCAGGCACTGAGGATATAGGTATCGGCAGGCTTCCCGTATCAGATACACTTCAGGCTGCTGTTATTATATCCAAGATCGGGGGATACATTGATCCGTCCAGTCAGGGAGACTGGAAGAATGTTGTATGCCTGGTAGCCGATGATGAAGACGGAAATACGCATATGACTGATGCTGAAGGACTTGCTGGCATTATTACGGAAAATGCACCATGGGTGAACGTGGATAAGATATATTTTGATGCGTATCGACAGGTTACTTCATCAACCGGCCAGTTTTATCCTGATGTGACAAAGGCAATTAATGACAGGATCAACTCAGGAACCCTGATTTTCAATTATACAGGACACGGTAATGAGTCCAGCCTCGGACACGAAAGGGTGGTTACTCCTGAGACTATAGATCTCTGGAAAAACAAATCGAAGCTTCCTCTCTTAATTACTGCAACATGTGAATTCAGCCGGTTTGATGATATAAATATTAATAATATAACCGGCGATATGACCGGGAAAAGTTCCACTGGGGAGAAAATACTTCTCAATGAAAAAGGAGGAGGGATTGCTTTGATGTCAACGACACGTCTTGTTTATTCCGCACCTAATTATACCCTGAACAGGAATATTTTCTCCGTTGCATTTAACAGAGACCCCGAAGGAAACGCACTGCGTCTCGGTGATATCATAAGGCTGGCAAAAAACAGGTCCGGCAACAGTACCAACAAAAGGAATTTTATCCTTCTTGGCGATCCGGCACTACGGCTATCATATCCATGGCATGGTACTGTTGTCACCGATTCAATTAACAATGTCTCCTGTCAGGGAAGCTACTGACACCCTGAAAGCGCTGTCAGTTGTCTCAATTACCGGACATATTGAAGATCGGGCAGGCAACATCGCAAATGATTTCAGGGGAATAGTTATACCACTTGTTTTCGGCAAGCCTGCTGTAGTTCAAACCCTTGCAAATGACGGTGGCCAGAAAATGAAATTCAGCATTCAGAATAACATACTTTTCAGCGGCAGGACTCAGGCAGACAATGGCAGATTCAGGTTTACATTTATTGTTCCAAGGGATATTGATTACACATTCGGGAACGGCAAAATAAGCTACTATGCCTTTGACAATGAAATTGATGTGAATGGTAGTTATTCCGGTATTATTATAGGCGGATTCAGCAATACCGGGATCAATGATACCACAGGTCCGGTTATCAGCCTTTACATCAATGATACTCTTTTCAGGAATGGAGGTATAACAGACAGTAATCCAAGGCTTTTTGCAATTATTGAAGATAACGGAGGCATCAATACTACAGGAAGTGGTATCGGACATGATCTTTCCTGCTGGCTCGATAACGACCGTATCAGCGACATTCGTTCTAAATGATTTTTATGAAAATGATTTTGGAAGCTACAGCAAAGGCAGTGTTATTTATGGCTTTTCTGACCTGAGCCCGGGAAATCACTCAATGACATTTAAAGCCTGGGATAACTATAATAACTCAACGGGAAATCAATCAATTTTTTTGTGAAACCGGGGAAAAATTCATTCTGAAAAACCTTCTGAATTTTCCCAATCCGTTCACCGATAAAACAAAAATCAGTGCGGGGCATAACAGACCTGATGAAAGATTTGATATTATTGTCCATATTTTCAGCATGAATGGCACGCATTATCAGGATTATTAAAAGCCTCAGTTACGTCATCAGGTTATCAGCTTTCTCCTGTTGAGTGGGATGGCAATGATTCAAACGGGAGCAGAGCAGGCAGAGGCATTTATCCGTACAGGGTTACAATAAGCGACAGGAACAGGGGAAACTGCCTCTGTTTCAGGTCGTATGATCATTTATTAACAGGCACACAATAAGTCACTGAAATATTTGTTTTATATTTGCAAATCTGAACTAAAGACAATTAAAAGCATGAAGAAAAAATCTACTGCTATTTTTCTATTACTGACACTTTTTACCGGTTCAATAAAAATATTTTCACAGGAACTAAATGCAATACAGACGGTTGTCCCGTTTCTTACCATTGCACCTGATTCAAGATCCGGAGCTATGGGCGATGCAGGAGTTGCCACAACCCCTGACGTCTACAGCCAGCACTGGAATCCTGCAAAATATGCTTTTATTGAGGGCAAAGCCGGAGTAGGAATTTCGTATTCACCATGGTTAAGGAACCTTGTTCCCGACATCAATATTGCTTATCTGACAGGTTATTACAGGTTTGACAATAAACAGGTTGCAAGCGCAAGTCTATTGTATTCCTCTCTTGGCGACGTTCCTTTCACCGACGACTTTGGAAATCTTGAAAGAACCTTCAAACCAAATGAACTTGCTTTTGACCTGGGCTATTCGAGAATTTTCGCTGAAAATTTCTCGGGCGGGATCGCATTCCGGTTCATTTATTCGAACCTTACAGGAGGATCATATTCAGGAGGTGATGCCACAAAACCGGGCATTTCATTTGCTGCAGATATTTCGGGATATTACAAAAAGGATATAACACTTTTCAGTAAAGATGCTCAGCTTGGATTCGGTCTTAATTTTTCAAATATAGGATCAAAAATGAGTTATTCCGACGGTCAGACTTCCGATTTCATACCGATGAATATGCGTCTTGGCTCTTCCGGTACTATCAATTTTGATAAATTCAACAAGCTCACCCTTGCACTTGACTTTAACAAACTTCTTGTGCCGACACCACCAATCTATAATACCGACGGAGAAATTAGTTGACGGGAAAGATCCCAATGTATCGGTTCCTATAGCAATTTTCCAGTCTTTCTATGATGCCCCGGAGGTTTTAAAGAAGAAATTCGTGAGATAACAACTTCAATTGGCACAGAATACTGGTATAACAACCAGTTTGCAATAAGGGCAGGATATTTTTATGAAAACGCTTCAAAGGGAAACAGAAAATATTTCACTGCGGGAGCAGGATTCAGACTTAAGGGATTTACAATCGATTTTTCATACCTGATGCCTACAGCATCAAATCATCCTCTTGCCAGAACTCTCCGCTTTTCGCTTGCATTCGATATCAACGCACTGAAAAAGAACACCGCGTTTCAACCCAATGAATATCAGGATAGGCCAGGGTATCGATTTTCACCGTCTTGAAAAAGGTCACTGACCTATGGCTTGGCGGAATCCTGATTCCTTCAGAACGTGGCTGTGTCGCATATTCCGATGGCGATGTTTTGCTGCATGCAATCTGTGATGCAATCCTTGGTGCAGCCGGTTTGAGGGATATTGGTCATCAGTTTCCTGATTCTGATCCGGAATTTAAAGATATTGACAGCAAGATCCTTCTTAAAAGGACTTCTGATCTCATAAAGAAAAAGGGATACAGCGTGGTTAATATCGACAGCACTGTCTGTCTTGAAAAGCCAAAAATTTCTCCTTATACGGAGGAGATGAAGAAAATTCTCTCAGCTATCCTTGAAACACTTCCGGAAAATATTTCAATAAAAGCAACTACTGCCGAAAAGCTCGGTTTTATCGGCCGTGAAGAAGGTATTGTTGCAATGGCAGTAGTAGTCCTGAGCAGTTAGATAACTTGCACTGAGAACACAAAGGATACACAAAGTTCCACAGAGTTATATTTTTGAACTCTCTGAGGAACTCTGTGCATCTGAAAAAGCTTCATCGACAATTTTCTCATCGGCAATGTAAGGCACTGTTACATTTAATCCGGGAGTTCTTCTCATCTCCCGTTCCAGCGTAAAACATTGCTCCCTTATTCCGAGCCCAGCTCCTTCTTGCAATACCATTGTTAACGTCCCAGTGAAGCATCATCATGAGTTTTTTTTCTGTTTCCTCTGTCCCGTCAAGCACCATCCCGAATCCTCCGTTAATAACTTCACCCCATCCTACTCCGCCTCCGTTATGCAGCGAAACCCAGGTCGCCCCGCGGAAGGAATCTCCTATTACATTCTGTACAGCCATATCTGCCGTGAATTTCGATCCGTCGGTAATATTTGATGTTTCCCTGTAGGGAGAATCGGTTCCTGAAACATCGTGATGATCTCTGCCGATAACAACAGGAGCGGAGATGATCCCTCGTCCGATTGCAAGGTTAAAAGCCCTGGCAATCTCAATTCTTCCCTCAGCATCCGCGTAAAGTATTCTTGCCTGAGATCCTACAACCAGGTTGTTTCTGGCAGCCTCCCTGATCCATAGAATATTATCGGCCATTTGCTGTTTTATCTCGGGAGGTGCATTCGCTTTTATAAATTCCAGAGTGTCAGCCGCAATCCTGTCAGTTATCTCGAGGTCTGCCGGACTGTTGGAACAGCATATCCACCTGAATGGGCCAAAACCGTAATCGAAGCACATCGGCCCCATGATATCCTGAACATAGGAGGGATATCTGAATTCTCCCCTTGAATCAAGTATATCGGCTCCGGCTCTTGAGGCCTCAAGGAGAAATGCGTTCCCATAGTCGAAGAAATAAGTTCCTCTTTCATAATGGAGGTTAATAGCTTTTACCTGCCTCTTTAATGATTCTCTGACAAGCATTTTAAATCTTTCAGGCTCAGATGAGATCATCCGGTTTGATTCCTCGAAGGTAATTCCTGCAGGGTAATAGCCTCCAGCCCATGGGTTATGCAATGATGTCTGGTCCGATCCGATATCAACCATTATATTTTCCTTTGCAAATCGTTCCCACAAATCCACGATGTTGCCATAATAACCTAAAGAAATAACCTTATTCTCTTTTTTGGCCTCAGCCACACGGTTAACCAGCTTGTCCATATCGTCGGTAATCTCATCCACCCAACCCTGGGAATGACGTGTTTTAATTGCTTTGGGATTTACCTCCGCTATTACTGATATCACTCCTGCAATTTTGGCAGCTTTCGGCTGGGCTCCCGACATACCACCCAGTCCGGATGATACAAATAGCTTCAGGGTGGAGGAGGTCTTCCTTACGGAGAGTTTCCTGCATGCATTAAGAATTGTGATTGTCGTGCCATGAACGATTCCCTGCGGACCAATGTACATGTAAGAACCTGCTGTCATTTGTCCGTACTGCGAAACTCCCAGTGCATTGAAAATTTCCCAGTGGTCCTGAGTGGAATAGTTCGGGACTACCATGCCATTTGTTACTACCAGCCTCGGAGCATCCCTGTGTGAAGGGAAAAGGCCAAGGGGATGGCCGGAATAGATAACAAGCGTTTGTTCATCAGTCATCCCGCAGAGGTATTTCATCGTAATCCGGTATTGAGCCCAATTCTGAAATACAGCTCCATTGCCACCATAAGTGATCAGTTCATGAGGATGTTGAGCAACTGTCTGATCCAGGTTGTTGCAGATCATTAGCATTATAGCTGCAGCATTCCTTGATCTGTAAGGAAAATCATCAATATGCCGGGCTTTTATCTCATAATCCGGTCTGAACCGGTACATATAGATTCTTCCATAATCAGCAAGTTCCTTTGCAAATTCTTTTGCCAGGATCTTATGATGCCGGATTGGAAAATATCGCAGTGCATTTTTTATTGCAAGCTTCTTTTGCTCATGTGTCAGCAAATCCTTCCTTTTTGGCGCATGGTTCAGGTTGTCGTCAAAGGATTTTGGTTCGGGAAGTTTTTCCGGAATCCCCTCAGAGATCATTGTTTTAAATACCGAATCAGTCATTTTTGCTGCAAGATTTGTTTCATGTAAAGTTAGGGAATTAAAAAAAAACCACTCATTGGGAGTGGTTTTTTAATATTCTGTATTTTTGGTGCTACAGATGGCTCTCACTTATTATTTCATCATCTACAAGTATGCGGCCGCAGTACTCACATACAATTATCTTCTTCCTCGATTTGATGTCAAGCTGCCGCTGAGGCGGGATCTGATTAAAGCAGCCGCCGCAGGCATCACGCTGGACCGGGACAACAGCCAGACCATTTCTGGCGTTTGACCTGATTCGTTTGTAAGCAGTAAGTAATCGCTCTTCAATTACTGCCTGTATTTTCTCGGATTTTTTGTAAAGGCCTTCCTCCTCCTTCTGGGTATCAGAAATGATCTCATCGAGTTCTTTCTTTTTATTCTCAAGGTCAGCTTTACGGTCAAGCAGTGTGGTTTCGGAATCAGTAATTACAAGCTTTTTTTCTTCGATCTGAGTATTGAACTCCTTTATCTTTTTATTGTACAGCTCAATCTCAAGATTCTGGTATTCAATTTCTTTTGAAAGAGAATCAAACTCCCGGTTATTTCTTACGTTCTTCTGCTGCTCCTCGTATTTCTTTATAAGCGATTCAGCTTCCGCTATTTCATTGTTTTTCTTCGCAACTGCTTTATCAAGATTTACTACCTCTTCCCTGAGGTTTCCCAGCCTGGTTTCAAGTCCGGCTATTTCATCCTCAAGGTCCTGAACTTCAAGAGGAAGCTCACCACGTAGGGTTTTAATTTTATCTATTTCTGAATCAACTAACTGAAGACTATATAATGCTCTAAGCCTCTCTTCAACGGGAATCTCCGCTTCATGTGTTTTGACTTTTTCCATTTTCTAAAAATAATTTACTGGATTGGTATTAGTTTTTGAAAACCGGACTGCAAAGTTAGGAAATTTTTTAATAATCAGATCGTATAATATTTCTGTCGAGAATTTTTCAGTTTCAAAATGACCGCAATCCAGAAGTAATATCCTGTTTTCAGCTTCAAAGAATGTATGATACCTGATATCGCCCGTGACAAATGCATCTGCTTTGCTTTTTATGGCATCATTCAGCAGGGAGGCTCCCGAGCCCCCGCAAAGTGCAACTTTTTTTACCATTCTATTCAAAAATTGTGAATAACGGATACCTTTTGCATTAAAAACATCAGAAACCAGATTCAGGAAATCAATTTCACTCATCGGTTCAATTAACTCGGCTATACAACCCAGGCCTACATTAACATTATCATTTTCAAGTGAATATATATCATATGCGACCTCTTCATATGGGTGGGCCTCAATCAGAGCGCTTATTACCTTATCCTTATCATGGGAAAAGAGTATGGTCTCAAATCTCGCTTCCTTTCCGAAATGCAGCTTTCCCTTTTCACCAACAAAAGGATTCGTATCCTCTCCGGCTCTGAAACTTCCGGTTCCCTCAACAAAAAATCCACAGCTATCATAATTACCAATTATCCCTGCTCCTGCCTCAAATATTGCGTCCCGAACCTTATTCAGGTAATCTGCAGGCACATAAGTGACCAGCTTAAGCAGCCTGCTTTTCAGTGGAGACAAGACTTTAATATTTACCAGGCCAAGTTTATCTGCCATTTTTCTGCTTACACCATTGGCTGACATATCAAGATTTGTATGTGAAGAATAAATAGCTATGTCATTTTTAATCGCCCTGATCAGAATCCTGTCGGTAAAGGAGCTTCCGGAAATCTTCCTGACCGGATTGAAAATGACAGGATGATGAGAAATAATGATGTCATATTTTCCCTCGATTGCTTCATCAACGACTGCCTCGGTAACATCGAGGGTTACAAGGGCGGAATTAATTTCCTTTTCAGGCTGACCAACCTGCAACCCTGAGTTATCATAATCTTCCTGGAAGGATAAAGGGACTGTTGAATCGAGATATGAACAAAGATCTGCTAATTTCATGATATTGCTTCGTGTATCCTCTGTGTCTTCTCCGTGTGACTCTGTGTTAGTTCTTTCTGTTACTCAGTAAGTACCGACCTGCTTGCCGGTAGGCAGGACAGGCAGGAGAGTCACAGATGCAGGCAGAGGGGTTACTAAATATTATCTCTCAGGTCTATCAGAAGTGTTTTGATTTTCTGAAGGGATTCTGCGATTTCAAAATTATGATCAGCCTCGTCCCATTTTCCCGACATTTTTCTTTTCACTCCAGCCAGGGTCATCCCTTCTTCCTTTAAAAGACGCTGAATGATCATCAGGTTTTTAATATCGGTGGCTGTAAACAACCTGTTACCCTTCTTATTTTTCATGGGTTTCAGTATGTTAAACTCATTTTCCCAGAACCTGACTGTTGATACCGGTAAATCAAGCATTCTGGAAACCTCCCCAATCGAATAATATAGTTTTTCTATTTTCTTTTCCTTGTAGGGCATTTTGAATTTTCGTGTAATTAGAAGATTAATCCCTCTGAAAATGTTCTATTATCCTGAAATTACGTACAGAGATCTTAATCGAATGATTGTCCGGTTTTGGATGCAACCTCAATCATTGCTTCATATTCTGCTGCTGTAAGATCGTTGAAAAAATAGTTTACAGGATCAACATTTACGTTGTTGAGCTTGATCTCATAATGCAGGTGAGGTGCAACCGACATTCCCGAATTGCCCACATAACCGATGACATCGCCTCTGTGAACCTTCTGACCTGCTCTTATATTGAACCTGTCGAGATGTGCATAAACTGACGAGTAGCCGAAACCATGGTTGATAACAATATAGTTGCCCATACCTCTTTTGGAGGATAAGACTGATTCGACTGTTCCGTCGCCAGATGCATATACTTCAGTTCCCATTGGAGAGGTAAAATCCATTCCTGCGTGAAATTTACTGATCTTGTAAACAGGATGGATCCTTAAGCCGAAGCCAGAGGCAATTCTCGTAAGGTCTTTAGTGGAGATGGGTATTATAGCCGGAATGGATCTGAGCATATCCTCTTTCTCTTTGGCAAGCATTATCAGATCATCAAACGATTTTGACTGAACGTAAACCTGTTTCCTGATTTCATCCAGCTTTTTCACAGTTTCAATAACAATTCTGGAATTGCTGAAACCGTCAAGTTCGCTATACCTGTTGACTCCTCCAACTCCACCCTGTCTTTGAGTTGACTGGATCGGCTCAGCTCCGAACACCGTCCTGTAGAGGTTATCATCAGTCTCCTGAAGTTGTCCTATGACCTTTTCAAGGTTTCCCATTTCCCTGTGTACCAGCTCATACTGAAGAGTCATTTGCGCTATTTCACGTTTCAGGGCTTTTTCCTTTGGCGTGTCAAAAAAAATTCCATAAAGAAAGTTAAGAACGATCCCAATTAATACAGATGCGACTAAATATGCAAGCGCCCTGAGGAATATTGCTCTTGCACCAAGGCGGATCTTGTCAAAACTAAGTGATTCAGGATTAAATTTGTATTTTGGTTTTGCCATGATTCAGCAAAGATAAATAATTCATCAAATAAATATAAAGGAAAACCGCCAGATGTAATGGATCTGGTCCCTGAATCATGGAATAATGTTAAAAAGATTATCTGAATATGGATTGGGCTGTGAGTGTCTGAATCATCTCAAAATACTCATTCTCCGTCAGATCATTGTTGAAGAAGTAAAGCGGATTCTTATACTGACCATAGAGGTCGATCTGGTAATGAAGATGCGGCCCTGAAGATGTACCGGTACTTCCTGTGAGACCAATCAGGTCTCCGCGTTTTACGTTTAATCCGACAGTTACTTTTATGTTGCTCAGGTGACCATATGTTGATCTGTATCCGTATCCATGGTCTATCACAATACAATTGCCATAACCACCATTCCATCCTGCTTCAATAACTTTTCCCGAACCGGTTGCAAAAACCTCTGTACCATAGGGAGTGGAAAAATCCTGACCATGGTGCCATTGTGGAGTGCCATAAACCGGATGAACTTCTCTGAACTTTACTCCATCACCGAGGCGGTAGATAACATTAACGGGACTTATCATAGGAAGATATTCCATTTCACGCTTCCATTCGTTCTTCCGCTCTTCAATTGCATTGAATGACTGATATTGAATTGTCGTCCTGTTCTTTATGTCTTCCACCTTCCTCTGGAACGAAATCATCAGTTTTGAATTTTCGAAGCCCTCAAGTTCCCCAAACCTGTTCACACCTCCAAATCCCATTTTCCTGACAGAAACCGGAATTGAATCCATATCAAGAACAGACCTGTAACGGCTTTCGTCAGTAAACTCCAGATCATTAAGGATCTTCTCTGAGTTATCGATCTGCCTTCCAAGAAGTGAATACTGAAGTTTTATGTTTTCGATCTCCTGGCTTAGCAGCCTTTCTTTCGGCGAACCGAAGAGTGCTTCAGATAATGAATTATAAAGCCAGGCTATTGCAATTACAGCCACCACCCATAAGGCAGCCTGAACAAGTTTACTTTTCCAGGGTAATCTTACTCTTTTGTACTGTAAATCTGAAAGATCAAGAAAGTATTTGCGGTGGAGCATCAGACGTTCAGGTTTTTTTTCGGGATTAACAAATCTAAAACAAATAAATTAAATTTACAAACTGAAATTTAAGCCAGTTATTGTGTAGGAAAATGGTATTTACACTAAAATCACATGAGATAAGGCAGCGTTTTTTTGACTTCTTCCGTTCAAAAAAGCACACAATTGTACCTTCGGCACCTATGGTCATCAGGAACGACCCGACCCTGATGTTTACCAACGCCGGCATGAATCAGTTCAAGGATATTTTTCTCGGAAATCAGCAGCCTGTGAGCACCAGGGTCGCAAATTCGCAAAAATGCCTTAGGGTCTCGGGAAAGCATAACGATCTTGAAGAAGTCGGTCACGATACTTACCATCATACAATGTTCGAAATGCTGGGCAACTGGTCTTTCGGAGATTATTTTAAAAAGGATGCCATTGATTGGGCCTGGGAGTTCCTGGTTGAGAATCTGAGAATCCCCGAAGACCGGCTGTATGCCACAGTATTTGAAGGAAATCCTGAAGAAAATATCCCGCGAGATGATGAAGCATATGAATGCTGGATGAAATGCTTTTCCAATCCTGAAGGCAGAATACTTGAAGGTTCAGGTAAGGATAACTTCTGGGAAATGGGGGAAACCGGTCCCTGCGGACCTTGTTCCGAAATCCATGCTGATATAAGGGATGATTCGGAAAGGATGAAGGTTCCGGGATATAAACTAGTAAATAAAGGGCATCCCCAGGTTATTGAGATTTGGAATCTTGTGTTTATTCAGTACAACAGGCTTTCGAACGGGAATCTTGAACAGTTGCCTGAAAAGCATGTGGATACAGGGATGGGATTCGAAAGGCTTTGCATGGTGGTCCAGGGAAAGAAATCAAATTACGATACTGATATTTTCCAGTCGGTAATTGGGCGTATTACTGAAATAACCGGCAAAAAATACGGAATCAATGAGAACTGGGATATTGCGTTAAGGGTAATTGCTGACCACATAAGGGCCATTGCTTTTTCCATTGCCGATGGTCAGCTGCCATCAAACAACAAGGCAGGGTATGTGATCAGGAGAATTCTTCGCCGGGCTGTCCGTTACGGGTATAATAACCTTGGGATCGAAGAACCTTTCCTGTACCGGCTTGTACCTGCCCTTGCTGAAGTTATGGGTAATACCTACCCTGAGATCAGGGCAGGAAAAGATCATATTTCGGGGATCATTTATGAGGAAGAGGCCTCTTTTCTGAAAACACTGGGCAAAGGATTAAAACTGATCGGAAAGAGGATTGAGGAGATGAAAAAGCGACATTCAGATATCCTGCCCGGAAAGGTAGCGTTTGAGCTTTATGATACTTACGGCTTCCCGGTCGACCTTACGCAGTTGATCCTGAAAGAAAACAACATGAAAACAGATATTTCCGGTTTTGAAGATGAAATGAAAAATCAGAAAGAGAGATCGAGGGAAAATGCCGCAGTTGAGGCAGGTGACTGGATTGTGATAAGGGAGACCGGGGAAACTGAGTTCACAGGTTATGAAAAGACAGAAGATGACGTACTTATAACCAAGTACCGCAAAACAAAGATTAAAGGAAAGGAGAGCCTGCAGATTGTATTTAATAAAACACCCTTCTATGCTGAATCGGGAGGCCAGGTTGGCGATACCGGTCATATCAGATCGGGAAAGGATGAAATAACCATTATCGATACGATCAGGGAAAATAACCTTATTATCCATATCACCAACGATAAATTATCTGATCCTTTGGCTCTTTTTCGGGCAGTGGTCGACACTGAAAAACGGCTTATGACCGCAAATAACCATACTGCAACTCACCTTCTTCATTTTGCACTGAGATCATTACTCGGGAACCATGTTGAGCAAAAAGGATCACTCGTTACTCCGGAGCGGCTCAGGTTTGATTTCAGCCATTTCGGAAGGCTCACGAAAGAAGAAATTAAAAAAGTGGAAGAAGCCGTAAATAAAATGGTCAGGGATAGTACAGGCATCAAAGTAACAGAAGGAATTCCAATGAAGAAAGCACTCGAAATGGGTGCTATGGCGCTCTTCGGTGAAAAATATGGTGAAACAGTGAGAGTTGTAGCCTTTGGAAAATCTGTTGAGTTGTGCGGTGGAACCCACGTTCAAAATACCGGGAGCATTGGTATTTTTAAAATAGTCTCAGAAGGAGCAATTGCCGTCGGGGATTCGCAGAATTGAAGCTGTAACTGCCGCAAAAGCAGAAGAATACATAAATGAAAAAATAACATCGGTGGAGGAGATTGCATCAATACTCAGGAGCACCGGCAATATAAAAGAGAGTGTCGAAAGGCTCCTTGCTGAAAATGCACACTTGAAGAAGAATATCGGGAAGTTTGAGCTGCAATCTGCTTCCGCCAGAATCAAAGAGCTTGAAAAAAAATCAGTTTTAATAAACGGAATAAATTTCATCTCCGGACAAATTGAAAATGGTTCACCCGATTTGCTCAGGACCATCGCATTCCAGGTCCGGAAATCGTCAGGCAGTACGGTTCTTGTATTAGGCACAGAATCAGGTGAAAAAGCACATATTCTTGTTATGGTGAGCGATCCGCTAATAAAAGAAAGGAGCCTTAATGCTGTCCTGATCATTAAAGAGGTTTCAGCCGAGATAAACGGAGGAGGCGGGGGACAACCCTTTCTGGCTACCGCCGGAGGTAAGAACCCTTCAGGAATACCTGCAGCACTGAAAAAAGCGGAGGAATACATACGGAAGCTGGTTAAGTAATAGCTTAAGCAGGCTGGCACTTATATGCCGCTACACCAAAAATACACACCTTCAGACATTTGTTAAATCACCGTATTTTAAAACGGTTTTAAAAACGGCTTTAAATACGGTGATTCTTCATCAGGTTCTGTTTTTTTATTGCCATAAGCTTTCCTGCACTTTTATTTTTGTATTTTTGAGACTTTCATTGCACGATGAAGAAACTTCATTCTTTTCTCCCTGCCATAGTCATTGCAGGTTGTACAGGTCTTTTGATGTCTTGCGCACCGGAGGCGTGCTTTGAAGAAACCATCTCATACCTTAAAGCATCGTTTTACAGCAATACGACAAAACAGAAGGTTACGCCCGACAGTCTGACCCTTTTCGGTCTGGATCTTCAGACCGACAAAATCTATAATAAAGCTGCCCAGGTGCAACCAGCCCTGTTCCCGTTGAATGTAACCGCTGATACTTGCACCTTCGTGATCAGGATAAACGGCGTAAGCGATACAATACAATTCCTTTACTCCAGCTATCCTCACCTGATCTCAAAGGAGTGTGGCTATACATTTTATCATACCCTTGATACTTTTGCCTATACCAAAAACACCATCGATTATATTTACCGGAGTTCCGACAATATAACAACCCTGAATGAGGAGAACATACGCATATTTTACTAGTCTGCTGATACTGTTTTATTCAGGTATTCTTGACGCACAGGACACTGTAATGTTTCCGTTAAAAGTCAGGGCGGGAATTGATGTTCTTGGCCCCGGATTCTATTTTTCAGATAAAAACAATTTCAGCATCGAAGGACATATCTCCCTTGACAGGAATGAAAAAATGGCTTATGTCATTGAAGGAGGCTACCTTAATTACAAATATTCCCAGTACAATTATGATTATCAGGCCAAAGGCATCTTCCTCAGGGCTGGAGTCGATTTTAACCTCCTTAAACCTGAAGTATCATCCGGCAGGTACTGGGCCGGGGTGGGATTGCGTTACGCAATGAGCGCCTATAGTTCGGAAACAACATCATTTCAATACGAAAACTATTGGGGTCAGGTCACTTCATCTGTTCCCGGGCGAACCAGCATGGGACATTTTCTTGAGGTCAGTCGCCGGAGTAAGGACTGAACTTTTCAGGAACTTCAGTATCGGGTGGTCGATAAGATTAAAATTCCTGATATCAGCAGGCGGTGGTAAAGACCTGCGTCCGATTTACTTTCCGGGATACGGAACTGGCAGCAAAACTGTGAATGTCGGGATCACTTACTATCTTATCTGGAGTATCCCGTTTAAAACAAAAACGGTGATAACAAAACCTCCGGCTCCCGAAGAACCGGAGGAAACAGAAGGGAGGTACTGTTAATCAAACACAGCAACCGCCTCTTTCTAACTTTTTAGTCTGGGTATTTGCGATCTGCGGGAAACAAATTTATTTTCCGGTGATTTCACAGATTTACGCAGATTCCTGGAGATTTTAGGGAACAAAACCGGGAAAATGCTATTCTGGGATTTATGGCTGAACGCAAATAGCCCCATGAAAGTAAGAAATCCGTTAAGGAGCAGAAGCTCAAATCCGAATTTATATCCGTTAAAAAGCTCTTCTGAGTACATGCTCAGGAAATAGCAGATAACAGGTGAGAGAATTGCAATATAAGGAGTTACTTTGTCATTTACCTGCCTCTTTGTAAAAAGTCCAAAGGTGTACAAACCCAGAAGGGGACCATAGGTGTACCCTGCGATAGTGAAGAGTTTGTCGATTATTGCCCTGTCGTTCAGAGATCTGAATATCAAAATACTAATAAAGAATATCAAGGCTATCGTAATATGTACCGCATATCGCGTTTTTGTTTTTTTCGCTTCGGTCATCCCTTCTTTTTTTTCGAGTCCCAGGAAATCAATACTGACTGAAGTTGTGAGTGAAGTAAGAGCTCCGTCGGCGCTCGGAAAAGCAGCTGAAATAAGACCTATAAGAAAAACAATTCCTGCGACGGGAGTCAGGTAATTGAAGGCTACAGTCGGAAACAGATCATCACTCAGGGCAACAGTGACACTTTTGCTCTGTGCATAGATAAGAAGGAAGGCCCCCAGAACAGAGGAACAGGAAATTCACAAAGACAAGAATACCGCTGAATGTGAACATGTTTTTCTGTGCTTCCTTAAGATTGCGGCAGCTAAGGTTTTTCTGCATCATTTCCTGGTCAAGTCCGGTCATTGAAATGGTTATAAACATTCCGCTGAGAAATTGTTTTATAAAGAATCTCTCATTATGCCAGTCTGTTATAAACATTTTTGATACTGAGCTGTCAATGACCGTCCCTGCAAGTTTAAACACTGAGGTTCCGAGTTCCCTGCTTATGTAGATCACCGACAGTATAACTGCAAGCAGCATAAACGTCGTCTGGAGAGTATCGGTCCAGACAATTGTTCTGATGCCTCCCTTCAATGTGTAAAGAATGATAAGAGTGATGAAAATAAGAACATTAACCCAGAAGGGCACATTCCAGGCATCAAAAACGAATATCTGCAAAACATTTATTACCAGGAACATCCGGAGGGATGCTCCAAGAATCCTGGAAAGGATGAAAAATCCGGCTCCTGTTTTATATGACCAGAAGCCAAAACGCTTTTCAAGATAGGAGTATATTGATGTAAGTTTGAGCCTGTAATAAAGAGGAAGCAAAACAAGAGCAATTGCAAAATATCCGAATAGGTAACCGAGCACTACCACCATATAGCTGAACTGGGTTTCTTTTACCCAGCCGGGAACAGACATGAAAGTAACTCCCGACAGAGATGCCCCTATCATTCCGTAGGCAACCACAAACCACGGAGATATCCTGTTCCCGATATAAAATGATTGATTATTGGCTTTCCGGGCTGTTATCCAGGTTACCGCGAACAGAATGACAGTGTATGCAAGGAATATTCCCAGAATGAGCAGTGGTTTCATGACAAGCCGGAATTAATCTGCAAGAATAGCAAAAAGTCGGCAGGGGAAAAAATTCCGGGCGGGTTTAGTTTTGAGAGGCAATATTAAACTAATTTTGTTTAAAAGCTTATTTTATGAGTTTTACAGAATTTCCGTCAAAACTTCTTGAAAATGCCGTAAATGAGTTTGCGTCACTCCCGGGAATTGGAAGAAAAACCGCTTTCCGGCTCGTAATGAGCCTGCTGAAAAGAGATCCTGCTGAAGTGGAAAAGTTCGGTGAAACCATTGCCAGGTTGCACAGGGAGATACATTACTGCAGGATCTGCCATAACATTTCCGACAGCGAAATTTGTTCAATCTGCAATGATGAAAAGAGGGACAAATCGCTTATCTGCGTGGTTGAAAGCATCCAGGACGTGATGGCAGTTGAGAATACAAGGCAGTACAAAGGTGTTTATCATGTGCTCGGAGGCATCATTTCACCTGTTGACGGAGTTGGACCGGCTGACCTGAAAATCGACAGCCTGGAAGAGAAAGTAAAGAGGGGCGGGATCAATGAGGTAATACTGGCCTTGTCGACCACCATGGAAGGGGATACAACCAATTTCTACCTCTTTAAAAGACTGAATAAATACAACGTCACATTATCCACACTGGCAAGAGGGGTAGCTATCGGGGATGAGCTTGAATACACTGATGAAATAACCCTTGGACGTGCAATTAACAACCGAAATCCATATCATCAATGATCGACTCAATTGACAGGTTCCTTTCAGCCTCAGGCAGGAGCATGAGGCGCTCCTCAATAAGAGAGATACTTAAGCTTCTTGAGAGGCCGGGCATGATCTCATTTGCAGGCGGGTTGCCTGCACCTGAGACTTTTCCAGTCGGAGACCTGAAGGAAATCATGCTTGAGGTACTTGAAAAAAAAGGAGCAGAAGCCCTGCAATACGGGACAACTGAAGGAGACCCTGACCTCAGAAGGATTATGGTTGAAAGATACAGGAATGAGGGATTTAATATCGGTATTGAAAATATTATCATCACAACAGGTTCGCAGCAGGCTATTGATCTCATAGGCAAGATATTTCTCGATCGGGGAGATCATGTTATATGCGGGCTTCCCTCCTATCTGGGCGCAATTAACACATTCCTCGGGTACGGGGCAAAGCTTAAAGGTATTCCTCTTGACGGATCCGGAATGAAGCCGGATGCTCTTGAAGAAGAATTAATTAACCTTGAAAATTCCGGCAAAAGTATAAAATTCATATATATAATTCCGGATTTTCAGAATCCATCCGGAATAACAATGCCGGAATCAAGGAGAATAGAAATTATCAGTCTGGCAGAAAGGTACAATCTGCTTATTATTGAAGACAGCCCCTACAGGGAAGTAAGATTCGAGGGGAAGCAGCAGAGGATGATGTTCGAGCTTGACCTGACAGGAAGAGTATTAACTCTTTGTACATTTTCAAAGATATTTGCACCCGGATTCAGGGTTGGTTGGATCCTTGGAAATCCATTGATCCTTGACAGGATAGTAATGGCAAAACAGACATCTGATCTGTGCACCTCACCCTTTGTACAGAAAGTTATTGCAAGGTATATTGAAAAGGGACTTCTTGAAAAGAACCTGCAAAAGACGATAAGCCTTTACCGGCACAGGCGAATCCACATGATCAGTTGTTTCAGGAAATATATGCCCGAAGGAGTCACATGGACTGAACCGGAGGGAGGGTTATTCCTTTTTGTCACGTTGCCTGAAGGTGCAGACGCTGATACAATTCTTATAAAATCGATTGAAAAAAATGTGGCATTTGTAAGCGGATCTACTTTTTACTCCAATGGCTCGGGACGGAACACTCTCCGCATAAACTTCTCATTTTCAAACGATGCAGAGATCGAGGAAGGGGTAAAGAGGCTCTCTGCGGTAATCCGGCAAGAATTGGATTCCGGTAATTCAAATTCTCATACCTGATTCTGTTTCATCATAATATAATTTTGATTTTAACGGTATGATGCCTGCCTGTCGGCAGACAGGGAACCACACATGATTGAAAATTATATTTCAATCGTGTTTGTGATTGTGGTCAATCATGTGGGTTTCATAATTTCATAATTAGCTGAAACATATCAGCCCTTTGGTTGTTAATCTCTAAGCAGGGAAACATTAATGAAAGCCTGAAAACAAAACAACTGCAGCTATGCCAAGGATGAATATTGTACTGCCCGCTATGGGTGAAGGAGTTATTGAAGCAACGATAAACAAATGGCTTGTTAAAGAGGGATCTGTAGTTAAGGAAGATGATCCTCTTGTTGAGGTGGCAACCGATAAAGTCGATTCAGAAGTCCCTGCCCCGGCATCAGGAATCATTGCTGAAATAAAAGCCGCTGAAGGATCTGTTGCGGGTGTGGGAGCCATAATTGCTATTCTCGAAACCAATATTGAGATTAAACCTGAGGAAGCAAAAAAGGTTGAAAAGGAGGTGGAAAGGATCCGGGAAACGATCAATACGGAGAGGCAGGAAAAAAATGAGGAATATGCAGTGTCGCATGAGATGAAAAGCCGTACTCCATCAGGTAAGTTCCTGTCGCCCCTTGTTAGGAGCATTGCAGCACGGGAAGGGATAAGCTATTCAGAGCTGGATAAGATCCCGGGGACCGGAATGGATGGAAGGATCAGCAGGGATGATATCCTCAAATTCCTGGATGTGAGGAGAAGGCAGGCCGAAGAAGCATCAAAGCCGGAGCAACCGGCTGCACCTGCAAGGGAACAGGCCAGGGAGGTCATGCAGCATGTTTCCGGAGAAGATGAGGTCATAGAGATGGACAGGGTCCGCAAACTGATAGCCGAACATATGGTGATGTCTAAAAGGACGTCACCGCATGTTACATCATTTATTGATGCTGATGTAACACGCCTGGTTAACTGGAGAAACAGTATCAAGGAAAAATTCCTTGAGGCTGAGGGACAGAAGCTTACACTTACTCCGATATTTATAGATGCTATTGCCCGTGCTATTCATGATTTCCCGATGGTTAATATTTCTGTTGAAGGGAATAATATTATCAAGAAGAAAAACATAAATATCGGGATGGCCACAGCCCTTCCTGACGGGAATCTGATAGTCCCGGTAATAAAAAAAGCAAACGAAAAGAATCTTACCGGCCTTGCCAGAGCCGTGAATGATCTGGCTGAAAGAGCAAGAAACAACAAGTTGAAACCGGATGAGATAACAGGAGGAACATTCACCATTACCAATTTCGGGACATTCAATAACCTTTCGGGCACTCCCATAATAAACCAGCCGCAGGCTGCCATCCTGGGAACAGGGGCAGTAAGGAAAATGCCTGCCGTGATTGAAACACCTGACGGTGATGTCATTGGGATCCGCCACATAATGATTTTATCGCTCAGCTACGATCACAGGGTGATCGATGGCGCCCTTGCCGGCAAATTTCTGAACAGGCTCAAGGAAGTTCTGGAAAACTATACACCTGACCTGGTTTAAGTTTTTACGGAGCATCTTATATAACAATTATAAAAGGGATCGGGAAGGAGAAAAATAGCTCATCTTCTGATTATTGTTTGCTAAAATTCCTATATTTGTTATGATGATTAAAGTCAGAGCAAAAATATTTAGCCTGTTTCTGCAGCTAATCTCTCTGGTTGTGTTTCCTTTTTCTTCCTCCGCTCAGCCGAAGGCAGAGATGAGGAAAATTTTTACCCAGGCCGAATCGCTGAACCTATTTGATGAAAGCGAACTTGCCAATCCGCTTTATCTTCTTCTTGAAAAACCCGACAACTATAACATCCTCTATAAGATAGGTATATGCTATCTGAATATTCCCGGTGAGAAGGATAAAGCGATCCCTTATCTTGAATCAGCTGTGAAACATTCAAGTTATGAAGCGAAAATAACTTCCTTCAGGGAAAAGAGGGCACCATTGGATTCGTATTTTTTTCTGGCTAAAGCCTATATGATTAATAATGAGCTTGATAAGGCTTTAAGTACCTTCGAGCTCTTCAAGAAACTGGCTCAGGAAACAGAGCAGAAGGGAGGCATGAAGAACCTGCCATTTGTCGATAATCAGATTGAGGCCTGTAAAGTTGCCAGAACCTATGAGGAGACACCCTCCAGGATCAGTAAAAAGCTGGTCAGTTCAGGTTTCAGCCAGGGTTCATTTAACGAGAATCCCGCCGTAAGCTTTGACGGGAACACAATCGTCTATACTGAACGCAGGGGAATTGTTAATGCGATCATGTATTCAAGGAAGATCAGAGGTAAATGGCAGCCTCCGGTGGATATTACCACCCAGCTTAAAGCCGGGGAAGATTGTTCTTCATGTTCCCTGAACAGGGATGGCACACTGCTTTTCCTCTATAAAACGGATAATTTTGACGGGAACATCTATTCAGCTGAAAATAAAGAGGGTATCTGGACACCAATCAAAAAGCTGAACAAGAATATTAATACAAAATTCTACGAGTCGCATGCAGCAATCTCAGCTGATGGTAAGAAACTTTACTTTACAAGTAACAGGGAAGGGGGAAACGGAGGACTGGACATATATGTTTCTGAAAAGGATGTATCGGATGACTGGGGGCCGGCAATAAATTTGGGAAGAAAAATAAATACAGTTTTTAATGAGGATACTCCTTTTGTTACATTGAATGATTCGTTACTCTATTTCAGTTCAGAAGGTCACAGCGGTATGGGAGGATATGATATTTTCAGGAGCAAGGGTTCCGGATCATTCTGGGGTGCTCCGGAAAACCTTGGCTACCCTGTAAATTCGACTGATGATGACAGATTTTTCCTGCCATTCAACGACGATGAAAACGGTTTTTATTCAATGAACACTTCTTATAAAAAGAAAGAAATATTTTATATCACCCTTTCGAAACCCGGGCTTGACAGGGTTTTCGAAGTAACAGGAAATTACAGTCTGAAGGATACCGTGATCTCATACGATGAAAAGAGTTCAATTTATCTTATTGATAAAACTTCAGGAGACACTCTGGATACAGGTTATCCCGACAGCCAGACCGGAAAATACAACTTTCTGGTTGCTCCGGGTAATTTCCGCGTCACATATACATACCCCGGTTACTATGAGCAAAGCATTGATACCACAGTTTTATTGAGCAATCCTTCGAGGGTCATTAATCTTGCAGATGTGGTCCTTGACAAAAATCCGCCTGTGGCAAAGTCAAATATTTATGAGAAACTTGATCTTTCAAAAATACCTGTCGTTTCCAAAATTGATTCCAGCATTCTTATCAAAAACCTGAAGGTACAGGATGTGACTGATAATGACTTGCTTGACACAACCATATTATATTATACAGTACAGGTTATGGCACTGTATAATCCCGTAGATGTCAGCTATTTCAAATATGTTTCGGATATTAAGGTGCTGTATAATGATGCTGATCTGTTCTACAGGTACATAACCGGATATTTCAATAAAAAAGATGACGCTTACGCACATCTGAATGAACTGATAGCAAAGGGTTATCCCGATGATCTTTTTGTAAAAAAGGTTTCGAGGATAAGCAATGAGAAACAGATTCCTGAAAAAAGATACTATACAATACAGCTAAAAGCCACACAAATCACGGGTAGATATTAAAGACCGTGTTCGCAGGTTTAAATGGCGTAAGGGAAGTTGAGGAAATCGATGGATATCACTATTTTTATGGTCAGTACACTTCGCCAGAGGAAGCCAGATCGGTTCTGCAAAGATCTATACTCACAAGATTCAAGGATGCATTTATTAGAGAGGTCAGGCTTATTGTTAAAGATTAATTAGACACTGATACGATTACGCTTAATTTTCTGAAAATGAACATGGGATAAACCGATTCCGATTCAAATTATAATCAAAATATCAAATCGATGAAACAGATTTACCTCTTGAAAAGAATTTCCGCCTTGGTGCTTCTGGTCTGTAGTTTTTCTTTGTTAGCGCTCAGGAGAGCAGGGAATTTATCAGAGCTTTTCGTGAAGCTGATGCGTACTATTATTACGATCAGAATTACCTGAAAGCTGCATCAATGTATGAACCTCTTATTCAAACTCATCCGGATAATTGCAACCTTGCTGCCAAGCTGGGAATATGCTATCTTAATCTGGATGGCAAAAAGGTTGAGGCGCTCAGACTACTGAAAAAGGCATCGGGGTGAGGTAGCAAGCAGTGAAAAGGAATATAAGCAGACAGGAGAAAAAGCTCCCCTTGATACCTATCTTTATCTGGCAATCGCCTATCAGCGTAATGACAGTATTGAACAAGCCTTGACTTTCTTTAATGACCCTGAAGAAAAAGTATCTCGGCACTGAATCACCACCAGGAGCAATATATTGATCTGCAGATAAGAAACTGCAGATATGCCATGGAGATGAAAAAGAAACCGTTAAGAATCATTTCTGAACTTTTTACTCCATGGCTTGAAGATTACCCCGGAGCATGCAATCCTGTTCTCGCAAAAAATGATTCTGTTTTTATCTTTACTGAACTGATCAGGCGGAAAAACTCAGGTCTATTGCTCTTATAAAAGAAAAACCTGGGAAAAGACCTGTCAACATTACAAAACAACTGGGCGGATATGACAGGTTTTATACAAATTCCATCACAGGCAATGGCAGAATGCTCATACTTTTCATGGATGACGGAGGCGACGGAAACCTTTATTACAGTTTGAGAACTGACACGACATGGTCGAAAATAAAGAGCGTCGGCAAATACGTAAATTCGATTTACTGGGAAGCGTTCGGTTTTATTACTCCTGATGGAAAGACTATGTATTTTTCCAGTAACAGGCCCGGAGGTGAAGGCGACCTTGACATCTGGACTTCACAAAGAGCTGCTGATGGCAGCTGGGAACGACCTGTTAATCTCGGAAATACGATAAATACACCATATGATGAAAATACTCCCTACTTCGATACTGAGAACAACGCCTTGCTGTTCAGTTCGGTCGGACTTATCAGTATGGGGGGATATGATGTATTCAGATCAATAAACCGGGGCGGAACATGGACCCAACCTGTAGGCATGCCATATTCTTTTAACAATGTACAGGAAAACCTTGACTTTGTCCTGAACAATAACGCACCAGGATTTGTCGCGAGCCTGATTGACGATAAGACCAATATCAGGAATATATATGCAATTGTTGCAGTAGATCCTGCTGATGAAGTTACAAAAGCTTCCGGTAACATTAAACTGGAAGATGGAATGGAAGTTAATCCCGGTGCGGCATTTATAACTGTCAGAAACGTTCAGACAGGAGCAGAATTCCAGGACGTTCAGATTGGGAAGGACGGTTCATTCAGTTTCAACATTAAACCCGGAGAATATCAGATCCTGGTAAGCCATGACGGTTATAAAACCGATACAATCAATCTTAGTTTACCATTATATTTTGCAGGAAACTACCTCCCTGTAAATCCTTCCCTGACACCCGACAGGGTTTCTGCCGGAGATTTCCTTTCCATTAAAAATATTCTGTTTGATTTTGATAAGTATAATTTAACCGATGAAGACAAACCAAGCCTTGACCTGGTTAAGAACATAATGGTCAATTATCCTGAGTTATCAATTGAGGTCGCCGGATACACTGATTCGTTCGGTAGTACTGAATACAATAAAAGACTGGCTGATAAACGTGCTCAGGAAGTAATAAACTATTTTACCTCGCAGCGGAATTAATAAATCGAGGTTTATAAAGAAAGCTTTCGGTGAAACCAATTTTGCTGCCGTAAATTCTAATCCTGATGGTACTGATAATCCTGAAGGAAGAAAATATAACAGGAGGGTGACTTTTGGAATCATAAATCCGAAGACAGGTGTTGTACTCAGGCAGGAAGCCTATACTCCTCAATATCTTAGGCCATCATACACAATAAAATACAGTATAATACTTCGCAGCTCAAAAGAAACTCTCTAGTCCCGAATATTTCAAGAATCTGATCCAGGATGAAATGCTTATGATCAGGACAATAAAGACGGATACTGCGAATCTGTACGCCCTTGGGGTATTCTTTAGCAAGCAGGATGCACAAAAATACCTTGCTTATATCAAGGATAGTGGTCTGAAGAATGCATATATTGTCAACCAGTATGATCTTGAAAATCAAGACAGCCTCGGCTGACAGGACCTGTCCCGACAGAAATTACAAGGACCCGCAAAGTCTTTACAATTCAGCTGAAAGCAACAAAAAGCCGTCTCAGTATAAGCACCGTATTTCCCGGATACGAAGGTGTAAAAGAAATACTTGCTGATGATGGCTTATATAAATATGTCTATGGTGAATACCCATCAATTACGAAGGCAAGAGAAGAGCTCGTTTCAGTTAAGAAGGACTTCGAGGATGCGTTCATCAGAGAGATTAATGTACCGTTAAATAAATAGTTAATAAGAATAAAGCTAGCTAATGAAATATAAAGATATCAGTCTCCGGGCGCTTGAACCGGAAGACCTGGAATTGCTATATGAGTGGGAAAATAATTTATCATATTGGACAATAAGCAGTACCGTAGCTCCCTTTTCAAAATTTACACTTAAACGTTATCTGAAGAATTCACATAAGAATATTTATGAGACCGGTCAGCTCAGGCTGATGATCGACTTATATCCCTGATAAAATTACTATCGGTACAATTGATATTTTTGACTTTGATCCCTTCCATAAAAGAGCCGGACTGGGTATACTTGTTGCCAATGAAGACTACCGGAGGAAAGGACTTGCCTCCATGTCGGTCAAATGCCTGATTGATTATTGTTTTAGCACTCTGCAGCTGCATCAGGTATTTTGCAATATCCTGGCAAACAATTGTGAAAGTATGGATCTCTTTAAAAAGATGGGATTCGTCCAGTCCGGAATAAAGAAAGACTGGATTAAAACCCACGACGGATATCTGGATGAATATATATTCCAGCTGATGAATTCCTCAGCCGGAGTCTGATTTAGCATTAACAAACCTATATCAATCCGGCTGCAAGAAGACCGCATGCAGCAGAAATATCTTCTCCCTTTGATTTCCTTATGGAGGCTGAGATCCCGGATGTGACCAGTTCGTGTTTGAAATAATGCATTCTTTCAGGAGAAGAAGAAGAATTCTTATCGCCGGACGAGGGATGAAACTTAAGCAGGTTGATTCTGATCTTTGACTCCTGAAGCAGGGCTTTCAGTCCTTCAAGGTGTTTGCCGGTATCGTTAACATCCCTGATCATAACATAAGCAATGCTTAACCGTCGCTTCTTTTTTATTGGAAATTCTTTCATTATGTTGATTATTTCATCTGCGGGAAATTTCCTTTCGGCAGGAATAACCTTTCTTCTTTCATCGGCAAAGGGAGAGTGAAGGCTGAACGTAAGATTACATTCCGATTGTTTCAGAAATTCTTCTATTCCGGGAGTTATTCCGACTGTTGAAACAGTTATGTGCCTGCGGCTTAATGCAAGGCCCCATTCTGCAGTAAGAATATGGCAGGCTTTTAAAACATTTTCAAGGTTATCCATTGGCTCACCCATACCCATAAAAACAACATGCGTGACTTTACCGGATTCAGGCAGACTGATCACCTGGTTTATTATATCCTGAACAGTTAAATTGCCGTGGAATCCGTATTTTCCGGTAACACAGAAGGGACATTTCATCCTGCACCCTGATTGAGTTGAAACACAAACCGTAACTCTCCTGCCATCGGTTAAGAAAACGGTTTCGTATTCCAAACCATTCGCATTTCTAAACAGGTATTTCACTGTTCCATCGGAAGATTTCTCAAAGGTAACGGGTTCAAAAATACCCGGTATGAATATCTCCTTCAGATGTTCTTTCAGCTGCTTTGAAATACTCCCGATTTGATCAATTGCGGTTATCTTCTTTTTATATAGACAGTTAGCTATGGCAATAGCATGCGAAACATCCGTTCCGGAGAAATGAACGATCTCATCAGGAGTAAGTCCGCACAGGCTTTTTCTGTTCATATTTTAAGATATCTGCAAAAATAGTCCGATAATCAATATATTAGCATTTGATTTCAGGTATTGCCAAATTTAATGCTGACAGGCAATAAGATGAAGAAACAGAGAAATAAAACTTTACCAGATTACTGAAATGAACAAATCCTCAATTTTTATTTTCACGTTATTATTCCTGTTTTCCTGTATGGGAAAGGATCAGGGAAGAAAAAATAATCAATCAACTGAAGCCATGAATACTGACAGCACAAGACAATACGGGTACAATGTGAATTTCCTTAAGAAATATGTCAGGGTGATTGAATTGAAAAACGGTAATTCATTAGTTGCTGTTGTACCGGAATGGCAGGGAAGAGTTATGACAAGCTCATCTGAAGGTCCGGACGGTTTTAGTTTCGGTTGGATAAACCAAAACTTATTTCATCAGGGAAAATTCTGCCACATATTAATCCTTACGGGGGTGAAGAGAGGTTGTGGCTTGGTCCTGAAGGAGGCCAGTACTCAATCTTCTTCAAAAAAGGAGATGATTTTGTTTATGATAAGTGGCAAACGCCGGCGTTTCTTGATACATCTCCTTTTGCAGTTACTGACCAATCCGATTCTTCAGTAACATTGACACATGAAGTTGAAGTTGAGAACTATAGCGGGACAAAATTCAAATTGCAGATAGACAGGAAAGTGAATCTGATTTCGGATAAACAGCTTCTGAAACAGACTGGAATTGATGTCAGAGGGACGAATTTTGTTGCATACAGTCGGAAAACAGGTTATTGAACCAGGGCACGAATGAATGGAAAAAAGAAACAGGTCTGCTTGTCGATATGGATGCTCGGGATGTTTAATCCATCTCCTGCTGTTACCGTTATTATTCCGGTTCAAGCCGGGTGATGAAAAGAAACTTGGTGTACCTGTTAACGATAACTATTTCGGCAAGATCTCGGGTGACCGGCTTAAAAGTTGCGGGAAACAATATTTATTTCAGGGCTGATGGCAAAAGCAGGGGAAAAATAGGTATACCGCCTCTGAGGGCTACAGGATAATGGGCAGTTATGATTTTGAGAATAATATTCTGACACTGCTTGTCTGCAAAATGCCGGAGGGTGAAGGAAGCTATGTAAACTCTGCCTGGAAGATACAGGACAAGCCATATTCAGGCGATGCCCTTAACTCCTATAATGACGGACCCCTTGCGGATGGATCACAAATGGGGCCATTCTATGAGCTTGAAACCTCCTCTCCTGCCGCAGCCTTAAAGCCAGGTGAAAGTATAACGCACACCCAGATCACCATTCACATAACAGGTGATAAAAACCTGCTGGATAATGTATCCCGAAAAGTATTTGGTGTATCCCTGGAAGAAATTGACAAAGTTTTTAATTAATTGGATTGTCCAATCAGGCCTCTGTTCCTGAGAAGCGGTTCAATCTGAGGTTCACGACCACGGAAGTTAACATACATCTGCATGGCATCCATGGTGCCATTCTTTTCAAGAATATTTGTCCTGTATGAAGAAGCAACAGATTTGTTGAAAATACCTTTTTCCTTAAATGCTTCAAAGGCATCGTTATCAAGCACAGCAGCCCATGTATAACAGTAATAGCCTGAATCGTAACCGTCTATAATATGCAGGAAATAGGTACTCCTGTAGCGTGAAACAATCTCAGGGATAAGTCCTATCTTATTGAAATAGTCTTTTTCAAAGCTCTGAATATCAATATTTACTGGTGCTTCAAGAGTATAATATGCCATATCAAGCAATGAGGCAGCCAAGTAGTTCTACGTTAACAAATCCCTGGTTGAAATATCTGCTGTTCTTTATTTTCCGGATCAGCTTGTCGGGGATAATCTCCCCTGTTTGATAATGTTTTGCATACATTTTCAAAACTTCCGGTTCTGTAGCCCAGTGTTCCATAAGCTGTGAAGGAAGCTCAACAAAATCCCATGCCACATAGGTCTGAGTTATAGGTATTCCTGTTAAAAAGGGCATCTAAGTGCATGCCCGAATTCATGGAACAGTGTTGAAACCTCCTCCATACTCAGAAGGGCGGGCATATCACCGGTTGAACGTGTAAAATTAAACACCGTAGTGACGACAGGTGTAATAGCTTTCCCATCAATAACATGACGGCTGCGGTATGTTCCGCACCAGGCACCCTGGCGCTTACTGTCGCGCGGATGGAAGTCCATATAAAGGACTCCAGATGTGTTCGCCGGTTGAGTCTTTCACTTCGAAGGCTTCAGCTTCAGGATGTGGAAGCGGGCACTGAGGTATAGGGGTGAAAGTGATCCCAAAGAGCTTATTTGCACATGTAAATACACCTTCACGTACATTTTCAAGCTTAAAATAAGGCCTCAGTTCAGTGTCATCAAGGTCATATTTCTGTTTTCTCAGTTTCTCTGCATAATACCACCAGTCGGATGGTTCAAGTTTAAATTTCCCGTTCTTCACGGTCAATGATCTTCTGCATTTCAACCACCTCCTTCCTGGCAACGGGAATGGCTTTATCCCAAAGACTGTTGAGCAGCTTAAAAACGTTTGCAGGGTTCTTGGCCATCCGGAGTTCAAGGACATAGTCGGCATGTGTTCTTGTAACCAAGGAGTTTAGCCCTTTGAGCACGCAGCCTTACGATGTCGGCAAGGATTTTGTTGTTATCAAATTCGTTACCATTGTTGCCCCGGTTAGTGTATGCATGAAAGATCTCTTCCGCAGTTCCCTGTTTGGTGAATACTGAAGAAATGGAAAGATGCTTGGACGCTGTGTTGTAAAGGCCCACTTTCCCTCCTGCCCTGTCAGCTTTGGCGACCTCTGCAGCGGAGGCAATCAGTGATTCGGGAAGGCCCTCAAGTCCATCCTTGCCAACAAACAACCTGTACTTGTTTGTTTCGTCAAGGACATTCTGACTGAATTTAACAGTCAGCACGGAAATTTCCTGGTTGATCTTTTTAAGTGTATCCTGGTCCTGTTTGTTAAGGTTGGCGCCGTTCCTTACAAATTCCTTATAAAGGTTCTCAAGCAGGAACTTCTGCTCCTGATTAAGGTTGAAACTTGGCCTGATTGTCATAAACAGATTTTACCTTTTTAAAAAGTTCAGGATTAAGGTTGATTTCATCCCTGAAGCCGGCAAGTTTCGGGGAAATTTCAACTTCAATATTCTGCAGTGAATCGTTTGTATTGGCAGAGGTCTGGGCAAAAAACACTGATGAGACCTTTGTGAGAAGATCGAGGCTTTTATCAAGAGCTTCCACAGTGTTTTCGAATGTTGGTTTCTGTTTATTCTTAATCAGCAGGTCGATGTTTTTGCGACCCTCTGACATTCCCTTCTCAAAAGCGGGCATATAGTGCCTGGCCATGATCTTTTCAAACGGAGGAACATTGAAAGGAGTATTGTATTCTGAGAAGAACGGATTGCTTTTATCAGTTTCAGCCTGATTCTTGCATGAAGCAATTGTTATAACGGACAATCCCATAATTACAAACAATTTAACTGTATTTTTCACAACCAATGTTATTAACGTTATTTATTAATTACCTGAGCGTTTTGCAAAATAAAGTTTATTAAGGGTGTAATCAAAAGAAAATCGGCTATTTTTTTAAGGTATCAATCGTAAACAATCTCAAGGACCGATGATAAAATCATTTCATCGCAGAATTGGCAACTGTCTGAAGCAGACCAAGGCAAATATTTGTTATTTTTGACCTGTTCAGGAGAGATGGTCCCGCCAGGGCGGGATAAACTCCGTGGTGAATGCGGCAAAAGTAAGATCCCCTCCTGGGAGGGGTCGGGGGTGGGTTGAATTAGTTTTGGAGAGATGGTCCCGCCAGGGCGGGATAAACTCCGTGGTGAATGCGGCTTAATATTCAGGAGAGATGGTCCCGCCAGGGCGGGATAAACTCCGTGGTGAATGCGGCAAAAGTAAGATCCCCTCCTGGGATAGGCAGGGGAAGCAAAATAAGATCCCCTTCCGGGAGGGGGCAGGGGAAGCAAAGTAAGATCCCCTCCTGGGAGGGGTCGGGGGTGGGTTGAATTAGTTTTTGAGAGATGGTCCCGCCAGGGCGGGATAAACTCCGTGGTGAATGCGGCTTAATATTCAGGAGAGATGGTCCCGCCAGGGCGGGATAAACTCCGTGGTGAATGCGGCAAAAGTAAGATCCCCTCCTGGGATAGGCAGGGGAAGCAAAATAAGATCCCCTTCCGGGAGGGGGCAGGGGAAGCAAAGTAAGATCCCCTCCTGGGAGGGGTCGGGGGTGGGTTGAATTAGTTTTTGAGAGATGGTCCCGCCAGGGCGGGATAAACTCCGTGGTGAATGCGGCTTAATATTCAGGAGAGATGGTCCCGCCAGGGCGGGATAAACTCCGTTGTGAATACGGCAAAAGAAGATCCCCTCCTGGGAGGGGTCGGGGGTGGGTTGAATTAGTTTTTGAGAGATGGTCCCGCCAAGGCGGGATAAACTCCGTGGTGAATGCGGCAAAAGTAAGATCCCCTCTTGGGATAGGCAGGGGAAGCAAAATAAGATCCCCTTCCGGGAGGGGGCAGGGGAAGCAAAGTAAGATCCCCTCCTGGGAGGGGTCGGGGGTGGGTTGAATTAGTTTTTGAGAGATGGTCCCGCCAGGGCGGGATAAACTCCGTGGTGAATGCGGCTTAATATTCAGGAGAGATGGCAGAGTGGTCGAATGCGGCGGTCTCGAAAACCGTTGTTCTGCAATCGCGGAACCGGGGGTTCGAACCCCCCTCTCTCCGCCAACGCCAGAATATTCCCTCAACGAAGTTGGGGGATTTTTATTTCCATATAGCCGAACCATGCTCGCATGAGTGAGGAAATATGGAAAATAAAAAGACCCTGCGAGTGAAACGAGCAAGGGAATATTTTGGCCTTGATGCCTCCACCAATGGGCTCGGCGAAGCCAACCCCCCTCTCTCCGCCAAAGCCAGAATATTCCCTCAACGAAGTTGGGGGATTTTATTTCCATATAGCCGAACCATGCTCGCATGAGTGAGGAAATATGGAAAATAAAAAGACCCTGCGAATGAAACGACCAAGGGAATATTTTGGCCTTGATGCCTCCCCC
>CAWHSH010000010.1:0-286040 GCA_963831935.1 uncultured Bacteroidales bacterium
TTTAATCGTGCTATCTGCTGTTTGGTTCTTATTATCAAGTCCATAACGAATGTAAACTTCCATCAGTTTATTAAGGTAGTCTGCTTCCTGCTCAGGAACGAAACCGGATACCGAAAGATTTACAATGGACGCATCTTCTTCAATAGGTCCAACGCTAATTTACCCCTATATCTGGTTTGCAAGGCTTTCGGGATCGGCAAAATAAAAATAGTAATTGTTTGAAGTTCTCTCGTTAAAAACAAAATTTTCAGGATCTGTCAGCTTAATTTTAAAGTTAAATCCAAATTCAGAAAATTGTTCGCCAAAATTAATTTCCTTTTCAAAGTTGAGGCTTCCATTTAATTTGATATGGTATTTTTGTTTTGATAATATTTTAATACCAACTTTAATCCCTTAGGGTTGAAACTCCCGAGAATCATAATCCACAATAAACGGACATGTTTTGTACATCCTTGATTCGACGAATTCCTCTTTTCCCCACTCCGATATAAACAACATGAAAATCATTCAGTTCCTTCATCACCTGGTAATTGATACGGAATGATCTCAATATCCCCATTTCATTTCTCAGGTTTTGCTGACTTTTAAAAATATCGCCACCGGGAATAACGCTTTCAAATCCTGAATTTGCACCACCAATCTGATCATCCTTTATAAGCAAGTGTAGAAGAAACGGTATATATCTTTTCTGAGTATCTGTTTATTCCATATGCAATGCTTAAAGTAATAAACAGTGCAATTGCAAACCAATACCAGTTGCTTATGAACAACGAGAGGTACCGTTTGAAATCAATTGAATCGTCGTCGAGTTGTTGGGACTGTAGAGTGTCTGGAATCATGAGGAGGTAGCAGGGATGTATTCATTTTATCGATTTAATCTTAAATTTAAGTATAGAACTCTTTTATTTTCCAAAATAATTTATTAACAGTAAGTGTTGTTGTTAAAACGCCAGTAAATGTGGAAATAATGAACGAAATTGTAGGCAGGTTCATGTTGAATATCTTTTGTTTTCAGGTTCTACAATTACTACATCATTGGGAAAAAGAAAATATGCTTCGTGAGAAAGTAAATTTTTATCCTGAAGATTTAGCCTGTAGGTTTTGGTTCCTTTATCAATTGGACGAACGACAAGAACCTTATCGCGGTTACCATAATCACCTATTCCGCCTGCTTGACCAATAGCTTCAAGAACTGTAAGATAATTATTATAATTAATATATGTTCCAGGAGCTCTTACTTCACCAATAACTGTGAATTTAAAACTTAAAAGTTTACATTCGACAGTTGCATTTTTAAATACCTTTGCTGCCTAGTCTGTAATAATATTTCTCGTTTCCTCAAGAGTAAGACCACTGACTTTTATCTGCACCAATCACTGGAAGAATTATATTTCCTTCTGAATTTACATCATAACCATAAAGATACTCCTCCTGCTTCACCCTGTGCGATACTAATGGATTGGCCAATTTGTGCAGAAGACAGAAAATCCCTTATCGTACCATCAGGTGTCATTGCCTTAACAGTAATATAAAGAATATCACGTGGCTGGATTTTATAATCAGGAATTTCCATTGTGAAAGATTCTTCGCCACCAGTTTCGGGGAGGTTAGTTCAGGTAGGCGAGTTTTTGCTGGGAAGTACAGGAGGCAGCGAGAAGAGAGGGGACAGTGAGAAGTATGGGGTTAAGGTAAGATAATGTCGTATGTTTCAAGGTAAAAGTTTAAGATAAAAGACAAAAGTCACAAGACAAAAGTAATAAAGAGATTATTATCTTGATTTTTGGACAATTGATCCAAGAATAGTTTTTAAGTTCTCCAGATTCTTTTATTAAATAATCTATTTCTGCAAAATTTACTTCTTTGACAGTCCTTTTAATAATTCTGAGCCAATAATTTGATTCTCTCATTTCTCGTAAGGAAATTCTGACTTTATTAGTAAAATCAGCTTTTGATGAACCGCCCTGTGACTCTTCGTAATTTGCTCCAGAAGAACAGGCACTTTTTGAAAGTTGTGTCCGGATTGTCTTATTCTCAGGAGAATAAGGTAGTGTTTTCAAAAATTCAATTACCCTAACTGCAAACTCAAAAAGTCTTTCGCAAAGATCATTTTTTTTTCTTCCATTTTTATCTTTACCTCCCCTGCAAACTGGCTCCTTCGCTAAATTTGCCCACCGGGCAAATTTTTAACGCTCGGCCCTCTTTTATCTTTTGCTCTTGCCATGAACATGACTTCCGTCCCGTCAGCCCATTCTATATCGGACCAACTTTGCTCAACAACTGCATTACACCTAGTTACAGACGTGATTGTGAACTTGGCTTTATATTTTATTCCGTTAACAACTCACTTTCATCACAGTTCCACAGCGGCAGCAGATCGGCCGGCTTCAGGTATGCCAGATGTTCTTCTGCTTCATCCGGTTCAAGAACAATATAACTTACTTTTCTTCCGACCAACTCCTCTGCCTGTACTACTTTCCTTGCAAGGTATTCACTATCTATATCAGCTCCGACAAGGATCAGCTCAATAACCGGACTGTCCTTGCCACGTGCAAAATCGCCTGTGAGATAAACACATAAGAGATTCCCCAGACGATGGATCACCTTTTCTATTACCCGGTCAATGCCGGTTTCCTTCAGTATAATGCTGTGAATATCTTTATAAAGCGGATGCTTTGAATTTGCCTGGTAGATCTTTTTGTTGCCGTCACGGAGGGAATGCAGTAATCCTGCACCTTCAAAGCGGTTAAGTTCTACACGTATTGCATTTGATGATTCACCGAATTCGGTTTCGAGTCCCCGGAGGTGAGCTTTTGTACTGCTGTTGAGGAAGAATTTCTTCAGCAGCTTTATTCTGGTTTGTGATGTAACAAGACTGTCAAGCATCAGGTCAGGTAAACGGGTTATTGAGTAACAAAATTACTCGATCTTGGGAAAAACGCAAGTTTTTTGTAGAAAAATTTTTACAAGGGGAAAGATTTGTGATAAAATTCAAAGTTGCATGTTGCAGGTTACAGGTTGCAGGTTAGGTTCTCCAGTTAGTTTCAACGTATTCGATGAAACAGTTAATTTTTCTGCCAAGATTTTCATATTCAGATGATAATTCGAAAAAATCTTCAATTTTCGGATATAATTCCTTAAGCATTTCAAGTTGGCTTGAAGTTTCATCACACGAGGAATGAGAGTAAATTAGAAATCTAATAAATTCTGCTTTATACCTCCTTCTTCCGTAGCCTTCTGCTATTTGATCTTTAATACTTTTTGAAGAGCGCCGTATCTGACTACCTTGTTCAAAAAGTTCAAACTGGGGTAGTTTCAGGGATGCAAAGTGTACTTTTTTAGCCAGTTCAAATGCAAGTTTGTAGATTTCCAAATCCCTATAGCTGTTCATGTTAGTAATGTATTTAAGCGAGACAGATGCAAGATAAGAAAAAGTTTCAAGTTGCAGGATGCAAGTTTTATGTTTTGTTTTTTGTTCAACTTGCAACCTGTAACCGGCAACCTGCAACTTTAAGAAACCTGCAACTTGCAACTAACTACCCGGCAACCAGGACCCGGGAACTGGGAACAGAATAAAATGGTCCTGGGAGACAGATCCCTATCACTTAGCCTTTCCCTGCAGACTGGCTCCTTCGCTAAAATGATCCACAGGATCATTTTTTGACGCTCGGCCCGGTTCCAGGTAGATACTACCCGGTAACCTGGACCCAGGAACCAGCAACACTTTATCTTACACTATCTTGAAATAATGTTCCGGAGTGCGTATTGCGGGGTGATTCATAGATCTGCGTTAATCTGCGGGATTTCAATCTGCGTAAATCTGCGTGAAATAAGAACTTACACTGAGAGACTTAGAGACTGAGGAACTTAGTTTTTGACCGCTTGTCGCATGTCAGTCGCTATTTCATAGGGTGGGATGCAGAGTGCGCATTGGCTGGTCTGTTTTTGTTTCCAGTCAGATCGGAAAAAGGAAATGGAACCAAAATGATATCACCCTTATTCATATGTATTTTTCTTTTAAATCATTTACTGAATAAAGGTCCTCTTCATCTTTCAGAAATTCAAAGGCTTTTGAAGTAACTGCAAGTTTTTGAATTCCTTCAAGTGTGATCTTGTCATCAATCCTGCTTAACAGGAAATCAGCAAAATCATTGACTTCCCTGATTTTTGTATCCGGTAAAAGCTTAATCTTCCTGATTACCCTATCAATTAAAACCTTTCTATCCATGATTATCAGTTTTCACAAAATTACAAATTCATTTTATGATTATGATTCGACAAATCATAAGTTTTTGCACACAAGTCAACCAGAAACGGGTATGTAGTGCGATCAAATAGTTCTATTCTGGAATCTGGCTTCTCCCTGAAATTAGCCACAATCCATCGCTAAAGCTGGCTCCTCCCTACCACCCCTACATTCTGGCTCTTCGCTAAAACCACCCACAGGGTGTTTTTAAACGCTCAGCCCTCCACTGGGCAATTTCTTAACGGTCGGCCCTTTAACGGTCGGCCCTTTCACGGTCGGCCCTTTAACGCTTGGTCCGGTGCTGGGTCCTGGGTACCGGGTCGCTTCTGCCCGGGAACAGGTAACAGAATGAAATGGTCCCGGGTGCCAGGTCCCTATCACTTAGCCTTTCCCTGCAGACTGGCCCTGTTAAATATGGCTGCTGCGAGAGCTTCGCACTATTTCACAGGGCTGGCTCCTTCGCTAAAATGATCCACAGGATCATTTTTTGACGCTCGGCCCGGTCCCAGGTAGTTACTACCCGGGAACAAGGACCCGGGAACCAGGACCCGGGGAAAGAGACAGTGTGCAGTAAGTCGTGAGCCGTGTGTCGTGCGTCGTGAGCCGTGAGCCGTCGTGTCGTGTGTCGTGTGTCGTGAGTTGTATCAAAGCTGTTTATCAGCAAATTAGTAATAAAGCCATGGAATTCCCGTTTTGAATTCAGGGCGTGAAATATCCTTTCTGTCAGACATTTTTATGAAATATCCATGATTAAAAAGTAAAATAATAAACCGAAATGATTATTCATGGATATTCCATCTGACCATAGAAAAACAAATTATAAACAGATGAACAAGAGCTACATACTTTACCTTATACTTATAATTCTGATATTGATATCAGTTTCCTGTGCTCCAAAATATTACAGTAATTATCAGGGTAAGGTTACGAAGGGATATAATAAGCCACCGAGGGAATTGAAGAAGTCAAAACCGAAGTATCCGAAGTTAAAGAAGAAATTAGAATAAGGTGATGAAGAGGTGCGGCGTGCGGCAGTAAGAGGCGCAGGGCGTAGGGCGAGGGCGATGGGCTCAGAGCGCAGGGCGCAGAGCGTAGGGCACAGAGTGCAGAGCACAGAGCGCAGAGTATGAATTAATTAAGTGTTTTTCTGAAATTAGTGATTTTTTTGCTCAGGGCGAGTAACCTGGAATAAATGGACTTTCTTTCAGATTGCTCAATTATTTTCCTTCTTTCAAAAATATACAGGATATTTGCACATTCAAAAACTGACCGTCTCGATATATTAAGAAAGCTTGCAAATTCTTTGTCCGAAAATGATCCTGATCCTTCAGCAATATTATTACTGATACTCATTGTTGCAGACCGTAATTGCTCAGCAAATTTATAAAATCTCTTTTCATCAGCCTTTTCAGCGTAATCAAAAAGACTATCAGAAATATCAATTGATTCCTTCCAGATATCAAGCTTTTCAAACCTAAAATCATCCATATTTAATATTTTGATCTTAAAGATAAAATAATTTGGCTTTCCTCTGAGCTCTGCGCCCTGTGCCCTGAGCATTTTTAATCTTTCCCTGAGCCCTCGGCTAGCCGCGAACCGCAAACCGCTCTATGTTCGCCGTAGCATTTGCAAGGTGAAAGCCGCCAGCCGCATGCCGCATACCGCACGCCGCATGCCCGTTGCATAAATTTTCCTAAATTTACCCCGGTAGAAACTATGAATTAATGATTGATATCCTCCCCCATCTTACGCCTGAAGAAAAACTTCTGCTTTCCCTTTGCCGGCTCGATTTCAGCGAGGAACAGAAATCGGAAATCAGAAACCTTGTAAAAGAGGTGACTGATTGGGATCATTTTGTGAGTATGTCTAATAATCATGGGTTAATAGCTCTCACTGCGTACAATATCCGGGAAATTGGATTGGCAGATTTAATCCCGGAAGGAGCAATGAAAATACTGGACAGCGGCCGTATGAAGAGCATGATAAGAAATGCATGGCTTTTGTCGCGCTGGAAACAGGTTAATAAGATCTTATCCGCTGCGGGCATTAAACATATTCTCCTGAAAGGTATGGCTCTTGAACATACGGTTTATGGTGCAAAGGGTCTGCGGCAAATGACCGACAATGATATTCTTCTTAAGAAGGAAGATGCAGTTAAAGCATGGCACCTGCTGCAGGAAAACGGATTCGTATCCGACATGATAAAATCAAACCTTCATAAGAAGATAATCGCTGAAATTGGCAAACATCTGCCTACGCTTAGAAAGGATGATTATCCCATTGAAATCCATCACAAGCTTTTTCCCGAGTCCGAAAAAAATAAAAAACTGGATGAAGCCATTGAGAATGCTAGTGGAGATTGACATTGAAGGGACAAGGGCATTTATCCTCAATGATGAAATTCATCTTGATTACCTGAAGGAACATCTTCATTATCATCTGGTTTCCGGAGGGGTTCAGTTAAGGCAGTTCCTTGATATGGAGCTTATCAAACCGGACAGTGCACCTCCATTCCCTAGTGGATTCCTGACTAAACCTGATCAGTCTGTCAGCCTGGAGCAAAGAAAGAAAGCATACAGAGCTAATTTCTATTCATTACCAAATAAAATAAAATTCAGATATCTGGTTGGTGATTTTTTCCCGTCGCTGAAATGGATGAAGCAAAGGCATAACTGCAGTTCTGTCAAAGCGCTGTTTCTTTATCCGAGGAGGCTTGGGAAGGTGTTATGGCTTTTGAAGGCGTGACGGCATGACAGATCGAAGGCACGAAGGCGTGACGGGCGTGAAGGCAGGCGGTACGAGGCATGCGGTGTGCGGTATGCGGCAGGAATGACTTTACCTTGGGCGCAAGCCGCTCACCTTCGCTTCGCTACGGCGAGTAAGACACGCCGCAGGGACTAAGCAATTATCGGTTGAAAGGGCAGCACTATTAATAAAGACCGCCCTGTGAATATCACCACCACAAAGCGATGACATGATTTCATAGGGCAATCTGAGTAAAAAGAGTGTTTGTTTCCTATTTTGCGCCGAATCTGTATCCTGCCGAAACACTCAGAACACGATTGCTGACCTTTGTACCGCTTTCAGTATAAGAAGAAATATTTGCCAGACCGTATCCGTAAGATACTCCTATCCGGATTGAATTTATTTCCACTCCTGCTTCGGCAACCGCACCAAAATCCAGTCTTTTAAAATCGTCATTCTCTGAATCCGAGCCCCATTTAACAGATTCGGAATTGCTTTCAGTCTCCCCGCCATAAGTTATTTCATATTTTGTTTTACCGGTTAAGCCCATGCCGACATAGGGTCCGAGGGCTCCGTAGATTTTAATGCTGCCTGCATCAAATCTTGTCTTAATCATTAAAGGTATGTCGAGATAGTAAAGGTTCAGCTTGCTTTTATACTCAAATCCGTCACCATCCTCTTTGGCTTTAAATCCCTTTGTCGAAACCAGCAGTGCTGCTTCAAACGAAAACATATCGTTCAGGTAAAACTCCGCGGTGGGTCCGATATGAAAGCCCGGATTCATTTTAAATTCATCGCTTGAAGTCCCCGCATCATCTTTCATAAGCATATTCGACATATTCAGGCCTGCCTTCACTCCGATTGTCTGGGCAATGGATCCCGCCGATATGGTGAAGGCTAAAAACAGGAATAACAATCTCAATACAGTTTTCATAGTTCTCGCAATTTAACTTTAACCTACTCTTAAGGATTTTCGGCTTCTCCCCGTTTTTAACTTGGTTTTCGGACTCCACTCAGGTTTTGTCTTGTATAAACCCACAAAATCAATAGTTTATTGTGTAATCCTGTTATTACCTGAAGAAAAACCCCCCAATATGACAGGAATTGATCCGGCGGCATTAATAATTGGTTGTTTGTTAATATTTTCTGTATTTTAACGTTATTTAGTTGTCGACAATAATTAAATTTGTTCTCAGATTGATTGAAATTTGTTTAAGTTTATTCTGATTTTCTTCTTGAAATTTTAAGTTACTCAGCTACGGTCTGTCAGGATAATTAAATTTGGGTGTTCCCTGAAGCCGGAATTAAGAGATTACAACTTAACCGATTAAATATCTATAAATCATGAAAGATATAAATTCAGAAATTTTGAAAATTGCTGATTCCACCTTAAGTCCGGGAATTAAAAAGGTTATTCCGAAGCCATTCATCTTCAGTATTCCTGATGGAATCATTTCATTTTCTAAAATCAGATTATTTTGGATAGTTAAACTGGTCGTTTTTTCAGTAATCTTTTTATCTGCATTGACAAAAACAGGTTGGACACAGCAAACTGCCGGTCCGTTATTTCCCGCAATCTGCACGGATGAAGCCGGAATTGGTTCAATAACATGGGCAAACCCGTCTTATGCCCGTAATGATAATGGTTATTATTCCCAGGCAACAATTAATATACCCCGAGGAGTAACGCATTATCTCAAAGCAACGAATTTCGGATTCAATATACCTGGAACTGCTGATATTCTTGGGATACAGGTGACAATTGGGAGGTATGGTCAAAATGGCAATATCAATGATTACAGCGTCAGGCTGGTAAAAAATGGTTCAGTAACGGGAACAGACCTGGCCAGTCCGGATAACTGGCCTTCTCCTGAAGCTGCAGCTTCCTATGGCGGCCCATCAAATCTCTGGGGTACAACCTGGTCTCCCTCAGAGATCAATTCCAGCCTTTTTGGTGTGGTGCTATCGGCTCAAAACGCCAGAGTTGTTACCAGATCTGCTTATGTTGATTATTTTTCAATTATTGTAACCTTTAGTTGTCCGGTTCCTGCCCAACCGGGAAATATAACAGGTCTGCCATCCGTTTGTCCAAATACCTCAGGTCTGACATATTCTATATCCCCTGTTTCGGGAGCCAGCTCCTATACCTGGAGTGTCCCGTCCGGATGGAGTATTACCGCCGGACAGGGATCAACCGGCATTACCGTTACTTCCGGGACTGTAAGCGGAAATATTTCGGTCGTTGCAAATAACGAATGTGGATCAGGGCCTGACAGAACATTAGCGGTGGTTGTATATGCGGCTTTTTCAGCAGGATCGATAAGTACTACAGGTGAGACTATTTGTTCTTCCTCCAGCGATCCCGCTGAAGTCAGCAGTGTTGCCGCTGCTGGCGGGGGTGATGGAAATATTACATATCAGTGGCAATATAGTACCGATGAGGCATGGACATCACCTCAGACAATTACGGACAGCAACTCTGAAACTTATGATCCTCCTTCCGGACTTACCGAAACCAGGTGGTACAGGCGCCAGGCACATGATGGATCTTGTAATACCGGCTTTGTATCTTCATCCGGTATCTGGAAGATTTCGATATTTCCTGAATTTTCACCCGGAGAAATAGCCAGTGATGGTGAATCAATTTGTTCGGGAAGCGATCCCGGATTAATCGGGAGCTTATCTGATGCCAGCGGAGGCGATGGAAATTATACATACCGCTGGCAATACAGTACAAATGCAGAATGGACATCGCCGCAAACAATCCCGGAGAGTAATTCTGCAACCTATGATCCTCCGATGGGCCTGAATGAGAACAGATGGTATCGCCGCCAGGCACATGATGGAGCCTGTAACACTGATTTCATTTCATCGTCAGGCGAATGGCATGTAAGCCTGGGCAACACCTGGACCGGTGCGACCGATGATGACTGGAATAACATATCGAACTGGTCGTGCAACATTGTCCCTACTGCGGGAAGTAATGCGACAATTCCTTCAGATGCACCGATTATGCCTGTCAATTATTACAGAGCCGGTTGCTGAATGCAACAACCTCACTTTAGAACCGGAAGCATCAATTGAAATCTACCCTGACCAGGCACTGACGGTATCTGGAACATTCTCCAATTCAGGCATTAGTAGCCCTTTACTCCGCCGTTAATGGTAGCGCTTCTTTAATTGTAGATACATACAACCGGGAGGAAGGAGGAGAAGAATATATTGAGATCTACCTTACAGGCGGCAACTGGCATTATGTTTCTTCCCCCATTGCTTCTCTGCCCGTCTCTGCATTCGCAACAAACAATCTGGCCGCCTATTACGAAAGCCGTATTTCGAGTAATCAGGATGTGGGATGGATCGCATATGACGGATACAGATACAGCGACGAAACCATAATATCCGATACGACTTTTTCAACATTGTCAGTCGGCCAGGGATATGATTACTATAATTCAACAACAAGTACGCCATATTTTAATGGAATTCTTAATACATCAGGTCCGACAATAATCCTGGCATATAACTCCAAGGGACACAACCCCGGATTATCCGGGATCCCAGGGCTTTAATTTGCTGGGAAATCCTTTCAATTCCTGCCTTGACTGGGATCAGATTGCATCGACTCTTAGTCCATCGATCAGCAAAGCAATTTATTTTACTCATAACGGCAGTTTTGCATCATATGTAAATGGTGTGGGCACTAATGGCGGAACCGGCACAATACCTCCAATGCAGGGTTTCTTTGTAAAAACCTATGCTCAGGGAACATCTATAACATTAAGTGAGGGTGCCAGAGTTCACAATACATCCCAAATAAGATATAAAGGTGATTCTGAGACAATTCCTTTAATCAGGCTTAATATTGAAAACAGCCAGAAAAGTGACGAAACAGTCGTCAGATTTGATGACAAAGCCACCGATAAAGTGGATATTCTGTTTGATGCATATAAGTTCAGTCAGACAGGAAACGGGATTGGAATCTGGACTATGACAGGAAATGTAAATTACAGTATAAATGGTTTACCTTTCCCTGAAACCAAAGCTGAGATCCCGGTTGGAATTTATAATACCGGAGCGGAGAACTTTAAAATAACAGGAGCGGAGATCAATGGACTTGATGATTATAATATAATACTTACCGACAAACTTACAAATACATCTGTCGACCTGAAAAAAGCAGGTTCATACTCATTCCAGGCACAGGGAGGAATTGTCAACGACAGGTTTGTACTTACAGTCACCAACATAAGTACAGGTTTGCCTGAAACCATTGCAGGTGATAAACCATTTAATATTTATTCAAACAAAGGAATAGTCTATATTCAATCTCTTGATGAAACCTGGGATATGAAACCCAGCAGAGTAAATGTTTATGATCTTTATGGCAGGAGAATTCTTCAGAAGAACAATATGGAATGGTTAAAGGAGAGATAAAGGAGATATCCCTTAATTCTTCAAATGGTATCTATTTTATTGAAATAAAATCAAAAACCAAAAATTATGTTGGAAAAATAAACTTTAATAAATAACTTCGCCAATTGTCAATCAACTTTTTAAGTATTGAAGTGCAGAAAAAGAAGGTATATACCGAACCAACAATCCATAAATTGGAGATTGACAATTCTGTTTCCCTTGTAATGATGACAATACCTCCTATGGATCCAATGCCAAGAGGTGACGGGAGCAAAGGAACTAATTCTCCTTTTTCCAATCCTTTCGGGGACAAACCATTTAGCTAGTATTTATGATTTTTAAAGAGTTGTAAAAGCAAACTTAATTTAGTTTTAAATATGAAGAGCGTGTAAAGCGCTCTTTTATATTTAAAAAACAGATTGAAGGATTGAACCAAAGGATGTTAAAGCAGGTTGTTAATAATGAAGAAGCATAAATTCCTGCCTGGTTTACCCGATATATCAAAGTTCGGTTCCCTGATCTTTATGAACGGATCAGATCGCCCAAAGCAACCTCGTAATAGTCTTAAATTCCCGCTATGGCGATGCCGTAATCATCATTTGAATAATCGATCATTTTGTATTTAGCTTCAGCTAATTCATTTATTATCTCTTCTTTAGTAAAAAAATGAATAAAGTCAGGTACAAGCCGATCTCCATCTTCGAATTTATTTCCATTGCTAAAAATCCCGAATAAATCAGAAACAATTCTGATCACTTTGTCTTTTCTGTTTCTGGCTGAGGACCAGACAAATGAAATCATAAGTCTGCTATCTTCGTGCATGAAGGGTAACAGATCAGAAAGAAAAGCGATTCTCCTTTTACTTCCTGTTATATGTGAATAAGCTCCCCAGCCTATAATAATGCCATCATATTTTTTAATTTCACCAGGTATTGTGTTTCTTGGTAAGTATTTTATCCTGTTTTTTATATTGTATTTCTGCAGTAATGAATTGCCATAATTTAAATAGATGGTGTTACATTCAAAGCTGTCGACTTCAAATCCCATCTTACTTAAAGCCAGAGCTTCCCTGCCTCCTCCGGCAGCAATTAATAAAATTTTTTTTGCATTCGAAAAATACTTCTCAATATATGGTTTTTCCCAGTCAAATAATCCTTTCAGATTGTAACTATCATCCGTGTAATGTTTAGTCTTATTATAGAACAATTCATCAGAATAGCCAAGGCTCTTCTCCCCCATCACTCCTAACCAAAAGCCGGTCAAGACAGCATGTGAAAAGTTTTGGACTTTCTGCATGAGGCTGAATGAGGAATGAGAGAGTTTTGCGATAAACTTATAGTATGCCATAAAAAAAGTAAGTTGCTTAGAGGACAAATTTTACTTCGAACCAAAGGTAGAAATATTCATAAATATTTGAGTAAAGCGATAAAATCTGCGAGAAATCCTTTCAGTTACTCAGAGCTCTACAGAGGTTCCACTGAGATCCACAGAGTTTAATCGAAAGACGCTTTGTGGAACTCTGTGAATTCCTCAGTGATCTCTGTGTAAGTTTTTAAACCAGCCCTCTTAAGGAGGTTAGGGGTGAAAAGCGAAATAGGCAAAGATAAAATATTACTTTAACTGTATAAAAACCAGAGTTTTTCCGTTATACTATACAAAATCAACAACTAACTATGAGATTATATCATAAGATACTGAAAATATGCGTTTTAAGTTTTACATTAATTATCTTTTCAACTTTTTATGCTGCCGGACAAACTACCAGGCTTATTGTAATAGATCCTCTTGTGGAAAATGAGATCAGGAATATTAAAGCATACTTATCCGGGGCAGAAAGTGATCACTTTGCCCGATGAGGGTAATCCGTTAAAGTTTATTGCGAATGAATTGAAGGATTCCCTGTATGATGAGATTCATCTCTATCTGCTCACCAAACCGGGATCGATAATATTTGATGAAATAAATATTATTCCTGAAAACATCCAGGATTATTCCGGAGACTTTGGTGAATGGAAGAATATAACCAAACCGGGATCAAAAATAATAATACACTCGGAGAATCTGACGTCAGTTGAGGAAGGATTATTTATTGTCAGTAAAATCACTGATTTTACCGGGAAAGTCGTGATGGTCAAAAAATAGCCGGTAATTTTGAAAAGATGAAATACAGATATGTATATATTGTTCTTCCTCTTTCTTTCAGGTTATATTATTAAAGCTCAGCCTCCGGAAACAACTTATCTCGGGACAATAGTCTATGAAGGTTATTATGATGACCGTTCCTGGGGTCCTTTCAATATCGGATTTAATTTTACCTTTTACGGTAATACATACAATCGTTTTTATGTTACTTCAAACGGACTTGTTATGTTCGGGTCGGGTTCCAACGACTACACAGAAGATCCTATACCTTCGCCCTGCATCACCAAATAACTTTATAGCTGCTTTCTGGGATGATATAGTTATAAATCCCTCAGGGAAAATACTTTACAGAACTATTGGTGCATCGCCAAACCGGAAATGCATTATCCAGTGGACCAACATGGGTTTCTATGCCAGCACTGTGCTTATGGGTACTTTCTCTGTCATATTATACGAGGGTTCAAATAATATCCAGATCCAGTACAGAAGCATTATCGACAACACATCAGCAAGATCTCATGGCAGTTCTGCCGTGATCGGGATTGAAAACTCAAGTCGGAACTTCAGGGATCCAGTATGCATACCATAATTCCAGTGCCATATCATCAGAGCAGGCCATTTTGTTTCAACCTTCAGGCTCGACCTATACAATGAATTCTTATGCTGTATATGATGGGGTTTATCTGACAAAGAATATCAGTCTCCCCGAGCCCGGAATAGCTAAACTGATCAGCCCGGCAAACAATGGTGTTATCGGACCTTCACAAAAGTTCCAGTGGACAAGCTCCAGTAATGCCAGTTATTATACTTTGAAAATATCGACCCGGTCCGATATCAGCCAATCGTCTGATTATAATACGGGAACAAATACCTCCTGGGATATTTCCGGGCTTACTATAAATGCCACCTATTACTGGGCAGTATTTGCCACAAATTCCACAGGGACCACCTGGTCGGAGATCTACCGGTTCACAACAAGCGAAAATCCTCCTCTTACAGCAGTTCCCCAGACAATCTGGACGGAACAGAATGAAGAGAGAGTAATCAGACTTCAATATAACGGAGGTGATGCAAGCAAAAAGAATGCAATAATAATCACCCTTCCTTCTCAAGGATCTCTTTATCAATATAATGCAGGGATGGTTGGGAGTCAGATAACATCTGTCCCCACAACTGTAATTGATCCTGATATGAATTTGATTTATGTTGCCGACGGGGCTGCAGGAAATGGTGTCGGAAATTTTAATTTTATTGTTCATGACGATACGGGTGATTCTCCTGCAGCTACAATTACAGTAAATGTAAATCCCCCCGGGATACCCAATTTTCTGCTTGCCGCCAAGAGCGGAAACATAGAGATACAATTCGATAAACCTATGGCTGATCCGACCGGAAAAGAAGCCCAGTTTACTGTTAAGGTAAACGGGACACCGGTGACTATCAGCGCTGTTTCATTAAAACCCGGAGATCCTTATACTATTATTGTTACGCTCGAAACCCCGCTTACCGGGAGGTGAAACCGTTCTCATTTCATATACACAGGGCGACGTGGCATCAGAATCGGGAGGATTGCTGCCATCATTTGTTGACCAGCCGGTAAATTTTGTTATACAAACAATCTCATTCCCGGCGCTGCCGGAGATGACTTATGGTGATCCTCCTGTTACACTTACTGCAACGGCCTCCAGCGGATTACCAGTGACCTTTACAAGTTCAAATACTTCAGTTGCCACTCTCAGTGGTAACGTGCTCACTGCAAATTCAACAGGTACAGCCGACATAATCGCGATGCAGATCGGGGATGGAACATATGCTCCCGCAAGATATATCAGAATTCTGACAGTGGATAAAGCGGATCAGACAATTACATTTCCGGACCCCGGCACAAAAACTTACGGAGATCCTGATTTCGATCTCGAGGCAACAGCCTCTTCAGGATTACCGGTCTTCTATTCAATTGATAATCCTGAAGTAGCAACCATTAATGGAGGCAAATGTACATATTACAGGTGCAGGAACAGCAATTATCACAGCTTCACAGGGAGGCAATAATCTTTACTACTCGGCAGTCGATGTCACTGCTTCCCATCACTGTGAATAAGACGGATCAGACAATTTCCTTCGGGGCACTCGCTCCCAGGACTTACGGTGACCCGGATTTTGATGCCGGTGCTACGGCAAGCTCTTCACTTAACGTAACACTTAGCTCTGACAATACCAATGTTGCCGTAATAACAGGAGGTCTTATACACATTGTAAATGCCGGCACGGCAATAATAACAGCATCACAGGAAGGCGACGACTATTATAATCCGGCACCAGATATTCAGCAGACCCTGACAGTTAATAAAGCCACTCAGACTATAACCTTTGGAGCGCTTTCTCCCTTTACCTTCGGACATCCTGATTTTGATCCTCTGGCAACTGCCTCATCAGGTTTGACTGTCAGTTATTCAAGCAGTAATCCTGATGTTGCAACCGTATCAGGTAATATGATTCATATAACCGGAGCCGGAATTACTTCAATAACTGCTTCACAGACGGGAGATATTAATTATCTGACCGCTCCTGATGTAGTGCAAGATCTCACAATAAACAAAGCCGCCCAGACAATAACTTTTTCTATGCTCCCTTCTGCGAAATTCGGAGATTCCGATATTGATCCGATGGCGGTTTCTTCATCAGGTCTTGTTGTTTCTTATTTCAGCAGGAATCCATCTGTAGCAGTTATTACCGGGAATATGATCCACATTACCGGCGCAGGATCTACTAACATCATAGCATCGCAACCGGGAGATGATGATTATTTGCCTGCTTCTGATGTTCAGCAGACTCCTTATTGTTGATAAGGCCAACCAGACAATAAGCTTCGGGCCTCTGGCAGATGTCATTTATGGAAGTTCTGATATTAATCCCGGAGCAACATCCACATCAGGATTGGAAGTAACATATTCCACAAATAATCCGGCTATTGCTTCCATTGAATCAGGATTAATAGTGATCAACGGAGCGGGAAATGTAGTTATCACTGCGAGTCAGGCCGGGAATGACAATTATTATCCGGCACCTGATGTTGATCAGGCCCTTGTTGTTTTAAAGGCAGAACAAACAATTACCTTTCCTCCATTACCGGAAGTTAAAATGGGTGATGAACCTCTTTCTGCGGGAGCTATCGCAAGTTCGGGTCTCGACATTTCTTATAGCAGTAATAATCTTTCTGTAGCTGTTATAACCAATGGACTGATCACGATCACAGGAGCGGGAACTGCTATAATAACGGCATCACAACCAGGCGATCAAAACTATAATCAGGCTTCTGATATTACACAAATACTCACTGTAATAAAAGGAGACCAGGTAATTACATTCCCGCCAATTGCCCCGGTTGTTTACGGTGTATCCGGATTCAATGGGGGTGCCTCATCATCGTCAGGTCTCACAATAACTTACAGCAGTGATAATACCTTAGTTGCTGAAGTCATAAACAACTATATTTATATCAGGGGTGTTGGTAATTCCAATATCACGGCAAGCCAGTCAGGTGATATTAATTTCAATCCGGCAGAGGATAAAATGGTAAGTCTGACTGTAACAAAAGCTCACCTGACTGTAACGGCCGACAATAAATCGAGGCCTTTCTTTTCTTCAAATCCACCATTTACCTATACATGTTCAGGATTTGTCAACAACGAAAATGCAACAGTACTGAATGTACCTCCATCGCTCAGCACTGACGCAGTACAGGATTCTCCGGTCGGGAATTATGTTATTACAGTCACGGGAGGTAACGACGATTGTTATGATTTCAATTATGTAACCGGGATCCTGACAATAACAAAGGCTGATCAAACTATAACATTTACTGCCTATCCTGATAAATTGCTGGTCAATGAGACCTTTGACCTGAAAGCAGTTGCAACATCCGGGCTTCCGGTCTCCTTTGAAAGTAAAGATTTACAGATTGCCAGCGTGACAGGGACAACACTTACCGGGATATCACGCGGAAATGCAGAAATAAGAGCTTTTCAGCCTGGCAATGAGAATTATAATGCAGCTGAAGCTGAAATTTCGGTTGAGGTCATTTCGACACATGAAAATATCTTACATCTCTTCACTCCAAATAGTGATGGTTTCAATGACTTCTGGGAAATACCGGATCTGGAATCATACGGGAAATGTGATGTAAAGGTTTATAACCGATGGGGAAAACTTGTTTTTTCATCCCGGGATTACCATAATGAATGGGATGGAACTTCAGACGGTGTCAACCTGCCGGCGGCAGCATATTATTTCATAATTAAATCAGAAACAGCAGGGACTATTAAAGGAACCGTGAATATCGTAAGATGAAGAAGTGAAATTGCTATAATGAAAAAAACAATAATATCAATATTGTCATTTCTCTGCTGTTATATACTCAATGCCCAGCAGATGCCTGTTTCAGAGAATTATTTCATGGATAAGTATGGGCTTTCACCATCTTACGCAGGGCATTTCAATCAGGGCAGCCTTTTTACGAGCTTCAGATCGGACTGGAGCGGGATAACCGGCGGACCTAAAACGCTGCGGCTTTCTTACAGTGATTTGATTATGACAAATACCGGTTACGGGGGGAAGATCATTTATGACAAGGCTGGTATATTTGATCAGCTTTATATTATGGGAACCTATTCCTATAGCCTCAGAATAGTTAATGAACATAAAGTGCTGTTTGCTCTTTCAGTCGGCCTTTATCATAACAGGATCAATTTCTCTGATTATTATAACGACCCGAAGTACAATATTGATCCCGTAATGATCCAGCAGGATGTATCCTCAAAGCTGAAATTCATGTCTGACTTTTCTGCTCTTTACGTTTCAAAGGAATTGAAGCAGGTATAATGTTTGCCAACATCAATTTCGGTGATGCAAAATACAAGGAAGTTGATGTGAGCTACAAGCCTCTTGCTAATTATCAGATGCATGCCGCCTATTCCTTCCTTGTAAGCGAGCGTTGGAAGATTGCCCCTCTTGTTTATTTAAGGGGGGGAAAATTCATAAAAGTCAGGTTGGTATAGCTTCAATGGTTAAGTATCAGGATAATATCTGGGGCAGTCTTTCGTTCAGGGATCCCGGGATCTGGGGTTTTGGATTTGGAGCAAATATTACAAAAGACATAAGATTCTCATACAACTTCAATTTTGCTTCATCGGTACCGCTTAATATTTACAATAACCATGAGATCTCGCTCGGGATAAATATAAAAGATCTGATTAAAAAAACTCAGCCATCCGACGCCGTTCAATAATTAATAAACATTTTTTTTGAGGATTTCCTTGTTCCCGAAATAAAACTGGCAATGTAAATTCCGATTTTTTATACCGGGATTGAATTCGTAATGTCCCGGGTTCATAAAATTTCTTAACTAAGAGAATCTGGCCGGTCAGATCGCATAACGTTAAGGTACCGTTCGGTCCGGGAAGAGTATTGATATTCAACATTATGATACCATTAGAAGAATAAATACTGAACAGATCATTCTCTGCGTGTATGATCGGTTATTCCGGTATTATTGTTCCGGAAATTCAGAAAAAACCTGTTTTCATACTGTCCGTATGTCAGATCAACCCTGTAGTCCTTTCCGGAAAGTAAATCATGGTCTGTCTTTGCAACCACATCAGAAATAGAAATCTCCATATCTGCCAGATCTCCCTCCAAAGTACGGATCTTAAAAACGACATTCCCGTCTCTGTTAATCTTAAGCCCGAGAGGAACCTTGTATAAAGTATCTGTAATTATGGGTAGAGAATTAATTGAAAGTTTTGTTCCATCCGATCCTATCGCATAAAGATTTGGCACCATTTCGTCGGTATTCATAAGTTTAAGTGCATCAAGCTGACCATCAAATTTATCCGTAGCTTCTGCATCAAAATATATAACTAAGGGATCGACCGAAAGGGTGTCATCTGAAAATTCAGCCGTCAGCCGGATTAATGACCTTGAGCTTAAGTCTGATTTTAATTAACGGGTGCGTCAGATCCGTTACTCTGACATTATTATTCATGGCCAGTGTACCAGTTACAGGATATGTACCTCCAGTTACATGAACAAAAAACCCCTGCATTGTCGGAATCAGATTTGTGGCCGAATCGTTGCTTGAAACTCCGTTTAAGTAAGTAACATAGGTACCGCCATACTGATCGGTGCTGCTCGCTTCAAAGTAGTAAAGAGCATTATCTATATTGATCCTTGTCCATCCCGATGGAGCATCCCAGTCGATGGGAGAGGGGTATGGATTACCGATCAGGTTAAATCCCTGACTGTATATATTATTGTGGTTATAGAGAGTCGCTGACAGGTTCCCGTTATTGACAACTCCGGTAACGTCAAAAATGAGAGGAGGATTTGCATCACCGAAATTGACAGCATATCCCTGTATCGGATCCAGAACTCCAAGCGAATCGATATAGCTTACCCACCCTGATGTCGTACGACTTTCATCGTAACGGTAGAATGCAGGAAATGGGTCTGCAAGTTTCATATTATCGCTAAATTCGCTGACAGTAGCTGCCTGAAAAGGCGAACTGAAATATTTATACCCGAAACCTGAAGTGAGATACCGTTGCATAGTAACATTGCCGTTGACCTGACCTGTCCCGCTGCCATCGATAAGTGCTGTCTGAGAGGCAGAGGAAAGGAGGGTGATATTCCCGTTTGCATTTAATGTGCCATTGCATAAGAGAATCCCGGTTAATGAGTGACCGGGGTTGGTTATTGTTGTTGTGCTGACTGAACCAATAGTAAGATTATTAAAAACAACAGGAGTTGTTCCACTTAATATCTGGGTATTTCCGGAAAAGTAAAGTGTATTGTTATTATTAATAAAAGTGCCATCATTTGCGACATTTCCCTTAAGAACCATATTACCGCCAGTAGCTGTCAAAATCGTGCCTGAGGAGATTGTCAGGCCCTGACTTAACCCGGAATGATTCAGAATGAAAAACAGGGCAATAATCAGGACGATTCTTTCCGGATTCATATTTCTAATGGATAATATCATTTTAAGAAAATTAATCTGAAAACTCTATCTTCTTATGAACAGTTTGATTATTGTGCACTGACATACCAGTTAATATCCTGAAAAGTAACCTCATCATTATTGTTTAATGTAGAACAGTACACTTCAAAATAATCGCCTTTAGCTACATCTTCCAGATAAATAACTGTTGAAAACTGGAATGGCTGGTTTGCTGTTGTAATTCGGAGTGTTGTTTCTCCGTAAGGTGAGGTTGTATTATCATTTTTTACTATCGCAATCGTTACGACTCCGTTACTATTGGGAACTGTCAAATCCCCTGAAATGATTAAATAAACATCTCTGGGTTTAACAGGTTGATATGTAATTCTGTTATTGTTTATTGTAAAATTGGTAGTAACCGAGGAAGTATTTATCCAGTTTGCTTTATACCAGGAGTTTGCTAAAGTACAGGTCGTTGTTAATGAATTGTTTACCACATTGATCATACAATGAGGCTTCTCGTCTTCAACTCCGGCATTGTTTTCAATAAACGCATTTGCATCCCGGCCGTCTGCACGGGAAAAATCAAACCCTGAAATACCGGTTCCGATAAAATTCCAGGAGTTACCGGTAATGATTAAATTTTCAAAAGAAAAAGTAGATGGATTGTAAAGAATACCAACGTCTGTATCATTCTGATTGGAATAAAATCCTGAATTTAATGTGACCGTTGTGCCGGAACCCGCTAAAAAGTTTACCCCTACAATGTTATCAGTAAAATCTGTTTCTGAGACTTTGACCACAGCACCCGGTGAGGAACTGTTTAACAGCAAACCGTTGCTATGGGAATTTGATATGTCACATTCAAACAACCAGAGTTCAGCATCAGATAAATTTGCTACGGCATTATAGAATCCATCGAAAGAACAGTCCTTGATCTCATGATAAGTGCCGCTTCCTGTCAGTTGAATGGCATCTTCACCTGCGCCTGATCCATACCCGCTTAAAGTCGCGGCATCAAAAATGATCATTTTAAAAGAGCACTCAGATATGCAATTGAACAAGGGTTGACCAGACATACCCGGAGCCGGACCAATAGTCACACTGCCGTAGGCCTGTCCCTCAAATGTAACCGGGTAAGGCAAATCAATCACGTAGGTATCCGGGGCAGTATAGAGCTCGGAAGATAGGATGACAACCGTAGGTGCAGTCATGTGTACCGAAAGAAACTCAATCGCTTCAGCGATAGAACTAAGGCTTCCATGCTGAGAAACCACAATCCGGTTGTCTGTGCGGGAATCGTTGTTTTTTGTAAGCCAGTTGCCATCCCAGGCAATGTAAGTTTGTCCACACCAGCGTGTTAATGATGTACTGGCAATATCCGTCGATTGTGGCCCCTGAATTTCCGGAGACAGTTACCAGATTGAGGAAACTGCCAATGTTCTTAATTGTTATTGCCAGGCCATTGTCAGTGCTTGTCACCACAGGGAGGGTAAGAGTAATATCACCGGAGGCCAATACAAATGTTTCAGTCGTTAATAAGGTGGTTGTAGCCGTTTTGATCATAGGAATCTCAATATTCCCGGAAACAGCTAAATCCGTCCACATACTTCCATTCCAATAGTAAAAACCGTCAGGCACCGATCCTCCTGTACTGTAAACAAGCATTCCTGTTGGTACAGGAGCTGTTAAGGGATCTGCCTGATTAAGGTTATTAATGGCCATTCGTGGTATTAATAATCCTTTATTGGTGCTTTCAAGCTCAAGCAGTGAATTTGCATTCATTGTCAGATCAACCCCGTCAGTGATCTTTACCTGAGCATAAGGATGTGACAAATAATCCTGATAACAAGGAAGTTATAAGGATCAGAATCGTCTTATTTGAACTCATACTTTACAAACATTATTCAACATTAATTCTCATAATTTGTAAACAATATTCAGCATTATTTGTTACATCTTCCTTTCAAAGAATATTCTGATTGATGAGCACCCCTTAATCTCACCAGATCTGTTGTGTTACAATAGGTTGGCCGAAATCTATACCTCTTTTGCTAGCCATGCTGAAATCTTTGCTGAAGTATAAATCTTCACCTATTTTGCTGCTTAATAGCGATAGGGTACTTTTTGTTACCCTGAAAAGTCAATTTTTATTTGCAAAAACGAGTTTTTTTACAAGGGTACCAATTTTAAGACAAGATAAGAGGCAGCATGCGGTATGCGGCGGGCGGTCAAGAAATGTATTATGTATTATAGGCGAAAGGCGATGTGAAGAAGTATTATGTATTATAGGTGATAGGCGGTGTCTGTCAAGTGCAGGTCGTGTCGAAGCAAGGCGAAGATCCCGACCGAAGCGTCGTGACAGGTCGTGAAGTCAAATGGCGTGAAGGCATGACGGTGAAAAACAGTGTACCTCTGTGACAAACTCCGTGGTAAAAAAAAGAATTCACTATTATCTATATATTTGCTTATCATAATTTACAGATGGATACTCTGAAGAAAAAGGTTTTTATCCTTATCATATCATCCTTCGGCTTACTAAATCAGATTCCGGTCTCTTCCCAGGAGGTTCCCCATCCTGTAAATAATACCGGCGTATACGAATTCCTTGATGAACTTGCCGGAATACAGCTGATTGAAATCAATTCAGCCGTTAAACCATATTCAAGATTATTCATTGCCAATCGACTGAAGGAAGCTGACGAAAAAAGAGATCAACTGAATATACGGCAACAGAAAGAACTTGATTTCTACCTGATGGATTTTGGCAAGGAGTTGGCGAGAGGGCATGAGGGGGAGATTGGGAGATAACGGGGAGAGGGACGATTGGGCGAAGACGGGGAGGGGGAGATTGGGAGAAACGGCGAAGGGGAGATTGGACATAGAGGGAGGGCGCGACAGTAATATGGTTCGGTGGGAAAAGACCGGCCGATGTGACAAGACCTAAAATACGAAGGGATCTTTTTTATTATAAGGATTCACTTTTTTCACTTACTATTAATCCGATACTTGGAGGTGAGATATTTACCAATTCATCAGGAAAGGCTTATTATGGAAGGAATTTCGGGGAAGCAAGGGCATATGTCCAGCACTGGGGATTTTATGCTTCACTTCGCGATAACCATGAAAAGCCTTTACTCGGGAAGACCTGAATATCTTACAAAAAGAGAAGGTGGACATTACAAGGGAACCGACTGGAGCGAGATGCAGGGAGGAGTTACGTGGTCGTGGAAATGGGGAAATATCGGTATGGTCAAGGATCGTCAGCAATGGGGAAATAACTATAACGGGGCAAATATCTTCGGAGGGAATAATCCCACATTCGTGCAGTTAAGGCTGCATCTCAGGCCTGTCAAAATGGTTTGAGTTCAATTATTTTCACGGGTGGCTGAATTCCATGGTCGTCGACAGCTCCCGCTCCTACTGGGTTACCAATAGCTACGGCACCGATTACAGGGAGAAATACCATAAAAAATTCATTGCGGCAAATATGGTTACGTTCACCCCGGTTAAATACCTGGATATTTCCGCCGGAAACAGCATTGTTTACGATGACAGGCATTTTAATCCGGTATATCTTATGCCTCTGTTTTTTTACAAATCGGTTGATCATTCCTATACCTCCGGGTATCGATAATATGAATTCGCAGACCTTTATTGATATCAGTTCCAGAAACATTAAGAACCTTCATCTTTATGTCACATTGTTCATTGATGAGCTCTCCGTGTCCAGGATCTCAAAAAAGGACGAATGGAATTTCTTAAGCTGGAAAACCGGATTCAGATTAAGCAATGTGCCAGTGCAAAATCTTTCATTCACAACTGAGTTTACGTACACTTATCCCCTGACATATCAGCACTATGTTCCCACCCTCACGTTTGAGACGCAGAATTATAACCTTGGATATTATTTAAGAGACAATTCCAGGGAATGGTATCTGGCTCTTGATTACCGGCCGGTAAGAACAATGGATATCGGTCTCTATTTCATTGATGCGATCCGCGGACCGGATTATAATGAACTTGGCGGTTCCCGCCTGTGGTAATCCGCCGCTTGCAGTTTGTGCAGTGGCATAATACGACCTTCGGTCTGAGGGCTTCGTATCAGATCATTAATGATCTGTATACATGGTTTTCCCTTACGGGAAGTAATATCTCCGGGGATCAGAGGTGGACACCAGAGTACTTTTATGGTAATAAAACTACTTTGAATCTGGGAATTACTTTCGGGTTCTAATCAAGATGGCGTGCGGCATGCGGCAGTAAGAGGCGCAGGGCGCAGAGCAGCAGAGCGCGAGTAGGGATAGTGGTTCGGAATTAAGTGATTTTGCTCTGATAACTTGATAAATGGATGAGATTTTGTCAATTTACTTCATAGACGAGTAAGCAGCTGGAATCAAATATGACTCTCTATTTCAGAAGCAATTACTCAGTTGAGTCATTAATTCAGCTGACGATCTTTTCTATATAAAAATACCTGGCGATAATTTATCATTCCAAGTTCATTCAGGTATATTACTTGAATACTGACAGCATCTTGAATATTGGCCTTAAATGAAAGTCCTTTCAAATAGGGGATCTTTAGTCAGTTTGTAAATCTTGATCACTAAATCTTTGCAGCAATATTACTTACTGATACTCATTGTTGCAGACCGTAATTGCTCAGCAAATTTATAAAATCTCTTTTCATCAGCCTTTTCAGCGTAATCAAAAAGACTATCAGAAATATCAATTGATTCCTTCCAGATATCAAGCTTTTCAAACCTAAAATCATCCATATTTAATATTTTGATCTTAAAGATAAAATAATTTGGCTTTCCTCTGAGCTCTGTGCTCTGTGCCCTGAGCATTTTTAATCTTTCCCTTAGCCCTCGGCTAGCCGCGCACCGCATACCGCGAGCCGCAAGCCAAAAGCTGCTGTGGAACTCTGTGAAAGTTTTAAAACAAGCCCCCTTTAGGCCTGCCCTGACCGTAGCGTCAGGGGGGTTGGGGGTGAAACGCCATCACGCCGTTACGCCTTGATTAACAAATTTTAGATTTTATATTTATTATCAGGTAATAATTTCCTTAATTTGCTTTAATTTGTTAGTCGGTATTGTCTAAACCTAATGGAAGTCCGCAGATTCAGGGTAATAACATTATTTGCTGATATTGTTATTCTTGCAATATCATTCCTTATTGTCATGTCAACCAAGCCCGCCGGACTCAAGGGATATCTTCCTTCACATACCATTTTCTTCATCGCCCTGGCCCTGATATGGCTGATCGTCTCCCTTCTTAACGGCAAAATGCACAGAGGCAGGATAGTTAATTATACATCATTGGTCAACCGGGTCATTATCAGCAATATTATCGCAATATCGATAACAACCCTTCTGATGTTACAGTTTCAGGGAATACACATATTCAAGGACCATAGTGCTGGGGACCGCAATAGTGGCTACAATACTTGAACTGGTCATAGGGCATGCTTTACATCGCATATAAAAAAGCCATTGTACAGGATTCAGAGAATTTTACCGATTACAAGGCATTAAAAAAGAAAAGCGAACATGAACTTGTCAGGAAGCTGAACGGAAATGGCAATGGGAGAAAACCCGCAACAACTGCCGAGATCAATCCCAGGGTCCTCGCGGCAATTGAAAAAGAGGCAGGACCGGAAATGACCAGGGCTATCCTGAAAATAACGGGTACCAAACTCAATGACCGGACCGCAGTCCTGTCAACCACCACAGTCTTTAATATTTCAAACCTTCCGAACGAGAAAAGTACGATTATATTATCAACCTTCGTAAGATCAACGATATAGTCAAACTTAATGATTTTCTGGATGAGGTGAACTCAAAACTTGAATATAAAGGTCTGTTCCTGAGCTGTGTCGAGACCAAGGACCAGAGAAAAGTCAGGCTTCTGAAGAAGTATCCGCCTGTTATAAACTATATATTCTATACGTTTGATTTTATTGTTAAAAGGATCTTTCCCAAGCTTAAATACACAAGAGGCTTATACAGAATGCTTACTCACGATCGAATAAGGTGCTTTCAAGGGCAGAGGCGCTGGGCAGGCTGTCGAGGGCAGGTTTTATGATAAACCAGGAATCATTTATCGGCAACCAGCTCTGTATTGAAGCGATTAAGATCACAGATCCCATTCCGATGAACGGCACAAACTATGGTCCCCTTATTGCCCTTCCAAGGGTGGGGAAGAAAGGAGAATGATAAAGGTATACAAGCTGCGGACCATGCATCCTTATTCGGAATTTATCCAGGATTATATCTACAAACAACACGATCTGAAGGATAGCGGCAAGTTCAAGGATGATTTCAGGATCACCTCCTGGGGAGCCGTTTGCAGAACGATATGGCTGGATGAATTTCCGATGTTCATCAATCTGTTTAAAGGTAATATGAAGCTTGTAGGTGTCAGACCACTCAGCAGGCATTATTTTGAATTATATAACAAGGGACTCCAGGAGCGGAGGATAAAGTATAAACCCGGACTGATACCGCCTTATTATGCTGATATGCCATCCGATCTTTCGGCAATACAGGCATCCGAAAACAAATATCTTGATTCATACGACAGGCATCCGTTCCGGACCGACTTCAGGTATTTCTGGAAGTCGTGGTGGAATATTTTGTTTAAGCATGCGAGGAGCGGGTAGGCAGGCAGGTCCCTCCTTCACTTCGTTACGGCGGCCAAAGCGTTCGGTTGTACAAATTCTGTAAGTCATGTTTGTACAGCGGTTATAAATCCCCTCTGTCACTACGTGACATCTCCCCTAAAGGGGCGAAAATTACTTATATTATTTTGAGATACCTTCGCGGCAACCTGGCTCCTCGCTAAAACAGCCCACCGGGCTGTTTATTTACGCTCGGCCCTCCCCTTGGGGGGAAACACAAAGGGGGTGTTAAAACCGCTAAGGAGGGAATAAAAAAGAGGTGTTAATCGCAAAGTGTTTTTTATTACTCGACTGTCTTGCAAGACTGGCATGACTGGCACGACCTGCATGACCATATTTAAAGCTTATCCAATTCAAATATTCTCTCAGTAATTTCCCACTTTTCGGGAGTACCTGATTTAGAACCTGCCTGCTGGAATTGTGAGACGTATTCCTCCCACTCTTTTTGTTTTGGCTTCAGGGCAAGCTCTTTCATGGCTTTATCGTGATCAAAATCGGGAACTGTATCCATGATCATAAAGGCATGAGTACCGTGGAGGTAGATCTCCATATCAAAGATGCCCACTTCACGTATTCCACTGGTTATTTCGGGCCAGACCCTGCCAGGAGCATGGATTTGTTTGTATTTTTCAATTAAATCTTTATTGTCCTGAAGGGAAAGGAATTTGCAGTATCTTTTAAAAGAATTATAATTGGCGTTTTTCAAATAGTCTTTCATTTCATTATTAATTAATGTTTCATTCTAAAAGAAAGCTTTTAGGATATAAAAATACTTTTATTTTTCTTGTTCTTTCTTTGTTCGTCCAAAGTTTAAATGTTCATTTCTTTTGCTCCTCCAAAAGAACCGAGGGGATGATTGAATAGTTTTTATTTACGAAAATGTATCAGCCCCGAGTTCGACGAAGTCAAATGAACCAAAGAAAAGGGCGCCGGAACCGAGCCAAAGGCGAGTTCGGCGAAGCCAAATGACAACTTCAGCCTGTTTGTCCGCCCGCTACACGGGCCATAATAGCCCACCAAACAGGCTAAAGTTCGCACCATTTCCGGGTTGCCCACGCACCTCTATCAACTACCATCTCAACGCTGGCGCGGATTTACCTCCGGTGAGCTCGCAAAGGAAATTTTTTATCGCAGCTAAAGCTGATTTGCTTTCAGTGTCTTTTGCTCGGTTGTAATCCGTGCCTTTGCTCTGTTCACGCCGTTTGTGGTTTTTTCCAACCCACCTCATGCAATTTTGTTTCTCTGCTGGCGCGAATATGCTATCCGTGCCTTTTAGTTTCTTAACCATGGAGTCACACGGAGTAACACGATTTAATTTCTGGAGTAAGATTCTTCGTGTTTATCTCAGTGTAATCTGTGGTTCTCCGGATTTCCTCTGTGAAAGTTCTTTTTCTCCTTCGATAAAATTACCCATTGGGTATTTTTTTAAAGCTCGGCCCTCCAAAATTCTCTGAGGCCATTTGAAATCCAAATCCAGGATTGGGAATTTTTGCCCCCCTGGGGGAAAAAGAAAGGGGGTTTTAAAATGGCTCTGAAGGCTTTATAAGTACAAGAGCGATGGCAATCCGGAAATGGTACAAAAGACCAACTGATCTTATTCCGGAGCTATTTAGTTCTTTAATGCTTTTCTCTTCCCTGAAAATTCAATATATTTACTGGAAAAACAACTGATACAAAAAGATCATGATGGTGAAATAAAACTAAAAAACCAGCAGATTGAATCTTTGCTTTTAAGGATCAAAGATCTTGAGAATCAGTTGAAGCAGGCTTATGCAAAAGCCGAAAATGCGGAAAACAACACAAAGGAAATAACTCTGAAAGCTATTCAGAGCACAGGTCAGATAAAAATCGTTGAGAAAGAAGACAACAGAAGAAAATCTGAGGAATGAAACCAAACGGTTTTCAGCACCCGGAAAACGGAACGAGGCTGCCGAAGGAATTTAAAAGATATTTCTGGGATGTGACTTTTGATGAATTGATTTTTGAAGAATATTCAAGATTTATCGCCGAGAGATTACTCAATTATGGTGATCTGGACGGGATAAAATGGTTATTATCAAGGACTGACAAACAATTCATAAAGACACTGACCGACAGCAGCCGGAACCTTAATCCAAAAACAAAGAACTATTGGCAAATAATCCTGACAGAAGCTACGGATTGACTTTTAATAATGAAAGATAAACTCCATTTTGATATTTTACCTGAAGGTCAGTTTCAATTATTTGAAGAATTGTCATCTCAGGCATTTATTTCTGATTTTTATCTTGCAGGAGGAACATGTCTTGCTTTGCAAGTAGGGCATCGGCGATCTCTTGATTTTGATTTTTTCATACCTGCTGATTTTGAAACCTCGCTTATCATAAACAATCTCACACAGATGGGAAATTATCAACGCGATAACGAAGAAAAAAACACTATAAACGGAAGTTTAAATGGGGTAAAAATCTCCTTTTTTGGATACAAGTACAAAATAATTGATGATTTTAAATCTTTTAATAAAATCCGGATAGCAGGATTGAAAGATATTGCTGCTATGAAGTTGGAAGCCATTGCCGGAAGGGGGAGTAAAAAAGATTTCATTGATATGTATTTTTTACTGAAGATGTATTCACTTGAAGATATTTTTTCTTTTCATTCCAGTAAATATGGCGCAGGACTTAGCAATCAATATCATCATCTTAAATCGCTGGTCTATTTTGCAGATGCCGATGATGAGGCAATGCCGGTAATGATGGAAGCCCTGGATTGGAATTATGTTAAAAACCAGATTGTTACATACATCCGAAGGTTTCGGCTGAAGTAATATTAAATACCTAGTGAATTTAATTCCCCCTTCAAAGGGGGAATTCTGTTTTTAAGCCCCCTTTAGGCCTGCCCTGACCGTAGCGTCAGGGGAGTTGGGGGTGAAACCAGCACGGATTGCAACCGAGCAAAAGGGCACGGATTGTAACCGAGCAAAAGGCACGGATTACAAATCCGCGCCAGCGAGGTGTGAAGTAACTTTTGCGAGCTCGGCGAAGCCAAATCCGCGCCAGCGGGGTCACCGGAGAGAAATCGTGCCTGCTAATTATAGTAAATGCTATTAAAGGTCTGTCATATTAAAATCCAAACCTTTTACCTATTATCCCTGACCATTTCTCAAACAAATGCTGCTCTGTCTTTGTGAGCTTGCCAAAACCTGCAATATAGAAAGTGATATTCGCTTCAGATTTTGAAGGATCCTTAAAAATAAAATTCAGACTAAGCCTTGGTTCCTTTTCATAATCTGTTTTACGGTTGTTCCCCTTTATCAAACCAGGGGAAGTACTGAATGATTTCACATCTTTCAGATTAATTAGTCTGACAACTTTTTCATTGTGACTTTCATCAATAAATATAATTTTATCATTCTTTACATCCATCCCAATAGCCGACTCATTCCAACTATCACTTTCTGAAATTATTAATTCATTTTTTGAAGCTTCTGTCATTATTTCATCCGAAAGTCTTTTCATTTTCTTTTTTCCGGATCTTGAAATGAGGATGACCGGGAAAAGAAAGAGACCTAATATTGCAAGTCCGATGATAATAGCGCTTAAATCCATGTTATTAGTTTTTTATAAAGTTTAACTGACTTAATATCTCTCTAAATAATAATATAAACAGCTGTAACAAATCCAATTTGTGACAACCTGATTTTAAGGAATATAGTTATGATATGACCACCTGTTCCCGTGCAAAATAATTGCACCCTGGAATCCTCCTGACCGGCTTATGGCCGCAGGATTAAAATCCCGTAATTGACAGGTTCAAACTGGCCGTAACTATGAAATGGCAAAAATTACCAGAAATAGTTGAATGGGAAACAAATATCGGGAGGGCTGAAAATTTTGATATGGAATACCGGATCCTTTAAGAGGGAATTACTGTTACCCTCTGAATATTTATGAATTAATCCGTTATTGGAAGTATTGTGCCAGAATTTAATTTTCTGTATAAACTTATCGATCCTGTCGGGGCTGAATTTATTTTTTGATCCGGCATCAAAGTTCGTGTAAAGGAAATAGTCTAAAACTGAAAGGTGCCGGATGTACGGTGATGATTCTTCGTGTAAAGCCTGACTATCCTGAATATTGTAAACCTTGCATAAACCTGAATTAATAAAAGATATCAGAACAGTAAAAAAAAGTACTACTATTTTAAAAAGGTTTATCATGATGTAAAAATAGTACAAATAATTGTTGGCGTAAAGAGTTTAGAGGATGATAATTAATAGTTAATTCTTAAAGAAGTTTTTCAATTATAATAAATACTTTTATTTTTCTTGTTCTTTCTTTGTTTGTCCAAAGGTTTCTCTGTTCATTTTTTGCTCGCCCAAAGTTTATATGTTCATTTGCCTTCGGCGAGCTCTCCGCCATTCGGCGGATCGGTTCTTTTGCTCACTCCAAATCGTTCTTACTTTCTTTGTCTTGAAACAAAGAAAGTAAGCAAAGAAAATTCAAGGCTGCAGATAATTTTGGGGTTCCTGTTTTTCAGCTTGCTCACGCAATACAACTCGTCGTCTCCGCCTGTTAGCGGATCCTCCTCAAACAGTATTGCTTACTTAGGGCCACCCGCAGCAAGCTTCCAAACAGTCGCTTTTTCCCAAAATTCTCTGAGGCCATTTGAAATCCAAATCCAGGATTGGGAATTTTTGCCCCCTGGGGGAAAAAGTAAAGGGGGTTGGGGGCGAAACCAGCACGGATTGCAACCGAGCAAAAGGGAATGGATTCCAACCGAGCAAAAAGGCACGGATTGCAACCGAGCAAAAGACACTGAAAGCAAATCAGCTTTAGCTGCGATAAAAAATTTCCTTTGCGAGCTCACCGAAGGTAAATCCGCGCCAGCGGGGGGGAAACGGGGGTTGGGGGTGAAAGCCGCAATCCTCGCCTGGAGCCCGGAGTAAAGTAACAGAGAAAAAACATTTGACATAAAAACAAAAAAATTAACTTTGATCCCGCTAAAAAACCTGTAAGCGGAATGGATCCGAAAAAAAACGGAAATTTAATTACTTCAGTAAAGCTGAAAAAACCTGTTGATCCCAAATGGTATGCGATTTATACAAATCCCAGAGCTGAAAAGCTGGTCAGGGACCGGCTTCTTGAGGCAGGAGTGGAGGTATTTTTACCATTGCAGAAAACATACAGGATCTGGAGCGACAGGAAAAAACTTGTTGAGAGTCCGTTACTATCATCATACGTTTTTGTGAAAGTCATTCCGAAAGATTTTCCCAAAGTGTACCAGACCTCCGGGGTGGTAAGGTTTATAACCTTCGAAGGACAGCCGGCCTCAATTCCGCAGAATCAGATCGATAACCTGCGCCTCCTTATCAACAGCGATGCCGAAATAGAAATATCATCCGAGAAATTTGAACAGGGTGATTATGTTGAGGTGATCCGCGGTTCGCTTGTCGGGCTTACGGGCGAACTTGTAACAACAGGCTCCCACAGCAGGGTCGTTGTTCGTATCGACAGGCTGGATCAGAACCTGATAGTGAATATACCGATGACGTTTTTGCGAAGACTGTGAAGACTGATATCAATAGGCATCAATATTTGCATTTGCCACCCCCTTTGTGTTTCCCCCCAGGGATTTTAACACCCCCTTTGTGTTTCCCCCCATGGGGGTTTTAACACCCCCTTTGTGTTCCCCCCAAGGGGAGGGCCGAGCGTAAATAAACAGCCCGGTGGGCTGTTTTAGCGAGGAGCCAGGTTGCCGCGAAGGTACCTCAATAATATAAGTAATTATCGCCCCTTCAGGGGAGATGTCACGGAGTGACAGAGGGGACTTCATCGCTTACAGTGATTCGACTTGCACGACGATCAGGCATACTTTAAGTACTGACTATAGGTTTTCGCGAGACCTTCGTCCAGTCCGATCTTGTGCCTGTATCCTAGTCCTTTCAGCGCCGTTATATCAATAGTCTTGCGCATTGTGCCGTCAGGCTTTGAAGTATCGAAAATGATTTCCCCGGAGAAGCCGGTCAATGCCTTAACCCTGAACGCAAGATCCTTTATGGAGATCTCTTCGCCCGTGCCGATATTCAGAAAATGCGGCGGATGGTAATCCGGATCGGATTTGCCTGATTTATGAATTGCGATTATATCATCAACATCAACATTTTCCATAACATAGACACATGCTTCTGCCATATCCTGTGAGTTCATGAATTCCCTGAGAGGAGTTCCTGTTCCCCAGATTGTGACACCGAAACCGGATTTTGCCGGTTTTGTCATCTCCCATTACTTTAATCCCATACTTATCAAGCACTGCAAGAATGCTCTTTTCATCCGCTTCTCCATTTATTTTTTCAACAGGATACCGGTTCAGGTCTTTCCTTATTGCAGTGAAATCTTTATTCTCAAGGCATTTTCCGAGATGGAATTTCCTGATCAGTGCAGGCAGGACATGCGATGTCTCAAGATTATAGTTATCGTTATGGCCATAAAGGTTTGTAGGCATCACGGCAATAAAGTTGGTCTTGTACTGTATATTGAACGATTCGCACATTTTCAGTCCGGCGATCTTTGCAATTGCATAAGGCTCATTTGTAAATTCAAGCGGTGAAGTGAGCAGGTAATCTTCTTTCAGCGGCTGGGGTGCATTTTTGGGATAAATACAGGTAGAACCCAGGAACAACAGCTTTTTCACTCCATATTTCCATGATGCATGAATAACATTGTTCTGGATCATCATATTGATGTATATGAAGTCAGCCCGCAGGGTATTGTTTGCAACAATGCCACCAACCTTTGCTGCTGCAATCAGAACATATTCAGGACGTCTGTTCAGAAAAGAAACCATCGACCGCCTTCTGATCGGTAAGGTCAAGTTCTTCCATAGTCCTTAAGATAAGATTTGCATAACCTTTATCTTTTAAGGTCCCGGTCAATGCCGATCCGACAAGTCCGGTATGCCCGGCAACGTATATTTTAGAGTCTTTTTTCATTTCATTTTTTTACTCACCCTTTTTCACCCCCATTAGTTTTCACCCCCCAACCCCCCAGAGGGGGCCTTGTAAAAGTGGATTTTACAACCCCCTCTAGGGGGCTAGGGGGTAATTCCCCACCTGGGGGGGTTGGGGGGTGTATTATTATTCAAAATAATTAAACGTCCTGAATCCACCGTTCCTGATATGTGTTTCCTTTTTCATCAGATGGATATCGGAAGTGATCATATCGTTTATCAGTCCTTCAAGATCATATTTCGGTACCCATCCTAGTTTTGTCCTGGCCTTTGTTGAGTCACCGATCAGCAGGTCGACCTCAGTGGGCCTGTAATAATTCCTGTCAACCCTTACCATTACGGGATTCTCTTTGATCCTGGTCTTAATTGCACCTATATACTCCTGCCCGACCTTTTCATTAAAAAGTGTATCATCTACACTTATTATGCTTCCTGTTTCATTTTCTTTTTCTCCGGAAAAATGTATCTCCATTCCCGCTGCAGCAAATGTTTTCTGGATAAACTCCCTGATCGATGTCGTGACTCCGGTTGCAATAACGTAATCATCAGGTTTTTCCTGCTGAAGAATGAGGTACATGGCTTTTATATAATCTTTTGCATGTCCCCAGTCGCGCCGTGATGAAAGGTTTCCCATGTAAAGGCAATCCTGCATTCCCAGTGCGATCCTGGCCATTGCTCTTGAGATCTTTCTTGTGACGAATGTCTCACCCCTTATCGGTGATTCATGATTGAAAAGGATCCCGTTGCTGGCATGCAATACCATATGCTTCGCGGTAATTTACGGTTATCCAGTATGCATACAGCTTGGCAACACCGTAAGGACTTCTGGGATAAAAAGGAGTTTTTTCAGTCTGGGGCACTTCCTGAACAAGTCCGTACAGTTCGCTTGTTGATGCCTGGTAAATACGGGTTTTCTGTGTCAGTCCCAGGAGCCTGACCGCTTCAAGGATCCTTAAAGTCCCGATGCCATCGGCATTAGCCGTGTATTCAGGAGTATCAAAGCTTACCTTCACATGGCTCATGGCAGCAAGGTTATAGATCTCATCCGGCTGGCACTCCTGGATTATCTTTGTGACATTCATCGAATCGGTAAGGTCGCCATAATGAAGGATGAAATCGCGCTTCTCCACATGAGGATCCTGGTAAAGGTGATCGATCCTTTCGGTGTTAAAGAGGGAACTGCGTCGCTTGATGCCATGAACAATATAGCCTTTCTTAAGCAGATACTCAGCAAGATATGCTCCGTCCTGGCCTGTAACACCGGTTATTAATGCGGTTTTTGACATTAGATTTTATTTATAATTATTTTAACCACAGAGTCTCGTAGTCTTCACTTAATCACTGTCTGAACCTCCGTGAAGCTCTGTGCAGCAGTCTGTGAAACCCGTGGTTAAAGGCTGAACAATTCATGAGAGACTGAAGACTTACAACCACAAATCCTTCACCCTTATCTTTATCTTAAATGCATTTGGTATCTTTTCTTCACTTATCAGAATCAGATACCCGCCGCCGCCGGCACCTGAAAGCTTCCATGCCTGAAGCAACGTCTCTATAACGGTTAATGATCGTTTCTATTTCAGGATTCATCATTTTCGGGAACATCCTTACCTGTGAATGGAAAGAATCGAGGAATCCTTTTGTGAATTTTCATGAATCCCTGGCAGTTAATCCGTCCCAGGCCACTTCAGCGGCTTCTGTGAGCTTTTTTACGTTTCCTGTATTTATATCAGTGTCGCTCAATACATTATAACCGTCCGGACGAGGCCATAATGTAAGCATGTATAGTCTGTCCTCAAGCCACTTTATTGTTTTCAGATCGGATATGGTTTCAAATTTTGAAGGCCAGTATTTCCCTTTATCGTAGAAAAACTTATTTATCCCCGGCATTGTGATACCTATTGAATCCTGCGATCCGCTTACCTCTTTTGTACCGGGATCATTATCATACCTGAAAAGAGTTTTGGCAAGTTTTTCGGGTTTTTCAAGCGGAAGATGGTCATTCCATAGTTCTATGGCCTTTTTCCGTGTTGAGGTAGCCATTCCCGAGCGTTCATTAAACTCGATTGTTGGTTCGATTGATGCGGTAATTGCAGCTCCCGGATAATATTTTGAGACATACGGCTGATCGATCCATGTGCCTGCTATGTCGATCCTGTAGGGCATTGGTTTGATGGCCCGGAGGGCAGTTGATGATCTTGCCGGCAGGTTGGCATGCGGAATTCTTTTCAGCACTTTATATTCTATCCCGAGTTCTTTGCAAAGCTTTTCTTTTTCAGGGGAATGACCGTCTTCGTTTACAATAAAAATATCCGGATCCAGGGTTTTCATATCTTCCAGGAAATCCATCAGTCCGCTACCCTTGTTTACCGAGGCTTTATGAACGCACGACAAGAGCGTTCAGGATATAGACTCTTTCTTCCTCCGAATTGATTGTTTCCCTTCCCTTAAGCTCCCTGATTGTTTTATCGGATCCGAGTCCTATATACAGATCTCCGTATCCGGCTGCTTCCTGCAGGAAAGCGATATGTCCGGAGTGGAGCATATCGAAGCAACCTGAAACAAAGACTTTCTTTTTTCTGATGCTCATCGCCAAAACCTATTATTGTGATTTCAACAAAATTAATCTTTTTGTTCATTTCTTTTGCCCCTCCAAAAGAACCGAGGGGATGATTAAATAGTTTTTATTTACTTAGATCCCTACCACGTAGTGGTTAGGGTATTGTAAAAATACAATTCAGTCCTGATTATTTCTTCCGCGTAGCGGATATGGAGTATAATTCCATAACCTCTACGAGGTAAAAAACACAATAATCATTCAATATTCTACAGGACCATATGCCCTACAGGCAATAAAGATTAAAAATCAAGGCTGCAGATAATTTTGGGGCTCTTGTTTTTCCCAAAATTCTCTGAGGCCATTTGAAATCCAAATCCAGGATTGGGAATTTTTGCCCCCTTGGGGGAAAAAGAAAGGGGGTTTTAAAATGGCTCTGAAGGCTTATAAGCACAAGAGCGATGGCAACCCGGAAATGGCACAAAAGAATCTAATTTTTTTATTAACTAAAAAACTCTACCTTTGCGCCATAAACGAAAAACACTTATAATCATGGCTGAGAAGACTAGATATTCGGATGAGGAACTTGAGGAATTCAGGCAGATCATCCTAGCGAAGCTGGATAAAGCCAAAAGAGACTACGAAATCCTTAAATCCAGTATAACACACGAGGAGAGCAATGATACCATGGATACTTCCCCGACTTTTAAAGTTCTGGAAGAGGGAGCAACAACGTTATCAAAGGAGGAGGCAGGCAGACTGGCACAGAGACAGCTGAAATTCATTCAGCATCTACAGGCTGCTCTTGTAAGAATTGAAAACAAGACTTATGGCATATGCCGTGAAACCGGTAAGCTGATATCAAAAGAGAGACTCAGGGCCGTGCCTCATGCCACGCTGAGCATTGATGCCAAGATGAAGCAGAAATGAAAACGGTGCAAGGCACACGACACAAGGCGCACGGAAGAAAATAATGTAAGACCGCCCCAGAAATGAGGCGGTTTTTATTGTCGTGTAGGGAGTCATTCGGATTGGCATTGGTTTGGGTGAAACAGATTGCTTCGTCGCTTTTCTCCTCGCAATGACCGTACCACTATTAAGTATTTGTACTTAACCATGTATGCAGACTTGATCTTCTGTCTCGTCAATGCGAGTCGCGTGCAAGCGTGACGAAGCAATCCTTAAAACCTTGTACCAAACCTGATTCGTCTGTACCGTCATTGCGAGTGAGGCCGCTAATGCAGGCGCGAAGCAATCCCCTTAAATCTTTACTGAACTTGAAATACAGAGATCCTGACAGTTACATCATTAATCTCAACTTCCCTGAAGTTACCTTTCGTGAAGTTGTCTACAACCGCCACCTTTCGTTGCCAGGGTCTGCGATCCGATATATGCAGAATGCCGTTTTACCGCTTCACGGACCAGATCGTGATCCTCAATAAGTACAGTTATTTTGTCGGTTACATCATAACCGCTTTCCTTTCGGATATTCTGGATTCGGTTCACAAATTCCCGGGCGATACCTTCATAACGTAGTTCATCAGTAACTGTGATGTCGAGGGCGACAGTCAGCTTTCCGTCATTTGCCACCTGCCATCCGGGAATATCTTCTGAGATGATCTCAACATCAGCAGTTGTAAGATCAACCTGTGTACCGTCAATACTCAGCTTGAGCTGCCGCTGCTTTCAAATGCTGCTATTTCCTGCTGGCTTAATGCTGAAATGGCTTTGGTGAGATCTTTCATCATCTTTCCATAACGCGGACCCAGTGTTTTAAAATCAGGCTTTATCTTTTTAACAAGAATAGCGGAATTGTCATCAACATATTCAACTTCCTTGACATTCACTTCGGCAAGTATCAGATCCCTGACAGCTTCAAACTTATCTCTTAAACGACTTCTCGGTAACAGGAACCATTATCCTTGCAAGAGGCTGACGTACTTTTATGCTCACTTTCCGCCGTAAACCCAGGATCATGGAAGAGACCTTCTGGGCTATTTCCATCCTTTCTTCAAGATCTTTATCAATAAGCGATCTCATCATAACCGGGAAAGAGGACCAGGTGAACGGAGTTTTCCTTATATCGTCCTGTTGCACCGTTCAGGTCGGTAAATAACCTGTCCATATAGAATGGTGCAATCGGAGCAGCAAGCTTGCAGACTCGTTTCAAGACAAACATAACAGTGTCTGATAAGCCGACAGCTTGTCTTTATCATATTCACCGCCCCAGTAACGTTTTCTGTTAAGCCGCACATACCAGTTGCTCAGGTTTTCAGTGACAAAATCCTGAATTGACACGTCCTGCACGGGTCAGATCATAATCATCATAACATATTGCCAACTTCCCTGATGAGGGAGTTAAGAAGCGAAATTATCCACCTGTCTATTTCAGGACGTTCGCTTGACAGGTATTTCTTTTTCAGTATACCTGAAATTATCGATATTGGCATAAAGTGCAAAGAAGGAATAGGTATTGTAAAGTGTCCCGAAAAATTTCCTTTTTACTTCGTCAATGCCTGCATCATCAAATTTCAGATTATCCCATGGCTGTGAATTGGTAAGCATGTACCAGCGTAAGGGATCGGAACCATATTCTTCAATTGTCAGGAAAGGGATCAACAGCATTGCCAAGACGCTTCGACATCTTGTTCCCGTTCTTGTCGAGAACCAGTCCGTTTGAAATGATGTTTTTGAATGCAACAGAACCTGATATCATTGTGGCTATTGCATGAAGCGTAAAAAACCAGCCCCTGTGTCTGGTCCACCCCCTCGGCAATGAAATCTGCAGGGAACATATCGCAGAAGTTATCCTTATTTTCAAAAGGATAATGAGCCTGGGCATAAGGCATTGACCCGGAATCGAACCAGACATCAATGAGATCCTCTTCACGGAACATCTTTTTACCCGATGGGCTGACAAGGATTATCTCATCAACAAACGGTCTGTGAAGATCGAATTTTTCATAATTTTCAGCCGAATTATCGCCGCTGATAAATTTTTCAAGCGGATTCTTTGTCATGAATCCCGCTTTCACTGATTTTTCGATCTCAGTTTTGCAGTTCGGCAGCTGAACCAATGCATTTTTCTTCTTTTCTGTCTTCCGTCACCCATATGGGAAGCGGAGTTCCCCAGAATCTTGAACGCGAAAGGTTCCAGTCTACAAGATTCTCGAGCCATTTTCCGAACCTTCCTGTTCCCGTCGATTGCGGTTTCCAGTTTATCGTGTTGTTCAGCTCTATCATCTTTTCCCTGAAAGCTGTGGTACGGATGAACCAGGCATCCATCGGATAATAGAGCACAGGTTTATCGGTCCTCCAGCAATGAGGATAGCTGTGGATCTGCTTTTCAATCCTGAATACCTTTCCCTGCTGTTTAAGCATCACAGCAATGTCAACATCAAGAGTGTCGGCTTCAGGAGGGATCGATTCATCATATTCATTCTTTACCGGACGACCTTCAAATCCTGTATAGGAACTGGTATTCACTCTTTCCCTTACGAACCGGATATCAAGATCTTTAATAGGTACCATGTATCCTCTTTTATCGACCATCGGACCTATTGTACCGTCTTTCCTGCTTGACCATCATCGGGGGAATTCCATACTCAAGATGGACCCGGTAGTCGTCAGCACCAAATGTCGGGGCAATGTGGACTATCCCAGTACCATCCTCTGTAGTAACAAAATCTCCAGTGACCACTTTAAATGCTCCCGGATCGGGTTTCACCCAGTCGATCAGCTGTTCATAGCTAATTCCTTCCAGACTTCTTCCGGGGAATTCATCAAGTACTTTATACGGGATTTTTTTATCTCCGGACTTGTAGTCAGCCAGATCCAATGACTGCGTTGGACTCAGGGAACATTGCATTAAGAAGATCCCTGGCAATGATGACAACAATCGGATTGCCATTATAGGGATTGAAGCTCCGGACTTTGATATATTTTATTTCCTTACCTACAGCCAGTGCTGTATTTGAAGGCAGTGTCCACGGAGTGGTTGTCCAGGCGAGAATATGGACATCAGGAATATCGATGTTTTTGAAGAGGAATTCCGATTTCGGATCTCTTATAAGTTTGAACTGAGCTATGCAGGTAGTATCTTTCACATCGCGGTAACAACCGGGAAGGTTAAGCTCGTGAGAGCTCAGTCCTGTTCCTGCCGCCGGTGAATATGGCTGTATGGTATAACCCTTGTAAAGGAATCCTCCTGAATAGAGCTGTTTAAGGAGCCACCAGAGGGTTTCGATATACCGGTTATCATAAGTTACATAAGGATGATCCATATTTACCCAGTAACCCATTATGCGGGTAAGCTCCTCCCACATGTCGGTGTATTTCATTACATCGACTTTGCATGCTTTGTTATAATCCTCGATTGATATCTTAACCCCTATATCTTCTTTTGTAATTCCCAGAGCTTTTTCAACGCCAAGTTCAACCGGTAATCCGTGGGTATCCCAACCAGCCTTCCGTTTTACTTCATATCCGCACTGGGCTTTGTAACGGCAGATAGCGTCCTTGATAGCACGTGCCATGACATGGTGGATACCCGGCATGCCGTTGGCGGAAGGAGGACCTTCGTAAAACACAAATTCACCTTTCCCGTTTACCTAACGAACACTTTTATGAAAGGTATCGTTCTCGTCCCATATCTTTAAGAATATCCTTGTTTACCTTCGAGAGATCAAGAGTTTTATATTCAGGAAACCGTTTCCCCATTGAATCAATCAGTTAATATTTTCGAAAAATTTAAAAAAAATCGCACAAAGATAGTAAAATAGGTAATAGGATGTATTACGTATTTAAGGTGGGGCAATGTAATATGAGGGCGTGTGAGCATGCGGCTCGCGGCGTGCGGGCGTGCCATTAGTGCAGGAATCAGAAATGATTTAATCTGCGTAGATCTGCGAGATCAGCGGGAAATTGAATTTTAAAAACTTACACAGAGGACACAGAGGTTACACAGAGGTCCACAGAGGAAAACTCATTGAAACTCCGTGTTAACTCCGTGAACGGCGAAGCCCTCGACGAAGTCAAACACCGTGGTTAACAAGGTTGAAAGGTTGAATGGTTAAAAGGTTGGGAAAAATCAGTTACTTTGAAATCCAAATTGACGTCATAAATGAGATCACTATCTGTTTTACTGTATTTCTTTATAGTTTGTTTAATTCCATTGAATGGACAGACACCTGATTCTATTAAATATTTGTCACTAGAACCATACGATTTTCATCTTCAGTATCTCAGGACGGATTCTGCTATTCTGATCGATGTACGCGAGCCATTCGAATTCAAGGGAAACAGGATCAGGGACGCCATCAATATTCCTTCTTCAGGAAATATCGAAAGAGCGGCAGACACTATTAACAAGAATTACTCGCTATTTCTCTACTGTACAAGCGGATACAGAAGCTCAAGGGTTGCTGAAGATTTATACGGTAAGGGATTCCGGAAACTCGTTTCGCTTAAAGGGGGAATCGTTGAATGGAAGAAAGAAGGAATGCCAATTGTTAAAGGCAGGATAAAACGGAAGAAGTAAGGGAAGAACTTACACAGAGGACACAGAGGTTTCACAGAGATCCACAGAGGTTGATGCGACACAGAGGGGGGACATAATTAATGAGAATTCTCTACCTTTACAAGGAACCACTTAAAAGTCTAAATAATGTTTTCCGGAATCGTCGAAGAAGCAGCTCCTGTCGTAAAGCTGGAGAAAGAAATGGATAACCTTCATATAACAATGAAATGCTCATTTGCTTCGGAGCTTAAGATCGATCAGAGCATTTCGCATAACGGAGTCTGTCTGACAGTCGTTAAAAAAGAAGGTGATACCTACACTGTAACTGCTATCAGGGAAACACTTGAAAAATCAAATCTCGGACTGCTTAAACCGGGCGATAAGGTAAACCTCGAAAGAAGTGCAAAGCTGGATGGCCGCCTTGACGGACATTTTGTACAGGGACATGTTGACCAGACCGCGGTTTGCACAAATGTGACAGAAGCAGGTGGAAGCTGGTATTATACATTTGAATATGAGCCTCTTCAGGATGACTATATAACTGTCGAAAAGGGATCCGTTTGTGTGAACGGGGTCAGCCTGACGGTTGTGAATTCTCAGCCTAAATCGTTCCAGGTTGCGATAATCCCTTTCACTTACGAGGTGACGAATTTCCATCAGATCACGAAAGGAACTGTGGTGAATATTGAGTTTGATATTCTCGGGAAGTATATTGCTAAGATCTTAAAGCAACAGCTTGGGAAATAATGCATGGTTGCGGTATGGAAGCTGAGGTCTAAGCGGTCACGGAAAGTTTGCACCGGGTTTTCCACAGAGGGTCACAGAGTAAGATTTACAGTGTCCACTAGGCGTGTCGCGATTAACTCTGTGGAACTCTGTGGTAAGTTACTTTCATTCCAAATAATTTTTTTACCGAATCCCAGCCTGTTATCTGTCATTTTGATATGTGTAAGCTCAACCATCCAGAGATGCGTATCCATCAGCATTGCTACCGGAAATCGTTTAAGATATGCTCTTTTTACCAAAGCAAGATCTTCACCCTGAGGTTCAGATACAAGCCCCTGGAACTGGATTCCCCGGATTTTTCCAATAACCGGTGTTTCAAGAACCACTGATCCTGCAACCACCGGATTTGCCTTAAACTCCGTCCCGTGCCTGGTATCGGTATCGGTGGTAAAGACCAGAACATTCTTTTCCTCAAGATAAACATAAAAGCAATTTGCACACCAGGGTTCGTTATTCACGGAAGTGGCAATTGTGAGAACATGATGTTTTCGGAAAAATTTGGTTATTCGTTTGTCAATCATTTTCCATCCAGCGGTAAGTGTCTGCCTCAAAACCGGCAAGCGAGATTATCCTGTCGACAACCGTCATCACAAGGTCGTTTATTGTTTCAGGCTTACTGTAAAATGAAGGGCTGGCAGGACAGATTATCGCCCCGGCAAGAGTCAGCCGTTCCATATTTTTTATGTGAATAAGATTATACGGCGTTTCCCTGGGAACAAGAATAAGTCTTCCTTCTCTCTTTCAGCATTACGTCTGCTGCCCTGGCTGATCAGATCATCAGAGATCCCGTTGGCAATGCGTCCGACAATGCCCATTGATGCAGGGCAGATAATCATTGAGCCATGGCTTGATGAACCCGAAGCAAACGGAACAAAAAAATTATCATTTTCATAAACCTTCACTGGTGGCCGTGATTCGAATTTCTGCCCGATTTCGCTCTGCCAGATCTCTTTTGCAGTATCCGAAAATATCACGGCAATCTCTGAGGGAGGGGTCTTCAGTCCGGATAATCTCTCCAGGAGCTTTTGAGCATATATTGAGCCGCTTGCGCCGGTTACTGCAATAATTATTTTTTTATTTGAATTTCCCATTTACAGGTAACAACCAATACGTAAAAATAGCAATTATCTTGCTTCGCTCAATTTTACACATGTTAGAAGTTAATTTAATTGAAGACCTGACTTTCGAGCTTCATCAAATTAATATTTGCTATTTTTAATTCATACAATCTAATACATATGAAGAATCTTATTATTCTTACTGGAGCCGGGATGAGTTCGGAGAGTGGCATACGGACATTTCGTGAGTCTGGCGGCCTTTGGGAAGAGTATGATGTTACCGAGGTTGCATCACCTATGGGGTGGTGGAAGAACAGAGATCTTGTTCTTAAGTTTTATAATGAAAGAAGGACCCAGCTGGCCAATTGTGAACCTAACGCAGGCCATATCGGTGTTGCTGCATTAGAGAATTATTTCAATGTTCGTATAATCACCCAGAATATTGATAATCTTCATGAAAGAGCAGGAAGCACAAACGTACTTCATCTTCATGGAGAACTTACAAAGGCAAGAAGCACTATAGATCCATCGCTTGTCTATGATATAGGCTATAAAGAGATTAAACCTGGGGATGTTTGTGAAAAAGGGAGCCAGTTACGACCTCATATAGTTTGGTTTGGGGAGGCTGTTCCAATGATGGATGAAGCTGTAAAGATAACCTCGACGGCTGATATTTTTGTTGTAATTGGCTCTTCTCTAAATGTTTATCCAGCTGCAGGATTAATTGATTATGCGCCAGGGAAAGCCCTGTTGTGGCTTATTGATCCAAATGAAGTAAATGTGCCGGTTAACAGGAATGTTGAAGTAATAAAGGAAAAAGTATCTATCGGAGTAACCATATTAACCAGTAAACTGTTGGCAATTAAATAATTCGTTTTAACAGTCGCGTTTGGTTCTTCAAACTGCAGATTTCTGTAATAGTGAAAGGCATTGTATATATCATAACAAATAAATCCAATTCGGTGTTTTACACCGGGGTAACAGGTGATTTAAAGGAACGTATTGAACAGCATAAACTTAAGAAGCATCCTGATAGTTTCTCTGCAAGATATAATCTTAATAAACTTGTTTACTATGAGACGTTTGACACCATTGGAGAAGCGATAATAAAAGAGAAAAAGATCAAGGGTGGGAGCAGGAAGAAGAAAATGGACCTGATCAGCAGTATGAATCCGGAATGGAGGGACCTGACTGGCGATCTTAATTGGTGACTCGGATTGCTTCGTCGCGGAGTTTACCCCGCTAAGCGGGGTTCCTCGCAATGACCGTGCCACTATTTGGCATAACGTGCTTATTCACTGTACCATGAAACCTGATCAGTCTGTACCGTCATTGCGAGCCACGCGTCAGCCTGGCGAAGCAATCCCTTTAAACCCTGTACCAAACATGATAGTCTGTACCGTCATTGCGAGTCCGACGCAGGAGGACGAAGCAATCCCCTACATGTTAATATCTAAATTTATCATGGCAATAAAGTATCACTGATTTCCTGATATCTTTGACGTCATGATCGACCGCCCGACAATAGAACGGATACTCGATGCTGCACAGATAGTTGATGTGGTGCAGGAGTTTGTTCCGCTGAAGAAAAGAGGGGTTAACTACCTGGGATTGTGCCCGTTTCATAACGAGAAGACTCCTTCATTTACTGTTTCTCCGTCAAAAGAGATATTCAAATGCTTCGGCTGCGGAAAGGTTGGAAATTCGGTCAACTTTATAATGGAACATGAGCATCTCACCTATCCTGAAGCCCTTAAATACCTTGCCAGGAAATATCATATCGAAGTTGTCGAAAAAGAACGGAGCCTCGAGGAAATTGAGAAACAGAATGAAAGGGAAAGCCTCCTTATCGTTACCACTTATGCAGCACGCCAGTTCACCGAAAATCTTTTTCAGTCGGATGAAGGAATATCGGTTGGCCTGACTTATTTCAAGGAAAGAGGCTTCCGGCAGAATACCCTTAAGAAATTTGAGGTTGGCTACAGCTTTGAAAAACGTGATGCATTTTCAAAAAAAGCCCTTGAAGACGGCTATAAACAGGATTTCCTTATAAAGACCGGACTTACAATTCAGCACGAAGACCGTATTTTCGACAGGTTCAGCGGCAGGGTGATGTTCCCGATCCATTCACTTTCAGGACAGGTGCTGGGTTTTGGAGGAAGGGTTCTGAAAACTGATCCGAAGAGCGCAAAATACCTCAATTCACCCGAATCGGAAATCTATCACAAGAGCAGAATCCTTTATGGTATCTACCAGGCACGGAAGGCAATAACACAGGAGGACAGGTGTTATCTCGTTGAAGGATATACCGATGTGATGTCGCTTCATGAGGCAAACATTGAAAATGTGGTTGCATCATCAGGAACATCACTTACACAGGAACAGGTAAGACTCATTAAAAGGTTCACACCGAATATTACAATTCTTTATGACGGCGATCCTGCCGGTATCAAAGCATCAATCCGGGGTATCGACATTGTTCTGGAAGAGGGAATGAATGTCAAGATAGTGCTTCTGCCGGATGGTGAAGATCCTGATTCATATTCAAAAAAAGTAAGCAACGAGGAGTTTATAAAATACATAAAGGAGAACGAGACCGATTTTATCCGTTTCAAGACCCAGCTTCTTCTTGAGGAGGCAAACAACGATCCTGTGAGAAAAGCCAACCTGATCCGGGATATTGTAAAATCGATTGCCGTCATCCCGGAAACGATCACAAGAACCGTTTATATAAAGGAGTGCAGTGTTGTTCTTGAGGTTCCTGAACCTGTTCTTTATCATGAAGTAAACAAGCTCCAGCAGCAGAAGTCATTTCCGGACAGGAACAAATATCCGGGACCGGAGGATCTGCCAGTCCCTCCGGTTCAGACAATAAACCTGTTACAGTATAAAACGATCTCATATTATTCGGAAAAGGAAATAATAAGGCTGCTTCTGAAATACGGAAGCCAGGAACTTGACCGTAAGATCAGGAGTGAAGACGGAAATGAAGAAATCATTACAGTTTCTGATTATATTGTCAGGGAAATAACTTCAGATGATCTTTGATTTGATGACAGGATCTGCGGCAAGATCTTTGCTGAATTCAGGTTTCATGCGGAACAGGGGCTTTTTCCGGGCGATAAGCATTTTGTAAAACATGAGGATCCTGAGATCTCAAGCCTGTCGGCCGATCTTCTTTCTGATTCACATGAGCTTAGCAGGATATGGAAAGACAAACAGACCTTTGTCGAAACTGAAGAAATGAAGCTTAGGGATATTGTTCCGGATGCTGTACTTAAATTCAAAAGCGATAAGATCATCGAGCGGAGAAAAGAGATAATGACTCTTCTTGAAGAGGCTGTTAAAACCGGGGATAAGGAGAAGATCCTGGCGCTTCAGAAAAGATATAATAATCTGAGTACCGCACTTGGGTTGATATCAAGGCAGCTGGGAAACAGGATATTGTTATAAATTTTTAACCACAGAGTCACACCGGGTTGTCACGGAGTTCCGCTGTTTTACTCCGTGAAACACTGTGAAAACTGCCGTGGAAACTCCGTGGTTAAATCCACTTTTTCGTAACTTTAATTTCTGATTTTCGTTTCTCTGAGATACCACATGTCTACACCTTTTAATTACTTGATCCCTCTGCTATGAAATCTGCAAAAATGCCTCTTCTGCTATTGATAGTTTTGCTCCTATCTTCATGCGGAAACAAGGAGAAACCCGCACCCAGGTTTATCCTTAAAAGACCACGCGAAGCCGCTGAACTCAATATTCCGATTAATAAAGGATTCAGTGAATATATTTCAGGATATACCTCAGGCATTGTTTCTGTCAATTCAGTGATCGAGGTAAGGTTCACTCCTGAATTTGCTGCAAGGGCTGGCAGGGAAGAATCCTGCAGGCCTTTTCCTTTTTGAACCTGTCATCAGGGGTAAGGCTGAATGGACCGATGATCTGACACTGACTTTCAAACCCGCCAGGACACTTGACCCCGGAACGTTCTATTCAGGGAAGCTTAATCTCGGCAGCCTGGCGGAAGTCAAAGAAGAACTGAAAACATTCCCGGTAAGGATCAGGACAATTAAAAAAGATTTCATTGTTAATACCGGAGCCCTTGAATCCTCGGAGGATGCAACCAAATATTCACTCCATGGTGAGATAATCGCTTCAGATTATATTGCTTCTTCAGAAGTGGAATCATACCTCCAGGCAAAGCTTGGCAGGATGAAGAAGGATATCCTCTGGGACCACTCAAATATGCTTGTCCATAAATTCACAGTAATAAATATTGACCGTGCTGACAAACCACGAAGTCTGGAACTCAGCTGGGACGGAACACAGGCCAGGGTCAGGCAGAAAGGAACAGCACTGGTTAATATTCCTGCTGCAGGCGATTTCTCGGTGATCGATCTGATAATGAACCAGGCAGAGAATCAGGGCATTGATATCGTATTTTCCGATCCTGTCGATGCATCCCAGGAAACTGAGGGATTGATCAGGTTCACTCCCGTCAAAGGAAATGACAGTCAGCATTAACTCCAACATCGTCAGCCTGTTCCCGGTTTCAAAACCTGAGGGAACAGCTGAGCTGAATGTTGAACAATCAGTAAAGAACAAAAAAGGAAACACTCTTTCCGCTTCATTCCGGAAAAAGATTGATTTCTCCCCTGTAATGCCCGCAATTGAACTTGTCGGGAACGGAGTGATCCTTCCCGCATCTCACAACCTTGTATTCCCATTTAAGGCTGCGAATCTTAAGGCGGTGGATCTCAAGATCATAGAAATCTATGAGAGCAACCTGCCATGGTTTCTGCAGGAAAATGAGATCACCGGTGTTTACTCAGTGAAACGCTTTGGCCGGCCTGTATACTCAGGGAAGATCGATCTTGTAACCTCTCCAAACAAAAACTCAGGCGGATGGACCCTCTATACTGTCGATCTTTCAGAATATATTGATGTTAAACCGGGGATCCTTTATAAGGTAGAGCTGAGGATGAGGCCTTCATATTCACTTTATCCCTGCAGTGACCCTGAGGAAGTGAAAAAATATGAGGAGATGCTTGAAATGTCCGGGGAAACAAGCAGGGAATTCTGGGATGATCCGGAAAACTACTATGAGGACAGTGATGATTATTTATTTTATTCCTATGGCTTTAACTGGAGAGACCGTGAAAATCCCTGCAAGGCTGCGTATTTTAATCCTGACAGGAAGATCACAAGGAATATTCTGGCTTCAAATTTTGGCATAATTGCCAAGAAAGGTTCGGACAATAAACTGCATGTTATTGTAAATGACCTTCTTACTGCGATGCCTTTGAACGAGGTTGAAATTGATGCTTACGACTTTCAGCTCCAGAAGATAGTCTCAGGAAATACTGATCAGAACGGATCTGCAACGCTTACCTGTGACGGGAAACCTTTCCTGTTAATTGCACGAAAAGACAAAGACCGTAATTACCTTAAGATCAATGATGGAGCATCACTTTCCTTGAGTTCATTTGATGTTTCCGGCAGTAAACCTGAAAATGGTATCAAAACCTTTATCTACGGAGAAAGGGATGTCTGGCGCCCGGGTGATTCCATCTTCCTTTCAATCTTCATAAAAGACCTGAATAATGCTCTTCCACCGGACCATCCGGTGCAGTTCGAACTTATAAATCCAATGGAACAAAAGGTCGATAACCAGGTGCAGATACCCGGCAGGTAAAAACCTTCTTGTTTTCAGAACTCGGACAGCATCTGATGCCGTTACAGGCGATTATAAGGCCCAGTTCAGGATCGGGGGAGCACTGTTCACAAAAAGGATCAGGATTGAAACCATCAAACCGAACAGGCTGAAGATCGATCTGAAATTTCCCGTGAAAACACTTGGCGGAACAGCAGGCCTAACAAGCGGCACGCTTAATGTAAAATGGCTCAACGGGGCAGTGGCAGGAAATCTCAGATCGTCAGTCGAATATATCCTGAAGCCTGTAAAAACAGAATTTGATAAATACCGCCAGTATAATTTTGATGATCCTGCAATTCAGTTCTATTCCGAAACTTCCAAAATGTTCGACGGTTCGGTTGATTCAAACGGTGATGCAGTTGTCAGTTTTAATCCAGGGAAAGAGATAAATGCTCCCGGGATGCTGAATGCTGTCTTTACTGCAAAAGTTGCTGAAAAGGGAGGTGATGAAAGCATTACCCAGGCTGTTTACAAATATGCCCCATATCCTGCTTTTGTCGGGATCAATTTCCCGGGACTTAAGGGCAAGGACAGGATTTTGTTCACCGATGCAGACAACCAGGTCAAAATAGTCACTGTAGATCCTGACGGGAATCCTGTCAGTTCAGAGGTCGAAATGACTGTCTATAAGATCTCATACAGGTGGTGGTGGGAATCGGACCAGGAAGACCTTGCATCATACGTTTCAAATGACAGCTATAAACCCGTCATAACAAAAAAAATAAGGACATCAGGCGGGGAGGGTTCATTTTCATTCAACATAGGCAGGAATGACTGGGGCAGGTATCTTATCAGGGCAACATCTGCCCGGAGGTCATTCCACCGGGAAGATACTTCTTGTCGACTGGCCATGGGAATATGGGATGAAGGGAAATACCGAAGGAGCTACCCTTCTTGCCATCAGCACCGATAAGGAGAAATACAATACGGGGGATGATATAAAGATCAGCTTCCCGGCTCCGGAAAATGCAAGGGCAATCGTAACTCTTGAAAATGCAACCTCGGTTCTTGATGAACTCCGGACAATCACCACAAAAGAGAATACTGTGGTCAGCTTCAGGGCAAGGCCTGACATGGCTCCGAACATCTATGCTTATGTGACCGTAATCCAGCCTCATGCCCAGACAATCAATGATATGCCAATGCGGCTTTATGGTGTGATTCCCGTTATGGTGGAAGATCCTGAAACACGTCTGACGCCTGAGATCTCGGTAGCTGACCAGGTCCGTTCACAAAAAGGCTTTGAGATCAGGGTAAGCGAAGCTAAAAAGAAGCAAATGACATATACCCTTGCGGTTGTCGATGAAGGATTGCTGGATATTACAGGATTCAAAACGCCTGATCCCTGGAAGTATTTCTATGCGCGCGAAGCCCTTGGTGTCCAGACCTGGGATCTTTATGATTTTGTTCTGGGTGCTTTTGGCGGTACCCTTGAAAGGATCCTTGCCGTCGGCGGAGATGAAACAGTGATCGACAGGTCTGCAAATAAAGCACAGCGGTTTGTTCCGGTTGTAAAATTCCTTGGTCCCTTTACCATTGGTCCGGGAAAAACCAGGACACATACCATTACACTTCCTCAATATACAGGGTCAGTGAGAACCATGGTCATTGCCGGAAACGACAGGGCATTTGGCTTTGCTGAAAAGAGCGTTCTTGTAAAAGATCCTCTTATGGTTCTGGTCACTGCCCCAAGAGTGGTCAGTCCGGGAGAGAAAGTTGCTTTGCCGGTGACCCTGTTCATTCAAAAAGAAAACATAACCAGCATCGACCTGATTGCTGAAGGAAATGATCTGATATCATTTGACGAAAAAAGCAAGAGTTTAGCCGTATCGGGAACCGGAGAAAAAAACAGGAATTTCAGCTTTCACTGCCGGTGAAAAGACCGGAACGGCAAGGATAAAAATTACAGCATTGGGAGGAGGCGAAACTGCCATTTATGAAATGGCGCTTAATGTAAGAAGCCCAAACCCGCCTGAGACAAGGGCGGAGCTGAAACTCCTGAAGCCGGGCGAAAAGTGGGAAACATCGTTCATTCCGTTCGGGATTGCGGGCTCCGATGCTGCAGTCACTGGAAGCGTCAACCCTTCCTTCGGTAAATCTTGAAAAACGACTGGAATACCTTCTTAATTACCCGCACGGATGTTCCGAACAAATAGTTTCAGCGGCTTTCCCCCAGCTTTGGCTTAACAAACTATCAGTAAGCGATGCTAAAACTTCAGAAACAGCTTCGGGTAACATTAGTGAAGCTATTAACAAGATTGCATCCAGGCAGATGAGCAACGGAGGAATCGCACTCTGGCCGGGAAGTTATCAGGCTGACAACTGGATCACATCCTATGCCGGTCATTTTATGGCAGAAGCTGAAAAATTAGGATACAGCATTCCGGCAGGATTCAGACAGAAATGGATAAGTTTTCAGAAAAAGGCTGCCCAGGACTGGCGTTTTGATCCGAAATTCAAACAGTCGGCAAATGATCAGGCATACAGGCTCTTTACCCTTGCCCTATCCAGAGAACCTGAAAAGGGAGCAATGAACAGATTGCGTGAATCTGAAGAAATACCGGCATTGTCAGGATGGTTGCTGGCCTCAGCTTTTGCTCTCACCGGAAGGCCGGAGGTTGCGGAAGGACTGCTTGACATGAGGAACTTTGAGACCGAAAATGAGTATTCAGGTATTATTACGGAAGCCAGATCCGTGATAAGGCAATAATTCTTTACACACTTTCCATATTAAAAAAGGAGGAACAGGCTGTCCCTCTTCTGAAAACAATCTGTGATGAGCTCAACAGCGAAAGCTGGTACAGCACGCAGTCGCTGGCATGGGGACTTCTTTCCTATATGAAGTTTGCTGAAATGGTTCCCGGCGATAAAACAGGTCAGGCAAAATTCAGTTTAACCATCAACAATGAAACTTCTGACAGGACAGTTGATCCGGGGAAAATAACACTGACCAGTCTGAAAGTAAAATCCGGAACAAACAATGTCACGGTCAGCAACAATTCCGATAAACCATTGTACATAAACCTTGTCAGAAAGGGCGTTCCCCTGGTTTCGGACCAGTCTGGAATTGATAAAGGCTTCAATATGAAGATTGATTATTTTGATACCGGGCTTAATCCTGTGGATCAGAAGAATCTTGAACAGGGAACCGATTTCCTGATGGTGGCAAAGGTCACCAGCAATACTTTTACCAGGGTTGAAAATATAGCTCTTACACAAATGGTGCCATCAGGCTGGGAAATTCAAAACACACGATTGTTTGAGGCAAATTATGGTATCAAAGAAAGTTCATATGACTACCGCGATTTCAGGGACGACAGGGTTAATACCTATTTCAGCCTGAATGCCGGAGAAACCAAAACATTCGTACTGGTCCTGAATGCCGCATACAAGGGTGAATTTTATCAGCCGTCGGTGTGGTGCGAAGCAATGTACACTGAAAACTGTTATTCAAGAATCCCCGGAAACAAGGTAAATGTCACCGGTCAGAAAATTGAATAAGAAGCTGATTATAGCATTTACTGCAGCCGGGATAATAATTATCCCGGTTTTGGTTTCACCGTTTCCGCGGTTCAAAGTGCCTCTCTCAACTGTGGTGGAAGCCAGCGATGGAAGTCTGCTGGGAGCAAGAATTGCCGATGACGGTCAGTGGAGGTTCCCTTCTTCTTCCATAGTTCCTGAAAAATTCGAAAAGGCGTTGCTTACCTTCGAGGACAGGTATTTTTATTATCATCCGGGAATTAATCCCGTGTCACTTATCCGTGCTTTATCGGATAATTTAAAAGCAGGTGAAATCGTGAGCGGGGGAAGCACAATTACAATGCAGGTGGCCCGGTTGTCGAGAGGCAACAGGCAACGCACCTACGGTGAGAAAATAATAGAGATGCTTCAGGCAGTCAAGCTTGAGATTTTCCGGTCAAAGAGGGAAATCCTCAGGGTGTATGCTGCCAATGCACCTTTCGGAGGCAATAATGTAGGTCTTGATGCAGCTGCCTGGAGATATACAGGAAAGTCACCTGCAGATCTCACCTGGGCTGAAGCTTCCGCACTTGCAGTGCTTCCTAATTCCCCTTCCATGGTATACCCGGGGAAAAATCAGGAAACTATGAAAAGAAGAAGGGACAGCCTCCTTGATAAACTTTACAGGAGAGGTTATATTGATTCGCTAACACTGGTTCTTTCACTTGATGAGCCTTTACCGGGAGAACCAAAGCCACTGCCTTCAAAAGCTCCCCATCTCACAGACTATTTTTTTATAAGGAACAGAGGTGAAAGGATCAGGACCACAATTGATCCGGTGATCCAGGAAAGAGCAACCGAAATAATCAATTCGCACCAGAAAGATCTTGCAGGAAATTTCATTTTCAATTCTGCAGCGCTGATCGTTAAAGTTAATACAGGTGAGGTGCTTGCCTATATTGGGAACAGTACAAATCCGGATGTAAAGGATCATGGCGGAGATGTTGATATCATAAGGTCGCTCGCGAAGTACAGGAAGCATACTTAAACCACTACTTTATGCCGGGATGCAGCAATCGGGAGATATACTTCCCAACACGTTCGTAGCGGATATTCCTACACGTTTCCCCGGATTTACACCAGAAAATTTTGACAGGAGTTTCAGCGGAGCTGTCACTGCAGGCGACAGCCCTGTCACAATCGCTGAATATCCCGGCTGTCAAGATGCTTCAGAAGTACAGTCCTGAAAGATTTCTCGGAACTGCTGAAAAAAACCGGTTTTACTACATTCAGCAAACCGGCTGACCATTATGGCCTCTCGCTTATCCTGGGCGGAGGTGAGACATCTTTATGGGAGCTCACAGGTGTTTATGCTTCCTTTTCAAGGATCCTGAACAGATTCAATAAAGAAAAAAAATATTTCAAAGGGGATACTCATCCGCCGGTGCTGCTAACGGATGAAGTTCATCCGGGAGAAGCAATTGAAGAAACGGATCCTCCCCTTTCAGCACCGGCTATCTGGCTTACCTATGAAGCATTGACGGAAGGTTAACCGTCCGGAAACAGAATCGGGCTGGCAATATTTTGCACCGGGCGCCGGAAATAGCCTGGAAGACAGGAACAAGTTTCGGTTTCAGGGATGCATGGGCTGTCGGGACAACGCCGGATTATGTTATCGGTGTCTGGGCCGGTAATGCCGACGGTGAAGGGACGACCGGGATTAACAGGTATTTCAGCGGCAGCACCGATACTCTTCGATCTGGCGGGAATTATGGAGCCCGTTCCCTGGTTCTCTGCTCCTTTTGAAGAAATGACTACGATCCGTGTTTGCAGTAAAAGCGGATACAGGGCTGGTCCCGATTGCCCGGAAACAGAAGAAATTTCAGCTTGTGTAAACGGACTCAGAAGCGAAGCCTGTCCTTACCACAGGATCGTTCATCTCAACAAATCCGGAACACTTCAGGTTACATCGGATTGTACTCCGCCAATCAGATATAATCAATGAACCATGGTTCGTCCTGCCTCCGGCAATGGAATACTTTTACAGGCGGAAACATACCGATTACAATACTCTTCCTCCTTATGCTCCGGGTTGCAGGGACAGTAAAAATTTTCCGGTTATGGAATTTATTTACCCGACTCCAGGAATAAAGATCTTCATACCGCGTGGCCATACCGGAGAATTCATGAGAGTGGTTCCGGAGGTAGTACACCGCAATCCCTCAAAGAAGATTTTCTGGCATCTGGACGAAAAATATACAGCAACAACAAAATTCATTCATCAGATTGAAATCTTTGCAGAAGCCGGAAATCATATTCTGACGGTTGTGGATGAGGATGGGAATACGATCAGGTGCTCATTCAGCGTAATAGGGGCGAAATAGACCTCTCCCCAAACCCCTCCCCCAGGTGGGAGGGGCTTAAGGACTTCCTCTTAACTGATCACCTGACTCTTGCTCCCCTTCTCCCCTGGGAGAAGGGGTCGGGGGATGAGGTCGTCTTTCCTGGGAGAAGGAGTCGGGGGATGAGGCCAACCTTTATAAACTCACAGCATTTCCCTTTGCAATTCCTGTTTTAACATTGTTATATCTTTGCTGACCTTGAGTTTTGATAATATTTAATAGAATTTTATGAATAATCCCAATTCCGACGAATGGTTTCCAGTAGTGGACGAAGACGGGAATGAACTTTTCCGTGCTCCGCGGAGCGTATGTCACGATGGCAAAAGCAAGCTTCTCCATCCTGTTGTTCATCTGCATCTTATTAATAAGGAGGGGAAAATATTTTTACAGAAACGGGCAATGACAAAGGATCTGTTTCCGGGCTATTGGGATACATCGGTCGGAGGACATATTGAGCCCGGGAGAAAGTGTCGAAGATGCCCTTAAAAGGGAAACTATGGAAGAACTCGGGTTTGCAGGATTTTGAATACAGTTTTATTAAGGAAATATGTCTGGGAGTCTCCCCGCGAAAGGGAACTTGTTTATTCATTTACAGGAAATACAGCTGAAATTCCGCTGCCAAATAAAGATGAGATCGAGGAAGGCCGGTACTGGACCCCTGAGGAAATAAAGGGGAAACTGGGAAAGGATGTTTTTACTCCGAATTTTGAGTCCGAGTTTGAGTTTCTGGGATTAAGTTTTTAAGAACTTGCACAGAGGAAATCCGGAGAGCCACACCCCCAACCCCCCTGACGCACGGTCAGGGAGGCCTAAAGGGGGCTTAAAAAAGCTTCTGGATTTGATCCCCCCTTTAGGGGGGCAGGGGGGTAAACTCTGTGTCCTCTGTGAAAGTTCTTTTGCATTTATTAACTTTTTCCCCCTCCAACTGTCATATTTAATTGAAAAGCCGTACCTTAAACCGGTAAAATGAAAATAACCATAATCTTTATTCTCTCCGGGATTGTCTTCCTTTCATCTTGTGCATACAATAATGAAGAGGAGCTTTATCCAAACCGGTTAGCAAACTGTGATACAACAAATGTGACTTTCAACAACCGGATCATTTTCATCCTGGCAAATAATTGCTTTTCATGCCACAGTCATCCGGTTGCGGATCTTTGGGGGGATGGCATTCACCTCGAGGCCTATGCTGATGTTAAATCGAGGATCACAAAAATATCCAATGCCATAAATCACACCGGCGGGAGTGTCTCCGATGCCAAAGAATGCAGGAAAATTGAATGCATGCTACCTGAAACAGTTCGATGTCTGGATCAGGAATGGAATGCTCGGAAAACTGAAAATACTAACGCAACAACCAACCAGCAACAAGCACCTGATAACTTATATTGAATGATTAAAATGTAAAAAATGAACCGCCTCCTGCTTCTTATTACTTTTTCCCTGATCTCACCTGGGTCTATGCCCAGGAAGACCTTATGAACATGCTGAATCGGGACACTGCAAAGAACACAGTTTATACAATCGCTGCTTTCAAATCGACAAGGGTGATGAACGGTCAGTCAATTAAGAGTATGCCTGCTGGGTCAGCTTGATTTCCGTATTTCCCACCGTTTTGGTCCGGTCAACTATGGCCTTTATGAATTCTTCGGGCTGGACCAGTCAATCACCCGTTTCAGCCTTGAATACGGAATTTTCAACTGGCTGATGGTGGGAGCCGGCAGGGGCACCTATTTAAAACCTTGATGGGTTTGCCAAGTTTACTATTCTGAGACAATCAACAGGCGCCAGTGTAATGCCGGTTTCGGTTTTGTTTTTTTCATCGGTTGCGTCAACATCTGTGAGATGGTCCGACCCTACGGGAACAACTGTTTACCTCGCGGCTATCATACGTTAATCAGGTGCTCATCGGAAGGAAATTCAGTGAAATACTTACCCTTCAGATTGCACCGACTTATCTTCACCGTAATCTTGTTCCTTCACCAGGCGATCCCAACGACCTTTTCTCCCTTGGAGCCGGCGGAAGGAGTAAAGCTGGCAAAGCGAATAAGCTTTCAATGCGGAATATTATTATCTGCTCAATTCACGTAAAGATATGAGCACAGAAAATATATGATCCGTTGTCGTTAGGCTTCGACATTGAAACCGGAGGTCATGTTTTTCAGCTGATCTTTACCAATTCACTTGGAATTATTGAGAGGGATTTTATTGGTGAAACAACCGGAAGGTGGAGTAAAGGGGATATTCATTTCGGGTTTAATATATCAAGAGTTTTTACTCTGAAGAAATAAGAGATTTCACCGCCAGACCCCCTACAGGGGGCATTACAAGCAAGATTTAAAGCCCCCATTCAGAGGGGATGAGGGGTGTGACATAAAAAACCTTTTTAACTTATTTGCTTTTGTTATGTTACTTATTGGTGTTTATTGAGATTTTAGTTACAATTTGAATTTCAGATATCATGAAACTTTTGTCAATATTGTTTATGTTTCTTGATCTGTCTTTAACTGCAAACGCACAGAAATACATCACCAGGGATGGTTATATCGGCTTCTTTTCCCACGCACCTGTTGAAGATATTAAAGCCGACAATAACCAGGTCGCCAGTGTTATTGATACTTCCACCGGTGATATAGTGTTCCAGGTTCTTATCCGTTCCTTTCATTTTGTAAAAACTCTTATGGAGGAACATTTCAACGAAAATTATATGGAGTCGGATAAGATTCCAAAGTCAACTTTCACCGGAAAAATCGTTAATATTAACGATGTTAACTTTTCTTCAGCCGGTACATATGACGTAACAGTCGAAGGGGACCTGTCAATTCACGGGGTCACAAAAAAGGTGACTGCAAAAGGAACGCTGGAGATTGTTGACGGAGGGATCAATGCAACTACAAAATTTAATATAGAACCGGAAGAATATAATATTACTATACCAAGCGTGGTACGAAACAATATTGCAAAGGTTGTCGAGGTGACTGTCGCTATGAAATATACTCCGCTGGCAGGAAAGTAGTATGTAATTATCAGGAATTCAGGTCATTTAAAACACAGGATATATGAAGCCCATTTATAAAATTGCATTGTTTGTTGTTTTTTTCATGGCACTGGCGGGGATATTCACAGGATTATATTTATTTAATCTCCAACACAAGGATCTGAAGAATGTAAAACCTGATTTTGTCATAACAGCCGTTGATCTTCAGAAAGCGTTTGAAAGTGATGAAACCACAGCAAATTCAAGTATGTAAAAAAAATCCTTGAGGTGAGCGGAACAATAGAATCGGTGAAAGACAGGAGAAGATAAATCGACAAATGTGGCATTAAAGACCGGAAGCGTTCTTGGTTCTGTAATTTGTACTTTCCAGTCGGATTCCGGAAACCTCAATTCTTAAGGTCGGAGACAACATTGTAATAAAAGGTGAATGTTCGGGATTTCTCACGGATGTCCTCCTAAATAACTGTGCTGTTGTTAAAGGAAAATCATAAGTCCACCCATTTTACTTAATCTGCGGGAATCTGTGGTATCCGCGGGAGAAGAAAACATTTCCCGCTGATAACGCGGTTTTACGTCGGATTTCTTTCAAAATAAATTCTTTAATTCGTAGCAGATTAATGTAATCAAATATGAAAAGAATTTGTTCTGCTGTTGTTTTGGTAATATTCGGATTGGTCTGCTATCCCCAGAAGAATCAAAATAACACGGAGCAGATAAAAAGACTGACTTATATCCTGGTTATCCCGCCAAAGCCCATCGATCCCCAGGTGGTTCAGGATCAGGATAGTATGACGTGGGAGGATTATAATCCGATACCGGGGATAAACTGGGCCGATCCGGGATTGATCCCTGTTGCGGAAGTTTAAGATGGCGCTTGTTGCAGTTGATTTTCCTGATCAGCCGTTTGTGATAACACTCCCAAGAAAATCCGATCCGTTCGGGAATCCGCAAACCGATCCGGTAAAAAGGGAAGAGGTACCACAGTTCTATTCTGATTTCTGGCTCAAACCTTCACCAATAAATCACGGGCAGACAATAAACGGATACTGGATGGAACAATCGCGGGGAAAGTTCGGGATAACCTCACTCGATGCATTCGGTCCTTACAGGATGTCAAAGAACCTCTGGGAATACGGACTGAATGAATTTGGCCAGAATAATTCTACTCCCGACGGCAGCCGGGCATCGGGTCGTATGGAACCTGATGTGGACGCACTTTGGAAAGCGGATGCAGGTGATATAAAATCAAATTATGATGCTGTGCTTCGAATTTATGCGGGGTATGACGAAACCGGGTGTCTGGCAGGAATTCGGGGAAATGAAGTTCCTGTCGAAAGAATCGATTCCCCGTGAATGGGGTAATCCCGATACAACAAAACCGGCCTGGATCCCAACCCGGTATGTTCCATGGACCTCCTGGAAAGCCGGGCAGATGCAATGGGGTTTATCATCGATAAGACAGGGAGAAAACTCAGGTACAATTACCCATGAACTTGGTCATTATCGCTTTCGAGATTGGCGATAACAACAATAATCCTTATGTTCAGCCTTACAGGCGGGTTGGCTCAGGTCCATGGGACATGATGGACCGCGGTTCCTTTAATGGTCCGGGAGGACCACATATGCGATGGGTAGTGCCTGCAGCAATGGGTGCTTCCATGCCGGCAGGATTAATGCTAAGGAACAGGATGGTTAATGGTTTTATTACCAAAGAACAGGTACTGACACTTAGCCGTGATGGACTGGCAGAATCGGGTCCGGTGGTAGCTACGGTCACTGCCAGGGCATATGAACCATCGGAGGGAACATTTGCCGGTATAATTGTCAGACTCGACGGCGACGAACCACATGACAAAACACCGGCCGACGATCCTGCCACAAATCCTTTGTCACAGGGAATACCAAATTTTGACTTTTATTCTGTGGAGGTTGTCCAGCGGATAGGCTATGACTCATTCTGCCCCGACAATGGAGTACTTATTGCCAGGAACAAAGACAAAGAGAGCCGCAACGGCGGACCAAACGGTTTTAATTGTTTCAACTGGGTTATTGATGCCCATCCGGAAGACATTGGAAAGGTTGATTACTTAAGACCTGATGGCCTGCCTGTAATGCGTACTAGTTGCAGATTATCGTCAGTTGAATGATGCACTGTTCCATGCCGGAACTAACTCCGGAAGTTACTCAGAGTGGGAAGACAATGCAAACGGGTTGCATTTTTATATCATCGATGTACAAAAGAATGCCGAAGGAATTTTATCATACAAAATCGGCATCAGGTCTCTTGCGGCAACAGGGCAGCAAAAAGAAGACTTCAATGTAATGCCTCCCGGAGCGAGAAAAATAAGGAATAATGCTGCATACGCTTCTTCACGATAAAAAATACCGGAGAACCTTCAGTTGCAGATCCTCACTCTCCACTATCAGAACACAATCCGCTGGCTTAATAATGATATTTACCGGTTCTCCATAAGCATTGATGGTAAAGGCTGGTCAGCCCAATTAATTAATGAATTTGCTGCCCTTCTTGCCGGGAGAATCCCTGGAGGTCCCTGTCTTTATATTCCGTGAGAAGGGAGCTTCACACAAGGCAAAAGTCATCCTTACAGTTCAATCGGAAAGCGATCAGACAAAAAAAGTTATCATCTGCTTTTATAGTTAAAGGTGGACGGATTTCCCCATGATTGAAGATCCTCGTAGCAAGCGGCAGGGAATGCGCTCGCTGGGATTCAGAAAGAAATTTCTAATTTTGGTAACTATTAATTATCGATTATGGACAAGACTGTTTGTATTCTTGTTTTAAATAATGCGGTTGAGGCGAATCTCATCGATGGACTTTTAAATGAGAAAGGGATTCCCCACATTATCATATCGCATCACGATTCGGCATACGACGGTTTATGGCAGATGCAGTCAGGATGGGGCCATCTTGATGCTCCGGAGGAATTCAGGGAAATAATTTTAAAAATTTTCAATGAAATGACATGGGAACAAGAGCCTATACCTAATATTTATAACTGTTTAGTTTTTCACCGGCCTGACAGCAGCAGGAAAAAGCTAAAAAAGCTAGACTGCGGCAATCTCTTTTTCTTCCGGTTTAGTCTTTCTTCCGGGAAAATATCCCCTTTTCGAGTCCCTTGATAATGAAATAATTAACTCCCTCCTATTATTATCATCCCAACTAATAAAGAAAAGGTAGGCAGTTCTCCAGTTATTCTCCCCTCCTGTCATCATTGTCCATTCCGACATACCTCCAATACTGGCTAATAACGTCAGCGGCATGAACACTGTTGTGATCATTGTTAATCTTTTAACAGATGCATTGGTTTCATTCGACATCTGCGTCATCTTGTTATTTAACAATGATGTGTACAATTCCATCAAGCTGGTCTCAACTTCACGGTATGTATCAGTCAATTCGAAAAACTTTGCAAGGTGGTCATAAATATCCCTGTAAGCGATTACCGCCTTTGCAGGTATAAAAGGACAATCCAGCCTGTTGATTTTGACAAGGATCTCTCTTTCATGGTACAGGCTTTTTCTCAGCATTGCAAGATTCCTCCTTAAATGTATCAGCTGCATGGGATCGAACTTTGAAACATTATCAATCAGGAAATCTTCTGCCGCTTCCAGTTCGTCCTCCATCGTGTCAAAGGAATAATATTTCTCATCAACCATAAAATCAAGGACTTTGTGCATCACGTAAGCCGGACCGTTCTCTGGCACTGCCGGTATCACTAATTACAATTTCTTCAATGTTTCGCAAAGGCTTCCGGTCATCTGAGTTGTGTCCGCTGACTGTGATCAGAAAATTACCGCCAATGAACAGGTTTACCTCATCGGTGTAAAGCATCTTATCCGTGTAACAAAATGAATTAAAAAGTATAAAAGTGTTATTCTGGAAATGTTCAATTTTTGGAACCTGTTTTTCATCAAAACAGTCCTCAACCGATAGCGGATGAATACCGACCAGGTCAATAAGCACACTGAGATCCTGCTTTTCAGGTTTATAGTAGTTCAGCCATATAAATCCGCCTTCCCTTAGTGCAGTAACCGCATCTTCCACAGTTTCAACACTGTAATACAGGCCTGTGGCAGAAAAATGATAAAATTTGGATGATGACATGATTTTTTACCTTTTCTGCTGAAAATTGAATATCAGATTTGCAGTGAATTTAACCAATCCCAAATTACAATAAAAAAGAATAACAGAAAGATACAAAAGTCTCAAACTTGCGAACATTTACAAAAAGGATATGTTTAACGTTTACCCCCAACCCCCTGCACTAGCGCTGCCTACAGAGCAGCCAAGCGGAACGGTAGAGGGCAGCGGGGTGAAAAGGAACTCTGTGTAACTCAATTTAAACTAAAACCAATTTTAGTAAATGAACAACGCAATTTATAATTTCAGAGAACCGAAAAACGAGCCGGTCTTATCCTATGCACCCGGAAGTCCGGAACGGAAACTTAATTGAAGAGGAGCTAAAGTATCAAAGCAATAAGATAATCGACATTCCTTTGATAATCGGAGGAAAAGAGATCAGAACCGGATAAAACCGGAAAAATAGTCAAACCGACCGACCATAAGCATATCCTTGCAACTTATCATATGGCTACAGAAAAGGAGGTTTCGCTGGCAATTGAAGCCGCCATGAATGCCAAATGTGAATGGATGTCACCTTTCATGGATGGACAGGGCTGCAATAATGATCAAAGCTGCTGAACTGATATCCGGCAGATACAGGTATCTTATGAATGCAGCCACGATGCTGGGGCAGGGTAAAAATGTTTACCAGGCTGAAATTGATTCAGCGTGTGAAGTGATCGATTACCTCAGGTTCAATTCATATTTTGCATCACTCATCTACAGGGAACAACCTTCTTCCGGAAATCAAAGCATAAACCGGATTGAATACCGTCCACTTGAAGGATTTGTTTATGCTGTTTCACCTTTCAATTTTACGGCGATTGCTTCAAATCTTAGCACCAGTGTTGCCCTGATGGGAAATACGACCGTCTGGAAACCGGCATCAGCTTCACTTCTTTCGAGCTACTATTTCATGACGGTTTTAAAGGAAGCCGGATTACCTGACGGAGTAATCAATTTTATTCCGGGATCAGGATCGTCTATAAGCAGTATAGTTCTGAAACATAAGGATCTTGGGAGGAATTCATTTTACCGGATCGAATGTTACTTTCAATTCTCTGTGGAAACAGGTCACTGATAATCTGGCCAATTACAGGTCGTATCCAAGACTGGTCGGAGAAACAGGAGGGAAGGGATTTATTTTTGCCCATAATTCTGCCAATCCTACGGAACTTGCAACTGCAATAGCCCGGGGGGCATTTGAGTACCAGGGACAAAAATGTTCTGCTGCCTCACGAGCATACATCCCGAAATCCCTGTGGCCCGCGACTGAGAAATCCCTGCTACAAATGACATCAGAAATGCGTATCGGCGATGTGACCGACTTTAAAAATATTATAAATGCTGTAATTGATGAACCTGCATTCAACAACATTATGAATTACATTAATAATGTTAAATCCTCAGATGATGCTGAAATAATTGCAGGCGGCAGAGGAGATAAATCAGAAGGGATATTTCGTGGAACCTACAGTTGTCGTGACCACCGATCCGCATTTTATAACAATGGAGGAGGAAATATTCGGTCCCGTTATGACAATTTATGTTTACGATGATGACCGTTTTGAAGAGACCCTTGAGATTTGTGATAAAACATCTCCTTTTGGCCTTACAGGATCAGTCTTCAGCAGGGATAAATATGCCACTATCAAAGCCTACAGGGCATTGCGATATGCAGCCGGGAATTTTTATATAAACGATAAACCTACCGGGGCAATGGTCGGACAGCAGCCATTTGGAGGTGCAAGGGCATCGGGAACAAACGATAAAGCCGGAAGTTATCTTAATCTGATCCGCTGGGTAAGTCCAAGGACCATCAAGGAAACCTTTATACCCGCAACAGATTTCAGATATCCCTTTATGGATTAGACAGCAGTCTCCAAGAATGTCTCCGTTCAGTTAAGCGGAAAATTAAATCCAGGAGGTTTTACCTTTGAGCAGCCTTTTAATAGCCGTATTGAAACAAATCGTTTTGCTTTTTCACTTTTTTTAACACTTAAATGAATAATTTGTCATAAATGCAGTTATTTTTACGCACGTTTTGTCAGGGGACGGAAGTTCTTGTAAATTATCAGGTTGTATAAATGTTTAATCCGGAACACCTTATTTGGCTGGAACATTGCGTTGTAATTTTCTTTATGACATTTATCCATGAAGATGCAGCAATCCTTGCAGCCGCCTTTTCAACCGTCGAACACCAGCTTCCATCTAGGATGGCGTATATCAGTGTTTATCTGGGTATTGTAGCAGGTGATCTACTGATTTACGGCCTCGGACATTTTGCTCAGAAAAACAGGTGGCTTCGCTCAAAGATCATTGGCCCAAAGGTTGAACGCGTCAGACTCTGGCTCGAGAACCATCTGGTGCGGGTTCTTATTCTATGCCGGGTCACTCCGGGCTTGTTGTTTCCCACTTTTGTCGCCTGCGGATGGTTCAGGATACCATTTGTGCGTTTTGCCACAGTGTCGATCCTGGCCGGAGCGGTATATTCGTCGGTTGTTCTGACTATCGTGATCCTTTTCGGCGGATCTCGTATTGAATCATCTGGGCTACTGGGCATGGGGTGCGCTGGCACTGGTAATTGTCGGATTTGCTGTCAGGAATTCATTTAAGTCGCGCTGGAGCAAAACCACCGAGAAGGCAATGGGCGATCTGCCGCCTTCCTTCCTTTCAGTATTTAAGAAATACATGCCCGCCATGAAACATAAATTTCATGGCATGCCTTCCCTTGACGATCTCAAAAAAACAGTTTCTTCTGCAGAGCATATTCCGAACGCAATACTTTATATCCCTGTTGGTCTTTATTATATTTATCTTGGCATACGTTACAGGAGCCTTACCCTTCCTTCAGCAGCAAATCCCAAAATTGAAACCGGCGGATTTATGGGAGAATCCAAGGCCTGCGTCATGGAGATGGTCGGAAAGGAACAACAGTCGTGGGTGGCAGAATTTGTTTCAATGCAAAGGAATGGCGCTCCGGGTGAGAAAGATCTTGAAAATGCTCTTGCCCTGATGAAAGAAAAAAAACTTGAATTTCCGGTCGTGGCAAAACCGGATATCGGCTGGAACGGTTATGGAGTCAGGCTTAGTTGAGGACAATAATCATCTGCTTCAGTACATATCTGGATTTTCCGCATGATGAAAAGATAGTACTCCAGCGTCCTGTTCCTTATGACGGGGAAGCCGGAATCTTCTATGTCAGGATACCGGGGGAACCACAGGTAAAATATATTCCATCACATTAAGGTATTTCCCGTTTGTAAGTGGAGACGGCAAATCAACTCTGAGGGAGCTTATCCGGAACGATCAGCGCACAAGGCTTGAGAGCCGGATATTACCTTGGCGGCAAATCGGAACATGTGGGATTTGGAGATGAAGACCTTGATCAGGTTCCGCAGGAAGGTGAACTTATCCGTCTTTCATTTATCGGAAGCCTCAGGGTTGGCGGGACTCTACCGCAATGCAAGCCATCTGATAACCCCTGAGCTGTCAGACCGGTTTGACAAAATTGCACAAAGTATGCCTGAGTTCTATTTCGGACGCTTTGATGTAAGGTTTGAATCAACTGACAAGCTGATGAAGGGAGAAGGATTTAATATCATAGAGATTAACGGAGCCGGAGCAGAGGCAATACAGGCATGGGATCCAAATGTTAAGCTTTTAAGACTTTACAGCGAATTTTTCAAATCATATAAACTTCTTTTCAGAATAGGAAATCTTAACAGGGCAAGAGGTTTTAAACCAATGACTTTTAGAGCCTTCATGAGGGCAATCAGGCATCAGAACCGCCTTATTGCACAATATCCGCCGGCAGGGTAATCAAATTTTATTAAATTTACCCTGTATTGCTTTTTATGATGAGTGGACCAGGGAACAATAAAGCTCTCTTCATCCTTAATCCGTTTGCAGGTATTCCTCCTGTTAAGTTCATAATTTCAAAGGAGCTTGCCCGCCGCCGGCATGAACTTTCCTTTTATAAGTCGCTGAGTATTGATGAATCCGGGACGCTTATAAAGCAAAACTTTGATAAATATGATGTTTTTGTGGCTGCAGGAGGTGATGGAACAGTGCATACAGTTGCCTCTCAACTGATCGGCAGTGAGAAGACTCCTGGGAGTTCTTCCTATTGGCTCAGGAAATGGATTTGCGAAAGAACTTGGATTTAAAACCAAGATAAGATCTCTTCTTAATGATATCGAAAAGAAAGAGAGCCTCAATATTGATGTCATTGAAATTAACGACACCCTTTGCCTTAATGTTGCGGGAATTGGCCTTGACAGCTTTGTTGCTCATTCTTTTAACAAGCTGAAAACACGTGGCTTCTGGTCATATGTTCGGTGTTACGCTGCCATAAACTTTTTCAAGCTCCGTCCTTTTCACGTAACAATCTCGATTCCCGGAGAAGAGGTTATTTCTGAAGATCTGTTTGTCCTGACAGTTGCAAATACCAGGCAATTCGGCAATAATGCATTTATTGCTCCTGAAGCGTGTCCGAACGACGGGAAAATGGATATTGTGATGATCAGGCCTTTTCCTAAAATTATTTTCCCGTTTTTTATTTACAGGCTGTTTGCAAAGAAAATTCACAAATCGAAATATGTCAGATATCTGAAATCCGATAAGGAAATAACCATCAGCACCGGTGAAACCAGGTTTCATATCGACGGTGAACCTGTCATATTTTCAGGAGAGGTAGTGATAAGAATTAAGAAAAATGCCCTTAAAGTTCTGAAAACCAAATATGTATAGGAACATGTAACTGCTAATTTATAATTCTGAAAATATCCGAAAATGAAAAATCTTTTTATACTTCTTATCATTTTATCAGTTAATCTGGAGGCACAGATGCCGGGCCGGACGGAATCCGGACGGGTTACTCTTCCAAACGGATGGCAGCTCACACCGGTCGGAAAACAATTACACCTGGGGGACCTGCCGCTTAATATTGCTGTTATCGCCCGATCAAAAACTGGCAGCTGTAACCAACAACGGGCAAAGCACCCAGTCAATCCAGCTGATCGATATAAAAGGAGGTATCATAACCGATTCAGTCATCATCGGGAAATCGTGGCTTGGCCTGGCTTTTTCAGATGATGGCAAATCGTTGTATGCATCAGGCGGAAATGACAATATCATTATCAGGTATGCAATAATTAAAGGTAAGCTGGTGAACTCCGACACAATCCGTATTGGAAAGCCCTGGCCTGAAAGGATTTCTGTCGCAGGAATTGCTCTCAATGAAATCAAAAACAGGCTCTATGCCGTCACAAAGGAAGACAATTCACTTTATGTTATCGATTTAAGGTCTAAGAAAGTAGTTTCACAGCATCCTCTTGGCGGAGAAGGGTATACGTGTATCCTGTCACCTGACCGTAATATGCTTTATGCCACTTGCTGGGGCTGCGATAAAGTAGTGTTTTTTGATACGTCGCAGGAAAAAATAACCGGATCAGTTGCTGTGGGTGATAATCCTAACGATATGTGCATTACCAGGAATGGCCGGTTTCTGTTTGTGGCAAATGCAAACGACAATAGTGTTTCGGTGATCGATACAAAACTGATGAAGGTCATTGAAACCCTGAATTCTGCCCTGTATCCTGATGCTCCAAGCGGATCCACCACAAACAGTGTAGCACTGAGCAAAAATGAAAAGACCCTGTATGTTGCCAATGCTGATAATAACTGCCTTGCAGTATTTGATGTCTCAGCTCCCGGGAAAAGCAAAGGCAAAGGATTATTCCCACCGCCTGGTATCCCACCTGTGTAAGGGTTGCCGGGAATCTGATCCTTGTCAGCAATGGAAAAGGATTGTCGTCCAAAGCAAATCCCTATGGCCCGAATCCATACAGGAAAGGATCAGAGGTTGTTTATCAGCGTGGAGGTAAGGAAGAAAAGATAGAAGTCCAGTATATTGGCGGGCTGTTCAAAGGCACATTAAGCATTATGAATACTCCTGATGCGAAGCAGATGGGACTTTATTCACAGGCAGTTTACAAAAACACTCCCTATACAAAAGAGAAAGAGCTTGTATCTGAAAAGGTACCAGCAGGAAATCCTGTTCCTGACAAAGTCGGGGATCCTTCACCTATAAAACACATTTTCTATATAATCAAGGAGAACCGGACCTATGATCAGGTACTCGGCGACATGCCTGAAGGAAACGGCGATCGCAGCCTGGTTTTGTTCGGCGAGACTATCACACCAAATCACCACGCCATTGCACGGGAATTTGTCCTGCTCGACAATTTTTATGTTAATGGTGAGGTAAGCGCCGATGGTCATAACTGGACAATGGGCGCTTATGCAACTGATTACCTCGAAAAGAACTGGCCGACCAGCTATGGAGGAAGAGGTGGTTCATACCCGGGTGAAGGAGCAATAGAAATAGCAAACAACAAAGTTTTCCTCTGGGATCATTGCCGGAAGAAAGGAGTCACATACCGTACTTACGGTGAATTCGTGGCAGATGACCACCAACCGACAATACCTGTTCTGAAAGGTCATACATGCACTTATTTCACACCCTGGGTACAGTCGGTCCGCGATACCGTCAGGTTCCGTCAGTGGAGGCAGGATTTCGATTCGCTGCTTGCTATTAATGCCGTACCTCAGCTTAATACAATCAGGTTCATCAACGATCATACAGAAGGATTAAGCCTTAGGAAACCGACACCATTTGCGCATGTTGCTGATAACGACCTTGCGCTCGGTATGTTTATGGATTATCTCAGCCATAGTCCAGTCTGGAAAGAGAGCCTGGTGATTGTAGTTGAGGATGATGCCCAGAACGGCCCGGACCATGTCGATGCCCACCGCAGTGTTGCCCTGATCGCAGGAGGTTATGTGAAACAGGGTTTTGTCGATCATACAGCCTATACAACAACTTCGCTTTTGAGGACTATTGAGCTGATACTCGGTCTTCCTCCTATGAGTCAGTATGATGCAGCATCCAATGCGCTGTGGAGATGTTTTAACAATTCTCCTGATCATCCGGCATATAAAGCACGGCCAAACAATATTGACCTTAATGATAAAAACCTTGCAGAGAACAAATGGCAGCAGTTGAGCGAGACATTTGATTTTACTGCTGAAGACAGGGTAAATGACTTTCTGTTCAATGAGGTGATCTGGCGGGCTGTGAAGGGATTGGATTCACCGTGTCCGCCGGCAGTAAGGGCTGCGTTTCTGACGACAGAAGAATGATAAAGATTAAACACCCCTTTTTAATTTCCCCCCAAGGGGAGGGCCGAGCGTAAATAAACAGCCCGGTGGGCTGTTTTAGCGAGGCGCCAGGTTGCCGCGAGGGTACCTCAAAATATTATAAGTAATTTTCTCCCCCCTGGGGGAGATCCCCGCCATTGGCGGGGAGAGGGGATTATCAACAGTAACAGTATAACTAATATTACAAAATCACGGCTGGTCAGTCTACGGCAAAGTAAAATTTACCGGCACCATATACCAGACAGGGACAGCCTTGCCATTCTGCATTCCGGGCTTGAAACCTGACAGCATGCTTACTACCCGGACTGCCTCTGCATCCAGCATAGGATCAACACCTTTAAGTACTGTGATTCCTTCAGTGTTACCTTCTGTGTTAACAATGAACCTGATTATTACTTTACCCTGTATCTTTTGTGCTTTTGCAGCTTCAGGATATTGTGTATTTTCAGCAATAAATTTCAGAAGTTCCATTTCTCCGCCAGGATACATTGGCATTTCTTCAACAACAACAAAAGGCTCTTCTTTACTATCTGATCAGGCAATTTAAATCCGATCGTTACGCCTGAATTAAATGGCATGTCAACAGCTGGATTCTTTGGGAGGATCCCATTTTGGTGAGTTCTTGTATTACCCTTATAACTTCTTCACTAAGTACCGGATCTGTTGGACCCGGAGCAGATATTACATTACTAATCGTGCCATCCAGTTCAACTGTAAAATTCATCTGAACCCATCCTTCAATTTTTTTGGCCTGAGCTTCCGGAGGGTACTTTACCTGATCTACAACCCAATCGGTGAAACCAGTAATCTCTGATTCTGAAATGTCGGGTAATCTTCGGGTGCCAGCCTCGGGAAGGGAGGTTTGAGACCCATTTCAAGCGCTTTTTTTCTGGTTGTTATTTCCATCACTCCATTAGCTCCTTTCTCTCCATATTTATCAGTTGCTTCTTTACCCATGAGATTTTTTGAAACTCCCATATTGTATCCCAGTTCTTTATAGACCTCCCTGGAATTTTTATCCGTTATCACGCCATCAATCACAACAAGGGGATTATATCTGAAATACAGGAGCTTTATATTCCGGGTCTTTTTCCATCCTTACGTCATTTCTTTGCTGAAATCTGGCTTGAGCGTCAGCTCTTTATATCCTCTGCAGGAAAATAAAAGCGAAGCATCAGGCTGAACGTTGTTCAGCTCGAATTTCCCACCCAAACGTGTGCCATCAGTAGATGCAAACCCTGGGTTCCGGTACTCATTATCATGACTCCGGACAAAGGCTGACCGTTTTCATCAGAACAACACCTTTTACAGTTTTTTGATCAGTTCCTTGTCCTGTGCATTTTCTTCTTTGTTGTTATTTCAATAACCCCATCTTTCCCTTTGTCACCATATTTATCAGCTGCAGCTTCATCTTTTAAAACATTCATTGACAGAATTAATTCGGATCTAATTTATCGATCCCACTCCCGCTGATTACCCCGTCAACAACGACAAGGGCTTTAATCTGAGATCCATCGGTACTTCTTACTTCAACCTTTTCCTTATAATCCGGATCTTTTACCAGTTTTACATAAAGTGATGAATTTGAAGTGATCAGGGGCGGAAGAATGTAGTTTTATATCCTTTGTATGAAAAAATAAGAGATGAACCCTCAGGTACCCTGAGAATTGCAAATTTTCCATTAGCGTCTGTAAGCACTTTGATTGCAGAGTTTGTAACAATTATCATTGACACCCGGAAATGGTTTCCCGTCTTCTTTTACAACTACACCCCTTGCTTCTTTCTGCATGATTTCCGGAGTCAGGGAAGTCCTCATCATCGCTTCAGAATCAGATATATAGATAAATTTTGGTGTGGCAAATGCATAAAAAACAATAGCAAAAAGAGGCAGAACTATAAGGATCTTCATCCTCCTGTAAGGGGAAGTAACAATTTTCTTCATCATGTCAAATCGTTTTTTGTTAAGTGAATAATTGAAAGAGTTCGAGAGATTTATTACTCTTGAATAAAACAGCTGGTTTACAAGAACAGCTTTATAGGCCGAAGGATCATCTGTGTACTGCAGCACAGCCTCATCGGCAATATATTCATGGTTTTGCTTTATGAAACGGGCGTAAATCCACACAAAAGGATTTATCCATTGAACCATGCGAAGCAGTTCAACAAGGAGAAGATCGAGCCAGTGCCTCTGGTTTACATGAATAAGCTCATGTTTTATGATCACATCCTGTTCCTTTTCATCCATTGAAGGATTGATAAAAACATAATTAAAAAATGAAAAAGAATCAGAAAATTCAGCAGCCCTGACCAGTTTTGCCCCGCTTATGGTAATCTACTTTCTTTTTATTAATGGTTCTTAATAACATGCTTGTGCTCCTGATTGCTTTTAATGCCAGTAAAAGGATCCCTGTCAGGTAAACAACCAAAAGAACATAGCTGAAATCAAAAGGCTTATTATTTAAATCCGGTCCGACGACAGAAGTGTTTACGGTATCAGATGGAATAATGCCCTGATAGTTTATTCCGGGGGCAGGAATTTCTACCTGGTAATGAAAAGTAAAAAACGGGAAAATAAATGATATCAGGATACCTGCAATAAGGTAATACCGTTTCAGACGGAAAAATCTTTCATTCCGCAGAAAAAGGATATAAACAAGTGTAAAACCAGTTGACCAGATCACCGATTTCAGCAGATAAAGGGCAAATACTTCCATTATTTTCTTTTTTTATTCTTTTTCAGTTCTTTTCTTGTATCCTCAAGGAGCTCTTCAAGTTCCCTGACAGAGAGGTCTTTTTCCCTGGCAAAAAATGTGGCAAGTGCCGGAAATGAATTATCGAAATAACCGTCGAGAAGCCTGAAAAGCTGGTTCTTTGAGTATTCCTTTTTCGAGACCAGGGGATAGTAAACATGAACATTCCCATAGGCTTTGTGATCCACAAACTCTTTCTTTTCAAGGACTCTTACTACAGTCGATACTGTGTTCCTGGCAGGCTTCGGATCTTCAAAATGGTTACGGATATCCTTTACCAGGCCTTTTCCCATTTCCCAAAGTATCTGCATTATTTGTTCCTCTGCTTTTGTAAGTTGCAATTCTTTCTTTCCTTTCATTGTTTTACGTATCTTTTTTATACTTTTTTGTTTCTTAACAACAAATATATGACTATTTATTTAGTCATGCAAATATTTTTTAAGAAAAATGACTATTTTTTTAGGCCATAGCAGAAATAATTGTTTCTTCAAAGTTATTAAACAGGTTTCAAAGTTCCACGGAGGAAGTCGCTGAGTTGTCACGGAGTTTACACTAGTGTAATCTCGGTGGATCTCTGTGCAGTCCTCAGGTGTAACTCAGTGAAAGTTTTTAAAACAAGATCACAAAGATCATTTTAAAATCATAACGGATATTTTTACTAATTTGCAATGGAATACTAATAAAACCAACTATGAAAAGGAATATTATTTTATCTCTGGCATTGATTGCCATTACTCTTATACACTCTTACCAGTTTCCGGCCAGAAAGTAAACAAGCTCACCGGCAAGGAAAAGAAAGCAGGATGGATGCTTCTGTTCAACGGAAAAGATTTCACCGGCTGGCGCCAGTGTAACGGAACGGAAATGCCAAAAAACTGGATAATAGAGGAAAACGCCATGAAAGTATTTACTGCTCCCGATAAAAAACCCGGACAGGGATCAAATGGCGATATAATTTATGCTGTGAGGAAGTTTAAGAATTTTGAATTGTCCATCGACTGGAAAACAAGCAAAATGGGTAATTCCGGTATCTTCTATAATGTCCGTGAAGTTCCCGGACAGGCGATTTACTATGCAGCTCCTGAGGTCCAGATTCTCGACAATGCTGATGCCACAGATAATAAAATTGACAGCCACCTGGCGGGTTCCTTGTACGACATGCTTCCTGCTGACCCAAAAACTGTCAAACCTGCCGGGGAATGGAATACAATAGTGATATCCGTTAAAGACGGAAAGGTCACTCACACCCAGAACGGAGTAAAAGTTGTAGAATATACACTCTGGACACCGGAATGGGACGCTCTTGTAGCAAAAAGCAAATTCAAGACATTCCCGGGCTTTACTGAAGGAATATCCAGGGAAGGCTATATCGGACTCCAGGATCATGGATATGCAATCTGGTTCCGGAACATCAGGATAAGGGAATTATAAGCACCGGCTTAAACTGATTTCACTTGTCAGAAAGTTTTTATTTACCACATTGAACTCATGAAAAGGAATCTGTTATTTCTGATAACTATTTCTGTCTTTCTTTTCGCAGGCTGTAAAAACAACCCTTCAGGTAAAGCTTCACTTTCTCATGAAAGGTTGATGCGAAACAGTTCCCGGATTGAAAGGAACGGCTGGATAGTGGTTCATCTCGAGGGAGCTCCTGAAGTCATAGGTTACCAGCATGGATATCTTCTTGCGGAAGAGATACTTGACCTCCGGGGAGCAATGTCGCTCCTTAACGAAAAGACAACAGGAAAGAAATGGGAATTCTACCGCGAGGAATCAACAAGAATGTTCTGGAATAATATCCCTTTGGAATACCGGAAAGAGATAGATGGAATAGTTAAAGGCGTTAATGCAAAATCGGGGGAAGGGAAAATCGACAGGAAAGATATAATTGCCATGAATTCCATTCTGGAGATGTCGTGGTATTATGTCCCATGGCTCAATTCGCAAAATAACCCCAATGCTCCCGATCCAACTCCCCCGGGGCATTGCAGCGCTATTGCTGCAACAGGTTCATGGACAACCGACGGTAAAATAGTTATGGCACACAATAACTGGGTTGAATACATCATTGGCGAGCGATGGAATATTATACTCGAAATTGTCCCTGACAGGGGGAACAGGATAATCATGGACGCTTTACCCGGATTCATTCACAGCGGTGACGATTTCAATATTAACAGCAAGGGTATTATTGTGACCGAAACAACAATCACTCAATATAAAGGCTTTGACCCTGAAGGTGTTGCGGAGTTTATCCGGGCCCGTAAAGCTATCCAGTATGCTTCGTCAATCGGGGAATGGGTCAGGATTATGAAGGAAAGAAGTAATGGAGGTTATTCAAATGACTGGCTTATTGGCGATAATAAAACCGGTGAAATAGCCAGGTTTGAGTTCGGATTGGAGAACCAGTTTCTTGAAATCACAAAGGATGGTTATTTTGTAGGGGCAAATTTCCCGGTTCATGAGAAACTGATAAAAGAAGAAACGACTTACGATTCATCAGTTCCGAGCACTTCTCCCAATGCGCGTAAGCTCAGATGGGAAGATTTAATTGAGAAGTATCATGGCAGGATAGATGTTAATGCCGCCATGAAATTCATGGGTGATCATTATGATACATGGCGGAAAACAGAAAAGGCCAGCGGGCTCACCCTTTGCGGACATATTGATGAAGATGAAACAGGTTCCCCCGATATGGGATGGCCTGCATTTACTCCGGCAGGTGCTGTTCAGGGAAAGGCTACCGACGGTACTCTTGCAGCTGAAATGCAGCTCTGGGCCATCATCGGCCACCCTTGCGGTGAATCTTTTAATTCAAAAGATTTTCTTACCGCTCACCCCGAATTCAGTTATCAGAAAGATTTTTTGAGAGACATGCCCGGGCAGACCTGGACCCTTTTCGGGAACTGAACAATCTATATATTTAAGAAAAATGGAGGATCAAGTTATGAGAAGTAAATTACTCAAGGTACTATGTCTGACTATAAACTGCCTTTTGGTCACACCGGGCCTTTACTCTCAATCTATAGGACTTGTAGATGTAAGACAAGCCGGACAAATGATCACTGTAGGCGGACCAGAGGCCGACATTCCGGATTTTACCTCAGAGGCGATCCAGATTGCCCTCGATGCCCTCAAGACCAGGGGAGGCGGTACTGTAAAACTTAATCCGGGTGTTTTTGTGATTACAGGTCCGGTCAGGCTTCCGGACAATACTTCATTGACCGGATCGGGAAAATCCACAATATTGAGGAAATGTGACGGATTTAAAACGAGCTTTATTATCGATGCCGACTGGGGAATGTTAAAAGCTGTCGTGAAAGATGCAAGTGGTTTTAAAAGAGGCATGGGTATTCAGCTGTATGATAAAGAACATGATCAGGGATGGGACGTTACAACAGCAGTTATAACAGATATTCAGGACAATGTCATCTACTTCGACAATAACACGGTTAATGACTACATGTCGTCCCTTGACGGCACTGTGACAAATGGTTGCTCAATCATAGAAGCGGTTGGGGTGGAAAATGTAAAAATTGCTGACCTTGTTGTGGAGGGTAATAAAGCAAAAAATGATTACATTAACGGATGCAGGGGAGGCGGGATCTATATCCATAAATCGAGGAATTGCCTTGTTGAGAATGTGTTGGTAAATGGGTTTAACGGCGATACTTTCAGCTGGCAGATCACCGAGAATATTACACTCCGGGGTTGCGAAGCCTCCAACGGCAATGGACTGGGATTTCATCCCGGAACCGGATCTGACCATTCCGTGGTCGAAAACTGTATTAGTCATAATAACAAGGGGGACGGGATTTTCTTATGCTGGAGAGTACAGAATGGTATTTTCCGGAACAACACGGTTTATGCGAACGGCGATAACGGAATTTCAATCGGACATAAGGATACTGATAATCTTTTTGAGAATAACCATGTATACGAAAATGCAAATCACGGTGTGCTTTTCCGCAATGAAGATGAACAGAACAGTGGCCACCGGAATACATTTACAGGCAATATAATCGAGAATAACGGTGTGAGCAGGGAGTCATGCGGATTCTATATTGGCGGCGAAACACACGACATCAATATTACCGGCAATACAATCCGCTCGTCAGGTAAAGGTAATCAGTCAACTGCCATTCTTATTGGCAACAAATCCTCAAAAATCACAGCATCAGATAATAAGATTTCAGGATCAAAGGAAATAGTAAGGGAAAAGTAAGCCCGGCATGGCGTACAGTCAATGCTTGTTCATCATTGCATCAACATCTTTCATACTGAACCTGGCAAGCTCGGTTATTTTCGTGTCCTTCCTGAGCGCAGGCGGAACGATCATTATCGCTTCATTTTTATTATTTGCATCCATAAAAAACCATGCTTTATGTTCATCGTCGGGGCAGCCCCAGTCAGCGTTTGTCAGGAAATGTGATCCTGAACTCAGAAAAATTTCAATAGCCCTGGCGCATTCCAGCTTGGAGTTCTCATGTTTGACTTCGATCATATAACGTGGCATGGGTGCTAATTTAAATTCAGTATTATAAACCTTATTACTAACAAATGATAGTATTAAAGGTTCATGGAAATATGGCTATTTGCAGAAATATAGATTGATCTTAAACACACCTCCCTGACGAGGGCTGGCAATAAGTTATATCTATTAATGAATTATATTCACCTTTTTGGGCGGTAAAAAAAGCGTAATAAAAACCAATATCCCAGCAATAATGTCATTGGCGACACAAATAAACAATGAAATATCTACAAACCGCATGTAGGTATAATCTGACATTCCATCCCCTGACGACATAAACCACTTTAACCCGGCAAAAGCACCATCTGATAAAAAAAGACCTAATATTAGCAATCCGATTCCAGTAATGATAAAGACTATTTTCTTTAAACGACCACCTCTTTTTTTGACAATAATCATCTCCCTAAAAGCATAACAAATTAGCAGATGGAGAATTATAGTGACAATTATCATTTTGATTGACGCTTCGCGTTGTAATCCAAATGTTTTGTCTGCGAAGAACCCCGGAATAACTATAAAAGCCAATATTAAAACCGTCAAGATGACAAGTCCTGCTCCGATATATGGAATACGATTTCTTATAGTTTCACTTTTCATAATATCTACTAAATTCTTTTGTAATTGATAGAAAATAGCATTATTTCTATTAACTCGAAGTTACACCAGCAAAAAGTCAAAGTCAATTAAATTTTAAAGAGTGATTGCAGCGAGCCTCGCCCCTGTAACATCATCGGTTCCAGGAGCATTTTCTTTATAAAATCTTTGTTGTTCAAGTTCAACCTGGTTTTCCTTGCATGGAACACGATTGTTTTATAAATTTGATAGTCTCTTTATTTATTGTTAGTTAACCTAACGCTTTCTCCCATGAAGAATTCCATCAATTTTGCAGGTTTAATTTTCCTTATTTCTGCAACTATTCTTCATTCATGCAAAAAACATGAAGTACCGACTTTAAAAACTGTAACCGTAACTAATATCACTGGAACTACGGCCACCAGCGGTGGTTGGATAATAGATGAAGGTTCGGGAACTATTGTAGAACGAGGTGTATGCTGGAGTAAAGGAATTTCTCCGACAGTTGAAGATTACAGGACAATAGAGGGGGGTGGAGCAGGTACTTACATTAGCATTATAACAAATTTAGATGTTGCTTCCACCTATTATGTAAGAGCCTATGCTACAAATGTTGCAGGTACCGGATATGGCATGGCTATGGCTTTTATGACCATGGGACATGCACCAAATGCCTCAACACTTGCTGCAACTGATATAACTGCGGCTTCTGCAACATTACGTGGGGCAATTAATGCTAACTATTTATCTACAACTGTCACATTTGAATATGGAACTACTACAGGTTATGGGCAAACAATAGTTGCCTCACCAAGTCCTGTTGCGGGCAATTCTAATACAGAGGTAACAGGTGAAATAAGTGGATTGGAGGTAGGTACAAATTATCATTACAGAGTCAAGGCGGTTAATGCCCTCGGAACTACTAATGGTGAGGATATGTCATTTATTACCTTACTTTCTGATATAGATGGCAATGTTTACAAAGTTGTGACTATTGGTACACAGGTTTGGATGGCAGAGAACCTGAAAGTTACTGAGTTTAACGATCACACTTCCATTCCATTATTAACTGATAATACAGCGTGGAGCAACGAGTCGGGTCCTGAGACACCTGGATATTGCTGGTATAGAAATGACGAAGTAAACCACAAAGATCCCTACGGAGCTTTGTATAACTGGTATACAGTAAATACTGGTAAACTATGTCCAACAGGTTGGCATGTGCCGACTGATGCCGAATGGATTATCCTGGCAGATTATTTGGGTGGTAAAAGTGTTGCCGGTGGTAAGCTATACGGCGCAAAAGATTATTGGTTAAAAACAGCTCGTGGAGCTGACAACTCATCAGGATTTACAGCCGTTCCGGGTGGTATCCGTAGCGGACATATCTCTCCAGGAGAAGAATTAGGCATAAATTGTTATTTGTGGAGCTCCACGGAGTACGATATCAACAATGCCCTGGTAAGGGGACTGAACTGTATGAGTATAGCTTTCACTAGCTTCTGGCTCCATAAGGCGGATGGCTGTTCGGTTCGCTGCGTGAAGGATAAGCAACTATCGATATAAACATATTGCCAGCCCCCGGAGCTGATCCGAGGACTGGCACTCTCTGCAATTTACTTGCTGACTTATATCTGAAAACTTACTTGAACAATAAAACATCTCGGAGACAGAGGCATTTTTTTTATTAACATTTAGTGGACTGGTTACACCTTCATACCTAATCAGGTTTTTATGATTATTAGGCTGTCGGATATTTTATCAAACATAGCCAGCAGCAAAAGGCATTATCACAATCCAGATGTATATTGAGCTGACAAATAGTTAGTAGTTGACAGGGTGTGTTGACAGTAAACTCATTGTAGGCTTCTTTTGTCGGGTTGGGATTAGCTGTCTAAGTAGCAGAATATCAATGCAAAAAGTGTGACAAGTTTATTAACTCCGTTGTCCGTGTTATAAGGCGTTTATTAAGAAATTGTTGATGTCTTCCAAACACTGTTACTTCTTTTAATAAGTAAAATAAACAATGTGAGCTAAATCTCTTTTGCATGTTATTGTGTCTGTGAATTCCTTTCTCTTTTTGTTTCTAACCAGTTCCCAGTGTATTTTCGTCATTTTGTCTGCAAAAACTCTGGTTTTAACAGTTGAATTTATATTTCCACCAATCCATCTTAATCCGAAATCAGGTATTAATCCAAAGGAGTTGTCTGTTATTTCATAGTTATCTATTTTATAGGGATATAGAGTTCTAAAGTCAACTTTGTTCGATTCCCAAGATAGATAGAGAGTATCACGATAAGGTGTTTTACTTGTTTTCTGTATTTTAATTCTAAGGTCTACTAATTTACTTAATGAAAAGAATAGATATTTTGCATTTTCTTCAAGTTGGAAGAGACTTAGTTTATTTGTGATTGCCGCATAGTTTGAATCACCCACAATACAGAAATTATAGTAACGGGCATCTTTGACTTTTTTCAATGAATATCTGAAGCCCCCTGCGCTGTCAGTTGAGAACTGACCAGCATCAATTGGTACTAATTCATTATTGCTTTCTAATAGTCCTTGAACAATTATTTCTCTCCCGGGAATTTGCACTTTTGTGAATTCATCAATAACCTTTCCCTTTATTTTAAGGGTGCCTTCAGTTTTAACACATGCTAATAAAACTACTCCGATCCCGAATGTAATGTAGATAATACGCCTCATTGCGGCATAATTTTGTGATCTTACTGATGATTTCGAAAAGTAAAACCTTGACTTGCGGTCAAGAAAATGTAACAAAATTATAATTTTTCTGATGGTTTTTTGTCATCGTCTACCTTCTTATTTGAATCCAAATTATATCCATCAGTTCCAAAGAGAGATTAGCGTACAGAGTTTTATTTGCTTTACATTATTGTTATTAGTAACTTGAAAGCTATGATCCATGAGGGATTTAATATTCTGATTTTCAAATCTTAGAATAATAGAAATATGAATCTAAAAATAACGATACTAAGTATTTTATCCTTATATGGTTTGTGCAATTATAGCCTTCTTGGACAGGAGACAATAACCTCTGCAGGTGGTAATACAACAGGTAGCGCAGGCTCGGTTAGTTACACAGTAGGGCAGATTATTTTCAGTACATTTTCAGGAGCAAATGGATCAGTGATTCAAGGTGTTCAACAGCCATATGAGATTTCAATAGCAACTGCAATAGTAAAAAGTGACGAACAAAATGAGAACAAGTAAATTTTTAGCAATAACATTGGTTATTCTGTCTCTGCAAGCACATGTTATGGGGCAGGGTTTTAAAGTCTTGAAAGATCCGGATGGATTAAGAGGAATAAGTGCAATAAATGGAATTGATAACCCGGTAAATATTAAAGTTGTTTATGATAATTACGTTAAAGTGAACGGATTAAAGTCCGATTGGGGTTATTCGATTGTGATCGAAGGACTTGATAAAGGTGTTCTTTTTGATACAGGAGCAAACCCGGATATTTTTGAATCGAATTTCAAAATAATGGGTATCAATCCCGAAAAGATTGATTTCCTGATATTGTCACATGAACATGGTGATCATACGGCGGGGATAGCTGCTTTTGTTAAGTTGCATAAAGATATACCTGTTATTATTCCATACTCATTCTCGGAATCATTTAAAAAGAAATTGGCTGAATTCGGACTTGAACCTCTTTTGGTGAAAGAGCCTGTCAAATTATGCACAAATCTTTACAGTTCAGGTGAATTTTCAGGACCGATTCCTGAACAGGCACTTGTCTTGAATACAAAACGTGGATTGGTTGTAATGACTGGTTGTTCACACCCAGGGATAGTTGAAATGTTAAAAGAAATAAAATCAACATTTAACAAGGATATTTATATGGTATTTGGTGGATTCCACCTGCTTGAAAAATCTGACGATGAAATGAATAAAATAATTGATGATATGAAAGCCCTTGGAGTTGTAAAATGTGGAGCGACACATTGCACCGGGGTAAAGCAGACCCAAATGATTAAGGAAGCCTTTGGAACAAATTTCTTTGAACTTGGTGTTGGGAATAATATTGTTCTTAACTAAGTTACTAAAATGCTATAGTCCAATATTTAAGAGGACATTTAACGCGTGAATACCAGGTGTTCCGGTTTCTCTTTCTATGTACCTATTAACCCCTAAAACTGAAATCAAATGGAACAACAAATTCATTCTATGCTGTGGTGGCTCATCCTGACAATTGCAATAGTTGCAATATGGGATGCCGTGTGGAAATTAATTGCAATGTGGAAAGCAGCAAGAAACAATCATCTTGCCTGGTTTACATGCATTTTCATTTTTAACACAATAGGAATTTTGCCGATTATTTATATTCTAATATACAAAGATAAATCTGAAAATGTAACCTGACTAAAACAGGAGCATAGTCGTGCGCATTCAAACGAATTTATGCTATTCGTACCTCAGGTGATTTCTGCAGTTATTCTCAACACTCTCCTGTTTTCAGCGTTGCAACACCTGAATTTTAATTCTAAATCTATATTGTTTTCCATGTCCAAAAACGGTTTTGTTAATATGTTTACTTTAAATTATTTAACAATAATATTACGGTGCGCTGCACCTTTAACACCTATGGAAAACATTAATCTACAAATATTATGGTGCTCTGCACCATTAATATCTTAGATGACTATTGTTTGACTGACGTTTAGTCTATTGTATTCTTTGAATCTATTGTAAGCGGCAGAGCCGCATTATATTTGTAGAAATGAATATGAGAAATAACACCACAGGTGCAGAGCACCGCAATATCTAATCCCAATTATCATTATCACCAAAGAATTCAAACAGGTATTCCTCTTTAAATTCAACATTATTCTTTTCAAGCATTTCAAAATATTCTTCTTTGAACGGCTTTCTTTTGTGATGTTCTTCCTGTGATAAAATATATTTTACAACAGTGTCTATTTGTAAGTGGGAATGGGTAAAGGCACCATAACCTTTCTGCCATTCAAACCTGAATTTTGACCACTTATTCCCTTTAATTAATGCGTTGGTTGATGTTTTAATCTCTTCAACCAGATCTGGTATTAGCTGATTTACATTATATCCGACCAATATGTGAATATGGTCGGGCATCGCACCTATTGCCAGCATCTTATGGCGATGGTTTTGCGCAATTCCTGTAATATACTTCTCCAATTCATCTTTCCATTCTTTTCTTATCAGGGCATCACGATTTTTTACTGCAAATACCAAATGTAAATAACATTGAGTATAAGTGTTTGCCATCGGGTTTAACTTATTAATCTTAGTTGAAATATTCCATAAAGATAGCTTGCAACACCCAAACTCAAAACTAAATCTGCATTAATTGAGGGTTTCGGAAGCTATTTTATGAAGCGCGTAAAACAGGAATATGGGATGCCGTGTGGAAATTAATTGCAATGTGGAAAGCAGCAATAAACAAAAGATTCGTCTCGCATTTTAGTTCCGGTCTCTCCAAAGGCCTGAACTGAAGAAATGTAAATCGTAAGCGGAATTTTTATCTTCTTAGCAAGATTAAGGACATTTTCGGTCCCATTTACATTCACCAGTTGCATACGCTTCCTTGCCGTCTTGTTTAAACCATACTCGTATATTCCTGCATTATGAATCAAAACATCAGCACCTTGTATTGATTCCGTCAATGAATCAGGAAGAGTTACGTCGCCAGTAACCAAATCTGCTCCAAACTTTCGTAATAATTGAGCTTGAGGACTATTTGAATTACGTACCAATGCCGTTACCTCCCACCCTCGTTTTATCAGGTTTTTGGTAATAGATTGTCCTGTAAAGCCGGTTCCACCTGTTAGAAATACTTTCATACTTTGATTTAAAAACTTAACAAGAAACACTAAAGTAATTTTAAACTATTTCGCTTAATACGTTTCCCTTCTAAAATTACCTCATTCTGATAGCTGAGTCAAGTGTTTGTCAGACGAATGACAGATAACCAAAAGCCTCCGGAAGTGATTTCCGCAAGCTGAACTTGTTTTCATGCCGTTGTTACTCTTTAGTCGCTTATGAGGTAAGAAGATCAGTGGATTAGGCTATGTAAAATTACACTATCCTGATACCAAAGTCAAGTGAGGGTCAGATTAAGAAAACAACAAAACCGCTTGTCGTGATATAAGACAACGGTAGTACAATTTTTGACTGATCCAGATAACCTTTCACAATTCAAAACTAATCACAATCACTACAAATTTAACCGCTGATTTTAAAATATATTAATCATATACAAATGCTACAGGGCGCACAAGCATCCCATCGCCGTCTTTTATATTAAGCGGTACGCCCACAAAGTACACCTGCTTGAATGCAATAAGTTCATTCAACCGGTAAAGACCCTCATAAATAGGGATCTCCCTGGAAAGAAATGAATAGTGAATAGGAGATAATCTGGCTGCCTCTGAATCTGAGTTCACTTTTAATGTATCATTGAAACTCATAACGGACCAGGCATCTGTACCAAATGCTTTGACAGGTAAGGTTGCTAAATATTCTGCAGCCTCAGGAGACAGTGTTATATTCTGAGGCATTTCACCCTCTTTTTGGGGAGGCAAGTATTTTGTGTAAATCATGACTATATCCCCTTTCACAACTCTGTCTTTAAATACTTCAACAGGAACAGTATGTCCAAAACGGTATGTACTTACGTCGAATACTTTCATGGGACCTTCAAATACTTCAATCGGATATGTATCAAGTCCTCCTCCGAGGTCCATATGGGAAGGTGCATCAATATGAGGTCCTCCGTGGTTGAACAGAGTAAAGTAGGAATTTGAACCTGTAATCTTTCCGGCTTCATTTTCAAACTTCCAGTCAATAACTTCAAACTTATTCAATCTGGTAAATCCCATTGAGGCTAATGCTACCTTGCCCCAAATCCTTTCAGGCAAGTCTTCGGTAACAACCGTCCCCAGATCATATATCCTTTTGGGAGCTAAGTAAACCTGCTTAGGTTGAATCTCCTTACAGGCTAAACAGAAAATTAATAACAGGAATGGTAGAATTGTTTTTTTCATGATTTTGAGGTATTTAGAATTAACATAGATATGGATTGGTTATATCAGATATCTTAATAAGGTGGTATCATTAAGTGCAAAGATCCTTTATGAAAATCTCAAAATCTACCTCATTTGTAACATTTTATTGTCATTTTGTGACATTTTGAATGGGAAAGAGCCTTGAAAGAGGAAATTGACTGAATTTAAACTTGAAACACTACCTATACAACAAGAAGCCCCTGGCTGATCCGAGGGCATGTTTAACTGAATTAATGAGATGCAATGGTTTTATTTATCTTCCAGTAAAGGTTTTCTTTTAGGAATAAGAAAATACCCAAATCCCAACGCTAAGAACAGGTACAATACCACGATCATCCATGCCAGTGGATTTAAAGCACCAGCAATGATTGCGATTAATGTTACAATAAACCCTATAGCATCATATACGCACAGGGCAAGAACGATCGCCCATCTCGCATCTGATTCCTGTGAGTTCCTTGCAAACCATGTGAGCATCAGATTACCGATCATGGAGGCGCCATATTCTCTGGCTGCAAAAACGCCTCCTGCTGCCAGAGTAGCTCCAAAGATGGAATACATGAAACCTGGAACAAGCAATATAGGAATGCCCAGGCACAGACATACTATTGCTTTAATAATCAACAACGTTTTTAATTTCATTGCAAAGCTCCTTTCTTTAATGAATTTAGAAATCGTATTATGTTTCCTATTTATTTCTGAATCAATTATCAAATAAAAGCTTGTCATCAAAGTTACAAAGAGTATAACCTGAAGTCAATTTTATTTTAATCTGTTATCATTCATCGGAATATGCCCGGTGGAACGTGCTGGTGGCAGTTTTATATACAAAAAGTGACAAACTTGAGTTTTTATATATTTGCAAAACAGTAACATCAACAACATGAGCGAGAAATTAGACTGTATCGCTTTCCATGAAGCCGGTCACGATGTTACACTCCTGGAGAGGTGAAGTAACCCTGACTGGAGAATCGTTCATCTCTGCTTTCTCAAATAAAGAACAAAGCTATATTCTATCAGAAGCCAGATGATAATAGTTTTGTTTTGTGTGTGTCAGTTTCATACATTTAATTTAAAATTTGCTATCCAATGTCAAAGACATTTATGATATATGGGTCTTATGGTATCCAAATGTTAAGTGAATGTATATGATAAGGAGTTGATCAATTATGGAACTGAAAGGAAAAGTCGTGCTGCTTACAGGTGGATCAAGGGGTATCGGTCCATTCCTGGCTGAAGCTTTTGCAAAAAGAGGGGCAATTATTGCTCTCGCAGCCAGGTCAGAAAAAGGATTAGAATACGTTGGGACACATTTGAAAGGATTAGGTGCTAAAGTGCTACTTTTTCCGGTTGACCTTAAAGAATCATTCCAGCGTGAACAGCTTATTGACGATGTTCTCGGGGAACTGGGTACTGTTGACATATTGGTAAATAACGCCGGGATCGAAACAGAAGGTATTTTTCATTCGAGTTTATTCATGGCTTTGTTTCACCTATGTCTCAACCGGCACGAAATAGAAGAGAGTCAGCCGTAACTAACTCTCTGACAATCGCTGTGGGGCGTGACAGATTCGAATGCTGACGCTTGCGGTCAGCATCCTGACTTACGCCATAGGCGTAACGTCAGGACTGTCAAAAAAATAGTGGGGCGTACTGGAGTCGAACCAGTGACCTCTTGCCTGTCAAGCAAGCGTTCTGAACCAACTGAACTAACGTCCCTTATCTGCAGCAAAAATAACATTTTATTGCTACCAATTGCTATCTCATTTTATATTCTTAACTTCGAAAATCTCAAATAAAACAGAACTGTAACACGGATATTTATGACATCACATGATATTGATTATAAGATCATAGGGGATGATATTCAATTCGTGGAAATTGAGCTCGATCCCGGAGAAACTGTCATCGCTGAGGCCGGAACCATGGTTTACATGGAAGATGGTATTACTTTTGAAGTGAAAATGGGCGACGGTTCAGTGCCAAATCAGGGAATAATGGACAAACTGCTGTCAGCCGGATCAAGGCTGCTTACCGGTGAATCACTTTTTATAACCCATTTTACCAACCGCGGAAATGGCAAAAAGAGGGTGGCATTCGCAGCTCCCTACCCGGGAACTATTGTACCTGTTGACCTGAACCTTATCAGGAACAGCCTGATTGTCCAGAAAGACGGTTTTCTCTGTGCCGCATTTGGTACAAAACTGACTATTACCCTTAACAAAAAGATCGGATCAGGCTTGCTTGGAGGTGAAGGTTTTATACTTGAAAAGCTTGAAGGGGACGGGAAGGCATTCATCCATGCAGGTGGTACCGTAATTGACCGGCAGCTGAACAACGAAACGCTGCGTATTGATACGGGATGCGTTGTTGCATTCGATCCTGCTCTGGATTTCGACATTGAAACTTCCGGGAACCTTAAGTCAATGGTCTTTGGCGGAGAAGGCCTGTTTCTTGCAACTATCAGGGGAACCGGAAAGGTGTGGCTGCAGTCAATGCCTATAAGAAAGCTTATAAGGGCTCTGGCACCATTTGGTAAGAACAGAGGCAAGGAAGCAGGTTCAATTCTGGGATCATTTCTGGAAAGGTAGATATCAATTTTCATCATAAAATAAATATAAATTAGGACATAATTCAAATTACCAATGAAATCAGGGAACGGTTTAAAGTCGTTGCATATCTATATGCTTACTATTATCCGGATGGCAATTGGCTGGCATTTTCTTTATGAAGGCATTTCCAAAATAATTGCCGGCAGCTGGAGCTCGGCAGCGTATCTCGCAGGTTCAAAATGGATCTTTGCCCCTCTTTTCCACTGGATGGCCGGCAATGCAGGAATTGTTGCAGTTGTCGATTTTCTGAACATCTGGGGCATGACCCTCGTTGGCATCGGACTGATGTTTGGCTTGTTTTCGCGATGGGCATCCGCAGGCGGCGCTGTAATGCTTCTGTTTTACTTCCTGGCGTATCCCCCCTTTCCGGGTTTTATGTATGGAGTCCCTGCTGAAGGCAGCTATCTGTGGGTTAACAGGAACCTGATCGAGCTATTTGTCCTGGCAGCATTTGCATTTTTCCCTTCTGCTTATCTGTTTGGACTTGACCGCCTGTTTATCCGCTGGAAGGAGGAAAAAGCACGCAAACCGGTCCCGGATCATGTGGCCGGTACAGATAAGGGACTTGAACGCCGTGAAGTGATCAGGAACCTGATTTCACTGCCGGCAATTGGCATATTTGCTTATGCCCTTTACAGGAAAAGGAAATGGGAAAGCTTTGAAGAAAAACTGCTGAATGTTAAAGGAATAGATGCCAATACCGGAGCCACACTACTTAAATTTAACTATTCTACTCTGAAGGATCTGAAAGGGCAGGTGCCAAAAGGATTTATCAAATACACCGATAAAAACGGTCAGCAGTCGCAATTTGAACTCAGCAGGCTCATAATGGGCGGAAATCTGATTGGCGGATGGGCACATGCACGCGATCTTATTTATGTCTCTAAACTGGTAAAAACCTACCATTCCGACGAAAAAGTAATCCAGACTTTCGGTCTGGCTGAAAAATGCGGAATGAATGCCATCATAACCAATCCGCAGCTTGGCAGGATATTTCAGAAATACAAACATGAATTCAGGAGCAATATGAAGTTTATCTCCGACTGCGGTATCGGTCTGGATTTTCAGAAGGGGATCGCAATGTCACTGGCCGTTGATTCTGACGTACTTTATTGCCAGGGAGAGATAACCGACAGGTGGACCAGCGAACAGTACGATGATCCGGAAAAAAGAACTGTACCTCAACGGATGGAACTGATTCGAAAGGGATTGGAAGAAATTCGCAGTCACGGGAAACCGGCCGGTATTGGTGCACACAGGATAGAGGCTATAAAAGTATGTGTTGAATACGGATTAAAGCCTGACTTCTGGGTTAAAACTTGCCACAGTCATAATTATTGGTCAGCTCAACCGGCATCTCCATGGCAGGATAATATGTTCGATTACGATCCGGAAGAAACAATAAAGTTCATGGCAACACTGAAGGAACCATGGATCGCCTTCAAGGTTCTGGCAGCCGGAGCCATACTTCCCGAAGAGGGCTTAAAATATGCCTTTAATAACGGTGCCGATTTTGTCTGCCTTGGGATGTATGATTTCCAGATGGTGGAAGACGTGAACATTGCACTGGAAGCTTTCGCAGGTGCGAAAGAACGTTCTTCCCGTCCCTGGATGGCTTAAAAATAAACTCCCGGGGAGGATGTTTCACAATATTACGAAAAATCAAACCCGGAAATATATGCAGGAGCATCGTAAAAACACTCCTTTTCCTTATCGGTAAAATTTATGAACCGTGCATAGACCAATCCCGGTTTGGCGTTCATTATCCGGTTAAGGGCCCCCATCCTGACTCCTGACCGGAGTTTGTCAAATAATTCACTTCGGTCGTCGAGCCAGGTAAGTCCCGTAAAATAACCTTCTGTGGCACAAACCGATTCAAAGAGACTGGCAAGAAGGTCTTCCCTCCCTTTTTTACAATAAACAGCATCAAAGACAATATGCCTGAACTCTTCAGGATGAAATAATCTTTTAAAATACGGGGCCCTCGGAAGTATCTTCATGATTATCCAGCCCCAAATACCGGGCATATCATAGATCCTGTACGATGAAGGAATTGCATTTGCTCCGGCTATGATCTCATCCCCCTCCCTGAGGACGTAATATTTGTCCCCGTAAAAAGCATAATCAGGGCTGAAAAAAGAATGATCTTTATAGTATTCAAGCAGCAGTGATTCCATCTTTTTCTTTTCTTCCGGGGTGCTGATTCTTGAGACTCTGGTATCGGGCTTTGGTGAGAACCGGCTGAAAGCCACAGTAAGGAATGATCTGATATATTCATAGCCTGCCTGGGTAACGAGGTTTTTCGACCTTTCATTCATGCTTTCAAGAAAAGCATACATAAGGTGTTTATCGTTCTCACTCACCTCTTTGAAGTCAAGCAGATGAGGCTTGCTGAAAATTTCAAGGGTTTTTTGCTTGAATGTGTCGTCTTTTTCGGGTTTAATTATTTCCATGGTTTTCTTTTTCCATGAAATATCCGACTGGTAGACTGAATGAAAGGCAAGGTACCTTAAATAAGATGAAGGATATCTAAGGTTCCCCTGACCTGTTATCCTGAAGCAGGATCCGACAGTTCCTGTTATCTTATTCTTTTTGTACAGCGATACAAACCGTATCTGGTCCTTATATGCATTTATCCTTGAAGCAATGTTCTTAAGCTGGAATCTTAAGCCCCCTTCTGAACCCTGAACCGCATGATTCAGAATTTCCATCATCCCTTCATTTGCATGATCGGAAATCTTTACCTCCAGCCCTTTATGTATAATAACACTTCGCTCAAACATACTTCCCTGGATTAATCTGATTTTACTTTGTATCCAGACTGCCGAATACCCGTTTCAGAAGGGGAGTAACCCTTGCAGACACTTCTTTTCTTATCTTCAGCTCTTCAATCTCAACCTTTGAAAACATCCCGTTAAGAGCTTTGGTCGTCAGGAAATCGTCGAGATCGGTGTTCACCGGCTTGAATCCTGCCAGCTTCCCGGCAATCGAATTTGCAACTGAGTTCCACCTGCCCGTCAGGGAAATCCAGGAATCTTTAGTTGAGATATTGCCGATGATTTTCTTTTCGGTTGAACTTTGGATCTTAGGTTTGTACAAAGAGTATAGCTGATCCCAGGTTGTTGTCCTGAGATAAGCTGTCGCCGCATTATCGGCTCCCCTGAGGATGTTGAAAGCGTCCCTGATGGTCATTTGAGTTATGCTGTTCACGAAAATAGGAGCAACTTCCTTTGCAGCATCCTCGGCAGCCCTGTTGATCCTGAGAATTACATCTTCAACCAGTTTATCACCGCCGGGAATTTTAGAAATATTGTCAATAATCGTCTTTGCTTCATCAGGAAGAAGGATCTTTATTGCCGCATCACCGTAGTATCCGTTTTCAGCTGACAGTCTTTCGGCTGAATTCCTTGCTCCCGTTGAGAGTGCTTCCTTAAGCCCGTTGATTACTTCTTCCTCCGTAAGGGGAATATTTGCAGAGGTCTGCATGACCTTAAGCAGTTCTGAACATCCCGAAAAAAACATAATGACAGCTGCTAAAAAAAGATATCTGACTTTCATTTGACACGAATTAAAAATTACTGCAAGATACAAATAACAAAAGAAGTCAGGAAACAGAATGCAATAGTGCTGCAGCTATGACAAGATCTTCAGGATTTGTGATTTTAATATTTTCCCGGTTGCCTTCAACAAGATGGATGCTTTCGCCTGATTCCTCAAGTACCGAGGCATCGTCGGTAAAATCTGCCTTGTATTTATGGAGATATGCCTTTTTAATAAGCCCCGAAGCAAATACCTGTGGTGTCTGAATAATCTTTATGGTTTTCCTGTCAACCTGTATACTTCCCTTTTCACTGATCATCCTCAGGGAATCAGCCGGACTGATTACAGGCACTGCATTTCCGAACTTTTTTGCAGCTTCGAAACATCTTTTTATGGTCTGTGTGCTAACCAGAGGCCTGACTCCGTCATGAATAGCTACAAGGCTGTTTTCCCCGACATGCCGGAGTCCGTTTTTCACTGACAGGTATCGGGTTGAGCCTCCCATAACTAGTGTAACAGGGATGGAAAAAGAATATTCTTTGCAAAGCTGAGCCCAGTATTGCAGCTGGTTTCCCGGAAGTACCGTGATAATTTCAATTGATTCATCAAATTCCCTGAATCTGGAAATTGAGTGCATCAGGACAGGTTTTCCGTTAAGCTCAAGGAATTGTTTGGGAATTGCGGTTCCCATTCTCTTCCCCTCACCACCAGCTACAATTAGCGCGTAAAGGTTCATAAATATGGTATTCTACACATTTTTGTTTACCCCCACCCCCTAAAGGGGGCTTATTTTATTGTACTGGATTTCAGCCCCCCCTTGGGGGGTTGGGGGATTGACTTCCCTTCAGAAGGTCAAGGGATAGGTTTAAAATACAAAAAACTTGCACAGAGTCCCACAGAGTATCATCTTCCTTCCGGGGGGCAGGAGGGCTGCTATTCTTTAGCATACAAAAACCTCTTTATGCTTCTCTTTGGCGTTTTTGCAAATTCTTCGGGATGTATCCTGAACTTGTGAACAGCCATAAAATCAGGCAATCTTTCATTAACCACCTTCCTGGTCTCATCAAGGATTGTAAGTAACTTCTCTTCTGAAATGTTGTTCTTTTTCATCATTTCATAATCAGGATAAATCAGACCTACAAGCTTATTATCCTCTGAAATGACAAGTGATTCAGTTATATAATCCATATTATTGATCACAGCTTCGATTTCCTCCGGAAAGATATTTTTCCCGGAGGGACCAAGCAGCATGCTCTTGCTTCTTCCCTTGATAAAAATATTCCCTTCCTCGTCCATAACTCCAAGGTCACCTGTATGCATCCAGCCCTTTTCATCAATAATCTCCCTGGTAGCTTTTTCATTTTTATAATAACCAAGCATTACATTTTCACCCCTCAATATTATTTCTCCCAACTCTTTCTTAGGATCAGAAGAATCGATTGTAACCTCAAGGCTATCAACAGGTTTTCCCGATGCACCAAACCTGGTTGTATCCCATGAGGCATAACTGATAAGAGGTCCGCATTCAGTCATACCATAACCTACTGTAAACCTGAATCCTATCTTTCTGAAAAATCTTTCTGCCTCGGTATTGAATGCCGCCCCGCCGATGATAATCTCATGAAATCTGCCACCGAAAGTTTCCACCAGCTTTTCCCTGATTTTATTATGAAGTATTTTATTGATCCCCGGTATTGCCAGAAGGATCTTCATATGAGGCTTGGTTATGACCGGAAGTAATTGCTTTTTAAAGATCTTTTCTATTACAAGCGGAACAGAAAGTATAAGACGTGGTTTTATTTCCTTGAAGGCTTGCACGATGATCTGAGGGGAAGGTGTCTTTGAAAGAATTGTTATATGGCAGCCGTATGTAAAAGGAAACAGGAATTCGAAAGCGCATCCGTATGTATGGGCAAGCGGAAGAAATGATACAAGAGGATCTCCGGGTTTAAGCGGCATATTATTCTGTGCATACCTGACATTGGCAGCAAGACTGTTGTGGGTTATCATTACCCCCTTTGAAAAACCTGTTGTTCCCCCGGTATAACTGATCACAGCCAGTTTATCGTTGGAAATATCGGAGAATTTTATGTCTTCAGGTTTGAGGTTGGGATAGGCTTTGAGATATTTTTCCTCAAGAGTAAGATAATTCTCCTTCAGCCCGGCAATTCCCGACCAGATCATGCTGAAATCATCAAGGGAGATAACTCCTTTTATTTGGGGCATCTTACTGGTATCCATTGTTTCATGGATCTTATCATCCACAAACATGAGAATTGCGTCGGAGTGGTTGACAAGATTTACCAGGTCATCAGGTTTAAAATCCGGAAGTACGGGAACAACTACAGCTCCGTAAGTTACTGTGGCAAGGTATACAACACACCAGTATGCCGAGTTCCTTCCGACAAGAGCGATCTTGTCGCCCTCCCCGATGCCGGCATCTTTGAAGAATATGTGGAATTTCAGGATCTTTTCAGCAATCTCCTTGTAGGAATATCCCTTTTCCTTGTAGTTCGACAAAGCTTCAATGTCCCAGTTTTGTCTGATACTCTGCTCAATATAACCGATTAGGCGCTCTTTGATCATAGGTTCAGGTATTAGTTTAACAACTTTTTGAAATGAACTTCAATATCGGAAAATCAGGTTTACCTCTAAACAAAGTACATAATGAGAATTGCGATTATTGAAAACAGGTTAACAGCTGTAAAAAAATAATTATATCCTTCCCGTTTCTTGCTGAAATATCCCAGTTTCCTTGCAAAGATCCCAATCGTAGGTGCAAAAAGAACCAGCAGAAATGCAAAGAATTCTATACCGTAAAAAACCTTGTCAAGCCCGCCTTTCACCAGCGCCGAGAGGTATACAATTATACAGAGCACGAGCAGATACAACAGGTAGCTCAGTTTCAGGACAAGGGTTGAGAAAAGTCTGCGTTTATGCAGCTGGTGTGGTTTCAGATAAGCGTAAGCAACAGAGAGGACTATGACAATAAAGACAATTCCCAAGAATATGATTTAGTATTTGGCTGAAATTTGCTATTTCTGCGGTTTTCATGTTCCGGATTTTGATTCCTTTAACGACCAGATCAATGAGCTGGCACCGAGTACTGCTGCATTCTGAGTGCTAAGCTCGGATGGAAGCAGTTTTACCTTACCCCTGTAAATATGAAGAAGGTTCTCTTCCATATACTCCTTTGCAGGTTCAAATATAAGCTCTTTTGCAAGAGCAAGGCCACCAAACAGAAAAATAGCTTCAGGACTTGTGGTTGCCACAACATCTGCGAGCTTAAATCCCAGCATCTGACCAGTGTGCTCAAACGCTCTTCTGGCAAGGATATCTCCTCTCTTGGCTGCTTCATGAATCATTTCAGCATCAAGCTCTTCAAAGCTGTATTTGCGCAGTTCACTGGGCTGAATGCTGTCGGCCATTATTTTAAAAAGAGTTCTTTTAAGACCTGTGGCAGATACGTATGTTTCAAGGCATCCTTTTTTTCCGCAATCACATTCACGGGTAGATGGTCCGGGACGAATGGACGTATGGCCGAGCTCTCCGGCAAAACCGTCATGCCCGTAAAGTAATTTGCCATCAACCACAAAACCGCTTCCAAGGCCTGTTCCCAGGGTAATTACTACAAAATTCTTCATATCTTTTGCACCACCGTAAACCATTTCTCCCACTGCAGCTGCATTTGCATCATTTGTTACAACAATCGGCAGGTTTGTGTGCTTTTTGAAAATATCTGCCAGGGGGGTTATTCCTTTCCAGGGAAGATTGGCGGGATATTCAATTGTACCCTTGTTTATATTTCCCATAGGGGCACCAATGCCAAAACCAAGTATTTCAATATCATCGTTGATTTTTTGTCTGGCCATCATTATCTTTTCATATAATGCAGCCACATAGACTTCAGCCTCATCATAAAAACCGGTTTTAAGTTTGTCCTGGGCAAGAATATTTCCTTTCCGGTCGACGTAACCAAACGCAGTATTGGTACCTCCTATATCTATACCGACAGCTACTTGTTTCTTTGCCATAATCGTAATTATTTATTTTCAGACCGTATTGATATGCTTCAAATCAACAGATTTAATTGATCCGAAATATTCGGGTCGGTGAAAATCCAACAGAAGGATTTATGCAAGTTCATTAAGAATAAGGGCAGCAGCTCCCATAACAGCACCATTGCTTTCAGGTATACCCGACGGAAGTATTTTGACAGTATTTTGAAAAAGTACATAGTTGTGCTTCTTAAGATACTCCCTTACAGGTTTGAAAAGCATTTCACCGGCCTGGGCAAGGCCACCAAACAGGAATATAGCTTCAGGGCTTGAAAATACTATGGAATTGACAATCCCGAATCCGAGTTTTTCAGCTGTGTATTCCATCGCTTTGACTGCAACAGGATCCTTCTTTGCTGCAGCCTCTGCAATCTGTTTTGATGTCAGCTTTGAAGGGGGTACATCCCTCAAAATACTCTCATCCCTGGTTTCGCTTATCATTTCTGAAACTGTGTCGTACCAGTCCGGTAGCAGAAGCATATGCTTCAAGGCAGCCATGCCTTCCGCAACCACAGACTCTTCCGTCCCGGAACAACTATCATGTGGCCAACTTCACCTGCAAAGCCAGTGTGTCCATAAACCAGTTTACCGTCAACTACTATTCCGCTTCCGAGACCTGTTCCAAGAGTCAGAACGATAAAGTCCTTCATCTTTTTTGCTCCGCCAAAGACCATTTCGCCCATTGCGGCAGCATTTGCATCGTTTGTGACGGCAACCGGCACTTTGATCTCTTTTTTTACAAGATCCGCCAAGCGGGACAATACCTTTCCAGGCCAGATTGGGAGCATGTTCAATCGTTCCCCTGTGGTAGTTTGCATCAGGTGCTCCTATTCCGATTCCTGTCAAGTTCAATATCTTTTTTACCTGCCATAAGCTTCTTAATGCCTGCACCCAGTGCTTTTACAAAATCGTTTACTACAGGATAATCGGTTGTTTTGAGATGCCCTTCAGCCAGTACTTTGCCTTCTTCATCAACAAGTCCGAATACTGTGTTTGTTCCGCCGATATCAACACCGGCTACTACTTTTTTCATTTTTGTAAGTTTTTAGTTATTAATATATTATTATGAATCGCCCGGATTTTTAAAGGGCATGTTTTTCATCATTTTATTGCTTTTTTTATTATCTGCATTTTTGGATTTTTGAAATTCTTCAGTTCAAGCTCCCATTGCAGGGTAATTACCCAGTTTTCTTTAATTTCAAGTTCTTCCGGATAATATGAGACCGGCTCAGGCTGCCTGTGAGTGTCGAAATCACCGGTAGTCCATTTTCCGTCGTTGTTGAGGTCAAAAATTACCCGTAACCTGTAAGTGCCTTTTTCAAGAAGGGGAAATTCAACTTTTCCGTTTTCCTTCATTGTAAACCTCCCTGACCAGCTTTTCCGTGTTACTCAAGCAGCTGAATTATCCTGCTCCCCATCATAACCGGATATGTCAACTATCAGCTTGCCGTATGATTCCGGAGTCAATACCGAGAACCTAACTCCGGTTGAATCGGAAATATCGCCATATATACTTGAAAATGCAGCGGAATCGTTAATAAAAAGATAACTTTTCCCCGGATTCAGCTCGGTATTCACCAGATAACGACAAGAGTTTACTGTGTCTTTGAGTAAGAGTGAACGGGGTGTCTTGTTTTCTTGTCTTTGATCAATTCATAAAATATTATTTTTGATGTATCAGGCGGTCTGAAAGGGGTCGGAGCTGTTATTACTATTTTTTTATCAGGCCTCACCTGCCCTGAGATTCCGTGCTTGATCTTGTATGGTGTGCGTTTTACAACCTTTGTTCTGGGCGCTCTCGGCGCAAGATATCTCATCTGTATCGTATCGGTCTTCTGACCCGCTATTCCCAAGTGAGTCAGTAAACGGGAACTTGACTATGGTTTCGATCTGAGGCCGGTTGTAAACTGAACTGTCAGTCAGCCATACAGTAATCGTATCCCTGTTTTTGGTCTTCTCAATAAAATAAGCATCTAGCTGTGATACCGGGAATTGTAAAATCAAATTTTAAGGTGTCGGGCGGAAGCGATAATGTGTAGGTAAGCTGATAAGGTTGCTTCCTTGTTGATGATGTAAGATACCTGGCTTTTTTCTCTGCCTGGAACATGATCAGCTGATATTCTCCGATAACCGGAGGTTTGAATGGCACCTTTCCCGTCAACACGGCTTAATAACAGCAGTGTCTTTTATAACAGGGAGGAAATTTTTTTCAGGAGTGATATCCACAGGATCAGGATTAAATGCAAATTCCTCATCCATGTTATTGTAGTTCTTGCTGTTGTCTGCATCGACCAGTGCATAAAGCCTGTATCTTCCCGGATGAACATTGTCTAATCCTGAATGCCCCATTATTCTCGGCTCGTGTAATATAATCGGGTAGACTGTTTGATCACCGATGAATCAGCCATTTGAGTATAAAGCAGGACCATTGCATTTTCAGGAGGATCAAGGCTTAATCCGGTATATACATTCCCGGTAACCGATAGGGAATCAATAACAGGACCGGTTGAAAAGACAAACTGATAATTGTTGATTGTATTCCCTTCGTTAAGATCCCTGATAGCATCCTGAAAATAAAAAGTATATGTCGCACTATCCCTGAGTTCTTCATCAAATTTAATATGAACTGTCTTTCCTCTTGTAAAGACATCCGGTCTTTTTCGCATCGGTGGAGATACCATGAACTTTCTCACTTATTTTATCGAGTACGACATATTCATTAAAATAAATGATGATCTCCTTATTACTGAAATTGACGGCTCCGTTCCCGGGAATACTTTTTAGAATGACAGGAATCTCCTTATCCTTTGGCCCTCCCGACGGAGCGTTCATCTTTGCACAGCCGGATACAATGAAATATCCCGCCGTAATAAAGACCAGGCCGCGGATAATGACTGTTTCTCATCAATCCTTCAGCATTAAAGTTACAAACTTACATTTTTTAAAGATAATTAAGATTCCGGAAGAGTTGGAGGTTAATATGCTGCACTTAAAAAGATAATTTTACCTCCATGACCTTTCCTCCCCGGCTTCCAGGGAAATTTAGGGGTGATCATATGGAATGCCATCCATTTGCTTCACTTTTATTAATATTTTCTACCTTTGGCATTTATTAAACAGCTGATTATGCAATTACTTGTTATTCCATGGGATGTTAATCCGGAGATATTCCGGATTGGCTCTTTTGCCGTGAGATGGTATGGCCTGTTGTTCGCCTCTTCCTTTTTATTCGGATACATCATCATGAAGAAAGATATTTACCAACGAAAATCTTGGAGAGGGTGTGCTCGACAGGGTCACTGTTTATATGGCGGTCGGGACAATTGTCGGGGCAAGACTTGGCCATTGCCTGTTTTATGAGCCAGGTTATTATTTCAGCCATCCCCTGGAAATACTCAAGATATGGCATGGCGGCCTGGCAAGCCACGGTGCAGCGGTCGGAATCCTGATCGCCCTGTGGCTCTTTGTCAGAAAAGAAAAGAAGGATTACACCTGGATAATTGACCGCATCGCAATTGTTGTTGCTCTTTCGGGATTTTTTATAAGAATGGGTAATCTTATGAACTCGGAAATTTATGGCGTTGAAACAACAGTTGCCGTGGGGATTTGTTTTTCTCAGGAACGGAGAAACAGCACCCAAGCATCCGACCCAGATCTATGAAGCTTTGTCATATCTGCTGATCTTTATCCTGCTTTACAGGATCTACTGGAAAAACAAGGGGGAACATATTCAGGGCCTTCTGATAAGTCTTCTGCTGATCCTTGTATTTACTGCCAGGTTCTTTATAGAGTTCCTTAAAGAACCTCAGGTGGCTTTTGAATCGTCAATGAAACTCAATATGGGTCAGCTTCTTAGCATACCATTTGTCATTGCCGGATTTATCTGGCTGTATATCAGCCTGAAACAGAAAAAACGGGCAGTGATTAAAAGGAAAAGCTGAGGGCAGGGATCAAGGTGCTGAGGGCAAAACCATGAGACTCAGTGATATTGCCTCCGTGCGACTCCGTGTTAAAATAAATAATAGCTCCTGAAACCAAGCGACCAGCAACAGGATTCCTACTTTCAGAATCCCGTGAAACAGGACATCCAGGATAGCTTCAAGCCTTTCTTCAAGGTTGAGCTCACGCTTTTTCCAGAAAAGCGGCACTTCAAGCCCTTTCATCGTCGTCTGAACTGCAAGAGCAGTGTATTCGCTGTCGGAAACATTAAAAACTTTTTTCCTTGCTCCATGATAGAGTATCAGGCGGAGAATTGCCAGCTCCTCCAGATCGTATTTGGCACGTATCCTCTCTATAAAATCAAAATGATCAAGGTTTTTGTCAAAGATCGCATTGTAGTAATTTGAAAGTTTTTCGAACGATTTCATCCTGACAAAAACATATTTTTTCATCTTGTCAACCGGTGATTCCACTGATTTTATAGCCGTAGTAAGTTCATTTCTAAGTATATTGGCTTCGTATAACACTACTGCTTCAAAAATCTCTTCCTTGCTCTTAAAGTAATAGTAGACCGAACTTTTACCCATTTTCATGGCTTTGGCAATTTCGTCCATTGTGGTCTTCTTAAAACCATAACGGCTGAATATCTGTCCGGCAGAGATAATTATCTTTCTTTCTATATTCCTCTTTATTAACCATATAGTAATTCCTTACAATATGAATTTTATATTTAGCAAAGGTAAATATTTAACGAATCCTGTCAAAATATTCGAAGAAACCGGTCGATTATTCGAAAATCAGATGTGCGGATTTCTAAATACGAAATATTTAAGCATCATAAATTAACAGACTTTATTTAACTCAATTACATTCACAGAATTTACATCACAATCACAATTACCCGGTAATTTTGTAAATTTGGGATTCAGATCACCTCATACGTGAAAAATCAGAGAGATGCTAATAGACGGGAAAAATTACCAGAGTATATGGCCTGACGAAGAAGATAACAGCGTTATCCGGGTAATTGACCAGCAAAGGCTGCCTTTTTTCTTTGAAACAAAAGAGCTTCGTTCGGTTGAAGATGTCTATTCGGCAATAAAGGATATGACAGTCCGCGGGGCTCCACTTATTGGTGTTGCCGGTGCTTTCGGCATGTACCTCGCAACACTCGAGATCACATCTGCCACGAATATACCCGATCATCTTTCAAATGCAGCAAGGTATCTTGTTTCCTGCCGTCCGACTGCAGTTAATCTTTCATGGGCCGTAAATGTCATGCGTGAAAAGCTTCAGAAGATTACTGATCCGGAAATACTTTCTGCAACTGCACTAAAAACAGCGGTTGAGATCTGTGAAACCGAAAAGGACAACTGCAGAAGGATAGGGGAACATGGCCTGAATATCATTAAAAAATTAAGTAAGAAAAAGAAAGGGAAACCTGTCAATATCCTGACCCACTGCAATGCAGGCTGGCTTGCATGTGTTGATTACGGCACCGTTACTTCACCAATTTATGCTGCACATGAAAAAGGTATCCCGGTTCATGTCTGGGTTGATGAAACACGGCCCAGAAACCAGGGAGCACGGCTGACAGCATGGGAGCTTGGCAAAAAAAGTGTATCATATACACTTATCACAGATAATGCCGGAGGACTGCTTATGCAAAAGGGAATGGTCGATCTGGTTCTGGCAGGATGTGACCGTGCAACCCGGAAAGGAGATGTGGCCAACAAAATCGGAACTTACCTCAAAGCGCTTTCTGCATTCGACAACAATATCCCTTTCTATTCTGTTTTGCCGTCTACATCTATTGATTTCAGTATAAGTGACGGATTAAAGGACATAGTTGTTGAAGAACGGGATCAGGAAGAAATAACTTCAGTAACCGGCTATGCGGACGGAATGATAAAATCGGTACGTATATGCCCTGAGAATGCAAAAGCAGGGAACTGGGGATTTGATATCACACCTGCGAGACTTATAACAGGTTTTATAACTGAAAAGGGAGTATGCAGGGCAAATGAAGAAGATATAAAGAAATTGTTTTCGGATAAATTCAATTAATAAAATGGAAGGGGTAGTAAAATTCAATTGTCACTGGACCCAGTCGGGGCCGGTGATTTCTGACGAACAGTACGAAATAATCAATTACTGGAGGGAGATCCTGTATAACATGGATCTGATAGGGGCCTATGAGAACGGAGTCGGCTTTGGAAATATCAGTATGAGGATCAGGGGAGGAAATCAGTTCGTGATAACAGGCTCAGCAACCGGCGAGATACCCGAGCTCGAACCTGGTCATTATGTTAAAGTCAATTCGTTCAATATAGATGATAATGCTGTTCAGTGCATCGGACCGCTGAAAGCATCATCAGAATCACTTACCCATGCTGCAATTTACCTTGCCGATCCCGGGGCAAATGCGGTAATTCATGTTCACAGCATTGATCTCTGGAATGAGCTGATCTACAAGGTACCAACAACAAACCCTTCAATGGAGTACGGCACTATCGGCCTGGCAAAAGATATCTTCAGGCTGTTCGGTGAATCTGATGTAATTGAAAAAAGAATAATTGTAATGGCTGGCGACAGGGCAGGCATTCTTAGTTTCGGCCACGACATGGATGAAGCGGCCAATGTGCTGATGCAGTATCTCAGAAAGGAAGAATGACCAGAATTGCAGTAATAGGTGGTTCGGGTCTGGAAAATCCGGATATTCTCAGATCTCCCGAAGAAAAACATACTGAAACTCCTTACGGGAAACCCTCATCTCCTTTGCTGTACGGGAAAATCAACGACACTGAAGTTATAATTCTTTCGAGGCATGGCCATGACCATACAATACCCCCCACCCAGGTAAATAACCGGGCCAATATTTATGCGCTTAAGAATGCCGGCTGTACCCATATTATTTCTACCACCGCATGCGGGAGCCTTAGAGAGGAGATTGGCCGCGGAGATATAGTAATCCCCGATCAGTTCATCGATTTCACCAGGCACAGGAAGATCACTTTTTTCGAGGAGTTTGAACCGGGAGGAATGAAACATACTCCAATGTCAGATCCGTTTGACGTTAATCTTCGTAAACTCCTGATAACTTCAGCCAATGAAAATGGTTTGCGGTTTCATGAAAAAGGAACATTGATCACTATTGAGGGGCCGAGATTCTCTACCCGTGCTGAATCGGGGATGTTCCGTATCTGGGGTGCCGATATAGTCAACATGTCAATAGCTCCCGAAGTCATCCTGGCAAATGAACTGGGTATTCCATATGCCACTATCGCGATGAGCACCGATTATGACTGCTGGAAGCAGGATGAGGTTCCGGTGACGTGGGAAGAGGTGATTGCTGTTTTTAAGAACAATGTCAGCCAGGTGCTCCGGTTGCTTCTTGATGTTATTCCAAAAATAAGTTTGTCTGCCTGAGACACAATGGCCAGGATGAAAAAATCATCTGTATTTCAATCTGATTCCTGTTGAACCAGGTGCTTGTTAAAGTACATAATTATTCCCAGAATCTATATCCGATTCCCGGTTCGGTTAATATCAACCGGGGATGAGCGGGATCATCTTCAATTTTTTTCCTTAGCTGAGCAACAAACACCCGCAAATATTGTGTCTGATCTGAGTAGCTGTGTCCCCAAATCTCTTTTAAAAGGTACTGATGAGTTAATACTTTTCCCGAATTCCTTGCCATTAAAGCCAGCAAAGAAAACTCAGTAGCTGTCAATTTTAAAAGGATATTATTTTTCCTGACAGTATGACCAGCCAGGTCAACAGACAATGCTCCGAATGATAAAAGCGAACCGGTCCCTGGTTTATCCTGTGATAGCCTTAAGGCGGTTCTGATGCGTGCTAATAATTCTCCTGTCCTGAATGGTTTTGTAAGGTAATCATTTGCCCCATTGTCAAGCGCATTAATAATGTCCTCTTCCGAGTTTCGAACTGAAAGAATAATTATCGGATTCTGATACCATTCCCTGAGCTTTCTAAGAACTGACAGACCATCTTCATCCGGCAGGCCCAGATCGAGCAATATCAGTGCAGGATTATGAGTAGCTGCTGCAACTACTCCTTCTTTGGCTGTTGAAGCTTCAGAAACTCTGTATCCATTAAGGTTCAGTGTAATCTCAAGAAGCCTCCTGATTTGTACCTCATCATCAATAATCAATATATTGTTTTCTGTTGCCAAATTCAAATTACAATAAGATTTTATTCAGAAAGAGATTTTCAGCATGTCCCCTTTACCCTGGTCTTCTTCAGTTATTGCTGAAACCAGGAATTCATCCGGTTCCTCCTGTTTATTATTTCTAATAGTCATTAAATACTGTCTATCTGCAAATTTAAGGGAAATCGTTGATCTGTGCTTCTACGGATAACGAAAATAAGCCCGGGAACAGACTTGTTCACCTTTCTTTATAAAATCTTTATGCTTTTAAAAATAATCCTTATAAAATCTTCATAAAGTTCATTGCACTTTTATATCGTTTGAAAACAATTTGATATGAAAGCAACAATTTTGTTGGTAACATCAAAATCCGTTGAGGTGAATACCACCACAGGGTATGTAATCGGAGCTATAATCGCACTCTTTATTCTGGGATATCTTTTATACACACTTATTAAACCCGAAAAATTCTAATCATGAAAGGTCATGGTTTGTATTTTGCTCATATTAATGCTATTTGGTGGTTTGATCTTTCTTTTAGGATTTGGATATTTGATTGGTCATCTTCTCAAATTGGACAGATATTTAGAAGCTATTCAAAATGACAACAATATACCCTATTGTCTATGAAAAACAATTACATCTTGCTTGTGGCGCTCATCAGTTTAGTTTGTTTTACAAATCGTCCCGTAAATGCACAACCGGGCAAAGAAGCTTCTCCATTTAGAATAACAGCAGATCTGGTAAGTCACTTTGTGTGGAGAGGGTCAATGGCAACAGGAAGTCCTACCCCCAACTTCCAGCCAACTTTGGCTTATACAAAGGGGAATTTTGAAATTGGTGTCTGGGGATCAACAGATTTCGTTGGGAGTTATAAAGAAGTTGACCCATACATTTCTTTAATTACGGGACAATTTAAGCTTACTGTTACAGATTACAACTGGAATTTTGAAAAAGCTAATTACTTCAACTATACGAATAGCGAAACAGGTCACAGATTTGAAGGCTCCATTGGTTTTACCGGTACAGATACTTTTCCAATAAGCATAACGTGGAATACAATGTTTTATGGTTTAGATAAAAATTCTGTTGATTCGACCAAACAGGCATATTCAACATATATTGAACTTGGTTATTCCAGAGGTTCCATCAGTTTCTTTTTTGGATTTACTCCCTGGTCAGGTTACTATAATAATTATGGAGTAACAACTTTTGATCCCGGAGCCAGTAAAAAGACTTTTTCAATAGTCAATATTGGCGCAAGCGTTATGAAAGCTTTGAAAATTAGTGAATCTTTTTCTTTGCCGCTCAGAGCTACTTTAGTGTTTAATCCTTCGGCAACTTATTCGAGGAATGACTATGTACATCTGGTATTTGGTTTAACATTCTGATAATACTAAAATTATTTCATACAAAATTTAAAGTATAAAGTATGAATGAAGCGATTCAATTGATTCTTTTCATGGTATTACTGGTCGTCCTGTCACCTTTATTAGGCAAGTATATGGCTAAAGTCTTTATGGGTGAAAAGCATATTATGAAGCCGGTTTTTGGCTGGCTCGAAAAATCAGTTTACCGGGTATCAGGTATTAAAAGCGAGGAGGAAATGAACTGGAAGACTTATTTGTATGGAGTTCTCCTTTTCAACCTGTTTGGTTTTGTGTTTTTGTTTCTTTTACAGATGCTTCAGGCTTTTTTGCCACTTAACACAGAAAAATTGCCTAATGTCCCGTGGCATCTCGCATTTAATACTGCTATGAGTTTCACCACCAATACCAACTGGCAGTCTTACGGCGGTGAAAATACTCTGAGTTATCTGGTCCAGATGCTGGGGTTGACTGTTCAGAATTTTGTTAGTGCGGCAACGGGTATTGCAGTTGCACTGGCATTGATCCGGGGATTGACAAGAAAAACAACTGATTCCCTGGGTAACTTTTGGGCCGATATGACCAGAAGTGTACTTTACTTATTATTGCCAATGTCCATTATTCTTACGGTAGCACTGGTTGGACAGGGAACCGTACAGACATTTTCACATTATGTAAAGGCAACCACTTTACAGGGAACAGAGCAGGTTATTCCTCTTGGTCCGGCTGCATCGCAAATTGCCATTAAAGAACTTGGCACTAACGGAGGTGGTTTTTTTAATGTCAACAGCTCTCATCCATTTGAAAATCCAACGCCCTTTTCCAATTTTTTGGAAATGTTATCCATCATCATTATTTCAGGAGGTTTAGTATTTACTTATGGTCATTATGCGAAGTTCAAAAGCCATGCATGGGCGATATTCATTACCATGTTTATCCTGTTTGCGGCTGGACTTACCTTATCTCTCTGGTCTGAGTACAGTCAAAATAATATATTGAATGTTTCTGGTGTAATGGAAGGAAAGGAAACCCGCTTTGGAGTAATGAACAGCGTCCTCTGGTCAGTTTCCACAACCGTAACCTCAAATGGATCTGTGAATGCAATGCATGACAGCTTATCTCCATTATCCGGGATGGTTGCAATTTTCAACATTATGATTGGTGAAATTATTTTTGGAGGGGTAGGATCCGGATTATATGGGATAATCATTTTTATTATTCTTACCGTTTTTATTGCCGGTCTGATGGTCGGCCGAACACCTGAATACCTGGGTAAGAAAGTGGAAGCCTTTGATATGAAAATGGCCATACTTGCCGTTTTAGCTCCCAGCATCGTTATAAAATTATTTTCAGCAATAGCATGCTCAGTACCTGCAGGGTTATCGGGTCTCAATAATGCCGGGCCACACGGTCTTACTGAAATCCTGTACGCTTTCAGCTCTGCAGCAGGAAATAATGGCAGTGCTTTTGCAGGACTCAATGCGAACACAGTTTTTTATAACCTGATGATTGGATTTGGAATGCTGATTGGTCGTTTTGGAGTAATTGTTCCGGTAATGGCCATCGCAGGGAGCATGGCAAAGAAAAAAATCACCCCGGTTTCATCAGGTACTTTTAAAACAGACAACTGGTTATTCGTACTATTGTTGATCACCATAATTCTAATCGTTGGAGGTTTGACATTTTTCCCACCGCTCGCATTAGGTCCTATTGTTGAACATCTATTAATGAATTTGGGTGTTGCCTTTTAATTATTTTCAAAGATAACCAAGAATGGAAAAACGATATATAAGCCACCTGTTTACCAAAAAAATTGTGGTACAGGCTCTAAAAGACACCTTTATAAAACTGAATCCTTTTGCACTGATCAGGAATCCTGTAATCTTCATTGTAGCAACAGGTGCATTGATAACTACAGTTGAAGTAATTCTGGAAATTCTTACCGGTAGTTTTTCATCATTCAATTTTCAGATAACATTATGGCTTTGGTTTACTGTCTTATTTGCCAATTTTGCAGAAGCTGTGGCTGAAGGCAGGGGAAAAGCGCAGGCAGATAGTTTACGCAAAAGCCGCACACAATCAAAAGCCCGTAAGCTGGTTCAAAATAAAGAAGAAAATGTCTGGGCAACAGATCTGAAAAAGGGAGATGTTGTCGCCTGTATGGCAGGAGATATTATACCTGCTGACGGTGATGTGGTCGAAGGGATTGCCAGTGTAGATGAATCGGCCATTACCGGGGAATCAGCGCCGGTCATCCGTGAAAGCGGAGGTGACCGTTGTGCTGTAACGGGAGGAACTAAAGTACTCAGCGACAGGATCATTATTAAGGTAACGTCAGAGCCGGGAAATACATTTTTAGATCGTATGATTGCCCTGGTTGAGGGTGCAAAACGCCAGAAGACACCTAATGAAATTGCATTGATCATTCTCCTGTCAGGTCTTACAATAATATTCCTGCTTGTAGTTGTATCCTTACCGGCTTATTTTGGTTATAGTTTAAAAGCTTCAGGCGCATCGGCAAATCATAATCTCACATTGCCTGTTCTGATCTCATTGCTTGTGTGTCTTATTCCAACAACTATCGGAGGATTGCTGAGTGCAATAGGTATAAGCGGAATGGACAGGTTGCTGCGGAAGAATGTTATTGCGACCAGTGGTAAAGCAATCGAAGCAGCAGGGGATACGGATGTTTTGCTGCTGGATAAAACGGGAACGATCACATTGGGTAACCGCATGGCTACTGAATTTATTCCTTCTGAAGGGTTCACGGTAGAGCAGCTGGCAGATGCAGCACAATTGGCATCCCTTGCGGATGAAACCCCCGAGGGACGTTCAATTGTTGTTCTCGCTAAAGAGAAATTCAATATTCGAGGCCGTGAAGTCAAACAGCTCAATGCAACGTTTATTCCTTTTACGGCACAATCGAGAATGAGTGGTGTTGATTTAAAAGCCGAGGGAGGTACCATTCAAAAAATCCGAAAAGGCTCGTCAGAAGCCATTCGTACATTTATACAAAATAATAATGGTTTTTATCCTCAGGAAATCCAGAATATTGTTCTGGAACTGGCAAGAAAGGGAGCAACACCTCTGGTGGTGGCCGAAGATAAAAAAGCTTTAGGGGTTGTTCACCTTAAAGACATTGTTAAAGGCGGTATCAAACAGCGTTTTGCTGAATTACGTAAAATGGGTATTAAAACAGTGATGATCACCGGAGACAACCCTCAAACGGCAGCTGCCATTGCTGCTGAGGCTGGTGTAGATGATTTTCTCGCTGAAGCAAAACCTGAAGACAAGCTTTATCGCATACGGGAAGAGCAGGCCAACGGTCATTTGGTAGGGATGATTGGCGATGGAACAAATGACGCGCCGGCTCTGGCTCAGGCCGATGTGGGGCTGGCAATGAATACCGGCACCCAGGCTGCCCGCGAAGCCGGGAATATGGTTGATCTCGATAGTAACCCGACAAAACTCATTGAAGTGGTTGAAACCGGGAAACAGTTGCTTATGACCCGGGGAGCGCTGACAACCTTCAGCATTGCCAACGATGTGGCAAAATATTTCGCCATTATTCCTGCAATAGCCACATCATTATATATTACTTCTTCGGGAATTGCTCCTTTAAGCGCACTCAATATTATGAAACTGGCAACTCCTGAAAGCGCTATTTTAAGTGCAGTAATATTTAATGCACTGATTATTATCGCCCTGATACCTCTTGCCCTGAAAGGAGTTAAATACCGTCCTATTTCAGCGAACCGGGTACTCGCATTGAATATTGTGATTTACGGTATTGGCGGTTTAATAATTCCTTTTGCAGGAATTAAGCTGATCGATATGCTTTTGGTATTTATCCACATGATCTAGGATCAGGACAAAAAACTATTTTAAAAAGAGATTTTTATGAAAACCCAGACAATCATAGCAATAAGATTTTTACTGGTTATGACAGTACTGACCGGAATTATTTATCCGTTTTTCATGACCGGAGTGGCACAACTTACATTTCCGTCCAAAGCGAACGGGAGTCTCATATCGAAGGACGGTAAAATTGCAGGATCAGAGTTAATTGGCCAGAAATTTGACAGCAGTATATATTTCTGGTCAAGGCCCTCAGCCATTGACTATAACCCGATTCCATCCGGAGCATCCAACCTCGGCCCGACTAGTGAAAAGTTAAAAGAACAGGTTGCGGAAAGACGCAGGTTATTTGCGACAAATAATTCAATAACGGATACATCAGCTATCCCCAAAGAAATGTTGTTTGCATCAGCAAGCGGCCTTGATCCGCATATTTCACCCGAAGCTGCTCTTCTCCAATTAAAAAGGGTCGCAATGGCAAGGAACCTTAATGAAACACAAAAACAAAAGGTGGAACAACTCATTAAAAACAAAACACAGGGACCTCAGTTTTTTATTTTTGGGGAACCGAGAATCAATGTGTTTGAATTAAATTTGGCTTTGGATAGTATCAGGCAATGAATTACGATGAGAGCAGACCGGATCCGGATGAGCTATTAGCCTCCTTAAAGCTCGAGGAAGAAAAAAGCAAACGAGGCAAACTGAAAATATTCTTTGGCATGTGCGCCGGAGTAGGTAAAACTTATACCATGCTTCAAACAGCACAAGCTGAGAAGTTGAAAGGTAACGATATTGTCATTGGTTATGTTGAAACGCATAACAGAGAGGAAACTGCTAAACTGGCAGAAGGTTTTGAACTGATCCCCCGCAAAACTTACGAATACAAATCCACATCCATTAAGGAAATGGATTTGGATGCCATAATTTCACGAAAACCACAAATTGTTCTGGTTGATGAACTCGCACACACCAATGCTCCTGGTAGCCGCCATACAAAAAGATTTCATGACGTTCAGGAAATTCTTGAAAGCGGAATCAGTGTTTATACCACGTTGAACGTACAGCACCTCGAAAGCCGTTCCGAAACCGTGGCTCAAATTACCGGTATCATAGTCCGTGAAACTGTGCCAGATGAGATTTTTGAGAATGCTGATGAAGTTGAACTGGTTGATCTGACACCTGAAGAATTGCTTCAGCGGCTTTCAGAAGGTAAAGTATATACCCCCGAAAGGTCAAGAGAAGCCATAAAAAACTTTTTCCGAAAGGAGAATATAAACGCCCTGCGTGAAATGGCATTGCGTATTGTTGCCGACAGGGTGGACAAGCAACTGCACGATTACCTGCGGCACAAACATATACGCGGCCCCTGGAAATCGGGTTTGCATCTTTTGGTTGCAGTAGGACCAAGCCCATACTCAGGCAAATTATTGCGCTGGGCTAAAACTCTTTCTTATTCTATGGGTGCAAACATTCAGGCTCTTTACATTGAAACCCCACGTAAACTTTCTCCAAAAGAGGGGGAACAACTTGATAAAAATATTAACCTAGCAAAGCAACTGGGGATTAAATTCCGGATTATTACAAATTATGATATCGTAAAAGCAATTGTTGATTTTGCCCAAAAAGAAAACGTGACCCATATAATTGTTGGGAAACCAAGGATACGCAATCTGCTTTCTTTGCTACGGCTTGGTAAATTTGTAAACAGGTTGGTACGGTATAGCGGGAACATTGACGTTTACATTCTTGGTGGTGACAGTAACGCAAAGGACCGTTTTCGGGATAAGGTTTCACTTCCTCCATTTACATCAAACATCCAGCAATATCTGATAACTTCATTACTTGTTATTTTATCGTCAATTATCTTCTATCTTGTGAAAGATTTTGTTGGTTATCAGGTAGTTTCATTTGCATTGTTGTTTTTGGTTTCAATTCTTGCTCTTTTTTATGGTACCGGTCCTATTTTACTTGCAGCAACCTTAAGTGCACTTATCTGGGATTTCTTTTTCATTCCTCCGCCATTTACATTACATATCGAGAAATCGAGTTGATGTGCTGATGCTTATAATGTTTTTTATCATTGCCCTGCTTAACGGAATTTTAACTTCAAGGGTTCGCCGCCAGGAGAAAAAAACCAGGATCCGGGAAGAACGAACACATGCTCTTTATCAGCTTACAAGAGAATTGACAATGGCATCAGGAATTGATGAGGTATCGAAAATTGCAGTCAGATATATTCAGAAATATTTCAATCTGGATTGTGCCATTATTCTTAAAAACGACTTTAATCAACTTGAATAATCAGGTACAGCATGAAACTAAAATAAAACTTTCAGAAAACGAATTAAGCATTGCAGCCTGGGTTTATAAACATTCTTCTAAAGCAGGAAAATACACCGATACATTGCCTTCCACCGATTATACATTTTATCCCTTAACCGGAAATAACAACAGCACAGGGGTTATTGCCGTTAAACATCCCAACCCGTTTACGCAGGGTGAAGAACAATTCTGGGAAGCATTTCTTTCGCAAATATCCGGCAAATATGAGCGTGAGTTTTTGCGGGATGCTGCTAAAAAAGCATATATATTGAATGAATCGGATAAACTCTACAAAACCCTTTTCAATTCCATTTCTCACGAATTGCGCATTCCGGTTGCAACAATTATGGGAGCAACAGATACCTTGCTGATGCACACTTACCCCGAAGAAACCCGGAGAAAGCTTTATGCAGAAATCAATACAGCCTCAATAAGGTTGAATCGTCTTATCGAAAATTTGTTGAACATGTCACGTCTTGAATCAGGACGAATAACTCCACGTTTAGACTGGTGCGATGTTCATGACCTGGCAAATAAAGTAGCTGATAACCTGAAACAGGAATTACTGCCTTTTAAATTATCAACGGTCATTCCATCCGACATGCCATTGGTACTTATTGATTTTGGACTTATCGAGCAGGTTCTGAACAATCTTGTTCTGAATGCAACACAAAACACCATGGCAGGAACTAATATAAGACTTAAGTTTTTTTTCGATCAGGGTGCACTTACTATCCAGGTGATGGACAGGGGAAAAGGATTTCCGGCATCTGAATTACTTTCGGTTTTTGATAAATTTTACCGGGGAAAAGATGCAAAAGCAGGAGGTACCGGATTAGGATTATCAATCGTAAAAGGTTATGTAGAAGCACATGGAGGTACAGTAATTGCAGAAAACAGGAAGAACGGCGGAGCAATATTCACAATTAAAATCCCGGTTAAGAGTTCTGAAATGGACAAATTGAACAAACAGGATAATTAAATGTCAAAAACTGGTATCACGTCATTCTTTAAAGGTTTAATTTTTTATACTTAAAACAAGGATAATATGAAAATTAAAACAAAGCTTATTCTGGCATTCGTGTTTTTGTTGGTTGAGTTTTTGTTTGTTAGCTTATTCAGTCTCTATTTTATTTTTAAAATCTCCCAGCAAAACAATCTGATAACCAAGGATAATAATCTTTCTATCAGCTATTCTGAAAATATGCTTAAATCTATAGACAAGATTAATGATTTCAATTCATCTTCAATATTTAATCCCCATTTTGTACCTGATAGAAAGGAATTATCGCTTTTCTTAACCAATTTTGAAAAGAACCTTGTAAATGAGGAAAACAATATTACAGAAACGGGAGAAAAGGAATTAGCACGATCTGTTCGTGAAAATTTTGAAAAATTCAAATCATTAATGTCTGATTCTGTCAGGAGTTCCGTAAAGGATAAATCAGGATATTATTATACAATTCTTTTGCCGACTGTAAACGAAATCAAATTTGCATTATTTGCTATTTCTGATATAAATATGAACGCCATCATCAGAAAAAATCAGTACGGCTAATGACACTGCCGGACATTCATACATTGTTCTTTCAATTATTGCTACAATCTTCTTCCTTGTGTTCTTCGCTTTTATCTTCGGCTTCCCGAAATATATTGCAGACCCAATTGAAATTCTTGCAAAAAATGTCAATGAAATTGCAAACAAAAATTTCAAGGTAAGAATGGCGTTCAATACAAATGATGAATTCGGGCAAATTTCAAAAGCATTTAATGATATAGTAGTAAGGCTGGAAGAGTATAATAGATTTGAAACAGAAATTCTACTTGAAAGGAAAGAGCTTGCTGAATCTATTATAAGAAGAATGGATGAACCTGTGCTCATTCTGGATGTTAATCAGAACATTATTCTGGTTAGTATTCTGGCAGAAAAGCTTCTTAATTTGAATTATGTTAATATCATTAACAAAAGTGCTTCTGAGGTTGCACAAAAGAATGATTTGTTAAGATTCATGTTAAGAAGTCTGATTCAGGATACCAGCTTTCAAACAAATACATTTACCTTAACTTCCAACGATATAAAAACGACTTATACCAGTGAAATGAATCTAATCACAAAACCTGGTAAAAACTCAGATTTAATTGTTCCCATTGGTTATAAAATTTCATTAAAGAAACTGTCCAAATCATTTGATTGAAAACTTCTTTCAGGATTGCCATCTGAACTTCGGATATAACTTAATCGACCGGGATGATATAACTCAGCAGAATTAATTCTCAGAAGAGAAACTATTTACTTTCCGTTTTTTGTTTGGCAACTTTGAAAGAGAAACATGAAAGGACCAGGGAAGCATCTTGATATTAAAAAACTTTCATTAGCAGGAGTTATTGTTACACTCGGAATAGTATTTGGCGACCTTGGAACCAGCCCTCTTTATGTAATGAAGGCTATCGTAAACGGAGGAAGTGAATTTAATGAACTGCTTATTTATGGTTCAATGTCCTGTATTTTCTGGACACTTACTCTCCAGACAACAATAAAATATGTGATAATAACCCTGAGGGCAGACAACAAGGGAGAAGGTGGAATTTATGCTCTTTTTGCCTTGTTGAAAAGAAAATCTTCCTGGGCAGCAATACTGACAATGATTGGTGCAAGTGCCCTTCTAGCTGATGGTGTAATAACTCCGGCAATTACAGTTACATCATCTATTGAAGGATTGAGATTGTTTAATCCCGAAATACCTGTAATTGCAATTGTTCTTTTAATATTTGCTGTACTTTTCTTTATGCAGCAATATGGGACTAATGTAGTTGGAGGTTCTTTCGGACCCATTATGGTCATATGGTTTTTAATGCTTGCTATTTTAGGTTTGTCTCAGCTTGTACATCACCCGGAAGTACTTGAAGGCTTTAAATCCTTATTATGCTATACTTTTTCTTACTAAGTATCCAGGAGGATTTATTTTACTGGGATCTGTTTTTCTTGCCACTACCGGGGCAGAAGCCCTCTATTCTGATCTTGGGCATTGTGGAATAAAAAATATAAGAATATCCTGGATTTTTGTAAAAACTTCTCTTGTTACTTAACTATTTTGGACAGTGTGCATGGTTGATAGGTAAATGGAGGCCTCCAAACTGGGATCAATCCATTTTTTGGAATAATGCCGGAATGGTTTCTTATTCCGGGAGTTTTTATTGCCACTGCAGCAGCTATTATAGCCAGTCAGGCCCTTATATCCGGATCCTATACCCTTATAAGTGAGGCAATATCACTTAACTTCTGGCCAAAAGTCAGAGTATTAAATCCCACTTTTTTGAAAGGACAGGTTTATGTGCCGTATGTAAACTGGTTTCTTATGGATTGCCTGTAGTTTCGTGGTTATCTTTTTCAGGGAATCATCGAATATGGAAGCTGCGTATGGTCTCTCAATAACATTGACAATGATTATGACCACACTGCTTCTGTCTTATTATTTTTATCAAAAAAGGATAAACCATAGACTAATACGTTTGTTATTGGCTTGTCTATTCTAACCATAGAAGGTAGTTTCCTTATTGCAAATCTTCATAAATTCAGAAATGGAGGATGGTTTACATTACTTTTGGCATCTCTGTTTTTTTTGATAATGTATGGTTGGTATTTCGGCAGGAAGTTAAAAAACAGATATGTAACTTTTGTAAGACTTGACAAATATATTGAGATTGTTTAAAGATGCTGGTCAAAGGATAATTCAGTGCCTAAAATGGCAACCAATCTTGTTTATATTATAAAAGCAAACAGGCCTGACCAGGTTGAATCGAAAGTAATCTATTCAATCTTCCAGAAACAGCCTAAACGGGCAAATACATACTGGTTTATTCATGTTGACAGAACTGATGAACCGGATACTTTTGAATATAGGGTAACACATATCATTCCGGGAGTATTAATCAGGATAGATTTTTACTTAGGTTTTAAAGTAGAGCCAAAAATTAATCTCTATTTCAAAGAGGTACTGGAAGACCTGACAAAGTCAGAATGAAATTAAAGCTTGAAAGTAGCTTATGATTCGATAAGGAAGCGGTCTCTTCCTTCCGGATTTTCAATTATATTCTGATTGACAGGGTTATGACTCGGGACTATAAACTTTCAAATCTTGAAAATGTTACTCTTCTACTTCATAGTATTTCCAGATTAATATGCATTTCCGATGTAAAAGCTTTACAACTTGATCCAACCAATACTGTTGAGGAAAAGGTTCCTATAACTATTGATCAGCCTATTTCTGAAAGGATCACCAGGGCAATGAAAATCGAAGGATAGTCAGCAAATACGACCACCAATTAGGAGAATTTTCAGTTTTTCCGATCTGGAATGATTAATCATCAAAATTGACCTTCTTATAATCTGTCAGGTCTATTGCCTGTTTACGGCATATTTTTCTGTTACGCTTATCGCCCTCAATATCATAAATACGGCTCAGACCAAAATAGGCAAAAGCAGCATATTCATTGCCATAATAACCAAAAACGGAAATGTCATTTATTCCTTTATAATATAGATTTTTAGCACCAGCATAATTATGATATTTCTTCTCCTGAAGAATGCCACTCAAAATGGTAAGCTGCGTCCGGAAGTAGGAATTTCCCGTTCTGATGTCCGATGATCTGATAAGGCTTTCAGCTTCATCATATTTCTTTGCCAGCAACATGTTCTTTACCAGACCAGAAATGTATTGCAGATTAGCCGGATAAAGTTCATGAAGAGCCTTGCTGTAAACATACGCCTCCTGATAATTATTTTCAAAGTTTATATAAATAAGAGAAAGAAAGAAAAAGGATTCTGCTCTCAGCATTATCGAATTTTCGGCCGCTGTCCGCATTTCCATCAGACCCTTTTCTCTGTCTCCTTTTGGGAAAAAAATTGCCAGTAATTTATAGATCGGGTGGACATCAGGGTATTCCTCACGATAGTAATTGTATAGGCCTGTGAAAAAATAAAAATCATAATATATTGAAGTATAATCAAAGGATTGCCTCAGGTAACGATATGTACTTTTTGCCAGAGGAAATACCTTGTCACTGAGGTTATTATCAGCATAATACATTAACAGCATTCCTCTTGCACCCAGATTGGCCATCAGATATTCCGGGTAATCATCCTGGTTATGTGCTTCTTCACATAATCTGATACAGTTGCCCATATCATCTTCATACGAAACAGAGGCCGGGGAAGATGGGATCAGAGGATAGTTCTCCCAGTATGTTATCATTCCGTTAAGCAGATATACTACCGGATGTCCCGGAAAGGATTGATTTAATTGTTGCGCGACAGAACGTGCTTTGTTAAACCTGAAGTCGTAAACATCGCCAACACCCTTTTTAAGCAGGTTAATGGAGGCAGTGTCCTTAAGTATCTGCCCTTGCAATATGGTGGTGCTTAAAAAGCACGGGACCATAATAAATCTGATTAAAATTCCGATTCTTTCTGCCACAGGTAAAAAATATAATGGCAAGTTTAAACTTTTTAAAATGATTTTCGTATTGTTTGTTTATTTTTGGCAATATAAAAAGAAGAAGGTACTTAACTGGAAAGCCTGATTGAAAAACAGGCATCAGATTTAAGGCTTACATTTTTGTTACGTTGAAAAATTCCCGGTTGAGGAAGCAGTTTTTTCTCAAATTTTAACAAAAAATTAAGATTTTTTAAAAAAAGTTTAAAAAAAATCCTTCCTGATAAATCATTCCCATATTTTAATTTAGCTGATCATTTTTTAACCTGACTTAAATTATGGAGGATCCTTGTATGTTATCTCAATCAAAGCATCTGACTGTATTGATAGCTTTCTCTTCATGGCTGTTGTCACCTACATGTTTTGCCGCTCAAAAGGCTGACAGCGTTATTCTCTACACCCCATATACAAAAATAAGTGTTGCTCCCGGGCAATCGGTCGATTACGCTATCGACCTGATAAATAACAGCAAGGAGGTAATCGATGCTGATATTTCCATAACTGGTTTGCCTTCTTCATGGAAATATACTTTAAAATCAGGGGTATATACTATCCGGCAGCTATCAGTTCTTCCGCGTGAAAAGAGAAGTATGAACCTGTCGTTGGCAGTCCCTATGAAAGTCAACAAGGGCAGTTACCGGTTTAAAGTAGCTGCAGGTAACTTTTCTGAATTGCCGCTTACTATTGTAGTGACAGAACAGGGATCCCAGAAATCAGAATTTACAACCGACCAGGCAAACATGGAAGGTAACAATACTTCCACATTCACTTACCAGGCTACATTAAGAAACAGCTCTGCCGAGCAGCAGCTCTATTCCCTTATGGCCAGTGTACCGCGCGGGTGGAATGTGGCATTTAAATATAACTCCAGGCAGGTTACCTCTGTCGAGGTTAATCCAAACAGCAGCGCAGGTATAAGCATAGAAATCAATCCCCCGGATATGATTGAGGCAGGATCCTATAAAATCCCTGTTCATGCCTCAACAAATTCATCCTCCGCTGATATTGTACTGGAGGTCGTCATCACCGGTTCATACGCGATGGAACTTACAACTCCAACAGGATTATTAAGTGCCGGAATTACTGCAGGCGACCAGAAACGTATTGAACTGGTTGTTAAAAATACCGGTTCTGCAGCACTTAATGACATTCAGCTCTATGCCAGTACTCCTTTAAACTGGGAGGTTACTTTTGATCCTAAAAAAGTTGATATAATAGAACCCGGTAAAACAGCACAGGTAACTGCAATTGTCAAAGCTGCAAAAAAGGCCATTGCCGGGGATTATGTGACAAATATTGACGCCAGGACACCTGAAGTAACCTCAAAAGTTCAATTCAGAATCTCCGTGAGAACCTCAATGCTGTGGGGATGGGTGGGGATATTGATAATCTGTTCTGCTTTAGGTGGTGTGTATTATCTGTTCCGCAGGTACGGAAGGAGGTAATCCGTGAATCAAAATATCATTGAACTATCCGGTCTGACAAAAAAGTACGGTTCATTTACCGCAGTCGACAATCTTACACTGACCATAGATAAAGGAGAAATTTTTGGCCTCCTTGGTCCTAACGGGGCAGGGAAGTCAACTACAATCCTTATGATGCTGGGGCTTACAGATCCAACATACGGATCGGTAAAGGTGTGTGGTATCAATTCTACCACGAATCCTATTGAGGTTAAAAGAAAAGTGGGATACTTACCGGAAGATGTTGGATTTTATGATGAATATACCGGGTTGGAAAACCTTATTTATACAGCCAGGCTTAACTCTGTTCCATTCAGCAAGGCTAAAAAGGATGCCGAACAGTTGCTCGAAAGGGTCGGACTGTCAGATGAAAAAGGGAAAAAAACAGGGAAATACTCCCGCGGAATGCGCCAGAGACTTGGGCTTGCAGATGTGCTGATAAAAAATCCTGAAGTGATCATACTTGACGAACCAACACTGGGAATTGATCCGAAAGGAGTTAAGGAGTTCCTTGAATTAATTGTGAGGTTAAGCAAAGAAGAAGGTCGCACCGTGCTTCTCTCTTCCCATCATCTTCACCAGGTACAGGAAATATGCGACAGGATCGGAATATTTGTTGCCGGCCGGCTGATAGCAGAAGGGGACATTCAATCGCTGTCAGGACAATTATTTTCTGATGAACCTGTCACAATCGAAGCAGGCATTAAGTTCCCTGCATCGGTAGAATCCGGGTCATCACCGGGTAATCCGATGACCATCAGGCTGAAGGACTCCATAAAATCGATAGATGGTGTTTTAAGTATTGATTTGGCCGATAATGTTTTGCATATTGGCTGTTCGCGGGACACTACTGAAGAAATTGTCAGGGCAATCGTTGGTTCAGGTATTGGGATAACGCATCTCAACAAAAAGGAATACGGACTTAATGATATTTATAACCGTTATTTTGAGGGAATTGAAAACCATGAGTAACTCAGAAAGTAACGTTCAAAATATTGAAAGATTACAAAAGGCAGGAAAAGCCTGGTCGACCGGATACTTTTCCATTATCAGGCGATTTAAATCGGACGACAAAGTAATTCATCCCTTCAGGGTGATTGTAAATAAGGAAATTTCTGATCACGTCCGGAGCTGGAGATTTATAATATTGCTTGCACTGATCGCCCTTACATGTCTCGGTTCGGTTTACGCAGGGCTGGCAAATATCGCGGAGACAGTAAAATCGACAGATCCGGAAAATCCTTTTCTCTTCCTGTTGTTATTTACAGCTTCTGATGGCACTCTGCCTCCTTTTTTTGTTTTTATTAGTTTCCTGGGGCCGTTGTTTGGGATAAGCATGGGGTTTGATGCAATTAATTCCGAGCAGACCCGCGGTACTCTGAGCAGGGTACTGTCTCAGCCTGTTCACCGCGATTATATTCTTAACGCAAAGTTTGTAGCGGCTTTATATGTAATAAGTGTAATGCTCTTTTCGCTCGGATTTCTGGTGATGGGAGCCGGACTTATTATGACCGGCATCCCACCGACGGCCGAAGAATTTTTACGAGTGGTATTCTTTCTCCTGGTCAGCATATTATATGTTTCTTTCTGGCTGAACCTGTCAATTTTATTTTCTGTCAGGTTTCGTCAGCCGGCAACATCAGCTCTCGCAGGAATAGCAGTATGGCTCTTATTTACTGTTTTTTACGGTATCATAGTCAGTCTGATCGCCAGAGCTGCCTCTCCTTCGGAAACAGCAACTCCCCAGCAAATTGTCGGTTACCAGGAAATGATATTGAACCTTTTGCGTGTATTGCCAAGTCAGCTCTACAGCGACGCTACTACTACGCTGCTGGCACCAACTGTAAGAAGCCTTGGCCCGCTGACAATGGACCAGATAGTAGGTGCCATTCCGGGACCTCTTCCCCTTGGTCAGAGCCTGCTGCTTGTCTGGCCGCAGATTACCGGCCTCATAGCCGCTTCAATACTCTGTTTTGTCTTATCGTATATTTCTTTTATGAGAAAAGAGGTACGTTCGCGCTAACAACACCGGCTCTACGCACGGAAATTGCAGAATCTTATATTCCGGCATTAATGTCTCCTTAATATGAGCTTAATTCTATTTTAATCTTCTCTTTCTGGTTATAGTGTAATTTGGCTCTGAGGCTCTTGCTTGAAAATTTAGCAAGTGAGACCAGATTTAAGAATATGTTATAACTCAAAATATTCAGGCATTTCATTTACTAACCTTCAAAAAAAGAATCATGGAAAGCGAAAATGATCTGTTTATTGAGGACTATGATTTAAAAACAGAGTCAATATTTAAAATCCTTTTAACTTTTAGTGTAACAAGCATAGTATTTTTTGCATTATGCTTCATTTGCGGGATTGCTTATCTTTTGCTTAACATTATGAAGCTGTTGTAAGTTCTGACAATATGTGCTCAGCTGCAAAGCCGGCCAGGTTGCTTAAGCAAATTGTTAAACACCCCTTTAAATTTGAATAGTCTTTGATGCAACCCGCCAGGATTAGGCATAAACTCGTTTAGCCACAGTCATGGCAAAATCGTTCATCTGCTGCTGGATTTTTGTATGCCCCCGGGTTCGTTGCTCCCGGGCAATGTTGCTCAGGACTTTAATCAATGTGTCAACATCCTCTTCATTATTCCCGATGCCCAGACTCACCCTTACAAGGCCTGGAAATACTATTCCATGGAACAGGATCGCTATTAGTCTTTGAAACTGTTCCAGGAAAGGAGGAACGTGGAGCAGATACTTTACCAGTAAATGAGCACAGTGACAACCGTAACGCACCCCTATCCCACCCCGCTCAGCCAGTTCCCTGGCTACCTTATTTGCCATCAGGCCTTTAAGTGCAAAGACAATGACGCCACCCTTTCGGGCGAACCTGGGCGAGTCCGGATCCTTTATCCCGAAAATCCTGAGCCCCTCAATTTGTACCAGCCCCTGTAGTGTCCGCATGGTCAGTGACTTTTCTTCTTCCCGGATCAATTCAAGACCGATCCGCTGCAAAATCACAAGCGATTTGCCCAAAGCGGCTATGCCCCCTGTGTTTTCCTCACCGGACAATCGGATTGACTCAATCTCCGCAGGACTAAAATTAAGCAGTCCTTTTTTTACTATCAATACTCCACATCCGAATGGGGCGTACACTTTGTGTGCAGAAAAGGCGAGATAGTCAATCCCGCATCTTTCAACCTCCACCTTCCGGTGTGCGACCATTTGTGCTGCATCCACGAGCAGCCGTGCCCCATACAGGTGAACGATCCGGCTGATCTCTTCCAGATTGTTGAAGACACCGAGAACGTTCGATGCACCGCTGATGGCTACAAGATTTATTCGCTTCTTCCCATGCTGATCCTTGTTGTTGTATTCTTCCAGGAGAATCTTCAGCTCATTCAGATCCACAAAGCCTTCATTGTCGACCTGAAGCCGGATTAACGAAATGTGCGGAGCCATGCGCCACGGCAGGTCGTTCGATGTGTGTTCCAGGAGCGTATTGAGAACAACAGGTTCGACTTCCTGTCCCTGTTCACGGCTCATACTTTCTGCTGTCAGATTGATGGCTTCTGTGGTATTGGAAGTAAAGATCACATCATAGGAAGCCAAAGGTGCGCCCAGTACTCCGGCACAAATTGCCCTGACCTCATTAATTACCTCCTGCTGTACCTGTTTTGACTGGCGCCATGTATATCGGACAGTGTTCCATACCGGTGTGAATGTGGGTGTGCTGGCGCCGTTATCCAGGTTAATAAAGCGCCTGGGGCCTTCCACGGTAGGGACAACAACACCACGACCTATCATGGTCTGCCTGAGTTCGTCCAGTAATTTTCGTCCGGAGTAAACTTCCAATTCGTCGTGATACAGGATTTCGGAAACAGTCAGTTTTTCTGAGGTCATATCACGGAAGGCATCATTCCCGAAGTGCCCGATCAGCTGTAACGCCCTGGCAAATGCGATCACGTTGATTATAGGGGGTGTGCCGGCTTCGAACCTGTCGGGTGCATCAGCCCAGATAACCCAGCCGGGAGAAACAAGCCTGGTTGTCCCTCCGCCAGTCTGAAAAGGAGCCCCTTTGGGCAATGACTTACTTTTTACTGCCAATGCCCTTACCCCAAGTGGCAGGCCGATGTCATGGCTCGATACGCACTGATAACTTTCCGGCTCAAGTTGCTCCATCAGAGCCTGTGCTCTTGCCGGCGTGCAAAAGATGACTACATACCTGCCCTTATCAAGTCCAATGTGATCCAGGACAATATCCCTGGCCTGTTCGAATAAGTGTGTGGATACCATCGAGTTATGGCCGCTACCACGGTGGACATTCGAATAAGTCTCCAGCGCAGCAAACACGCCGCGCTCAAGCTCAGCAAATGCTTCTCCTGTTTTATTTGCGCCTGGTGCGGATTTTATAGATCCATGTGTTAATGAATTTCCGGAGGTCTGTATTTTGTGCATATGATCAGGTTTATTTATTAATTGCGGCTAACCCGTTTATATTAACGAAAGTTAGGTAAAATTGATCATAAATTGAATTATTGGCTGCTTTTGGGAGTTCGTTAATTGAAGATCCTCGTAGCAAGCTACGAGGAATCTTCGATCCCAATTTGGTATTTTTTTATTTTAATGCTCGCTAACCCCGCAGCAAGCAGCGGGGAACCGAGTTTACGAGCTCGGCGAAGCCAATGCGCTCGCTGGGATTCAGAAACGGAAACAGGGGCAGTGCAGGAATATAGGGACTCGCACTGCAACTCCATAGCGTCAAGCTGCAAAATCTCAAAATGTACAGCTGCCGGCAGACAATAGCTGTTCAGGTAAATTAAAAAAGGGATATTCAAAAAATACCCCTTTCTTTCTAATTATTCTTACTCTCTCTCTTATCTGCGTCTTGCACATGATACGGTAGACATCCTCATACTACGATTCATAAAGCTGTTACGTGCCCCATCATTGATCTGAGCCCTGCGAGCCTGTGAAGCGTTCTGATTACGAATCTGAGCATTTTGGGTTCCGGTTTGCAGCATTGTATGGGAAGGATCCTGTAGCCTGGTCTGATCCCTTCTGCGCAGCTGATCACCAGTTCCAGTCTGGTCATGTATCCGAAGCTGGTCCCTTTTACGTGTCTGAAGCTGACTCTGATCCCCATTCTGCAGTTGCGTCTGATTCTGGTTTTGGGCGCCGGTTTGCAACTGGGTCTGATTCTGAGTCTGAATACCGTTTTGCAGCTGGGTCTGATTCTGGGTTTGGGTACCGGTTTGCAGCTGGGTCTGATTTTGAATCTGAGCAGCGTTTTGCAGCTGGGTTTGACTCTGAGTCTGATTAGTACTCTGTGCTGTTATTCCGGCACTTATTAAAAGTGCAACAGCAGTTAAATAAATTGTCCTTTTCATTGTTATATTTATTAAGTTATAAATCTATAGTAAGTCAAATGTAAATCCGTGAAGATGAACAAATAATGAATTTTTATAAAAATTTAAAATATTATCAGGGACATACTAAAAAATCCTGAAAATCCCGCTTAACATTAGTATGAAACCTTTTGGTCCGGGGAAATAGGAATCATCGTATAAAGGCAACACATAGCCGGCTTCAGCCTCAATAGTAAAGCGATCAGAATTTAAAGCAACCGGAAGTCCGAAATCAATCTCCATAAGTCCAAAGGTTCTGGTGAAAACAGTATTTGCTGAAGTAGTCAGAACAGAAGAACCTGTTGTAGCGGATGTATTTGATAAGTTAGTTAAATTAGAATTGTCGGGATTGTTGTATCTCCATTTTTGAGTTGCAGAAGATGTGGTTATAAAAGTTTCGGCTGTGGTTTCACTTTTATAGAGTGATCCCAGCAATAAATTTATGTAAGGATCAAAGGATATATTGACTTTTTCTCTGAAAAACCTGGGTGTCTGAAAATATCTTGAGTTCCTTACCTGAAAATATGGAAGATATTCATCAGAGAATAAAACACCTGCAGAAAACTTCGTATAGATAAGTTTCCAGTCAATCCCCAGTGTGAAATCTCCATATGTGAAATCACTGAACAGAGTATCCGCAATCGAAGCTGCAGACTGGTATCTGTAAACTCCTGTCGAGATATCAAACCATGAATTAAAGACATGATTATAATTTAGTGATCCGGTATAAAAAGGTATAAATGGTTCGACACCTGAAAGGTGAATAGCAGAAAAAGTTGCATAAAGCTCACTATTGAATCCATAAGTTAATGCCTGGTAAATAAACGGTTGGTTACCGGAAATTGTGGATCCCAGGTAAATCATATTGCTTCCGTACCCGATTCCTGCATACAATGCATGACGCGATCCTTCAGAAACAGGCTTTAAAGTGTCTGCTTTCTGCACAGAACTTATTGGCCCGGTCTGTGAATATGCATTCATTGCCAGCATTATCATCAGCACTCCTGACAATTTTGTCCGGCAAATTACCTGAGATTGTTTCATTATATATGTTATATAATTATCTGCCGCCATATCTGCCTGCTCCACCCGGTTTCCCGGCACCTTTTGGTATACCTGATCCTGATGGTCTGACAATAACAGGAGGACGTGCTCCTCTGGCCTTGCTCATATCGGGACGGCTGCCTCTTACCTGCCTGGCAGTTTGAGTTCCGGTGCTCATTCCGTTTGTCCCTGTTTGTCTGGTATTTGTTCCTGCCTCAGCCTTACCCTTCACTTCTTTATCAGCTTCACTTATTGCCTTATTCGATTTAAGTGTATCAGCCTGCTGTGATAAATTCTGAGACAAAACAGAATGAACCGAAAAAATCAAAAGCACTATAACTAAAAATATTTTCCCTGATTTATTCATTATATATAAGGGTATAGCTTATTAAAATCATCCTGAATTTTATTTCCGGCAATTACACAAAACTGGCTGCATAATTTGCTCCAAACGAAACAAATATACAATCATGAGATGAAGAACAGATGAAAATAATTATCCTTAGTCAATTTCCTTTGCGATAGCCATGGCGGCTATTGTACCATCGGAAACAGCAGTTGTGATCTGACGGTATTTTTTACTGATCACATCTCCGACTGCATAAACCCCGGGAATGCTTGTGCGCATATCTTCGTCAGTTTTGATATAACCCCACTGGTCAAGGGACAGTTTATCCTTAAACAATCCGATATTAGGCTTCATACCTATGAATATGAACACACCATCACTTACAAGTTTCTGACGCACCTTTGTTCTCACATTCTCCACTTCTGTAATGATTTTGTCACCTTCCTTTGTAAATGCTCTTGGTTCGTTTTCAAAAAGTATATTGATCCTGGGGTTCCTGAATGCTTTTTCCTGTGCCTGTTTATTGGCAGTAAGCTTGTCAAACTGGTGAACAATGGTAAGTTTATTTGCAAAACGTGAAATGTATTCAGATTCCTCAACTGCCGAATTTCCCCCTCCTATTACAATTACTTCTTTATCATTATAATATTTTGCATCACATGTTGCACAGTATGAGATCCCTTTCCCTTTGAGCTCCTTCTCGCCGGGAGCGCCGGTCAGATTAGGTGTTGTACCGGTGGCAATTATGATCCGTTTTGCTTTTACTGTTTCATACTCATCAATAACTACTTCCTTTTTTTCAAGATCAACCTTAGTTATATCTACTGCCACCTTATAAACTGTCCCGCAAAGCTTTGTTTGCTCGCTCATATTGTGCGAAAGCAAATATCCCGCCTGCGGTTCGATAAATCCCGGGTAGTTTGACACCTCATGTGTGGTTGATACATGACCTCCGGGTAAGGCAATGTCGATCAGAACCGTGTTTATTTTTGACTGGCAAAGGTATAATCCCGCAGTCAACCCTCCCGGCCCCGCACCAAGGACAATAACATCGAATTCTGAAACAGAAGGTTTGATCTGTGATTTAATCTTTTCCACTTTATCATTCATCAGCATACTGTCGAGGTTACGGATAATATCACTTCTTTTAATTCCTCCGGTCAGCCTGGGAGCAACCTCCTTATCTTTACTGAAGAAAAGTAATGTGGGCGAAGATTTAACCCCGAGCTTTTCAGCAAGATCACGATTTTGCTGGCGGAAGATCTTAAGGAATTTAATTTCATTTCCGTAAAGACGTGAAAGATCTTCAAATTTAGAAGCAAGGGCCTCGCACGGAGGACATTCGGTTGAATAAAAATCGAGGATTACTTTTTCTGATTGTAATACTTCCTTTTCGAATTCTGATGAATTAATTTCTTTCATCTGTTTATAATTTGTTTTTAATGGTCAGATGGAATATCCATGAATAATTATTTCGGTTTGTGATTTTACTTTTTAATCATGGATATTTCATAACAACTTTAATATCAATTTATTCTTTGGCAGATTAAGGTTCTGGACTGATAATGCAATATTAATCCATATAAATCTTATTTTCATTTCCGACGCAAAGATAAAAATTAAATGATTTAAATCGCAATAGTATCACCTAAATCTTATTAATATCACTAATTTTGATTCCTGGGTCCGGAATACCTTGATGACGCAAACAATTTTTCATAACTGTAAATCTTAACCCAATATTAATACAGTTTTAATTTATTCTTAATAAGTATTCTTTCTTGAGCAAATACTTTTGTTAGTCAATTCCGGTCAAAGTGCAAAAGTTAAGCAAGCAGCGTTCTTAAAATACAAAGTATACCAGGTGTTGTGAAACAATGAGATCTGAATTTATCATTGTGACAAGTAATTTCAGGAAAATAATCAGAAGCGGTGGAAATGAAAAAATTAAACTTTCATCTTTCCTTTCTTCAAATTTTATATTTGGTTATTTATATAATTCTATTTGGTATAATAGTTTATATCCCTCAATTAATCAGCAGTCCCGTACATTTTACGAAAAAGATAATTTTTGAAGAAGAAATTATTCAGGGATCTCTTCTTGGTATCCTGTTTATTTTTAATATATGGCTGTTAAATCTATATAAAAATGAAGCCTCCAAACAAAAAGAACTCCTAAAAAAAACTATTAATGATAAAAAGTCAACTGATGAAAAACTTGATGACTCATTTAAATATATTGGTCAGATAAATGTACAAATCCAACAAATAAAATCGATTTTCAATAATTATAATCAATTACCCAGGACAAAAAATGACTTTAAAAAAACATTATTTTATTTTAGTGAACGCGTCTTTGGAATTGTAAATGCAAATTGGGTTCTGTTCAGGATAATAAACAACAATACCTGTAAAACTATCAATGAACAATTTGAAGCAAGGCATGGCTATTCTTTTGATTATCCGCATATCAGCAATAAATTGATAATCGAAAACCAATCTTGTTTACCCTTTACTACAGTCATTTCAAATCCACAAAATTTTAATTTACTTGTATGCTGTGTTTTACCTGTAGATAAAATCAGTAATGATGAACGTGTTTTTATTCAGGCTATTACAAACGAAATTACTATGATTTTTGTTATTTTAAATTCGACCTATTACAAAAAACTAGATAATATTTTATCGGAAGATAAGTCTGCCAAAAGGAAAGGACCGGGAAGCTCAGGTATGGAATAATGAGAATCTTCATTTTTACTCAAACTTCCTGAACATATTTAAGCTTTTAAATGTTAAAGGCTAGTCGATACCGGCTTGAACAAAATATATTATTAAAGGTATCTGATATAAGGTTCATTAAACGCAGCTTTTTTGAATATACAAGTGGGGAAATTGAGTTCTGCCATTTAAAAGACAACAGCTTTATGAAAAAAATCCGCCAAAAAACAGGTTAGTATTTGCCACCTTTTAAAATATTAGATATGAAATGGAATTTTTTAACAATTGGTTTATTTGTTTTTTGCTCCGTCACTGCACAGAACAATAAACAACAGTATCCGACACCTGAATTTGAAAATGAAATCTACTACCTGAACAAGGAGAACAACAGTCTGGTCAGGCTCGAGAAAGGAAATTCAGGAATAAAGACGAAACTAAAAATGGGAGGTTTTGCAGGCTCTGAAAGCGATTTCGTGATAGAGAATGAAAAATCACCAGTTCAGATTAAGGAAGGTAATTCCCTGTCATTTATCTATTTTACCAGTGAATCCAAAGCAGAGGGGAACGTTGCGCCTGATACATTGTCAAAATCGGATAAAACCGGGACATCAGCATTAAGCGGATGGGATATGATGAATAATCCATCTCAAACGACCAGCCTTTACAACGCTTACCCCGATCAGGGAACAAGGAAAGTTGTACTTCAATCGGGATCCGGAATGAGACTTCTCGGGAAAACCAGGGAAAGTAAAAAATATACTTTCAGTGTTCGTAAGATAAGGCCCGGCTATCTCGAACTGGTGATTGATAAACCTTTGCCAAAAGGAGAGTACTTATTTGTTGTGATGGGAGGCTTTGAAATAAATTTGGACGGAAGTGCTTCTCTGTTTGCTTTCGAAATTGTCTGAATGATACACAAAAATAAAATTCATATGTACTAATCTATAAGAGTTATGAAAAAGTTACTGATAATGGTTTTAGCATTATTCCCGATAAGTCTTTGGGCTCAGATCGGACTGAAAGGAGGGATCAACTTTGCAAATGTTACCAAGGTTTCTTCAATAAATAACAGTTCCAACACCGGCTTTGCGGTTGGTTTATTTCTGGCACCCCGATCAAAGGGCATTATGGGTTATCGTTCAGAGATAGATTTTTCAAGGCAAGGTTACAACTTTGATACAAATACAAATACAGGGAATGTTAACCTTGATTATATTCTGTTACCACAATTGACCACTATTAATATCACCAGGTTTTTTCAGATTCAGCTTGGTGCCCAGATGGCTTTCCTTATCAATTCAAAAGCTACAGAAAGCAATAGTAGCTCAAATAGTTATGGCAGCCTGATGAGTTATTACAATAAATTCGATTATGGTGTGGCCGGCGGACTGGAAATTCACCCGTTCAAGGGTCTGCTTATCGGGGCAAGATATAACCTGAGCCTGGGAGATTTATATAAGAACCTTGCAACAGCAACTCCAGGTTCAGTACCATCATTTATCCCTGATGTAAATGTTAAAAACAATGTTGTTAATATTTACGTCGGATGGCATTTTGTAAAAGATAAGTAATTCCGAAATTATAATCCGGAAATAAAGTCTGTTTTGAAACCTGTTTTAACTAAATTCTTTGTTTTAACAGGTTTACTGGTCTTATATAGCCTGATATATTGGTCCTGTTTCCCAGACCTGAAGTAATTGTCAAATTTGGATTATTTTGATCCCTCTTTTTTCAAGGTGGTAAAGCCTAAAGGCATGTAAGCAGGACAAATACCAAGCAGACTTGTGAGAACAAGAACTCCTGCAACTACCAGAAGGACTATCCCAAGAGTACCTGAAATTACATTTGTAAGATACAGTACTAAAACTATGACCGCAACCAATAACCTGATCACTTTGTCAACTGTTCCCATGTTCTTTTTCATTTTTACGAATTTTAAGTTAAAAAAAATATATCAATCTGATACTTTTTTCATTGCCATGGCTGTAATACTAACGTCAGCTACTGCAGCAGTTGTCTGGCGCTATTTTTTGCCGGACACATCTCCGGCAGCACACACCTCAGAATAACTGAAAGTATACAACACTTTTAGTTTTTAAGCAAAACATCCTTTATCACTTTTTCAAAAGTTTGTTTTGGCAGTGCGCCCATTGCAGCTTGCGGCTGTCCTTCCTTTGGAATAAATAGCAATGTCGGAATACTCTGAATGCCGAAAACAGAAGCCAGCTCCTGTTCCTCCTCAGTATTTACCTTATAAACCATTATTTGTCCGGCATACTCACGGGCCAGATCTTCAAGTACGGGAGCTACCATTTTGCAGGGCTGACACCAGTCAGCATAAAAATCAACTATCGCGGGAAGGGTTCCTTCGTATTTCCATTCCTTTGTTGTTTCGTAATTGAATACTTTTTCTTTAAAATCCGCAGTAGTAAGATGTACTGTTTGTTTGATTTCTGTTTCCATATGCTTTTTACTTATTAATTATCAATTTGAAATCCAATAATGCTGCAAATATATATATAGTTTTTCTAAATCGCAATAGTATCACTAATAAATCGTAATAATATCACTATTTTTTTTATGATCCGATTCAAAATAAGCTGAAAATCCCATTTCCAGCAGTTCTTTTACCGGACGGCAGTCTGCCGAGCGGATATTCCCTGTTTTGTTTCTGGCAACCGAACCGCAACCACCGCCACAGGCAAGCTGGGCCGGACAATCACTGCATCCGGGGATTGATGTTATGTCGCGCGTTTCCCATTGTTCAATAACAGATTCCTTACGCGAAATCTCGGGATAAAATGTTCCCAGCGATTCATCGGCCTTCCCGACTGTTGCAGTGCATGAATAAATCTTTCCCGTGTAATCAAAAGCCCATTCAGTTTTGCATGCAGGGCAAGAATCAAAAAGAGGGTCGGGAAGTTCCCCGTTTTCGGCAAGGAACTTTGAAACGGAATATGCGGGTTTGTAGAATTCCGGAATATGCGGATGATTTTTTGTCATCTCAAAAATAGCTTCGTAAAGCGAAATCCTGTCAAAAAGCTTATCCGGGGAGGACTGACAGTGATGCAATTCATAATTCCTGCCAATCTGGGTTTTAAAATGCAGGCTCTTCGTCCATCCTTTGTCAATAGCAAATTGAGCGAGATCTGATAAGCTGGTAATATTTTCTTTATCAATTACCATACGCAGGTTAACATCAATGTTACCATCCAGACAAGCATCAATTCCTTTTACTATTTTTACGAATGTCGCTCCTCCTCCTTTCAGGGACCTGCGGTCATTATGTACCGATTCAGTACCATCCAGCGTTACCTGAACCTCCCTGATCTTCCCTTTTCTTAAGACGGGAATATACTCTTCGAGGTAGTAACCGTTGGTCACCAGGCAGAGTTCCAGTTCAGAAACTGTTGCCATTTTAACTATGTACTCAATGATCTCTTTCTGTTTAGGACTATTAAGAAGCGGTTCTCCTCCAAAAATTGTAACATATTTTTTGCGGGAAGGAAACTCTCTCAGTATGTAACTGAAAAAAGCATCCACGACCTCCTTCTTAAGTTCTTTTCCAGGATTCTGATACTGATCCTGGTAACAATATGAACAGGCAAAGTTGCAGCTGTAATTTGTTACAAAAAATATCTGGATTTCATCATTATCACGTGAATCAATGAAATCAAGATATTTTCTTCGAAATTCCCTTTCTTCCTCAGATTCGTCAGTTATGTAACCTTTTTCGGCCAGCTCCAGGGTAAATTCCTTATCGTTTATTTCCCTCCCTTTTCGCACGGCGACAATTTTTTCGGCATCATAACTGTCGAATATATCGGCATTACCCGAAAGAAGGTTTACAATAAAATAGTTTTCAGAATCTCTGATCCTGGAGAAAATATTGTATCTGGAGTATTTCATCTAAACAGCATAGATAAACTTGTTGATGGTTCATAAATTAACCTTACGTAACACCCCTGAAAGCCAGCTTGCCCGGCCTTCCTGAAGTCAAGTGGCAGTCAGTCTCCAAAGGGGATTTGAACTGTCAGTCGTGGCAGCCGGCAATTGTTTTGGAAATTTTTGCACAGCATTGAGCCACCTTGACTTTTACTTTGTTTGCTTTGTTTTTAATAAGACTTCTCATATACTTTAAGAATTATTTGATTAATAATATTTCATTAATTGCTTTAACTAAACTTTCCTTTGGAAGTGCACCGATCGTGATTTGCGGTTTACCTTCTGCAGGGATAAACAACAATGTTGGTAATCCGGTTATTCCAAGTTCCTGTGCAAGGATCTTTTCCTTTTCAGTATCGACCCTGAAGACATCAATTTTACCTGAATATTCTCTGGCAATCTCCTCAACCAGCGGTGATAACTGTCTGCACGGAGCGCACCAGTCAGCATAAAAATCAATTATTGCCGGCTTTTTTCCTTCAAATTTCCATTCTTTGTTTAGGTCGTAATTGAAAACCATCTTTTTAAAAGTTTCATTTGTCAGCTGAACAACGCTATTATCAGTGGCACTTGTCAGATAAGCAGAAGCCGGATTGTCAGCTTTGCACTCACTAAAAATCAAGGGAAACACAATTATTAAAAGATAGAAATACTTTTTCATTTTATAAAAATTTAATTTATTACTAATTATTTTCTGCTGGGCTGCCTTTTTCCGATGGCTTTTTTCCGGCAATAGTCCAGCTCGATACCATTATTTTACCTTTTTCATAAGGTGCCGATTCTTCAATAATACGGATAGAATTGAATCCTGCATTCCGTAGCTGCCGCAGGTATTCATCTCTCGTTACGGAACCGGCCCAGCATTCTGATACAGCTAACGGGTCACTTTTGTATTCTTCGGGGACGGGATTTACAGAATAGATATCGCTTACCACAAATCTCCCGCCTTTTTTCAGAATCCTGAAAACCTCGTTCCATACTGATTGCTTATCTGAAGAATGGTTGATAGTACAGTTCGAAATTACAAGATCAGCATTATTGTCATAGAGGTTGATCTTTTCAAGAGAACTGCTGATAAACCTGACATTTTTAATTCCAAGACGTTCAGCAGTATTGCTGGCTTTTTTAAGCATCCCTTCAGAGATATCAATTCCATATACAAAACCTTCATTGCCGACTATTTCTGCCAGCCTCATTACATCTGTCCCACGCCCGCTGCCGAGATCGACACATATTTCTCCCGTGGTTGCTTCACAATAACTTAATGCTCCGCCACAGGAGAGACAGCAGGATGTTTCTGCAAGGCTGCTGTATCTTTTGTCAATTTCCTTGTAATCCATTATGGTTATTTTTAGATGTCATGAGTTGATAATTCCCTGTAATTCTATTTGCATCTCATGCATGGTGAACTTGTCAGGAAAAAACCAAGGAAACCACCCATAATTATGCTACTGTAAGGATTACTTGTAATTGCACAGGTTCCCGATGTGCAACCCACAAAATAGTAATACAGAAAGCCACCTAAACCGCCAATGGCTACACCAATAAAAGGCTTCCAGAAATACCATGATCTAAAAAACTCTTTTACAGATTTTGGTTTTGGAGTGACAGTGCAATTTGAATCCATATATATCTTATTTTCATTTTCGATGCAAAGATAAAAATAAAAATAATTAAATCGCAATAGTATCACCTAAATCTTTTTAATATCACTATTTTTTTATTTTTTCAGCCTGAAGGAATCTATCACGGGAGCAGTACTTCATAACTGGAAGTTTCAGATTTATAAAGCGTTCTATGGAATAAACCTTTGTCAACCTGACTGCTGGGCAGGGAAGTCTGCGGGAGATGAATTTTGTTTCCAGAAGATCGGGAATAAATACACAGAAGGGATATGTTTAAAGTTTTTACGGGATTTAATTACTAAAAAACTGATTTTATTATTTCAAATGTTTCGTCTGATGCTTCCTTCATTACTCTGGCAATTTTCCCCTGTTGTCCGGTTGCCATTTCACCACCGTCCAAAAGTGCTATATAGGTTTTACCATCATCCTTAACATAAACCGATATCCGGCATGGCATCATTACCGACATTATCCGTTCATCGTTCAGTTCCAGCATCTGGCCTGAATAGGCAGGTTTACAGATTTCTATCACTTTTACCGGCTTGACAGTTTTCCCCGATTTTGCAAGGGACTGTTGCAGATCATGAATTGCCGGAACTTTCCATTCTCTTCTTTCTGCTTCAGCGACCAGGAGATCAACTGTTTTATCAAAGCCGTATTTACTTTGATTCTCAATTACGTATTGATTTTTTGTCATAGGGATAAAATTTAAATGTAATCGACTACAGCTGTATTTGCATTGACAAAAGTAAACATTAATGGTGTTTTACCGGCTGTCAACACCAATTTGTTTTCTGTCAAGATAATATCCGGGTGGCAATAATATGCAAGGAGTCGGGTTACCCAATATTCTGCATGTTTCCGACCTGAAAGCGACGGGAGCTAAAGCTGGCTACGAGCTGGTGGATTTGTTGGTAAGAGCCAATGAACTGTATGCAAAGAGTGACTGCCAGGATGACTTGGAACTGCTATTTTAATATTCGTTAATCTTTGATTTTATTTTTTAACTTTTTAATTATTTAATTGTCAGAAAACAAAATCCAATATTCTTTTTACCAGACCGGCCAATAAAATAGCAAACAGGATTTCGAGAATACATATTGTTAATGCCTTCTTCCATCCGTATTCTTTCCACAGAACGGATATAGTAGCGACACAGGGTATATAAAACATGCTGACAACGGCAAGGGTAATCATCTGCTGGGAACTAAGCACATCAGAAAAATTAGTTGTTCCCAGATATGCCGCCAGCATGACAAGGATCAGTTCTTTGCGCAGAATTCCGAAAATAAGCAGGATGCCTGTGATTGCAGGAAGGCCCAGCCAGGTTACAGTTACCGGACTTAAGAAGCGAGGAGATAGCCGGCATCCACCCTGCAAGATTAATTGCCTGAATTAATACTCCTGAAATTACGACAATCGGAGCTGCGATAAAGATAAATTCCTTCAAAGCGTCCCATGTCTGATAAATTATTGTTTTTAGCTGAGGTGTTTTATAATCAGGCATTGGCATGATCAGTTCCACCGGTTCTCCAAGAAGAAATCTGGAAGATATCTTCCCTGCTATGAAGATCACTATCATTGCAAAAAGATACAAACCGAGCGCCCACAACAGACCAACATATTTTCCCACAAGTCCAAAAACAATAACAGATACGGCTGAGCATGGCACAAGTGTTACCAGGACAGCAGTAATAAACCTTTCACGTTTTAGTCTCCATTATCCGGCAGGACAGACAACCCGGAACATTACATCCAAATCCGATTATGAAAGAAATGCATCCTTTGCCGTGAATGCCCATTTTGTGCATCAGATTGTCCATCAGGAAAGAGATGCGGGCAATATAACCCCAGTCCTCCAGTAAATACAGAATGATATAGAAAGGTAAAATATATGGCAAGGCGATCTGAACCAGGGCAAGGACACTTTCAATTGCCGACCACCCAAGAGCAGCAGGAAAAGTAATTCCTATATTATTGTTCCACCAGCTATGCCAGTCTTTAAATATTGTGTCAAACCTCCCGGAAAGCCAGTTACCAAAACTGAACACAGTAAGGAACATTCCTCCCAGAATAAGTATCATCAAAAGATAACCGGTGAATTTTTGAGTGGTTATTGCATCCAGTCTGTCATTTAAGGATAATCTCCTGTGTGGGGTAATCTTTACTATTTCCCTTGTTATCTGTGAGGCAAGATGGCTTCTTTCATCAGCAATCACGACCGAAGAATCATGTCCATGAATTTCTTCCAGATTTTCACTCAGCTGCTTTGCCTTTTCAAGGACTTCAGGTCTCTTTTCCCGCGACTAATCCCGTTATGTCATTATCCTTTTCAAGAAGCTTGATTGCTATCCATCTTTCCGGATACGGAAGATCAATACCATCCAGTAATGCTGACAATTGTCTGAATGCAGTTTTCTATTTCTTTTCCATATCTTGGAATTATGTGATTTGTTTTTCCCCCTTTCAATTCAATAACTTTATCAATAATATCGGTTAACCCTGAGCCACGGGAAGCAATTGTCGGTATCACAGGAGCATTTATTAAACTTTGAAGTTTTTGAGAATCAATTGTAATCCCTTTCTTTTTTGCAAGATCAATCATATTTAAAGCAAGAATAACCGGACATTCAAGCTCTAAAAGCTGAAGAGTAAAAATCAGGTTTCTTTCAAGGTTTGTAGAATCAATTATGTTTATTACAAAGTCAGGTCGTTGATATATAATATATTCCCGGGATATTACTTCTTCAACTGAATATGTTGTTAAGGAATAAATTCCCGGCAGATCAAGTACATCAATAGTATGACCTTTATAATAAAGGGTCCCTTCACGTTTTTCGATTGTCTTTCCGGCCCAGTTGCCTATATGCTGATGGAGCCCCGTGAGAAAATTAAATATGGTGGATTTTCCGGAGTTTCCCTGTCCTGCCAAAACAATGTTGATCTTTTTTTCATCAGTCATTTTGCCTCTATCATTATTTTTGATGCCAATCCCCTGCCTAATACCAATTTTGAACCACAAACCTCAATTTGTACGGGCCCCGAGAACAAAGTTCTTCTTAAAACTTTAATCACTGTCCCTGTAGTTAATCCAAGATCAGCCAGTCGTTTTGCAGCTTCTTTACCTCCGGATATTGAATCGATGATTCCTGTCTGACCATCTTCCAGATCAGTTAAATTTTTTTTACCTGATTCTTTATAAATCATATATTATTTATGTCGATAAATGAACATATATTCAATTGTATTCTTAAAAAAATCACTTTTCCTCCACATGCCTTAATCCTTCAGCAAAAAGATTATTAATATGAATATCATCCAGTGAATAGAAAGTTACTTTACCTATTTTATTGTATTTTACCAGTTTCATATTTCGTAAAGTCCTTAACTGGTGGGAAATAGCGGAATTTGTAGTTCCTACAATAGCGGCTATATCACGAACACACAATTCATTTTCCTGGCATAAGGCATAAATAATTTTTGTTCTTGTAGGATCGCTCATTGCTTTGAAATGTTTCAGCCAGATAGTGAAAAAATCTTTCAGTTTTCATTTTCTTTTTCACCGATTTAACTTTCACTTTTTCTACGCAGGATATTTCAGAGGGATCTGAATTTTGCTTTTTCATTGGATATTATATCTGAACAATTGTTCAATCATCATGCAAAGTTAATTAATTCTCTGAAATAAAAAATCTCTTATTCTGCTATCTTCATATTCAGGAAAGACTAAAAATCCCTGTTAACGTGCAAATAAGTCTTTTCGCAATGGATACCAGGATCTTCGAACCAGTCAACGATGAATTACAGTTATATAAACAATAGTAGACTGGTTGTTCGCGGTTATAATATTGATAATTTCAAAGGGGACTCCCGGGTATAAAAAGCAGGAAAATATTACCCGGATCAGCCTGATCTGAAGTGGAATTTTTATGTTTTTATCCTGTTATTTTCTTAAATTGCATAGCAGTTGATTATCAGGTCTTTGTATCGGCAGAAGTAAATGTTTAAAACAGTGGTAGAATCTCATTCTGTACCTTGCTTTATTATTGATTCCTTACCCGGTATATCAGATACCGATTGCAGGGTACTGCTGCGCAGTATTGATGTACTTGCGAGTCCATCAGACATTTTCGTATGGTTAAGACAGTTACGCATTGCACCTTACAGTTATGATTTTATTGATAACAGATCCAAAAAATCACCTGATTATATCATTGGAAACCTGCCGCCAATGAAACTTAATTCACACATTCTGTTGGCGTTTCACATATTCGAATTTGAGGAAAATTCTTTTATAGTGTGCCGTTTCTGTGAACCGCTTAATCCACCGCTTAACCTGTACATGAGGGACCTGTATATTGAATACAGAATCGAAGAAAATGGAACCGGGGCTAAATTATGGTGTAAGATAAAAGGTCATTTTAATACTGATATATCTTCAAAAGGATTCTTTTTTATTTTTTCTGTTGTTAATAAAATAATGATGTCAAGGCAGCTTAAGAATATTAAAAAGTTATCAGAGTTGTTAACCAATGGAAAAGTTGAAACCCGAATATATGACTTAAATAGTTACTATCCTAAATCAGGAATACACTGGTGGGTATTTTGCCGCCGTCATGGTTGTAAAGGATTAATTACTTAAGGTCAGCTGCTTATAAAATGGAGTGAAAGAGAAGAAAAGCCAGCCTCCAGACTGTTAATCGGATTTTCTGAATCAACGAGAGTTTGTTCCATATACGCATAAATCAAAAATAATTTCTATATTTATCAGCTTTAAAAAGAAAAAATGTTTATAATAACCTGATAATCTGAATTAAAATGAACGTGAAAATAATAAGAAAAATCGCAGGGATTCTGGTTGTCTCTGCTATTATGGGTACCAGCATCAATGCACAGGAACTAAATGATGTGATAAAGGTTTATAATGAAGGAGCCAAAGCAGTGCAAACTGATCCCCAGGCAGCTATTACGGCATTTGAAAATGTAATATCACTTTCCGATAAGGTTGGTGAAACGGCTGCTGATCTGAAAAAAAAGGCCATTCAGGTATTGCCGGGATTATATGTGAAGGTAGCCTCCAACGCCCTGACCGCTAAAAAGCCGGCGCCGGAAGTAATCCTTGCTGCAAAGAAAGCAGCTGCTGCAGCTACAAAATATGATAACGCAACCGGTAAGGAAAATGCCGGGAAGATATTGGTACAGGGTTATTATAATATGGGTACTGATTTTTTTACAAAGAAAGATTATGCTAATGCCCTGCTGGCTTTTGACAGCCTTTTGACTATCAATCCTGGTTATGCAGCCGCCATTTACAATAAGGCTTTGGTTTTCAGAGCTCAGAATAATGCCGGTTCCTTTGAGGAAAACATTGATCTGTTTATTGATAAAATGAAGAGCAGCAATGATTCGGTAAGAGTAAAACAGGCGTCCAGGCTGGCGCTTGAATATTTCCGTGCAGCCGGTTCGCAGGCAAATCAGGCAAAAAAACTGGATGAGGCGCTTGTTCAGCTTAACAAAGCCGCAAAATATGGCGACGACAAGGACCTTTTCTACTTCTTCGCCGACGTATATAACAAACAGAAGAATTTCGACAGTGGAGCAGAATACGCGCAAAAAGGTCTGGCTCTTGAATCAGGTAATGCGGAAGCCAAAGCAAAATTTTATTTTCAACTTGGCCTTGCACAGGCGGGGAAAGGACAAACGGCCGATGCCTGTGCTTCATTTAAAAATGCCTTATTCGGAGCCTTTGCACAGGCAGCAAAAGCGGAAAGAACAAATCTGAAGTGTCAATAGGTATTAAAAAATAAGGGAAAACTGGTACAGAATTGAAGATGGGGCTGTCGAAAAAGTCACTTTTTCGACAGTCTCAATCTTCGATCCCAATGGTATTTTTTATTTTATTCAATCTATTTAGCTCTGAGGTATTGCACAGGCCATGTTACCTCTGCACCTAACTCCCTTGCAGCAGACAAAGGGAAATAAGGGTTTCTTAGCAGTTCCCTGGCTAAAAGCACAAGATCCGCTTTTTCTTCCTGAATAATTGTATCGGCTTGCCTTGCGTTAGTTATATATCCTACTGCTCCGGTCAATATACCTGTTTTTCGTATTGCTTCGGAGAATGGAACCTGGTAGCCTGGACTGAAAGGTATTTTTGCATTATAAACATTTCCGCCTGATGAGCAATCTATCAGATCAACACCCATGTCTTTAAGTATACGGGCCAGTTTTACACTTTCTTCCAGATTCCATCCTCCTTCTGTCCAGTCAGTTGCTGAAATACGGACAAAAAGTGGATTTTCAGCCGGCCACACCGATTTGACGGAATCGATGACCTGTCGTAGTAAGCGGGTACGGTTCTCAAAGGATCCTCCGTACTCATCGGTACGCTGATTGCTGAGGGGAGATAAAAATTCATGTAACAGGTACCCGTGTGCGCTATGAATCTCAACCGCATTAAAACCGGCTATCCGGGCACGTCCGGCTGCCGCTTTAAAATCGGAAATCACTTTAGCGATACCGTCCTTGTTTAATGATTCAGGAGCTCTGTCACCAGATATGAAGGGGATATTGCCTGGAGCAACGGTTTGCCATCCGCCGTGATTTTCATCGAGAAGTTTTCCGTTTTCCCAGGGTACTGCACAGGAAGCTTTTCTCCCTGCATGGGCAAGCTGGATTCCGGCAATTGCATCATGCAGATGTATAAAATCCACAATACGGCGTAATCCGTGGATATGTTCATCCTTCCAGAGACCAAGGTCGCCGGGAGTGATCCGTCCCTCCGGAGAAACAGCTGTGGCTTCTGTAAAAATCAGCCCTGTACCGGCGACGGCTCTGCTTCCAAGGTGTACCAGATGCCAATCATTGGCAAATCCGTCCGTTGATGAATACTGACACATCGGCGACATAACGATCCTGTTTTTTAAGGTGATATTCTTTATGATCAGAGATGAAAACAGTTTTGACATTTTGAAGAATTTATTAAAAGATAATATATTCTCACAAAGGTAACATTTAGCTTAGTTTTAAACTTTTGTGAGGAATGCAAATAGCATAGACCAATCAAGGGTGGTCTATTTGCATCGTTCAACCATGGTCAGGGCTGCTGGCTTAAATTTACTGTGGCGGATTGAGTTGCTGGCAGGGATCAGCTTTTTTCTCCCCTGACGATCTCCCTTTTATCTTTATCCCAGTACATGGTACGGCCTTCAAGATATGCCCGTGTGCCCATGTGGGCAGTCATGGCTTCCTGGAAAGCCTGGTCGATATTACAGGAAGGTGTTTGCCCCTGGCGGATGCACTCGAGCCACTCTCTTATGTGCAGATGGGTAGTATCATAACGCTTCCCGTTTACATAGGTGTAGAGAAGTCCTCGTTGTGCGAAGTAAAGTTCTGTAGCAGAAGTAACTGCATCAACTTTGCTCTGCCCTGGCACATATGTAAAGAAAGGCTTGTCAGTCGGGATAATACCTTGTTTGATCTTCCCCGCATACCTTTCAGAATCCCTGTCGGCTATTATGCTGAGGATGTCAGAGACCTCCATGGAAGCATCATGTCCCATGAATACTTTGCCCCTGTTTCGTGAGCTTGCAAGTGTTGCGCTGTACAGCATGCAAAGATCCCTGTCGGGCCACTCGAAAGTTGTTTGCAAAACATCCGGTACCGTGCGCCCGTCTTTATAGAAATATACACCACCGGAAGAAGTTGCAGAAGCTGGTATCCCAATGTGCATTATCTGGTTCACGGCATCGTATTCATGGGTCAGGAGATCACCTGAAAGGCCTGTACTGTAATCCCACCAGCAGCGCCAACGGAAAAAACGTTCCAGGCTGAACTGGCTGCGTTCTTCCGGCCCCATATAACGCTCAAGACCGAATGATTTCATATATTCGGTGTACTCCCTGATCCGGGTATCATCACCCTCAAACTGTTTCCAGTCGATCGATTGCGGATTTGAGCCATCGATTATATTGTAAACCCATGCTCCGTTAGGAGTGTTTCGGTTTGTGCATACTTCTATCAGGCTGACATGACCCAGAAGGCTGTTCCGGATGATCTCTTCAGCTTTCTGATAGCAGGCTGTCTGACGTCCCTGGTGTCCCAGCTGAAATACAATCCCTGTCTCTTTGATTGTTTCATGGAGCAGATAGGTCTCCGGGACAGTCCATGTGGCTGGTTTTTCGCAATAGACATGTTTCCCTGCTCTGGCAGCTGCCATCGCCATGGTACCATGCCAGTGGTCAGGTGCAGCAATGACAACTGCATCTATGTCATTAGCTGCCAGAAGCTCCTGGTAAGTACGGTAGCGTTTTGGAGCTGAACCGAATTTTCCATTTGAGCCCTCCCTGTTAATATTGGAACCGGTAAGCCGGGCTGCATCACCATAAACATCGAAGATGTCACATACACCATTAATTACAACATTGAGGTTATCCTGCTCCATGAAGACATCCAGACGTGTATCATCAGGATTGTTCTTTTTAGCCTCGATCAGAGTGTCAATATATGAAGGTTCGGCAAAGCCCATTGCCCTCATTAATTGCTTTCCACGTATACCGAAACCAATAAGTCCCAGGCGTATCTGCCTGGAATTTGGACCGGGTTGGAGGAAAATTGCCTCCTTATTACTGAGTTTAAAAACGTCAGAGATGTCACGATTCAGAAGAGCAGATTTTCTTGCCTTGAGAACACCATAAGCCATGGCTCCAAGTAAAGGTACTGTGGCAAGAGTTTTTATTACATCACGCCTGCCTATTGCTGAAGAATTGCCTGTATTAGTTGGCCCTGTCGTCTTATTTATTTCCTCTTTTTTCATGGCTCAAAGAATAAATTTACTACAACCGGCCGGCAATAATTTGATAAGAACGCGGTCAAAACCAATAATTCTTGCGGTCGGAAAAACGAATAATACTCCTAATGCTACCAACTCAACGAGGTTCTTATCAATTAAAAAATATGAGCCTTCAAATGACATCATATAACCTGCGCCGATGAAAGCAGGATGTGAAAAAGTATAAAGTAACAATAAAAGTATTCCGCCAAGGCTTGATAAACGGGCAAAACATCCCAGAAGCAAACCAGCTCCAATAAGTACCAATGCCCATTCGTTCAGAAAATTAATATATCTCATTAATCCGGCATTACCTGCCATGTTAATAAACATCTGAGCAAAAATCCCTTTTGAATCCATCAGGTATGTTGAAGCAGTCCAGTTTGGATTCAGAACTTTTACCATCCCCTCGTAAAGGAAATGCCATCCGATAAAGATACGCAGCACCACCAGCCATGACAGCTGGGCTTTTGAATAGTTGTTTTCCATAATTTCATGAATAATTGATTTATTATAATGACCGGATTAAATCAGTCCGGATTTAAGCTGGTCAAAATGTATTTTATTTTTGATGTTAAAATAAGGAAACAAATTTATGAATTGTCAAATCTATCCTTATTTTTAAAAAAACTGTTCATCCTTCCTGGAAAAATTTTATACTCCCCGCCTTCGAAAAGGTCAACTGAGTAATGACCATTAAATAATAATGCAAATGAACCGCAATTTTCATAAGCGCAAACAACAGGAAAATCTTTTATGTTTTGAAGGGGAAATTTTAAGGCATTAAACTATGGCTTTCCACGCACAGGATCTTCCGTAAAATGGGAGGGGATTGTATCTGATTTTTGAAAGACGCTACAGGCTGGCAGAATTGTTAAAAGTATGAAGTCCCACCATCGGTAAATGGAATTTCACTTATTGGGAAAGCTGATTCAAATCTGAATTTTACCGTTTCGCAGACTTTTTTCAGACAATGGCCTTTATCCTCTGTATTTTTAAAAAAATCTGAAGTATATGAAAACACTTAAACTGTTTTGTATTATCCTTTGTGTTCTCATTGCAGGCGTAATCAACCAGGGGCAACTTAGAGCACAGGATTCGAAAAAAAATCCAGCTCTCGATGAAAAAGTGAAGCAATTTCTTGCTGTTCATTCCGGACAGTGGCACGATCTTAATATTTCAGCAGCTGACGGACAATTACTTTATGACCTTATCATAAAGGGAAATTACAAAAGTGCTCTTGAGATTGGCACTTCAACAGGTCATTCCGCGATTTGGATAGCCTGGGCATTAAGTAAAACAGGCGGTAAGCTGATCACAATTGAATATGATGATTCGAGGCATGAAACTGCCCTTCAGAATTTTAAAGAAGCAGGTCTTTCAGAATATATTGATGCCCGACTTGCTGATGCACACGAACTTGTCAAACAGCTTAAAGGTCCTTTTGATTTTGTCTTCAGTGATGCTGACAAGGACTGGTATAAAAACTATTTTATAGAGGTTGATCCGAAACTTAAAATTGGGGGATGTTTTACTACCCATAATATATCCGACAGAGGTTTGGGTGGTTATGGCAGATCAGGAGGCAGGGGTGGTAATGGTGGTTCGGGAGATTACCTTGATTTTGTAAGGAGTTTAAAAAACTATGAAACCACTTTGAACCGCGGGACATTAATAAGTTACAAAAGAGCTGAAAAATAATCGTTCTGATGTTGGCTATAGCAGCCGGTGCGGAAATAATTGTCACTCTGCTTTTAGTATATTTGTAACATAATTAACATTTCCTGCAAAAATGCAATTTTGTACGGTAACAGACTGGAATACCTGAACCTGATTATAATGCAGACAAATCTAAAGAAACAATATTTCTTTATAGTCTTGTTATTAGCCCTGGCAATTGCTGTCACAATCCATTTTCCAATGGTAATGAGTTACCTTTTTGGAGAAGAAGGAGGTCGTCATGATAATAAATTCATGCCAGGTTTTACGCATCTTGGGATGGAGCTCCTGATAACCTATATAGTGGCTCTTCTCATGTTTACATTAAATTTCTTCATTTTAAATCCAGCCGAAAGACACGGGAGATTAAAAATATTGAATATAATTCTGGCAATTGTCCTGACTGTGATTTCCGTATTTATCCTGAATGAACTGTTTTATTCAATTAAAAATATTATAGAGACAGAATCCCGGCCAGGGGGTCATCGGAACGAATTTGATTATACTAACTTTTTTGTTTCAGGTCTCGTCGTTGGTTGTGTTCTGATAATCCGGCTGATTTTTCAGAAACAGACAATTATGCTTGAGAATGAAGCTTTGAAGAGGGAGGCACTTCAAAGTCAGTTTGAATCACTTAAAAATCAATTAAGCCCGCATTTTCTGTTCAATTCACTCACTGCTCTTAAAACCTTAATCAACGAGGCTCCTGATACCGCTCAGAATTACGTTAACAGCCTTTCAAAAGCACTTCGATATACTTTACAGAGCAATGAAAAACAGCTTGTTACACTTAAAGAGGAGATGGATTTTATGGAATCATATCTTTTCCTGATAAGGATGAGGTTTGATACAAACCTCTCGGTTAACACAATCATAGATGAAAGCTATCTTTCGTACAGATTGCCTCCTCTTACAATCCAGACCCTCGTGGAAAATGCTATCAAACATAACGAGATCAGCAAACTCAGACCTCTCAGAATCGATATTTCGACCACTGAAAATGATAGTCTTATTGTATTAAATATTATCCAGAAGAAGTTCTCGGAGGAGGAAGGTACCGGCATAGGACTGACAAACCTGTCAAAACAGTTTCAATTACTTTTTGGGAAAGATATCACCATTAGCATTGAAAACAATCAATTCAAGGTGGAAATACCTTTAATTAAGCAATGAAGTATGAAGGCACTAATTATTGAAGATGAGATTCTTGCTACAAAACATTTACTGACTGTTCTGGAAAAAATAGAAGATATTTCTGTAATCACTGTTCTCGAATCAATTACTCAAACAATTGATTGGTTCGGAAAAAATCAGCAACCGGATGTTGTTTTCATGGATATCCATCTGTCGGATGGTTCGGCATTTGAAATATTCAAACATGTAAATATTACCTGCCCGATTATTTTTACCACTGCTTATGATGAATATGCCCTGAAAGCTTTCAAAGTGAACAGCGTTGATTACCTCCTGAAGCCAATAGAAGTACAGGACGTACAGTCAGCATTGAAAAAACTGAAAGGACTTTCAAATCCGGAAGCAATGCAGTCTGCAATAGATAGCCTGATTTCATCATTCAGAAAGACTTCAAAATATAAAACACATTTTCTGATTCCTTCAAAAGGAGACAAACTAATACCTGTTCAGGCAAGTGATCTGGCTTGTTTTTATATTGATGCCGGCACCGTTAAGGCTTTTACATTTGAAGGCAGAACTTTACGGTTTGAATATACCCTTGATGAACTTGAAAGGTTATTGAATCCTGACGATTTTTTTCGTGCCAACCGTCAGTACATAATTTCAAGAAAAGCTATAAAAGATATAGATATCTGGTTTACAAACCGTTTATCAGTGAATCTGAAAATATCTGTCCCTGAAAAAATACTGATCAGTAAAGCACGAATCTCTGAATTCAAGACATGGTACGGGGGTTAACATCCTATTCACCACTTTCAACCTGAATTGAAATTTCCTATAAAATTCATTTTACCTGTTTGACGGTTCACCATCGTTTTTTACCGCTTCATAACTATTTTTCATAAAACCAAAAAACACAGATTTAAATTTATACCAATGTACCTTAGGTAATAAGAGAATAAAATAATCCCAAAACGATTTTATAAAATGAAATATCCATGATTATAAAGTAAAATCACAAACCGAAATGATTATTCATGGATATTCCATCTGACCACTTAAAAAACAAATTATAAACAAATGAAAAAGAATATTCTTACGACATTACTATTTATCATTCCGATGGCATTCATTTCCCAGATTGCAATTGCACAGGAAAGTGAATCATTATCAGATACTCTGAGAAAAGATGCAGTGAAGATTTTTCTTGATTGTCAAAGCTGTGATATGAATTATACACGGCAGCAAATCTCTTATGTAAACTTTGTCAGGGATGTCAGGGAAGCCCAGGTTTTTATTCTGATAACACAGCAGAATGCAGGAAGCGGCGGGACACAATACACGCTGACTTTCCAGGGACTTGGAATTTATAATGGGATGAATGATACTTTGGTTTATACAAGCAGTCCGGATGAGACAAGCACAATTATAAGGGAGAAAAAAAATAATATTCTGCAACTGGGCTTAATGAAATATGTTGCCAGGACACCTGTTTTCAGTGAGATTGAAATCAGACACAATAAAGAACTGGAACAGGAACAGGTAGTTGATAAGTGGAATAACTGGGTCTTCAGGCTTGGTACTGAACCCCAGTTTCAGGCAGAAGAATCAGACAGGCAACTGCAGTTAAGAAACTCATTTAATATTACAAAAGTTACACCGGATATAAAACTTGAACTTGAACTTGATCAATCCTATAGCCGAAGAAGGGTTATTGAAGAGGATGATTTTGATACTACTTACGTTAGCAATGAATTTCAGGGCGACAATTTGTTTGTGAAGAGTCTTGGTGAACATTGGTCCGCCGGTATAAAATGGAATATAGGTACTTCTACAAGAGAAAATTACGGTTTCAGGACTGATGTTCTCCCATCTGTGGAATATGATCTATTCCCTTATTCTGAAGCAACACACAGACAATTAAGGTTCCTTTACAGTGTTGGATTGCAGCACAACAACTATAATGATTCAACTATTTATAATAAGCTGAAAGAGAATCTGTTTAAACAGGAGTTCAATATCGCTTTCCAGATTCAGGAAAAATGGGGATTTGTGAATTTGTCATTACTGGCTTCAAACTACTTCAATGATTTTTCTAAAAACCGTGTTGAACTGATTACTTCACTTAATCTCAGGATCTTTAAGGGTTTGGCTCTGCAGATTTCAGGAGGCATTGCCCACATCAATGATCAGGTAAACCTGAAAAAGGGAGATATATCAGAAGCTGACAGGCTGTTGGAACTCAGGGAATTGTCGACACAATACAGGATTGAAGGAGGAATTGGGTTAACTTATACATTCGGCTCAATTTACAATAACGTTGTTAATCCAAGGTTCGGGTTCGGAGGTGGAGGTGGAGGTGGTGAATATCAAAATCAGGATTACGATTAAAAATGTGCAATTTTTCCGAATGGAATGATTCCTGCCAGGTTTTTAATGATCACAAGGGCTATTTAAAAGATTATTATTCTATAAATCATGTTAATGCTGCGTTAATTCCAGTAGTAAGCGGAATAGCCCTTATTTTCCTGATGTCTGTTTATAGGAATACCTGGTATGCAGTCGGGATAATCAAAGCCAGATCGATGTTCTTATTTTGTAAATGATTTGTACTCAATATTGTATTTATATATGCAATGAACATTTTCAAATTTTTCCTTAGCCTTGCTGTAACAATAGCAATGCTTTTGCTGATGGATCCAAGATCATTCTACGGTCTTGCGTTCCATGAATGGGCAGGGCTGATAATCGGACTATTTTTCATCCTTCACAAAATCCTTAACTGGGGCTGGATAAAGAAAGTTACAGTTGGCTTTTTCAGGAGATGCTCCGGTAGAGCCAGATTTAATTATGTCCTTGATGTCTTACTGCTGGCAGGTATCACCCTTATGATAATCAGCGGAATAGCCATTGCACGGACAATTGACTTTTCGTGGCTCAATCTGGGCGGTTCACGAATGTTCTGGAGAGTTATGCATACAAGTTCTTCATTTATAACACTTGCACTGTTCGGCATCCATCTTGGATTGCACTGGAACTGGGTTCTCTTGAGGTTACACCTTAAAAAGGCAACAAATGGCAAAGAAAATTAGCTTCCTTATATTATCAGTTTCAATACTGGTTATCGGAGTAATAGCATTCAGCAAATTAAGATACTGGGACAGAAGTGCCACGATATTCAGCTTCAGGTCTGATACACCCTTTGAAGGAAGAATGGGCAGAAGTTCCGGAGGCAGGGAAGAATTTGCCCGGTTTGAAATGCACGAACTGCCTGACAGCATAAAGGTGAGATTTGAAGCAAGGGAATATCGGCCTGGTTCGGGAATGAGGGAAAGAATTATCCCCGACAGCTTAAGGCAACAATCCGGATTGCGGAATGGGGAACGAATGGAAAGAGGCCATATTGAAGGAGGAATGAGAAACGGTGAAGGCCGGGGAAGAGGAGAATTCCTGGGAGGCAAAAAAATAAACTTACGGAATGTGAAATGGTTCCTGGCTATATTTGCATTGTTTACGATTACTGTAATTTATATAGACAAAGCAATTTGTCTCATTCGCAAGAGAAAAGGAAGACAGGAAACTATTAAAGAAATTATTTAAAAAAACAATGTTTAAAGGAATTAAGATTTCATTGACACTCTCAGCTGTGTGTTTCCTTGTATGGGAACCCGCAGGAAGCCAGACCAAAGATCCCTTGCTGTTCCCAAAGGATAACTTTACAGTGGAATCCAAAATGGTTAAGACCACTCTGGGTGAAAAAAAAGTTACCTACCATTCTTATATGCACATTCCATATGTTGCGAATCCTGTTGACAAAGATTATGAGAGCATGAACGTCAGTGTTCCAGTAAAGGTCGGTGAAGTAACTATTGATGCCACAAACGCCCCTATTCTCTTTGTTATTGGTGTCGGGGGTTATATGTCCTCGAATAACGCACGCACCGGATCCGGTAACTCTCAGGGTGGTGGGATGGGTGGTCCCCCTGCGGGTGGTAATATGGGAGGTGGTCCAGGTGAACCTGGCGGTCAAGGCGGTCCAGGCGGAACCGGCAGTGCTGGCGGTAAGGCTGATCTTGCCCTGGCCGCGGGTTATGTGGTAGTATCGCCCGGCTGCCGCGGACGTGACAATAAAGCCGCCGACGGCACCTTTTACGGCAAGGCGCCTGCTGCCATTGTGGATTTGAAGGCAGCCATCCGCTACATACGGCACAACCAGGGTGTTATGCCCGGCAATGTCGACTGGATCTTTTCGACCGGGGTCAGCGCCGGAGGAGCGCTCTCCGCTCTTCTCGGAGCTTCGGGAAACAGCCATTTGTATGACCCATATCTTAAGGAGATCGGTGCTGCCAATGCGGAAGACAACATCTTTGGCAGTGCCTGCTTTTGTCCGATAACTGACCTGGAGCACTCCGACGGTGCCTATGAGTGGATGTATGGCATCACTCCTGCCAGATCGGGACTGGTCGATCAGGAACTTTCAAAACAACTGAAAGCCATCTACATCGGGTATCAGACGTCACTGAATCTTCAGGGCAAAAATGACTTTGGAACCATTACTGCAGACAACTACGACAAGTACCTACTGCAATATTACCTGATCCCATCGGCGAATAAGTACCTGAGAGGCTTGCCGGATGAAAAACGTAAAGAATACCTGACAAATAACAAATGGATCGCCTGGACTGATAAAGGGGCCACTTTTACCTTTGCTGACTATGTCACGCATGTCGGTAGAATGAAAGGCCTTCCGGCTTTTGACGATTTTGACATGAGGCAGCCAGAACCCAATTTATTTGGCAACAAAACAACCGATGCCAGACACTTTACCAGTTTCAGTCTGCAGCAAGCTTCCGGGAACAAGAGGGCTGAGATAGATAGTGAAGTAAAAACACTGGTGAACATGATGAACGCCATGTACTTTATCGGTCAGAACAACAAGGATTGTGCCCAGTACTGGTGGCTCCGCCAGGGCACTTCTGACAACCATACCTCACAAACTGTCATCGCCAACCTGGCCATAAGCCTGGAGAACTGGAACAAGGCAGTGAATACCTTTCTGTACTGGGATGCAGGGCATGGTGCAGATCAGGATCCGGAAGATTTCATTGCCTGGATTGGCGATGTAACCGGTTACTTGCCTCAATGGTAAAATCACTTCATTTTGACTTTTCTAATTATTCAACTTTTATCGTTCATTATTTAATTCACACCTTCCTGTAAAATGCAAAAGCTTAAAATACAATTTTCACAGAATTAACGACCAGCCAATCTTGCACTACTTTCCGGGTATCCTGCACCGTTAAAATATTTCTGAATTATAAAGGACTAAGATGAACATGTTTTTTAAAGAAGTTGTTGAAGTGAGTCACTTCAGTGAAAGCCAATGCATATGCGATTTCGGATACACTCCAGGCACTGTGCTTCAGCAGAATTTTTGACTCCTGCAAAATACGCCCGGCAATAATCTGAGATGTTGTCTTTTGCGTTGTTTCTTTTATTGCCCTGTTTAAATGGTTAACATGAATGTTTAACTGGTTTGCAAAATCGGAGGCTGAACGCAGGATTATTCTCTGGTGAGTGTCATCAATAGGGAATTGTCGTTCTAATAGTTCAAAAAATAATGTGGAAATTCTTTGGGAAGCATTTATTGGCTGCCTGTCAAAATATAAACAACAAGCACCTTACTCCGGCTTTTGATGGTCAATCGAACCCCGCCGCCAATAGTCATGATCGCCGGTTTTTAATGCTGGAGAAATTCTTTCCTATAATTTAAATTCGTAATTTCGTTTTTCTGTTTCCTATGCTTTAATTTGATCTCTTCTGGATAATTTGTTAATAGAATTCAAAGTGTTTTCTATTTATTTGTGAAATTAATGGTAACTGACAACAAAATTGATAAATTACTGGGACAATCGGGTACTGCTGCCGGATACTCCCTTTTGGTATTCGGAGTAATCGCGACATATCTCAATCTTACAGGATTAATCCTGGTGGTAGCAGGTATGTTTATGGCTTTTACCTTTGTCGGAACAATTATTGATTTTGATTCCGGAAGAATTAAAAGCTATACCTGCCTATTCGGCCTGTTTAAAATTGGTAAATGGCATAGTATCAACAACTTTAACAAGTTCAGTATTTATAAATCCAACCGTAGCTATACGAGCTACAGCAGGGCAAATGTTCCGCTGACAGTAAAGAACAGTGACATCAGATTAGTGTTTTTGGATAATACAGGATCGTTAAAAATTACAATAAACAAGTATGACTCATTCGAAGCGGCAAGAAAAGAGATGGCAAAATTAATTACGAATCTTAAAATTACTGAATTGGCATATACGCATCCGACAGTGTAAATGAAAGAAAGTCAGGAATTTATTGATTTACGGAATTCGGAGGGAGTTTTGCCGGTCAATTTCTTGAAAGCATTATTAAAGGCTGCTTTTGAATTGTATCCAACCATTTCTGATATCTCTTCAATGATCAATTTATTCTCCTTGTCCCTGCTTATTATCTTTTTTGCCTTTTCCACCCGGTAAAATGCCAGGAGTTCAAAAAAGCTTTTGCTTAGTTCTTCGTTAATAACTTGCGAAACATGATGGGGGCTTTCCCCAATCTTTTTTGCCAGGTCAGTGAGGGATGCAAGATTTTCGGAATAATATTCCTTTACTTCAAATTCTTGAATGATGTTACTCAGAATTTTCTTTTTTCCTGCATCAGTTAATGATGATTTTCGGTACTTCCCTATCGATACATCAAGGAAAGACGCTGACCGGTCGAAATAGGTCGAATCATTCATTACCCGGAAGGTGGTCAGCAGACAAAATGCTGCGACATATATTCCGATAAAATAATCACCCGCATTTCCATGGAAGTATGTTTTTACAATGATTAAGATAATAACAATCATGAAGCTATGAAAAATCACAAATCTTAATGACCTTATAACCTCGTCGTCCGTCCTGAAAATCGATGATCCTGACCTGGAAGCTTTCTTTAACAGCTTAATAAAGGAAAGTGAAATATAAAACAGAATCTGGACCGCCTGCAATGGAGTCAGATATTTATTTATGTTTAATGGATCATTCGAAATAGTTGTATTTACTTTTAGCGGTGGCCAGTCGGGATGGTAATTGCTTACATACATATTATACTTGAATTCATTTGGCTGAACTAAATCAAAAGTCAGGTAAACCAGATAAAGAAATGGGAGAATAAAATGAATCAACTCCTTTTTCGAACCTGGTTCATCGATACTTCTTTTTACGAAAAGGTATAGAAATGGACCTAGCAGGAAATTCAATGATGCTGTTGAAAAGGTTAAAGGCAGCATCCTGACAATATATCCTGTAATGGTTACAACCATTTCAAGTATGACCAGCGAAAGCGATAGCAGCAATAGTCCCTGGTAACGGTTAGCCTGACTGTTTGATGAGGGTTTCAATATGAAGAAAAATGAAAGTATCAGGCCAAGGAATACACCTATGAAAATAAACACCGATAAAATATCAATATGGGTTGAAGTGTTCATAAACCAAAAATACTGAACTTTTGAATGTTGTATTCATTAATTATGCAGCGAAATAAATACTTTTTATACTCAGGATATCCCCCTTATATAAGGTTTTTAACTAATAATCTCTTTATGTGTATTATAAATCCGGTAGCTCATTTAATTCCATAATTCACTTTGCTGGCATCACATCCGGATTGATAATAATTGCCATTGTTTCAAACCTAAGTATATGTATAAAGTAAAAATGTATATTGTATTACAATAATAAATAACTGCTTATCCCTTTCGGTCAAGTAAAACAGGTAACTTTGGCACATGAGTACCACTGAGCACTATCCGAGACATTTCCAAGAGTTCCTTGAACAATTCAAAAACGAGGATGACTGCTGGAATTACATATATGAAATTCGATGGCCAAATGGCTTTGTGTGTCCCAAATGTAGGGAGCATAATAAATACTGGCTGACCAATCATAAATTGATTCATTGCTCCTCTTGTGGGCATCAAACATCAATTACTGGAGGTACGATTTTTCATGGTACAAGAAAACCGTTATTGCTTTGGTTTTATATCATGTGGTGGGTTGTAGCACAAAAAACGGGTGCAAGTGCCAATAATTTGATGGATTTTATGGGTTTTGGTTCCTACGAAACAGCATGGTCATGGTTGCAAAAGCTTCGTAGAGCAATGGTAAGACCAGAAAGAGATCGACTTTCAGGAGAAGTAGAGGTTGATGAAACTTTGATTGGAGGAAAAGAAATCGGCACAGGGAAGCAAGGAAGAGGTGCTGAAACAAAGACTTTGGTGATTGTAGCTACTGAGTGCATTGGAAAACAGATAGGTCGAGTTCGCTTCAAGTGCATACCTGAATCATCTCGAGAATATCTTTTGCAATTTGTTAAAGAGAATATTGAACCAGGAAGTACAGTTATTACAGATGGCTGGCCAGGATATAACTTCTTGACTAGTTCCAAAAAATACAAACATGAAATCAAGCCTATTTCAAGAAGTGGAAAAAAGGCTCATGAACTTTTACCGCATGTACATTTGGTCGATTCGCTGGTAAAACGGTGGATAAATGGAACTCATCAAGGGAGAATTTCACCAAAATATCTGTCTTATTACTTAGATGAATTTGCGTTTCGATTTAATAGGAAGCTATCAACATATCGAGGGAAGTTGTTTTATCGACTAATGCAGCAAGCTGTAGATACTCCTCCACAGCCGTTTAAAGAAATCATAAAATGAACTTGACCGAAAGGGATAAGCAGTAATAAATATATGTAACACAATATTTATTTTACCTGAAACAATATATTTTTTTCCCAAAGGATCACAAGGAATATCAGCATGGACACAAGGGTCTGATCGTTAAAATAACAGTATTTTTTCGCGGCTTCCCGACAGCTATGGATTTCTTCACAATTGAAGATGGGGCTGTGGAGAAAAGCTATCTTTTGTGTTCTACCCCCAAATCCCCCGACGCTTCGGTCGGGGCAGCCAAGGGGGACTTATTAAATTAGTGATGTTTAAAAAGCCCCCATGGGAGGTTAGGGGGTAAATATTAAACTGCAATCGACCGTCTCAAAGGGTCAACGATGCCGACTTTTGCATGATAGAGGCCTCAACAGCAATAAAAAACCTGTTTAAGCGAAAAAACCAGATTTAACAAAACCACCATTGGTTTGTCTTAAATAATAGAATGAAATCGATTTTTGTAAAACATTTAATTGTGCCCCGTAAACCGTTCAATTCGGAAATCCGACAGAATTGGATTCAAGGTTTATAAGATTATTGAAAATAAAATTAGCAAATTATGAAAACAATTATCGTTCCCCTGGATTTCTCAGATGAGTCATTAACTGGTTTGAATCTGGCATTAATGCTGGCAAACAAAACCGGAGCGAATATCCAGATGGTTCATGTCATTGGGAAGAATATTGCTGCCAATAAGGAACTGCTTGAAAAGGAGAATCAACTCGTAAAAGCGAAATTTGAAGAAATACTTCAAAATTATAAAGAGAAAAGAAATATAAATTGTGCCTTGAATTACACAATCAAGGAAGGTCAGATATTTAAAGAAATAGCAGATCTGGCAGATAAGTATGAAGATTCAATTACGGTGCTTTCAACACATGGTGCATCTGGTTTTGAAGAATTGTTTATTGGAGGTAATGCTTATAAAATAACCTCTCATTCGAGGAATCCGGTGATCACAGTCAGAAGAAGCAAAATATCTTCAAATATTGATAAAATAGTATTGCCTCTGGATATTACTTTTCAGACCCGTGAAAAGGTTCCATATACTGTTGAGCTGGCAAAAATATTTAGTTCAAAAATTCACCTGCTTACCATACAGACTCTCAAATTTAAAGAGTATTGAGAAAAAGCTTCATCAATATGCCGAACAGGTGGCTTCTTACCTTGACACTCATAAAATTCCATATACAGTCGAACATCTTCATGGCAAGCAACCTGACTGATTTGACTCTTGATTATTCACGATCAGTTGATGCTGACCTGATTTCAATAATGACAGAGCAGGAGAAGAGTGCTTCCAATTTGCTGTTAGGTAACTTTGCTCATCAGATGATAAACAAAGCTTTTATTCCTGTTTTATCATTTCCTAATTATCATTTACGCATAACTGCAGAAGATATCTGGACTTTGGGAGCATTTAATCCCTGATTCCCCTTATGGACAGGATGCTAACAGTATAAGTGAATAAGTTTAGTGAACAAAATATCATATAATTATATAAACATGAAAACAAATAAGATGAAAAAAGTATTGATAGCGCTGGATTATAATCCAACTGCACAAAAAGTTGCAGAGGTAGGTTTTTCAATGGCAAAATCCATGAATGCTGAAGTAGTATTGCTGCATGTAATAACAGATCCGGTGTTTTATTCCACTGCAGGATATTCTCCGATAATGGGTTTTACAGGTTAGATGAATATACAGGTACGATGCAATTAGAGAGTGCTGATGGACTGAAAAAAGCATCTCTGGAATATCTTGAAAAATCAAAACAACACCTTGGTGATAAAACATTCAAACAATTGTAAAAGAAGGTGATTTTGCTGATACTATTCTGGAGACTGCAAAAGAGGTGAATGCAGATATTATTGTTATTGGATCTCACAGCCGGAAATGGCTGGAAAATATAGTTATGGGAAGTGTTACTGAAAAAGTTTTACATCACACTTCTATCCCGCTTTTCATCGTTCCGACCAAAAAAAGCAGTTAACCAGGCTAAAGACAGTCTTCCAAAAATTGATTGGATTAATCATAAATCAGGGCAAGATTTCATTAGAATATATATAATATTTTTAGGTGATGGAGGTAAGTGCAGATGCAGGAAAACTTGCCAAACCGGCAATGCTGGTTAATGTACCCAGACTAATCACGGCATATTATGCACAGGTTCCTGATCCGTTTATACCAGAACAACAGGTTCTGTTTGGGACCTCGGGGCATCGTGGCTCATCCTTTAAAAATTCGTTTAACGAAAAACATATTCTGGCAATAGCACAGGCAATTTGCCAGTATCGTAATCAACAGAAGATAAACGGTCCCCTTTTTCTTGGGATGGATACTCATGCCCTTTCTGTCCCTGCCTTTGCAACTGCACTTGAAGTTCTGGCGGCCAATGGAACTCAGAGTTATGATTGCCGGAAAGGAAGAATATACGCCAACACCTGTTATTTCTCATGCCATTATCACCTATCAACCACGGTCGCAAGAAAGGCCTTGCCGATGGAATAGTGATCACACCTTCGCATAATCCGCCTCATGACGGAGGGTTTAAATATAACCCTCCCAATGGTGGGCCGGCAGAATCCTCAATAACCAGCTGGATTGAGGCAAAGGCAAATGAATTCCTGAGAAATAATCTTCAGGGCGTAAAAAGGATTCCTTTTGAAAAAGCTTTAAAAGCATCCACAACACACAGGCATGATTATTTAAGTAATTACATCTCCGATCTTTCGAATGTTATCGATATGAATGTGATTAGTAATTCAAATATTAAACTTGGTGTTGATCCTCTGGGAGGGGCAGGCGTTCATTACTGGGAACCTGTTGCCGAGCGATATAAACTAAATCTTACTGTCGTAAATAAAGTAGTGGATCCGACCTTCCGGTTTATGACTGTTGACTGGGATGGCCAAATCCGCATGGACCCTTCTTCTCCTTATGCGATGCAAAGTTTAATCAAATTAAAAGATCAATTTGATATTGCTTTTGCCTGCGATCCCGATCACGACAGGCATGGGATAGTCACAAAAAGTAAAGGATTATTGCCTCCCAATCACTTTCTGTCAGTCGCAATCCATTATTTATTTAAGCACCGGCCTGAATGGAGCCAGATAAAGGCCATAGGCAAAACATTGGTAAGCAGTCAGATGATTGACCGTGTTGCTTCCCAGCTTGGCCGTAAGCTTTATGAGGTACCGGTTGGATTCAAATGGTTTGCTCAGGGACTCTTTGATGGCTCACTTGGTTTTGGCGGAGAAGAGAGTGCCGGAGCTTCTTTCCTGCGTTTTAACGGTACCGTCTGGACTACGGATAAGGATGGAATTATCCTGGCTCTGCTTGCAGCCGAAATTACTGCAAAAATGAAACGCGATCCTGGTGACATTTACAGTGACCTTACCAAAACATTGGGCGATCCGGTCTATGACAGGATTGAAGCGCCAGCCACACCTAAGCAAAAAGAAATGTTAGGAAAACTTTCCCCTAAGCAGATTCACCTTAAAAGCCTGGCCGGGGAAAAGGTAAAAGCAGTTCTCACTACTGCTCCCGGAAACGGAGCCTCTATCGGAGGCATAAAGGTTATAGGAGAAAGCGGATGGTTTGCGGCCCGTCCATCAGGAACAGAAAATATTTACAAGATCTATGCGGAGAGTTTTAAGGGAAATGAACATCTGCAGAAAATACTTGAAGAAGCACAGACTATTGTTACCGAGGCAGTGACAGAGTAATTTCTATTCAAAAAATTCTGATTAAAGCATTATGAAGGAAAAAACTGACATTCGAAAACCCGTTTACAGTTTCCTGCCATCTGATCTTGAAGGAGTGGATTCTCTTGCAGAGCTTGCTCTCGATATGCGATGGTCATGGAATCATGGAGCCGATGAGGTCTGGCGGCAACTTGATCCTGCACTCTGGGATCTCACACATAACCCATGGGTAGTTCTGCAAACAGTTTCCAGAGACCAGTTTCAGAAGGTAATGTCCGACCCGGTCTTTCGTAAAGAAGTAGATGTTCTCCTGCAATCCCAAAAGCATGCAAATACATCTCCGGCCTGGTTTCAGCAAAGCTATCCGGAGTCTCCACTTACCTGTGTGGCTTATTTTAGCATGGAATTCATGTTAAGTGAGGCTCTTCCGATTTACTCTGGAGGTCTGGGCAATGTGGCCGGTGATCAGCTTAAAACCGCAAGTGATCTGGGTGTACCCGTGGTCGGCATCGGGCTTCTGTATCAGCAAGGTTACTTTCGTCAGGAAATCGACAAAAATGGTGAACAACAGGCTCTTTTTCCTTATAACGATCCGGGACAATTACCAGTTATTCCGCTGCGTCAGCCAAATGGAGAATGGTTACGGCTGGAGATTGAATTGCCTGGTTATTCTGTTTGGGTACGTGCCTGGCAGGTTCAGGTGGGAAGGATCAAACTTTATTTGTTAGATAGCAACGATGCTGCAAATTTTCCTGCTCATCGTGGAATCACAAGTGAGTTATATGGCGGTGGACCTGAACTCCGGCTCAAACAGGAAATGGTGCTTGGAATTGGAGGATGGCGACTGCTGAATGCTCTTGGTATCTATCCACAGGTATGCCATCTCAATGAGGGACACGCAGCATTTGCTATACTGGAACGGGCGCTGAGTTTTATGAAAGAAACAGGGCAACCATTTGACGCAGCAATTGCCACTACAAGAGCCGGCAACCTTTTTACTACACATACGGCAGTAGCCGCCGGATTCGATCGTTTCTCACCTCTGCTGATCGAACAATATCTTGGTAAATACGCTGAGCAGAAACTTGGTATTACCCGGCAACAGTTATTGGCATTAGGCCGTGAGGATCCCGGGAATACATCGGAGTACTTCAATATGGCGTATCTTGCCATAAGGGGAAGCGGAGCAGTAAACGGGGTTAGTCGTCTCCATGGAGAAGTAAGCCGTCATATCTTTGAACCTCTTTTCCCAAAATGGCCGGAAAATGAGATACCTGTCGGGTATATAACCAATGGTGTGCATATGCCATCGTGGGATTCCAAAGAAGCAGATGACATCTGGACTGAAGCTTGCGGAAAAGACAGGTGGCTAGGTACAATGGAAAACCTCGGGCAGGACATCAGGAAAATCAATGATGAAAGACTGTGGGGGATGCGTACTAAATCAAGAACTGCACTAATTCAATATGCCCGTGAACGGTTATCGCGACAGTTGATTGGTTCAGGGGCTTCTCCGACGGAAGTTGAATATGTAAATCATTTGTTCGACCCAAATGCTTTGACCCTTGGTTTTGCACGTCGTTTCGCAACCTATAAAAGACCTGATTTATTGTTGCACGACCCACAGCGTCTGATTCGTCTGCTCTCCGATCCGCAACACCCTGTACAACTTATCATTGCAGGTAAAGCACACCCGGCTGATCAGGCGGGTCAGGATCTGATTACCAGATGGATTCATTTCATCCGGCAACCCGAAGTTCGTCCTTATGTGATATTTTTAAGCGACTATGACATGCTTTTAACAGAACGTCTTGTCGATGGTGTTGATGTATGGGTTAACACACCACGGCGCCCCTGGGAGGCCTGTGGTACAAGCGGCATGAAAGTACTTGTAAATGGAGGGGTTAACTTATCCGAACTCGATGGTTGGTGGGCAGAGGCTTATACACCTGATACGGGATGGGCAATAGGTGATGGGAAGGAACATGGTTACGATCCTGCCTGGGATGCTGCTGAAGCAAATGCCCTTTATGAACTGCTCGAACAACAGGTTGTACCTGAGTTTTACTATCGAAGCGAAAAAGGCATTCCGGTTAACTGGTTAGAGCGAATACGAAGAAGCATGTCACAACTGACCCCTCGTTTTTCTGCCAATCGGTCAGTTCGCGAGTATACAGAAAAATATTACCTCCCGCTCGCTAAAGCTTATCAGGCTCGTTCTGCCGAAAAAGGCAAGACAGGCAAACAGATTTCGGAATGGCTTGGTGCCTTGCAGCAAAAATGGAGCACACTTCAATTTGGAGAGGTAAAAGTTAAAACTGAAGGAGATAAGCACATATTCGATATTCAGGTCTACCTTAATGACCTCGACCCGGAAGATGTAGCAGTGGAACTTTATGCTGATGAAATAGATGGTGGTCCTCCCGTCCGGCAGAAACTGGAACCTGTGCAAATGAAGACGGAAACCCATAAACCGCATATCTATGAAACAACTGTCTCTGCATCACGTTCCGCGACTGATTATACCCCCCGGGTGATACCATATTTCCCCGGCCTTTCAGTTCCGCTTGAAACCAATATGATTCTTTGGCAACATTAATCTTTACATCATGGGCAATGAGAGTTTAAAGCAACAATATGAAATTGGAATGGTGGGCCTGGGTGTCATGGGCTGCAATCTTTTATTGAATATGGCCGATCATGGTTTCTCCGTGGCCGGCTACGACAATGATCCGGCCAAGGTCGAAGCCCTTAAGAAGCAAGCGGAGAAGAGAGATATCCACTGCACAGGTAATCTTCAGGATTTTATCGCAAGCCTTCAAAAACCACGCTCAATAATCTTACTTGTCCCCGCAGGTGCACCGGTCGATTCCGTCATAAAAGAGATGTCGGTTTATCTTCAGAATGACGATCTTATTATCGATTCAGGCAATTCTTACTTTAAGGATACCAATCTGCGCACTATCAGGCTAAAAGAAAAAGGAATCCTTTTTATGGGAATGGGAATATCAGGGGGAGAGGAAGGGGCCAGACACGGTGCCAGTATCATGCCTGGCGGACTGAAAGAAGCTTATGAAAGGGTAAAACCGGCTCTTGAGGCGGTTGCTGCCAAAGTGGATGACGAACCTTGCGTTACATATTTAGGACCTTTATCTGCAGGCCATTTCGTAAAGATGGTGCATAATGGCATTGAATACGGCTTAATGCAGCTTATCAGTGAGACCTATGCTTTGATGAAGCTTGTACTTGGTTTTTCTGAGGATGAATTAAAAACGATTTATAGCGAATGGAATAATGGCGAATTGAATGGTTTCCTTATGGAAATTACCAGCAATATATTTGGCAAAGTAGACGAGAAAACCGGGAAACGGCTGATTGATGAGATTCTTGATATAGCCAGGCAAAAAGGTACCGGCATGTGGACTTCGCAAAGTGCTATGGAACTGCAGGTACCTGTTCCAATAATCGATATAGCAGTTGCTATGCGCGACTTATCTGTATTTGAAAAGCAGCGCGAAAAGGCGGAAAAAATCTATCAATATCCGGAAACTCCCTTCGATGGCGATCGGAAAAAGTTCGTTACACAACTACGTAAAGCTCTTTATGTGTCAATGATTACAACTTATACACAAGGTTTTGCACTCCTGGTAGCAGCGTCAGATAAATACGGGTATCATCTTGATCTCGAAGCAGTAGCACGGATATGGCGGGGTGGGTGCATAATTCGCGCAGCTATACTGGAAGAGATTCAGGCGGCATTTCATACCAGCCACGACCTGTTAAATCTGCTGCTCGACCCGAACCTCTCACAAAAAATTAAAGAGAATCAGGAAAGTCTTCGTCAGATCGTATGCCAGGCTGGTATCCTGGGTATTCCCATTCCTGGTATAATGGCTACTCTTGGCTATCTCGATGCTTATCGCAGTTCGTGGTTACCAGCTAATCTTATTCAGGCACAACGTGATTATTTTGGCGCTCACACATATGAACGTTTCGATGCCAAAGGAACCTTTCATACGGAATGGCAGAAATAATGATTAAATAATACACATGATGAAAAATAAACTTATCATATTTTTTTTCATTGTTTCTGGTGTGTTGAAGGCACAACAGGAGCCATTGCAATATTTTCGTCCAAATAATAAAATGGGCATAAATATTTATGAGACTACTAAAAATGATACAATTCCATTTTCAGGATTTGCAGTAAGAGTTGGAGGCAATTTTACACAGGATTTTCAGGCACTCAAACATCAAAATAGTGCAGTGCCTGTTTATGATGTTAATGGTGTAAACACCAATCAACTGGTTTCACTTACGCAATGGATTCAACCGTGCCATGGCTAATCTGAATATTGATGCCCAATTGGCTGACGGCATCAGGATGAACCTTACGATGTATTTATCTACCCGGCATCACGAGGAAACATGGGTAAAAGGTGGATATATTCAATTTGATAAACTGCCTTTCATTAAAAGTGATTTAATTGATAACATCATGAAAAGCTTTACCATTAAGATGGGAGATTATGAAGTTGATTACGGGGATCAGCATTTCAGAAGAAGTGACGGAGGAAATGCTATTAACAATCCCTTTATAGAAAATTATATTATGGATGAGTTTGCAACGGAAATCGGAGGCGAAATTTACTATCATCCTTTAAATGGTATAATTGCCATGATTGGAATAACCAATGGTGAACTCAATCCTACAGTTATCTGCATCATCTGCAAATTGACACTGCAACAGGCAAATTGAACAGATATCGCTCCGGCATTTCATGGCAAACTAGGATATGACAGACAGCTTAATAAAGATTTAAGATTTAGGATCACAGGCTCCTTTTATGTTGATAAAAGCGCTGCAAGCAATACACTATTTTTTGGGGACAGAACAGGTTCCCGTTATTTCTTTGTTATGGAGAACACCACTGCCACATCGAATGGCAATGCCTGGTCAGGAAGATACAATCCTCAGTTCAGCGAACAGGTGACTACTTTTATGCTAAATCCATTCATTAAGTATAAAGGTCTGGAGTTATTTGGTACTTATGAAATGGCAAAAGGAAGAATGATCACTGAAGTGGATATGCGAACAGCAAAACAGTATGCAGTTGATTTAATTTACAGGTTTCCGCAGGAAAAAGAAAATTTCTGGATTGGAGGTCGCTTCAATTCTTTAGTGGCTTCACTGCCATTAAATCCGGGTGATATAACGATTAATCGCACAGCAGGTTCACTGGGATGGTTTGTAACAAAAAATATGATGCTGAAAGCTGAATACGTCAGCCAACTTTATAAAAACTTTAAATCCACAGATATCCGTTCAGGAGGAAAATTTGATGGTTTTATGATTGAAGCCTCCATCGGATTTTGACATGTAAAATTTAAGATTATGGAGCGCAATCTTATTCAGATGCCCGAGGACGATGTTTTCCTGATAGCGCTCGATATTGAACAGGTACCAGCTGAACATGTTATTGGCGAACTTTTCGCTATCGGAAACCACAAGTACAGACCAGATAAGAAGAAAAATTCATAATGTATGATAAAGAAAATTATTTTAACACTTTTATTTTTGTTCATAGCCATAATTGCTTCGTTTTTTATCTGGCGATATTGGAACTATGTACGCGATAAGGACCCAAACAAAACATTTTTGCTGCCGCGACTGGAGTTGTCAGAGTTAGATATAACTTCCCTTACTTCCAAGAAAACAGAAATGACGGTAAAGTTGGATATCAAAAACCAACTTCCACTGTCATTCACTGTAGACAGTTTGCAATACAGGATTTTTATCAATGATACTGAGATATTGAAAGATCATTACAAAAAATCAATTTCACTGAAAAGAAATGCAAGCAGCCTGATTTCGCTTCCAATCACCTTTTTCAATGATTCAATTTCTTCGGTTTTGAAAGCAAATGAGCGGGAAAATGTCGATTCCGTTGAATTTCATTTTCAGGGATCTTTCTTTACACGTATTTTCTTTAAAAAGCAATTTAATGTTGATATTAAAAGATTAATCCCGAGGATCTATATTCCGGAGGTAAATGCTGAGCACTTCAAAATAGATTCACTTAATTTCTCAAGAGCAGTTGTCCAGTTGCTCGTTTCAATAAATAATCAAAATGTATTTCTGTTCAAAGCAGAGAACATCGCTTATGAGGTTTCCATTGAAGACAATCAATGGATTAAGGGAATAATTCCTGGTAATATTGATGTAAAGGCAAAAAGTATTACCGACCTGACAATCCCAATAACAATTTCTTTTAAAGAAGTGAGCAAAACACTATTTGATTTGCTGACAAAAGGCAGTAACGTACGTTACAAGCTCCATCTCACATTCAGAATAGAATCAGATAATAATATGATAAGGAACAGCAAAGTAATTCTTGAAAGTGAAGGCTCGGTAAAATCATTAATGAAAGCTTTAAAGAAATAAATCATATCTGCCATTTGCAGCAAAACTGATGTGTCTCACTTTAATGTTCCGCTTTTCATCATTCGTACCAAAAAGTGAAATTAGTTAAAGCTATTAAAATGAAAACACATAAACAACTTCAGCCAACGATATTTGCCATTTTTGGAGGATCAGGAGATCTGACGTGGAGAAAACTGGTGCCATCTCTTTTTGACCTGTTTCAGGATTCAAGTATGCCTGCTGATTTTTCGATTATAGCCCTGGATAGGATAAAACTCACCGATAAAGAATTGCATAAGCGTTACAGGGATGGAATTGAAAAGTTTTCACGAAAAGGCAAAGTAAGCGATAAGGTTTGGTCAAAGTTTACCAGACATATTTATTACAAACAGGGAGATTTTACAGAATCCGAAATTTATGTCATATTAAAAGAGCAATGCGCTAACCTGGAAAAAGAGTGGAACGCCAAGGCTCAAGTTATCTTTTACATGGCTACACCTCCGGTAATGTTTGGCGAAATTCCAAAACGTCTTAAGGAAGCAGGACTGGCAAACGACCGGGAATGGTCACGCATAGTGGTCGAAAAGCCAATCGGACATGACCTTGCATCAGCTCTGCAGCTAAACCAGATACTTACCGATAGTTTTACAGAATCTCAGATCTTTAGAATTGACCATTATCTGGGAAAAGAAACCGTGCAGAATATTCTTGCATTCCGTTTTGCCAATCCGCTTTTTGAACCCATCTGGAATCGACGGTACGTTGATTACGTAACCATTACGGTTGCTGAAGATTTGGGTGTAGAGCATCGTGGAGAGTATTACGAGAAGGCAGGAGCATTAAGAGATATGGTACAAAATCACCTGATGCAATTGCTGTGTCTTATAGCCATGGAACCTATGGTCTCGTTTGATGCCGATGAAATACGTAACAAAAAAGTGGATGTACTTCATGCAATAAGGCTTATTCCGCACGATATGGTAAATCAGTCGGTAGTAAGGGGACAGTACGGAAAGGGTTACATGGGTGATAAAAAAGTATTGGATATCGTAAAGAAAGTAAAGTTTCAAAGGATTCCAGTACAGAGACCTTTGTTGCATTGAAGCTTTTCGTAGATAACTGGCGGTGGCAGGATGTACCTTTTTATCTTCGAACCGGAAAGCGCCTTCCGCGGCAGGTCTCGGAAGTTACTATACAATTTCGCGCGGTACCGCATAAGTCCTTTCCTCCGGAAGCAACACTTGATTGGCAAACATCCTGTCTCATCCTGTCTATTCAACCTGATGAAGGTATTGTGCTTCGCTTTCAGGCAAAGCAACCCGGAACAAAGTTATTGTTAAAACCGGTGACTATGCGATTCAATTACCAGGAAAGCTTTTCAATACCTATCCCCGATGCTTATGAAACATTACTCTGGGATGTGATGAACAACGATGCCACTCTCTTTATGCGCGCTGATCAGGTTGAGGCAGCCTGGAAAATAATAATGCCAATCCTTGACGTCTGGCTTGACCAGCCTCCGGCAGATTTCCCAAATTATGAAGCCGGTACCTGGGGGCCTGAAGAGGCTAATGGGTTGTTCAACCCGGGTCATCACTGGCCCCTGCCAACTGAATTAACTGAAAAAAATGAAAAAAAATGAAAAAATCAATTCCGGTCACAACATTGTTTTTAGATATAGGTGGCGTTATACTATCCAATGGATGGTGACATGAGTCGCGAAAATCAGCTTCTGAAGTTTTTAATCTGGACTTTGATGATATGGAATAGCGGCATCATCTCACCTTCGTTACCTGCGAAGTAGGGAAGCTCATAATGGGTGAATATTTCAACCGGGAATCGGTAATAAAGGCTTATTCAAGTTTATAAACCGCAGCCGATACGGGAGGTAGTTGAACTGTGTCGGTGCCTTTTCTGCCGATCCTGTAGCTGCTTTTTGAAGTATTCCCTGTGATGAATACACTTTTGCCTGCACCGTTAGACGGAATTGTCGCCTCAACTTTCCTGCCCGAGGGATTAATTGCGATGATATATTTTTCACTGTCAGCCCAGCGCATGAACACCATAGGATAAGGTTTGTCAGGGTCGCTGATAAATTTCCAGTCACCGGTATTGCCGATTGCCATAGTTGAAGCACGCAAATGGAGTAACGAACGGACATAATTCAACAGGGAGTTGGGGTCGTTATCCTCGGCAGCAACAGTCGGACGATTTGGATCTGGGTCGAGAGGAATATATATTTTATCTGCGGGTGCAGTTGAGAAACCCGCATTTATATTGCTGTCCCACTGCATAGGAGTGCGTGAGCCCGAACGGTTTCTGCTACCCTCTATGTCGGGCATGCCTTCGATAAATTTCATGCCGATCTCGTCGCCGTAATAAATAAATGGAATACCCGGAAGAGTCAGTAAGAACGTCATAGCGACTTTCAACTGTTCAATGTCGCCACGTTTAACATTGGCTAACCGGTTACCGTCGTGGTTGCCAGAAGGCGACGACATATATCCGTCCTTTACAGTGGTATCATATTGATCCTTAAATGCTTCATACCAGTCTTTAACAGTACCCAGACCGGCTTTGTCGAAATATACAGGTTTACCATGGTCGCCTCCGCGTCCTCTTGATATGAGTGAGCCCCCACGGAAGAAATCGATATTGAAGCCTCCTTTGATAGATAGTTTAGGATTGAACCATTCAGCTATCAACACGCCTTCCGGAAATTTTCCTCCAAACCACCCGGTCATCTCCTGCCACAATTTTATAGTAGCAGATTTATCCGCGTCGTTTTTCACAAGGCTTGCTGCCAGATCAACGCGGAAGCCGTCGATACCTTTATTCATCCAGAAAGAGATTATGTCTTTCAACTCCTGACGCACAGCTTGCGGACCTGGCGCATCAACCGGCTGCTCCCAGGGATGATTGGGATTTGGATTGGCGTACCCGTAGTTGAGGGCAGGCTGAATGTCATAAAAGTTTTTGATATAATACTTCCCACGCGGTGCGTTTGCTTCCACCCAACGCGATTCTTCTGCCTTTGTAAGGTCGGAAGGTTTATCGGCCGCCCAGATGTAATAATCGCTGTATTCGAGGTTGGGATCCTTTTCCTTTGATTGCTGGAACCACAAGGATTTGTCGGACGAGTGCCCGGCGACCAGGTCCATAACTACGTGCAAGCCTGATTTGTGTGCAGCTTTAACAAATTCGACCAAATCAGTATTAGTACCGAAACGCGGATCCACCTGATAGAAATCTATTACATCGTACCCACCGTCCTGGAATGCCGATTTGAAAACAGGATTGAACCAAATAGCGTTTACGCCTATTGATCTTATATAATCGAGTCTCGACTGTACTCCCCTGATATCACCGAAACCATCGCCGTCACTATCCTGATAGGATGACGGGTATATTTGATAAAAAACGGCACTTTTAAGCCAACCGGGATTATTCCGTTGTGCAAAAGATGCAATACAGATCAGAAGACTGGCTAATATAATTGTCGACTTTTTCATCTGTTTATAATTTTGTTTTTTAATGGTCAGATGGAACCCACATGTAACTGATTATTATAATATTGTGTTTGTGTATTCAAATACATGTGGGTTTCATAAGATAATTAATTGTTTTAAATGGTTGTATGGTACCTCCGGCCAAATCTGGCTTCACCGAACTCTCCGCCAACCGGCGGATCAGTCAATGTACAAGATGAAATCTTTGATTTGACGGATGTTTAGTAGAATCAGCTCATAAACAGGTGAAAGTTATATAGATTATTTCAATTTATAACTCAATCCTTCATTATTGTTAAAAAGAGCATACCCATTATTTTCCATGTTTATTGTGTTGATAAGCATTAAGCCAGCCTTTTCTTAAACCCACATTAAAGAAAGCAGATCTTTGATTCTTTGTGTCAATGGTCAGGTTTTAGTCAGATATTTCAGACACCTGACTTACCAGGAGACTTCCTGTAACTTGATATTAAGATAGACACTGGTTTATAAAAATTAATACATTTGTACACATCAGGATGGTCATGCAATTTGACTGCAAAAATGAAGTATGTACTTTAATTAAATGATTATTAAACTTATAACATTATGAAAAAATTCTTACGTATATGTGTCGTCCCGGTTTTGGCTCTATTCGTTACTTCTTCAGCTCTTTCCGGAGCACCCAAAAAGCACCTCGGTATAGCTACCTATTCTGTAAAAGGACTTGAATCCGACATTGAAGGCTCTTTCAAGGCTCTGGCTGACGATGGTTATGTTGTTATGGAGATTTCCAATTACAATGCCGGAAAAGGTACTGTTGCAGGATACCAGCCCGCTGAATATGCCGCTTTGGCCAAAAAATACGGACTTGATATTATTTCAAGCCATGCACGTGCCAGATTTGATGTAAAAGACGTTGATGGAACGCTTGCAGCATGGGGCAAAGTATTTGATGATCATAAAACCATGGGCTGCAAATATGTTGTTTTTCCGATGAATACATGGTCAGGCACTGTGGAAGGTCTTAAAGCAGAATGCGATCTTATGAACAAAATAGGCGCAGAGGCTAACAAAAGAGGTATTAAATTCGGTTACCATAACCACAATATGGAGTTCGCCACAGTCCCCAATACGAACCAGTTATACGAGGATTTTCTCATAGCCAATACCGACCCCGACAAAGTATTCTTCCAGATGGATGTTTACTGGATTACAGTAGGCGGTCAGGATCCTGTCGCATATTTGAAGAAATATCCGGATCGTTTCAAAGTCCTTCATATTAAAGATGAATATGTGGTAGGGGCAAGTGGCAAGATAAATTTTAAGCCCATTTTCAAACAGTTTTATAAGAACGGATATAAGGATTGGTTTGTTGAAATGGAAGCTAAAATGACTAAAGAGCAGCTGGAACAGAATCTGGCCAGAATGGAGCAGATGAAACAGAGACAGGGCCAGACAGGTTCTTCACAAGGAGGTAATATGCGTGGCGGCCAGGGTGGTCAGCAGCCACCTCAGGGTGGTCAGGGTGCCAGGTCTGGTCAGGGTGGACAGGGTGCTCCTCCGGCTGGTTTCGGTCAGCAGGACCCGAAGAAACAGGCTGAACAGCTTAAAACATCCCTTGAAGGTATCAGGCAAAGTGCTGAATATCTTATTAAAGCAAAATTTGTAAAATAGAATCACTCATATCTTAAAGCTTCCACCGGATTCCTGGTTGCTGCCCTCCAGCTCTGCAGGCTTACTGTTGACAAGGCTATAATATATGCAATAAGCGGACCGGCGATAAATGTCCATATTGGCATTGGTGCATGAAAATTAAATCTTGATAGAAAGATATTACCCAGAAGATATGCAACCGGTAATGCGATAATAATCGAAATTATCAACCATTTTGTATAGTTCTTTCCAAGCAGCTGCATCACCAGTAAAGATGTTGCACCATTGATTTTTCTGATCCCTATCTCTTTAGTCCGGCTTGCAGCTGTGAAGGAGGCTAACCCTGATAGTCCGAGACATGCGAGCATGAGTGCTATAATAAAGGCTGCACCGATAATTTTGGAAACATTCGTCAATTCAGTAGTTTTATCAAGATCACTGAGAAGGCTGGCCTGGAACATAATATCCGGGTCATACTTTTTATAAACACTGCTGATTCTTTCCGATATAGAAGAATAGCTGTCCGATGAAAAGCTGATCAGAATATTATTACGATTTCCGGGCCGTACAGTGATGATGGTGGGAGTAAACGGACCGGAAAGATCAAGTGAATGAAAGTCTTTAAAAACACCGATAATGATCCCTTTTTTGCCTTCGAAAGTCAGCTCTCTGCCAATCGGATTTTCATACTTCATAACCTCTGCTGCAATATTATTGATCACGTAGCAGGCTGAATCAGAAGGGAAGGATTTATCAAAATATCTTCCTCCAGTCATTTTTAAATTGACTACTTTATTATAGTTGAAGTCGGTGTTAATACACCAGAAATGCAGTTTCTCAGACACATCTCTGCCTTCCCAGGTTACTTCGTTGGAAACCGCGGCTCCTCCACGCGTAGGTATGCAATTAGTATAGCTTACGGTTTCAATACCCGGAATGGAGAGTAAATCAGTCTTAAAACTCTCTTCATGATCCTCAAGGTTCTTTGAATTATTGATTATTAATAATTTGTCCTTATCAAATCCGGGATCAAAATTCCGTACATATTTATCCTGAACCTTAATGATCATCATACATATAATAAATACAACAGGTATTGTAAATTGAAATACAATAAGGCTTTGCCTGAAGAATGAAAAGCTGTGGCTGGTAACTACCTTCCCTTTCAAGGTATTGACAGGATTGGAAGAAGACAGGTATATCGCAGGGAGCAAGCCTGAAACTAAAACAGAAAACACAGTAATAACTGCTAAACCAAGAATAACCCGGAAATCTGAGAAATTAAAACCAAGGTTGCCATTTGTCATGGAATTGAATCCGCGTAATAGTATCCTTACCAGATCAACAGCAAAGAAAAGGCTTATAAGTATAAGAATGAAAGTCTCTCCCAGGTATTGAAGAATGATTGTGGATTTTTTGGCGCCCACTACCTTTCTGATTCCAGCTTCACGATACCTCCGTATATTCATCGCAATCGCCAGGTTTATGAAGTTAAAACAGGCAATCAGCAGAATTGAGAATCCTAAGGTGCCAGCTATTATCACATACTGCATCCCGGCCCCACCCCAGACCCGTCTTCCTCCAATATAATTATAAAGGATCTTTTCCTTAAGAGGAAAAAGGAATAATTCCTGATTCAGTGTGCTCTCCCGGGTCTTTATTAAATCCCTGATCTTACTATTGATGGTGTCTGCGTTTGCCTCTTTATTCAAAAGTGCCCATATCTGGCAGGCAGTGGCTCCGGTTTCATTTGCCCAGCTATTTTCAGCAATGAATTTTGAGAATGGAATTATAAAATCAAACCTGAAGAAAGACTCAGAAGGTATGTCTTCAAGAACTCCTGCAATTTTATACCCTGCCTCATTGCTGTTATCCTTTTGTATTAGTGTTTTACCAAGACAGTCAGCTGATCCAAAAAGTTTTACTGCCATTCGTTTTGAAATAACTATCGAATTAATCCCCCACAGATCTTGTGAAAGAGATCCTGAAACAAATGGGAAAGAAAACATATCAAAAAAAGTTTCATCAGTAAAAAGGCCATTCTCCGTGAAAGCTTTTTCCCCATTTACAAAAGTATAACTGCGATTTGCGATCCGTGTCACCAATTCAAACTCTGGAATCTTTCCCTCCAGATCATCTGCAAGGGATGCAGAAAGAGCCTGTTTTGGAAAGCGGTCTCCGTTAAAATATGTCACGTTTGCCTCAACTGCATATAATCTTTCATAATTCTCATGAAATTTGTCAAAACTGAACATACGATTAATATGCAGCATCGCAATAATTGAACAGGACAGCCCAAATGTAAGGCATAGATAATTCAGGATGGTATATGTTTTGTTACGCCATAAAAAGCGAAGGGCAATTTTAAGGAAGTTCCAGATCATTGTGTTTTTGGTTTTGTACTTTTCATTAATCGCTCTGTATTCATTGTAATAATTAATTCATGTAAATTTGTCTCAATCCTGATACTCCGATCAGAATCATCTCATCTGGCTATTCTTATCTCAATGTTTCCGCCCAATTTTTGGCTGCAGCCATTTCTTCTCTCTAAAACCTGTAATAATGAATTTTAAAATGATTCCTTCATTTGTTATTCTATCTATAACTAATAAAATGCCAAAGTTGTATGTGCATGATATAAAGCTGTTTAATTATTTTTTAAGTCCCGGACCGTAAATATATTTTACAATTAATCGTAAAAGAAATTTACGTATTGTCTGCTTTATCTGCAACATTAAGTCTGCAAATGAATATTTTAAAAGTAAGATAAAATTGAAGATGGGGTGTTGAAAAAGCAGGGGCGTTGCATGCAACTCCCCAGTTTTTTTACTGGCATCCTGATGTGGTCAATTCGCCCGATTTTATCTAACTTGTGGCGGAAGTTCAATTATTTATTACCTAATACAAATTCAATAAGTATGGAAGAGACAATACGGTTTGAGCTTAACGGGGAAAAAAAAGAAATGATTCTTGATCCTGGTTTGACTCTGTTATGGGTCTTACGTAATAAATTCGGGTTGACAGGAACTAAATATGGTTGTGGTATGGGATTCTGTGGAGCCTGTACCGTTCTTATGGAGCAGGAAGCTGTAAGATCCTGTATGCTGCCGGTGAGTGATGCAGCTGACAAAAAAATTACCACCATCGAGGGATTAGCACGAAATGGTAATCTCCATCCTGTGCAAAAGGCTTTCATGCAACATGATGCATTGCAATGCGGCTACTGTACCCCAGGTATGATCATGAATGCTGTGGGATTATTGTTAAAAAACCCGGAACCATCCCGACAGGACATCATAAAAGGTACCGAAGGTAACTTATGTCGGTGTGGTGCTCATGTACGGATTATTCAGGCAATTCAAACGGGAGCCAAAGAAATGAAAGGAGGAAAATAATGAAAAAAAGAGTCATAAATGAGACTGAATTATTGGGCTCACAGGAACTTTCCGGAATGAAGAGAAGGGACTTTTTTAAACTTCTCGGCGGAGGCATATTCATTTTTTTCCAACCCTGGGATCTTTCTGAACTTTTTGATTTACAAACCCAGCAACGCAGATCTCTGCCAACCGAATTTAATGCTTTCCTTCAGATCGCTGAAGATGGCCTGGTCAATTGTTATACCGGTAAGATCGAAATGGGGCAGGGAGCCATTACGTCGCTTGCCCAGATAATGGCCGATGAAATTGAAGTGCCCTTCGAGAGAGTAAAGATGATTATGGGTGATACCGACCTGTGTCCCTGGGATGGCGGGACGTCCGGTTCCAACACGATCCGCACATTCAGTGTACGCATGCGGGTTGCAGCTGCTGAAGCCAAAACAGTTTTAATGCAACTGGGCTCGGAATACCTGCATGTGCCTGTATCACAGCTGGAGGTAAAGGATGGTATCATAAGCGATATCAGAAATAATAAAAACAAAGTCACTTATGGTGAGTTAGCCAAAGGAAAAAAAATTGAAAAACACCTTGATGGCAAACCGGAATTAAAGGATTACTCTAAATTCAAATATGTCGGGAAACCCTATCTACATCAGGATGCCCGTTTAAAGGTCACCGGAGAAGCCAGATATGCCGCTGATATTCAGTTGCCTGGATTGTTGCATGCACGTTTACTCAGGCCACCGTCACATGGTGCAAAATTATTAACATGCGATGTTTCGGAAGCAGAAAAGATAAAAGGTATCAGGGTAGTTCGGGAAGGAGATCTTATTGCTGTATTGAGTGATGACCGCGACAAGGCCGACGAAGCAATTACCAAAGTAAAAGCCGGGTATTCATTCGATGAAATTAAGGTTGATGATAAAACAATCTTTGAACGTATCCTGAAAGCAGAATCATCTGCTAATGTTGTAAGCAGCAACGGAGATATTGAAACCGGCAGGAAAATTTCTGATACTTTGACAGAGGCGGAATATCATAACAGTTATGTTGCTCATGCACCAATGGAACCTCACGCCGCAACAGCTATGATAGAAGGTGAAAAAATAAATGTCTGGGCTTCTACACAGGCCCCTTATCGTGTACAGGAAACCATTGCCAGGGAAATGAATGTTCCGCTTGAAACGGTAAGGATAAGAACACCTTTCGTGGGTGGTGGCTTCGGTGGCAAGTCGCCACACGCGCAGGCAGTAGAGGCTGTAAAGCTGGCAAAGATCACGGGTAAACCGGTGGTGGTTGCCTGGACACGGCAGGAAGAGTTTTTTTACGATACATTCCGGCCTGCAGCTGTTGTCAAAATCACATCAGGCGTGGACAAATCAGGAAGGATCGTGCTTTGGGACTTTAATACATATTATGCCGGAGCAAGAGGATCAGAGACCATATATGATGTCCCGAATGCCAGGACTACAAATTACAGCGGGGGATCAGTTCATCCTTTTGGTACGGGAGCATGGAGAGCTCCTGGTAATAATACCAATACATTTGCCAGGGAATCACAGATAAATATAATGGCTTCCAAAGCAGGAATCGATCCATTGGATTTTCGTCTTAAAAATCTGAAGGATGACAAAATGATTGCAGTGTTAAAGGCAGCAGCCGATAAATTCGGTTATATCCCCGCCAAAAACCCAAGTGGCAGGGGTTATGGAGTTGCATGTGGCACCGATGTCGGAACCTGGGTTGCTCATATTGCTGAAGTGAAGGTGGATAAGAATACCGGACATGTTCAGGTAGTACGTGTGGCCTGTGCCCAGGATATGGGTTTGTGTGTTAATCCACAGGGTACAACTATACAGATGGAAGGGTGTATTACCATGGGCATAGGTTATGCATTGTCTGAAGAAATTCAATTTCAGGGAGGAGATATCAAAAATCACTCCTTCGATACTTACGAGATTCCCCGCTTCTCATGGGTACCAAAGATTGATACAGTGATAATGGAAAGAAAAGATGAGGCACCTCACGGAGGAGGAGAACCTGCAATTATCTGTATGGGTGCTGTTATTGCAAATGCTGTTTTTGACGCTACAGGTGCAAGGTTGTTTCAGCTGCCAATGACACCGGAAAGAATATTGGCTGCAATAAAAAAATCTTAATATAACGAGATCAGATCAGATTAATGATCAACTCACAAATATTAAGGAGAATCGGATATTTACACAAAGACCTTACGTTTTGACCATATTTGCCCGGTTAAATTGGGAAAATATAAATATTTTATTAACAGTCACGTTACTCTTATAACAGATGTCCATTTCAATCTCAACAGGAATATCCTGGAAATATTTATTTTAGTATGTTCATCAGATTATGAAGAATATGTTCAAGTTCACGGCAGGGTCTCTGATCCTGATTAGTTTCCAGGTTATCTTTTCCTGCAGTGAGGATTTCCTTATAAAAGAGCCTCCCGGAGTTGCTGCAGGATCTGTTATCACTTCCCCTGACGGAGTTGAAAAGGTACTTATCGGCACCTATGCAGCCATGAGAGGTAAGAGCATGTTTGGAGGTGCTATGGGAACTGACTGGACTTATGGAAGTGTCCCCTCTGATGATTGTTACAGAGGAACTTCAGCCGGTGATATGAATACCGAACTTGAGAGATATGAGATCGGGGTGACATTTCCCTATTTGACCGACCGGTGGAGAGACTGTTATGAGGGAGTTGCACGTGCAAATTCCACACTTGAATGTCTGGCTGCAAACCAAACCGGGAATAACCCAATTCCTGATCCCAGAGCATCCCAGATAGAGGCAGAAGCAAAATTCCTGAGAGCCTGGTTTCATTTCCAGGCCAATAAGGTTTTTGAAAAAATTCCGTATATAAAAACAATTTCTGAACTCGCGCCATTGCTGCCGGAAAAAGTTCCAAATTCTGATCCTGGTTGGAACCAGATTGAAGAAGACCTTCAGTTTGCTATAGAAAATCTTCCTGTCATCCACCCTCCCGGGGAGGTTGGCCGTATATACAAATATGCAGCCGAAGCCGTTAAGGCACATGTTCATATGTACCAGAAAGAATTCAGTGAAGCTAAAGTTCTTCTCGACGATATCATAAATAACGGTGGATTTTCCCTCGTTGATAATTTCTACGATAACTATGACATGACCCATGAAAATAACAGGGAGTCGATTTTTGAGATACAGGCAAATACCAGTGGTACAGCTTATACATCAATATTGATTTCCGGTTGTTCTTTTCATCAGAAAGGTCCGGCAAGCTGTGGCGGATGGGGATTCTTTCAGCCATCACAATGCCTGTTCGAGGCATTTCAGGTGACCGCTGAAGGTTTACCTGTTCTGGATATTAAAGACCGTGAACCACTCGCAAATGACATGGGAATATCAAGCAGCATGACATTTATTCCGACCAGCCACTTCCTTGACCTTCGCGTTGACTGGACAATAGCCCGCAGAGGAGTTGACTACCTGGGGTGGGGAATCCATCCGGGAAATAACTGGATCCGTGAACAATCCAACGGAGGGCCTTACATGACAAAAAAGTATATGCACTTTAAAAATGAACAAAGTCTGAATCTCTATGGTACCGGCTTTTATAATGGCAAGAACTACAGGATGTATCGTCTTGCAAATATTCTGCTCTGGAGAGCCGAGATTGCAGTTGAAGAGGGTGATCTTGAACTTGCAAGGAACCTTGTCAATCAGATCCGGGAGAGAGCGAAAAACAGTAATCCGGTAATGGGACTCTGTACAAGTTATTCAAACCTTGAAACTAATCCGGTGGTCGATTGGACTCAACCTGCAGCTAATTATAAGGTAGAATCCTACCCTCCGGGACATCCTGCTTTCTCTTCGATAAGTGAAGCAAGAAAAGCCGTAAGAATGGAAATCCGGCTTGAATTTGCTACTGAAGGACACCGGTTTTTTGATTTACGCCGCTGGGGTATTGATGAAGAGGTTCTTAATGATTATATTCTCAGAGACTCAGAGTTCAGATCATTTATGCGGGGAGCTGTTTATAATCATGAAAAAGATGACTATTGGCCACTACCAAAAGACCAGGTCACCCTTCAAAAAGGGATCTTAACACAAGATTCTTCATATCTTAATTATAAATATTAAACATCAGGATCTTATCCCTTCAATTATGTTCAATAATTTGTTATTGCCGGCAACATAATTGGTATTTTTTATTTTAATGCTCGCTAACCCTGCAGCAAGCAGCGGGGAACCGGGTTTACGAGCTCGGCGAAGCCAATGCGCCCGCCGCGATCCAATCTTATACTAATTATCCTTTTTCCCGTCTGTTTCAAATAATGTAGCCTTTTTGAAAAGTTCCAGATTGCTTGCGAGTCTCATAATAACAGCCAGCAACAGGAACAGACCAATATTACCGGCAAGGTAAGCATAATCATTCAGGGTCAGCAGGACGAAAATAAATGAGTATAAAATCACCAGCATACCAAATACAATCAATGCTGTCTTTTTTTCTCTGAAAAGAGTGCCGGTAAAAATAGAGATCATCAAAATTGTTGCAATTGATGAAATCAGGTAGGCTGCATTAAAACCGACCTGTTCACTGAGAGAATTCAGAAGTGAGAAAAAGAGGACAAGCCCCAGCGAGACCAGGAAATAGTGGAAAATATGAATAGCTTCCTTTCTTGTGATTTCAAGAAATATCAGAACAAGAAATGTGAGAGCTATGAAAAGTATTCCATATCTTGAACTTCTCCAGGACTTCTGGTAATGATCAACAGGTTGAAAAAGATCAAGGCCAAATGAACTTTCCAGCGGATGAAATGCACTTCCTGTCCAGTTCTGAGGAAAATTCCTGTTCAGGTGGGTGACTTCCCAGTCTGCAGTAAATCCTGTTTCATCTACATTCCTTTTTACCGGCAGGAAGCTCCCGTTAAAGCTTGGAGAGGTCCATTCTGATTGAAGATGAGCAGAAGTTAGTTTTCCAAGGGGAGTCAATTGCAATCCTTCAGAACCTGACAGGTTGATACTCATGTCTATACTGACCTTGCTGCCGGGAATGAGAACAGGACTGATAAATGAAATGCCTGACTGAAAGATATCATTATCCCTGACTCCGGGTTCAGCTTCCAGTTCTGTCGAATCGGTTTTCAGAATGATTTTGCCCTTAAGACCCCTGTTATCTGAAATACCTACAGTATAATAAGCCTCATTCCATAAAACTTCATAACTTTTTAAAACATCTTCTGCCGGGACAATAAAATATCCTTTGATTTTCAATTCAGAATCATAGACAACCGACTTATAAATGCCCCTGTATCTTATTTCCGGTTTGATAATTCCGGTTATATCAAGACTTTCAGGTAAAATATGCCATAATCTGGTTATTGATTTTTCATCCTTTTCTGACGGAATGGTGCGAACGGGGATATTGATCACAGGTCCTGAAAAACATTGTTTTGCAGCCCATTGATCTGATATTTCCTTTTTAACCTTTTCAGCATTCAACTGCCTTTCCAGGATAATCTGTTTGATCATCTCGAGAGGGATAAGTAAGAGCAGTCCAAGAAATGCCAGCAATGCGAGTTTTACTGTCAGGGACTGGTGCCATTTGTTCTGGTTTGTGATTTCAATTTTCATAATATTTTATTTTATTTTAAAAGTACTTTGAATTACAAAGTATAAATACAAAAAAAATTATTGTTCTCTAATCAGGTTTTCAAGAGCTTTTAAATGCTGCCTGAATTCAGCGATTCCCGTTTCAGTTGCTGAGTAGCTTGTATTTGGTTTACGGCCGATGAATTTTTTATTAACCTTTATCATCCCCTTTTCCTCCAAAGCTTTCAGATGACTGGCAAGATTCCCGTCAGTTACATCCAGAGTCTCTTTCAGGCTGTTAAAATCATAGGTTTCGTTTACCATCAGGACTGACATTATCCCCAATCTTACCCTGCTTTCAAAAACCTTGTTTATGTTCGAAATAAGATCTTTCATGCCTCGTATTTTCTGTACATTGCCAGTCCGTAGATAATATGAAGGATGCCAAAACCGAATATCCAGAATATCAGACCCCAGCCGGGAACAAAGGCTGATACAAGACCGGTAATTATTTCGAGTATCCCGAGGTAAAAAATCTCACCAAAGGTGAACTTGCCTGCATTGACCAGCGCCAGACCGTAAAAAATGAGAAAACCGGGAACTATCAGCTGGATATGGTTCTGAAACAGGAGTACAATAATAAAAACACCTCCGGTAGCCAGGGGAATAAGAAGGTTTATAAGCAGCCTTTTGGAAACAGGAGTCCAGAAATTCTTTCCATCCCTCTTTGCCTTTTTTATTGAAAAATAGAGAGAAAACAGCACAGAAAGCACAAGTACTAAAGCAGCATCTGCAATAAGTTGCCATCTGAGAGAAAAAGTCTCTTTCGCCGACAGGCTTCTGAAATATTCATCATAGTGAATACTTCCATTGTCAAGAATAAAAAAATATGCAACAAGTGCTCCGGCTATTGCCGTCACCCCTGCAAATATTCCTGAAAGGCCGCTGAGAGAAAGAAATCTGGAAGATTCTTCCATTATTTTCCTGATTGCCTTTATATCCTCGATGGATTTTGTATCACTTTTCATGTTATAAAAGTACTTTGAAATACAAAGTAAAACATAAATTTAATGCGATCCAAATTTTCTTAAATAATATTTCTGTCTATTTTGTTAATGATTGTTATAATACCCGGAATTCTGCCTGTCACTTTTCACGGGGCCGCTCCAAAAATTGCTCAGTTAATTCTCTCCTACCACTTCACTAAATATCAGATATTGTGTTTATTAATTTTTAGTGAGCTTCATTTATTTGACTTTGGCTTTTTGCTGGCATAACTTTGATAGATAATAAATTTCCGGATATGAAAAGAAGTCATTTTTCTTTAGGAAGAGTCATTTTGATACTCTTGGTGTGCTTTGTTTCCAATAGCATAATGGCGCAGAGAATTAACATTGACACCTTAGATATTGACCAGCTAAAACTATACAGGCATAAAGCTGTTATAATGAGAGATGTAGGGATGATTGAAACATTCAGCGGTATCAGTATAATGGGAACTGGTTTAATTATCGGGTCGATCATGGGCAACAGTGACCCTGAAAGTTCTTATGATGAATTGGGAGGCGGTCTCGTCATGATGATTACCGGTATTATTGGTATGACTATTACAGCTGTTGGCACATATACTTGGGTAATAGGAGGTAGCAGAAAAGCTAAAGCTGAAATTGCTTTAAAGAAGTTTGATTTTAATACAAATAATTCTATGGCGGTTGGAATAGGAATAAAAGTACGGTTTTAACCAGCAAAACAGAAGACAACATTTTCAGTTTATCTTTGTTAAAAAGATATATTAAAAAGACTTATTATGAAAGAACGGATCTGTTTAATCTCAATTTTTATGTTAACATCATTTTCCATGTCCGGCCAAAAATCTCTTTCAATTGGTGACAAGGTTCCCCTGTTCAAAGCCACTACTGATACCGGTGTAACCTGGGATATCAGTAAATTTATTGGTAAAGATTTCATTGTGATTTACTTTTTCCCGGGTGCAATGACAAGCGGATGTACGAAGCAGGCATGTTCTTACCGTGATCATCTTAACGATCTGGCAACTGCTGATGCAATAGTTGTTGGTATCAGTGGTGATGACGTTAAGAATCTTAAACTATTCAAACAGGCAGAGAACCTCAACTTTCCACTTTTATCTGATAAAAAGGGCACCATCGCCAAAAACTTTGGTGTTCCTGTTGGTGAAGGGGCATCCATAAAACGTACCGTCGGAGGCATCGAACATGAACTGGTTCGTGATATATCTATAAAAAGATGGACTTTTATTGTAGGAAAGGACGGCAAGATCATTTACAAAAATGAGGCTGTCAATCCGGAAAAGGATTCTGAAGAGGTTCTTAATTTCCTCAGTTCACTGAAATGATTCAGTTTGAAGTTCCTCTGACAGAAGTCCACCACGGTTACTTTCAAGAAAGGGATCAAAATTATTAATAGCTGGGAGGTTAATAATTAAAAGGAATCCGGCACTTATTATACGATAAGTTTCCAACTCCGGTATTTGGTGGTCAAATTATCTTGAAAATTTTGATCGAAGACAATTTTTCCCAGTTATTTCGAAAATATTCTCTTATTTTTTTTTATATAACAGAAATAATATATAAATTTGCGTTTATATAAATGATTTTTTATATGGATGACCTGAAAAAGCTTCAAATGATCTTTCAAACATTGTCCGACTATAACCGGTTGGGAATAATAAGATTCATTTGTGATAAAGAAAGTCCGGTGGGAGAAATTGTGAAAGCAACTAAACTTTCTCAGCCTCTTGTATCGCATCATCTGAGAGTTTTAAAAGAAACCGGGATTCTTGATACCAAACGAAAAGGGCCATTTATATTTTACTTCATAAGAGACAAAAGAATTCTTGATGCAATAAACCTTTTTTCAGAACTTTTCAGGAATTCAGATATACAATATAAAACCAGTTCCGGATTCTGTTCCGGATGGGTGCCGGGTAATTACAATAATAAAACATAGGAGGACCGTGAAATGACAATTAAAGAAAAATTAATGAATGAGATGATGGATCATCAGTTTCAAAATATGTCTGCAGATGACAGGAAACAAATGATGGAGACAATGATGGAAAAATTCTTTTCATCGATGTCTGATGATGAAAAAAAAGATATGATGTCCGGAATGATGGGCAGGATGATGGGCAATAATCCAATGATGGGCATGATGTCGATGATGAGGGGCAGAAAAGGCCAAAGCCCTGAAAAAGGAGATGAAAAAAGTAAAATGCCCTGGGATATGTGCTGTGAGATGATGACAGGTATAAAGGAAACTGCAAACACTGCAAAATTCGCCACATCCGAACTGAGAGGATTGTTTGAAGAATGGTGTCAGCAAATTGAAAAAGAGTTATTGGATTTTATTAAAGAAAAGGGATCAATAAAAATACCTGAAATGGCTGAGAAATTCAGCCTTTCAGAGGAAAGCATCAAGTATCTGTTAAGCAGACTGGCTAATAAGAATTTGATTGACTACAAAGTATAACTTGTATTTAATTACTTATCCTGGCGTTTATGAGTAAAGTGAAAATTAAACCATTTAATGTCATAGATCAAACTGATCTGACAGAAATAACGGTCGATCAGATTCCTGTCTCCGGAGATCCACTGGAGATTGACAGGGAAATGTATTATGTCTGTGAAACTAAATTCAGGGAAAAAGATGGCCTTCAGAAAATTGGAGTGATACCCCTGGTCGTTAAAAATCCGGCTAAGGTTCAAAATATTGAGAATTATATCAGCTGCTTATCAATAGCTCACAGAAGAATACAGTTCAGGAAGAATAATAATATCTGTGATCTTAATGATTGCGATGAGATGATAATTACCTAGGAAACTCACCAATTAGTTCAAATCTTCCACATTTGAACATTTACTCCAAAAAAGAAGACAGGACTGTCATTTCAAAAGCCAACTCCTTTCTGTTTAATGATCATTTCGGCCTGCCTGGCTACATTTTCCGCTATTATCTTACAGGTGGTTAATGAACCATTCACGATATAGTGGTGTACATCCGCTAAAGAAGAAAAGTCACATCGTGTGATTTCACGGCATAGTGTGCTTCCGAATTCTTTTCTGAACCATTTCGACATTCTATGGCCTATGTTCAGGAGCCTGTTGAACTTGTTCATGTGGTCGGCCAGAGCATTTCCGCCAGCAATCATAGTCACCAACATCCGAAAGACGCGAAGGTTACTATCTTCAATCTCACCAAGTTTCAGGCCGACAGCCATCAGGCCAGCAGTAAAAGCACTACAAGTTAGTCCTTTGAACGCCGTTCCACCGATAAAACCGCTGGTTCCATCAAGTAGTTCCCGGGTTACGGGAATTGTGTTACCAAGATAATTCAGGACAGCATGGGCACAGTGAAAACCATTGGCGGACAAGTGAGCATACAAAATACCAAAGGCTTCCCTGGTCTGGTCTGAAATAGCCCCGGTATTGTCATTGCAGTCAGTTTGTCTGTAAAGTTCCGGGGCATGACGAGCGACCTTTATGCATGGCAGAGGGACTCGTCGGTCACCGAGGATTTCCTTGCACAAGAGTGAGTTGTTGCACTTCTGAAATCGATGGAGATAGTCGTGCCCTGCATAGATAACTGATGGGCAGTCCGTCATGCTTTGCACTGAGACCATGCTCCAGCCCCAATTGAATGAGCGGGGATGTAATCCCTCCACATTCGAATCCTGTATTGCCGATTCCACCTGGCAGTCCTGCAGTCATCCTGACCAGCCATTCTTCTTTAGTATTCCCCAGATCCAGAAGAGTCTGCATGACAGATGGAGCACAATGGCCCATCCTCAGCAAGTTGGACAGACCGCGATGGCGATACATCCTTTTGGTCTTGGAACTTAGAACAGGTGTAAGTGGAGCAGATTTTCCATGGCTTATCTGTGATGTTGTTTCTTTCATACTCATGGCTAATTCCTCCCACGGATTTTCCACGCAACAATTACAGCGTATAAGTTAATGCCTGTAAAGTGTAGATTATTCATAATCTTATAAGTTTTTACCTTTTAAATAAGCGATTTCAAGATACTTTTTACGTGTGTCATTATCCACTGCGAGTATAGAATGGAAGTAGATATGATCGACAGTCTGAATTCCGGGGTACTTCAGGCTCCAGTTATCAATAATTTTTTCCATGGACTCTCTGAATCCCTTTTCCCTGTAAACTTTTTCGTTGAAGAAAGTAGGATGCATTATTATAGCTTTCTTAATTGTCAATAAAGGAATTCTGCCATCCGGATCACCATGCCATCCGCTTTCATTTAATCTGTATGCAAATCCGTAGGAAAAAACCCGTTCCATCCATCCCTTTATTATCGCGGGAAAGTGCATCCAGATCACCTGTGTTATGAATACGAGCACATCCGCCTCTGCTACTTTCTTTTGCTGTACCAGCACATCCCTGGGTTTCTGAGAACTAATAAGCTCACGCAAATCATCATCACTCTTGTTCTTAATATATAATTTTGCAACCAACCTTCTTAAAGGCCCGCCTGCAAGACCGATTATCATCTTCCTCATGTCCATTTGCCTGAAAAGCCACTCAGGCAATTCTTTATCAACAAAAAAAGCATAATCCCTATCCTGCAATACAGGATTGAACTTTATTTTATACAAATCGACAATTTCATATAAATGTCCTGCCTCAGTAAGACCTTTGACAAAATTGTCAAGAATTGCATGAGTAAATGACATTGGATTAGGATGAGCATAAATGATTAATACTTTCATGGTTACCGCGTTTTGAATTACTTGTTTCTTTGCCTCATTAAGTAAATTTATGCTAAATTTCAAAACAGATAAATCATTTTACACAAATTAATTGTAAAAGCCATTGTCCCTGACCACTATTGGCCGGAATGAACTGACCATGCACTGGCGAGGTTAAATTCTTGATGTTCAGATAAATATTAAGATTATAATTGGACCGGCTAAATGTACTTAACAGGTCCGGCTTTTACAGATAAGATCAACAGGGATAAAGAAGAGATTGATAACCTGCAAATAAAGGGATTTTAACAACAAACCTTCAAGGCATGCATATAAATTGACACAGGAATTACGTTCATATAGTAAAGAAAAGTCAGTTAAAGGTTAAAGTTTTCTTAAAAGCAGGTGTATTATGCTGATAGTTTCAGAATATCAATACATTTGTCGACATTAATAGGATATACCGTACAATGAATTGGCAAAAATTAAAGAAAGTAATTATACCACTGATAATTATTAAAGTCATAATTCTTATATTTTTCATTTCTAAAGGTGATTTGATTAGTATTTCAAGGGAAATACCCTACAGCAGTAGCTTTCAGCAGGGAACAGAAGGCGATAGTATTGTTCAGAAAAAACAACGGTTAATCAGGATTGTCCGAAATGAAGAAGAGCGGGGTATTATAATAAAATTACGTGGAAAGAAAAATGCTAAGCCTTTCCCGGATGACCAAAGGGAACCAAATAATCCTATAGTTGATTAAAATCCCCATTTAATCTAACTGTTTTCTATAGAAAGCCCCTGACCACTCCACATAAGTTCTTAAAACCCTCCAGGACTCAATCTAAGAGTGAAGCATCACCAGGAATTTTGTTTCGTCTTTGAAAAAGAGGAACCAGGTGGTTTCCTGACAACTGCCTAATAGTAACAAGTTTTAATAACTCCATGAAAAGAAAGAAGTTACTCTTTTTAATAGCCGCTTTAAGTGTTTTTCTGCTGACAGTTTTTCTGTTTTTAAGAAAGGTTGCCAGGGGTGGATTTGAAAAAGAGCTCGTCCCATCTTTCACTGAAGTGCAAAATACATGGAGTGATATTCATGGGCCATACATCCTGACAAGGTGGAAGCAAGATGACGAGTATGCTTCATTTACCCCGGATAATGCTTTGTTGGGTTGCTGGTCTGTTGCTTTTGCGCAGGTTCTCGCTTTTCACAAACTATCCCCTTCAGGGAAAGTAAATTATACAACCGGCAGCGGGAAAATGATAAATCAGGATTTTAATGATCCTGTTAAGTGGGAAAGAATAATCAGCTTTGTTGATTCAACGACGCTTTCTGAATATTCTCAGGAAACAGCAAAATATTGTTATCAGGTTGCGACTGTTTTACAAAAAGATTTCGGTAGAGGGGAATATAAGGATATTTCCATCGTCCCTCAGGAGATATCAGACCATTACAAGTGCGATGTAAAAAAAGCAGATACTGATTTAGTCAGCAGAATTCGATCTGAGCTCCGTTTGGGAAGACCCGTTATCGCCTACTTCAACGATATTCTTGCAATTAAAATGGTCAGAAATGGTCATGCTGTTGTTTTAGATGGCACTGCAGATTCAGATAATTATTTTTATGTGCATCTGAATTGCGGATGGGGAGGGAATAGTGATGGCTGGTTTGAATACGAGTCTCTCGCAAAACAACGCAAGCTCCAATACATACTTACGGTTATACCTGATAAATAGTCTAATACAGTTAACCTGTTCATATAATCAGCCCGCCTGTATTATAGGAATCAGGTGACTGAAATAGTCAGCGACTTCTGGATTTGGAAGTGTTTGATTTTCTTCAAAATCCATCTTCTTTGACTACTTCAAAAGAAGTTCTGCAAAAGCTATCTGGTAACCTCTGTAAAATGTTCCTGACCCCACTCAATCATATTTTCTATTATAGGCATCAGACTTTTCCCAAGGTCAGTAAGTGAGTATTCAACACGAGGAGGAATCTCAGCATAGGCTTTTCGTTTCAAAAGATGATCATGCTCTAGTTGCCTTAGGGTACATGTTAGCATTTTCTGCGAAATGTCGGGGATGTTATTTTTTAGCTCAGTATAACGCATTTTACCTTGAGCATGCAAACTGATCAGAATAAGTAAGGACCACTTGTCAGCAAATCGCCCCAGGATATTTCTTATCGGGCATGCTGGAAAGTGTAAATCAAGTGCTCTCATAATCGTCCCTTTTGCGGGTACAAAATTATAAAAAATACTCTAATAGAGAGTAATAACCAAAAATGGATATTACAGTACCGGGAGAATTAAAGATTTTTTAATAAGTTCAACATCTATATATTATTGATAATCAATATTTCTAACTTATGCGTGCGCAACGAACCATGTTGCACATAACAAATTGAAGAATTACTATTGCAGAATAAAATTGAAAACAATTAAAAAAATCAAAAACATGAAAACTTACAGCGTGACTGAATTAGGTAATTTGGATAGTATTACCCGTGTGACATTAAAGGAAAAACTTGATCTTACAGGTGCTGAGATCTCAGCTAACCGGCTTCCGGCCGGAGCAGAAATTCCATTTGCTCATTCTCACAAAAGAAATGAAGAAATTTACATTTTTACATCGGGAAAAGGTCTGTTCCTGCTTGATGGAACTAAACTTCCTGTTAAGGAAGGAACTGCTGTTCGGGTCTCACCTTCATGTGTCAGATCTATCAGGGCAGATAATTCAGCTGGATTATCTTATTTCTGTATTCAGGTGGATGAAGGATCACTTGTCCAGGCTACCCAGGATGATGGAATAATTTCCGAAGAGAAACCTGATTGGTAATGAATTTTTCAGGGATAATGTTGTTAAATTGAATAATAAGTGAAATGAAAACTATCAAATTAGTACTAGCTACCTTTTTATGTTCTTGCCTGATGAATTTTGTTCTCACGGCTCAGATAAATGATTTGTATATCGATGCAAATACCGGTAATGACCATAATGCCGGATCAAAAGAACAACCATTGAAATCACTCTTTGAAGCAGCAAAAAGGTTAAATAAAACCAACGGAACAGGTGCTGTAACAATTTGTCTCTTTGAAGGTATATATGGCCTTGATGCCACTGTTACCTTTCATCCGGTGAACTGGCATTTTTCCAAAGATCAGCGGTTGACTATCAGGGCTGCTGTTTTACCTGATGATCCCGGGTGGAATCCCGGTAAAATGCCTGTTATCGTATCAACTATGCCTCTTGATTTTAAACCAAACGGCCGGCAGGATCCACTTGGAGGGGCCTCTTACGGAATTCAGATTGAAACAAGTTATGTAACCATTCAGGGTTTACGGATATTAGGCACACCGGTTCATGAAAGGCCACAGGAAGGAATGGTAAAACGAAATTATCCCATTGTGAGAGAAGGTCGAAATCTCGATGACCTTAGAATTACTCAATGCCTGTTTGTAGGGGATAAGGTTGCAATCCCTAACCATCTGGCAATTCTGGCTTGCGGACAGGGAATTGTAGTTGATCACTGCGTATTTTATCACTGTAAAGATGCTATTGTATTCTGGTTTTCAGATCGACCTGCCGAACATTGTGAAGTACATCACAACCTCTTCATTGGCAATTATGGTGCAGTTGTATGGACGTGGACGGCAGCCGAAGATTTTAAATTTTATAATAATGTAGTGGCTAATACAAATGTTTTCTGGGTTTTAAACAGGGATGAGAAGATTACTTTCTCACTTTCAAATTCACTTGTTATCGGGTATAGCGAATTGGTAAACAAAGGTGGTGGTGCATTTGGCTTTGGAGAAAAAGGTAATCCTGACAGGCTGAAATTTGATAAAGATGTTGTAATAAAAAAAGAAGGTACCCTGCAAATAGAGGAGGATCCAACGAAGCGTAACTATCTGCAACTAATACCTGGTACACAAGGTTCCGAACTGGGAGCAGGACTATTCACAAAAACTCAGGGAAAATAACCAGTTAAGAACATAAAGTTGGATACTTTCATTTTTTCACTGAGGAATCTTGGAATTCTTTGACGTTTTCATCCAAAATCTGGACCTAATAAAAAACACCTTCAATCTGGATTTATAAATACTTGAATCCCAGCGAGCGCATTGGCTTCGCCGAGCTCGTAAACTCGGTTCCCCGATGCTTGCTGCGGGGTTAGCGAGCATTAAAATAAAAAAATACCAAATTGGGATCGAAGATTCCTCGTAGCTTGCTACGAGGATCTTCAATTTCTTCAAAATCCATCCTTCTTTGATGACTTAAAAAAAAGTCTGAGAACACTTAACATACATAACAAAATGATAAAGATTTAACTCCGACCCGGGGTGATCTAATTGATACTCCTGACTATGGTAAATGAAGTTGGCTTTTCTTCCGACTTATTTTCCTTTTTTCAGGGAGAAGATCAAGTATCTTGGATTACCCTCAATAATGCTTCCGATATTCCATTTATTATTTTCAGTAATGCTTCTTAAAGCATTTATGCCAAGCAATCTGGGTTTAATATTTGCCATAATTTTCAAAGATGCTACAATGCCTGCATCGATTTCCTTTATGTCATGCAACAGGGTTCCGATAACAGCTGCTTCATCTTCAGAGTGACTGTATACTGCATTCAGGTTTCTGATTATCACTTCATCGGAACAATATTCAAAAAGGCCACCCTCGGATGAACACAATTGAAGCCATCCTTTTCTTTCAGACAGTATTTCTACAAGGTTATCCACATTATTCCAATCATAATGAATATGATTGAATGTAATATCCAGTTCATTAAACCGTCCGTCAGGTTTTTTCAAAGCTGTTATGCAGCGATCTCCAAAGCCAGGTCCAAAAGTATCAATGTCCAGCACATTAATTTCAATTTTTCTCTTAATCAATAATGTCGGATTTTCATTCTGTATCAAAAAAAGTGCATTTATATTATCGCTGGCTGAACCTCCAGCTATATTGATAAAGCAAAGATCTTTCTCCGGATATTCTATTAGTAATGGGATTAATATTTCTGCCTGACATTTACTAATATCCCTTGTACGCATTCTTATAACAAGAGGTCCAAATCCTTTATTCATTTGCCTGTCCCAGAACCTTTTTCTCCCTTTTCCAATAAGCCTCGGTCCAAGCTTCATCATTAAAGTGGTTATGCCGCTTGCAAACATATTTTGTTTATCAATATCAAGCAGTTCAGCCATTCCAAAAGAATGTTTTATAAGATAACTCTTATAGAATGACGGGATCTTATTAAATTTTTCAGCGTTTTTTTCAGCATTTTTCTGAACATATGGCAGGAGTTTGTGAAGGATCTTATCATTGGTACAAGCGATAAAATCAGGATGAGTAATATCCAGAACCGGTAGTTCTATACCATTAAGTGTAAAGGCATAAGATAATCCTGGAATCTTCTTTTTTATCGGATATAATAATTCGTTAGCCATATAACAGTATGTTTATCTGGAAAATCACCCGATGATTCATTATGAAATGTAAAACATTTTTCTGCATTTAGCAAGAAACGCTCTTAGGTAATAGCTTTGGTGGGACAATTACGAAGACATGCAACACAAGTTTTACACCGATCCGGCAATTTAGGTTATCGCCAGGAATCTTCCTAACCAATTTCCCTTCCATCCAAATTCTTTAATCTTGTCAGGTATCCTATTCATTTTAGGATTTATTTGGTAAGTCAATTATTTCTACTTACTCGATTATAGTTCTGAAAAAATTAAACATATTCGATCAATTAAAGAGTAATTATGAGCTTATTAACCTATTATGTCCGCAGAACCATTTGTGCCATTGAACACTACAAGGAGACATATTTTTCCCAGATCAGGAGATGCCATTTTCTTATTCCTCATCACTATACATCAGATGTATAATTTAGGAATTATGTGGTGCAAAATAAATTTGACTTCGGCTTTTTGCTGATGTAACTTTAATATGATATAGTGTTTAATTCAATATGAGGTATTATTGAATAATGTTATTATGAAAATCAAGATAGGTCAACGCAAAAAAATAATTCTTCCGATATTATTGTTTATATCACTGTTCTTTAATATATTATACCTTTTTGATATAATTGATATTAAGATTAATCTTTCCCCTTCTAAAAATCAGAAATTACAAAACAAAACCTTTAAAAATTTTATTGATTCTCCTATCATCGATAGCATTATAAAAATTGAACCTAACGATACACTGAAAAAAAAGTAAGTCAGTTATTTATCATATTAAATAATTTATCATAAAGTATTTGTCCCCCTTTAACTATTATTACCGTAACTATGCTTATCAGATGATACTGTTGCTGGTGAGAGGAATATTTCCAACTCATTTTTTTGGACAAAAAATCCGTCCATCTCTGACCACTTTAAAAGAAGATCTGAAAAAACTTAATATTTCAGAAAAACACATCAAACAATTTCACATATAGCGTTTATTAATTATATGGGGAAATAAATTTGACTTTGGCTTTGATAATTTGTATTTTTTATTGAATTTATTTGTTTACAGTTAATTAGTCACTCATAACAAAAGTCTCTGAAGAAATGAAAGAAATTAAATTCGTTTTGTTCATATTTGCTATGGTATTTATATCCTGCCAGACAAAAACCAAAGTTATGCCTGTTGATATGACTGAATCAGAAGAAGCTGTAACCAGGGTATTAGATGCACATTGGTCTGCAGTAAAAGCAAAAGATGCTGATGCTGTTATTGCTTTAGTGACAGATGATTTTCTTTCATGCGGAACTGATTCAAAAGAATTCTGGAATAAGACAGATATGTACAATACTGTTAAACAGATGTTTGCCAACAGTGAATTAAAAATAGATATCACAGTCGATAAACGTGAAATACGAATTGCCAGAGATGGTAATTCAGCAATTGCCCTTGAGCAGATGTTTATGAAACCTTTTAGTCAGAAGATACCAGTCCGAACGGTTTATCATCTCGTGAAAGATAATAATACCTGGCTGATTGATTTTACGAGTACTGGTTTTATTCCGAACAATGAGGATATAGACAAACTCAATAAGGCACTGGAGTAAAATTTATATTTGTTTTTTCAGTTGATTGCAAAAGCCGGTCAAATTTGGGGATGTTTTAACCTGCTTGAGACAAAATCACTTTCCTCCGTAATAACTCAAAGCTGGCCCTTCCGTACATTTGTCGTTTGATACTCTTTATTCTATTGACATGTCCTTCCACAGCTCCATTGCTCCAGGTCATTTTGATCCCATTTTCAACAGCCTCAATATCTGCCAATAGACCTCTCGCAAAGCTTTTCAGTCCTGCTAATTTATATTTAGAGTGTTTGACAAAATCAATCCATCTTTTAATATTTCCGCACCTTCTTGCCAGCATTGTTTTAAAGATCTGCACCAGTTTTCGGACGACTCTTATTTCGGTAAATATTATCCAATAATGTTTGAAAGTAAAATCGTTCATGATGATCCTTGATGTCCATTAAGTTACAACCAATATATTTCGCTAATTTTCTGGAACTAAGTGGTTTTATATATGGGATCTTAGGCCGGGCAATTTCTTTGTACCCTGGAGTTACTATTTCATGATACTCCTTGATACGTTTTATATGATAACACCCTTGCGTTCTACCACCGGTATATCCCAACTTTTTTATCTCTCTAAAAATGTCCATTAGCTTATGCCCGTTTTCACCTAATCGGGCTACAATAAGATCCGTAAATACTTCAATATTTGTTGATCTAGAACTTTTTATGGGCGATAATGATTCTTGGCTAAAATATGATTTAACTGTATTTCGACTCATTCTCAAATCTGTTGCAATTCTTTTGATTGGAGTGCCTTTGGCCTGAAGTTCCTTGACTTTTAAAAAGGTGTCCATTCTTTGGTCCACCTTAGCGTCAATCGATTCCTGGGCTGTTAGAACGAGTTGATCCTCTTTTGTTTCTTCTCTTATATTTACTGGCACTTTTTCAGGGAGTTCAAGAAAATCATTAGTCTTGGCAGTTATCAGAGACCTTATTCTTCTACTTATGCTTTTGAAATAGGTATCCAAAGCATCTGATAGATTCATCAATAAATGAAATCGATCCGCAATTTGAATGGCGCTTGGACAAGCCTCGATAATAGCAGCTGCATATGAACTTGCCCTATCTCTGCTAACAATCTTAACATCGTTATAGTTAATTAACCAATCCTTTAATACCTGGCCATCTCTTGATGGGAGCAAATCAATTGGCCTGGATGTCTCCATGTCTATTAGAACTGTACCATAGCTAACTCCCTTCCTATATGCCCAGTCATCCACGCCAAGTACTTTAGGTCGTACTATATCTGGAAGAGGAAGGTTATGAGCTATTCTGGTCATTGTAGAGCTACTAACATGTAAGGTTTAGTTGTTTCGATAGTATACTCCCCAGCCTTCCTGTTAATTCAATTGCCAAGGTATCAAGGAGCTTTTCAGCTCTTTCTGTTCTCCTTGAATATCTTAAAATGGCTGGTGTCTGTTCTGAAAATACTTTTCGTTGACATTGCTTGTTGACACACTTGAATTTGCGAGTCTTTAATAGGATTATGGTCTTGCTCTGAAATATCGGAAGGTCGGAAATAGTCCTAAAATAGTAATCATGTACTCGGTTGCTGTATTTTCCACATAAAGGACACCTTGATCGAGTAGATCTGATGGAAGCGTATATCCTATTAACACTTTCGTAATTTTCAATTTTCTGGATTTTTACAAAAGGTATCTTAAATAGCCGTTTTATCATCCTAAGTAACTGTTTATCATTACTTTAAGATACAAAACAAGCTCGTCTTTACCAAAGAAAATAATGAGTTATTTGGTTGATATTCAATTATTTATCAACAGTTGATTGTTTAATATGCATCCCCAAATTTGACGAAGAACCGTGACCCTGACCATCTCTCGCCGGCTACAGATTGACCACTCAAGGCGCGAGTTAATCCTATTAACTGTAGATAAATATAAAAATGTCAATTCCCCCGGCAGAATGTGGTCAAGGCGACTGGCTTATGCAACATTATTAGGAAAACGAAAAATGAAACATATTCTACTTATAACATTGTTAATTCCTTTTACGATGTGTTGTAAAAGGCAAGAGTTGCCAAGAAAAGACAAGGATGATTTAACTACTTTTTTGACAATGGATCCATTTGTCCAGACTTCATTTAATTTCTATTCCAAGACAATAAAGGATACATTCAAAATTTTCATTTGTCTTCCCAAAAATTATGATAAAAATAAAGATGCTTATCCTGCTGTCTATGTTTTAGATGCCAATGTTGCATTTGAAATGGTTTCAACGCTGATGAAATTAATCAGTAATGGACTAGATTGTAAACAGGCAATATATATTGGCGTTGGATACAAAGACTTTATGGTAATGGATTCTTTAAGAGGTCGGGATTATTCTTATCCTCATAAAGATGAAATTCCAGGAAGCGGTGGAGGACAACTATTTACAGCTTTTTTAAGGAATGAGTTGATTCCATATATTGACTCGACATATAGAACAAAATCTGGAGACAATACATTAATCGGCCATTCTTTAGGCGGATACTACGTTTTTTATAATATGCTTTCAAGTGCAGTAGAAGGTAAACCAATGTTCAAGAATTATATTGCTGGCAGTCCTTTCGTAATAAATGATCAATATCTTGTTGAACTTGAGCAAAAACTATCAGCCCAAACAGATTCCCTTCCAGTAAAGCTCTTTATGTGTTCAGGAACAATTGGTGATGTGGATAGTATGCTAATAGTTTTTACAGATATTTTAAAAAAAAGGAATTATAAGAAATTTAAATTTAAATCAATTGAACTAAAAGATTTTGATCATATGGATGTTATGTTCCCAACATGGTCAAAAGGATTAAGATATATACTTTCGAATGAGATACAGTAGCTGCTAACAAGTACAAGGCTAATAAACTTGTCTTGGTTATTACAAAATTCTGTTTCTGGCGCCCCATCAAACATTTAAGATTTCGTAGTAACAAATTTTTAGGCGGATTCTCATTTGTCATCAACTCCCACTGTTTTAGTTCTTTAATCAATATTTTGTTTCACTATAATCCGTAATATGTAGGTTCTTCTTTCACCAAATTGTCTTATATTTGAATGTAAAAATCAATTTAGAAAATGAAAACCAAACTTGAGAAAGCGATTTTTGAGACTATGAGTAAAAATCCAAATAATTGGAAAGGAATTTTCTATTTCAACCCTAAGGACCCAAGAATATTAGTTCGCAAGATTAATCCAAGATTGGGATGGTCTTACAATTGGGCGAGTCCATACTCCTACATAGCATTTATTTGTATTGTTTTGATTACGATAGCATGTTTTATCTTTCTTAAATAATACTATCTAAGTACTCAAACAAATTCGAATTAGGTACAAATCCTGTAATTTCTTCAATCGAATTATTCTTCTCATAATATTTCTTCCCCTTTAAATATTATTGCCGCAACTATGCTTATCAGATGATACTCTTGTTGGGGCTAGGAATATTCCCAGCTCATCATTTCGGTCAAAAAAATCCGTCCTTCTTTGACCACTTCAAAAGAAAGTCTGACAACGATTAAAAAACATAACTAAACAACAATGTTTTAACTCGTGATTTTGGGGGTTAATTTTTTCCGGCCAGCTATAGTATGGGTTGCTTGCATTCTCAATCAGGTAAGTACTTTAATATTTTATGTCTAACTTTAAAGATTAAACAGTTATAAGACTCTGTATAATACATGATTTAGTTGGCCGTAATCTTAGTTTTAAAATAAAGTAGATATTTGCATTAATTTTAAATAAAAAATGTACAACAAATTAATAATCAATGTTAAACCGTTAGGATTTGCCTCGAGGACATGTGATCCTTTTTTGTTCTGGGTATACCACCATGATAATTATCCAGCCGGAAATGATTGCCTATTCCTATGGCTTCAATGTCAGGCAGTACAAAGGAATCAAAATTGTGGAGCATAGTGGTTATACCGTAGGTTTCAAAGTCCAGATCATGCATTTCCCGGAAGCAGGTTTTTCAGTCTTTGTTCTATCCAACAATGAAAACACAGAACCATGGAATATAGCAACGCAAATAGCTGAATGGTGTCTGAAAGATATTTTAAAGCCTGAGATACGGCAGGAACATAAGGAAATATCTATCAATAAAGATTTGTATAAGGAATATAAAGGAAGCTATCAGCTTCCTGATGGAATAGTTCTTCAATTCGATATAGTAAATGATACTCTGAAGCTTATTATTCCCGGCGCTCCTAAATTCATTCTGTACGCTGAGAAAGAAAATGAGTTCTTTTTAAAGGACTTTGATGCTCAATGTACTTTTGTGAAAGACGGCAAAGGGAAGGTAAATGAAATTATCTGGCATCAGAACGGTCAGAATCCCAGGGCTGTACGATACACTGAGCCAAAACCGTTTACTCAAAAAGAACTGTTGGATTTCGCCGGGCGATATGAAATACCAGAATTGAACGTCATTTATCAGATTATTGTAAAGGATAATGATGTAACAATATTATTGCCAAAAACTTTCAGATCAGTTAATATTGATCCCAACTTGAAATTAAAACGTATTGAGGGAGATAAATTTTTTGGAAGTCTTTCAAAGGTTGAATTTAAAAGAGACAAAAAAGGGAAAATTACCGGTTTTGTAATTGAAGACATCGGCAGACTTCGAAACATTGAATTTTCAAAAATAGATTAATTGAGTATGAAAACTAATTCATTTCTATTGTTATCAATACTGCTTGCAGCTGGTTGTGACTATAATAAAAAATCGTCACAAGACTTACTTAATCACATTTTCATTACTCAATACAGGCACAGTATAATTTCAAGGGGAGATAATCTTCCGGATTTTGACAGAAAAAAGGATAGTATTAACCTGTTTCTTGTCGCGTTACATCAAGGAATTAAACCGAAGGAATTTCAGAAAAAAGCGGGTTGGTCTGATGAACTAATGAAGGAAAAAACTCAATTTCTGATAGATAAGGGATGGCTGGTTAATGATAATAAGAGACTTAGACCCACTGTTTTTATAGTGTCTGATGAACAGGGAAAGGAACTATTCGAGTATGGAATACCTCTCGCCACGGAGATTGCTCTATCTATAGAAAAAGAAATACCTTCTATTAAGGAAAAATTTAAAACAACCGGTTTATCTGGCAATTACGATTTTGATTCGATGTCTTTTTTAATACTTAGTGATGTTTTGCTTGATAACTGGCAAATTATGGAATTGGAAGCAACATATTTAAAGAAAGAAAATCGTCCCGAAAGGCATGGCAAATTCTATTATGCTTCTATAATGGAACACGCTAATACTGACTATGAGCCTTTTGGAATTTACGGGAATCAATACGGGAAAATCAATGATAGTACCTACATGAGTATTTACGGAAAAAACAGAATTATCGTAAATGAAAGATTAAAAAATGATTCTGCGTTTGGTGACTCCGTCTTAAATGTGGCTCTGAAACTTACACCTGAACTGTACAAATTTTTTGAGGAAATAGCAAAGGACTACAAAGAAAAACTATTGAAAATACTGGATGAACAAACAGATTATTCGCGTGAAGTGTATGAAAAGTCAGGATATTCGGACGAAATTACCTTTGAAGAATTTTTTCTCTGGTGGTATCATTTTATTTATACAAGTGCAACAAATATTTTAGCAGAAAGGAATTACCTGACAATTCCGGAAGGGGGGAATTTTTATTACAAGCAATGATTTATGTTCGCTGAAAGGGTTAATGGGTGTCCCAGATCTGTTATAATATTTTGCTGTTAACCTTGAAACTCCTGGAACCTGATACGAAGCACAAAATCCGTCCTTCCTTGACCATTATAAGATGGTATGAAACCTTGACCACATACAGTCGATATAATTTGACCTCCTAAATCCTTGGTTATATTTTTATTTTTCTTCTATTCACCGATAAAAAAAGGTTACTTATCGATAATAGGTTTTATAGGACCTGATTATGCTCTTTATTTGAATCAAATTAAGAGGAATTTCTATGATTGGTGATGGCTAAATAACACCTTAAAGTGTATCTGAACAAACAACCTTTTACGGTTTAATGATAATTTTATTTTAACAAATCAAATCAAATGAAAAAATCAATTTTAATTCTGGTAATTGCTGGATTTCTTTTAATTGGTTTATCTGAGATTCAGGCACAGACGACTCAACCAAAACTCAATCAGGTTGAACTTTTTAAACAATTCATCGGTGATTGGCAGGCACAGTGGGCTGACACAATTTTATATTGGAATGCTAAAGCATTTGGTTCAGGATTGGAGGCATATTATAACTATAAGATTGCAGGAAAGGACAAAATTATTTTGGAAGGCAGACAACTTTGGGGGTATGATAGCAGACTTGACAAATATGTTGTGGCTACATTAGAAACAGGCAAGGATATTTGGCTTCTGGCATTCTGGTTCACATCCAAGAATAAATACTTATTGATATCCCTCACTGATGTCTCCAATCCTGATAAAGCATTTTTTAAAGTAGAAGGAGAAGTTAACTCAGCAGATACATTTACAGAAACTTGGATTATGAATGATAAGGTCGTGGTAAAATATGACTATAAAAGGGTTAAATAAGTTGTGAATCAGCCTTCTGATCTAACTGCAAAAGCCGGTGACCCAGACCATCTCTCGCCGGCTCAAATTGACTACCCAGAACCGGAGTTAATCCCATGATCTATAGATAAATATAAATATCTTATTTCCTCCGGCGGAATGTGGTCAAGGCGACTGGAGTATACACTTGTGCAAACTGGGAAAGTAAGTGACCATAAAAGAAAGTAAATACTATAAATAGTCCCATATAATCAATACTTCTTTGACCACTTTATAAAACGAGTTATTTTAGTAATTTCCGCAGACCAATACCAAATATAATATCTAATTATGAAAAGACGTGATTTCATTTCCACAACAATCAACGGTGCTTTGGGGATATCAGTGGGAGGCCCGGCTTTATCAACGGACTCCTTAAAAGGCGCTAATGATAAAATCATTCTTGCCCTTGTCGGATCAGGCGGACGCGGACTGGAAACCATTATAAGTACGTGCCGGGTAAACACAAATGTTGAAATAAAAACTGTGTGTGACGTTAAATCCACCAGGCTGGAGTTTTCCGTAAACACTATTGAAAAGGAATTAGGTTACAGGCCGAAAACTACAAAGAAAATGAAAGAGGTCTTTGATGATAAAGACATAGAAGCTGTCTGGATATCTACTCCTGAACACTGGCATACACTTGCAACGATCTGGGCATGCCAGGCCGGGAAAGATGTGTACGTGGAGAAAAATCCTACGATAAGTATCTGGGAAGGACGGAAAATGATCGAAGCTGCAAAACGGTATGGGAGAATTGTTCAGATTGGATTTCAGAACCGAAGCGCTCCCTATGGTTTTTCAGCTCGCGATTATATTAAAAATGGCAAATTAGGTAAAATAGTTCATGTAAAATGTTATAATATGCTGGGAGGAAAAAAGTGGACTCCTCAACCTGATCAGGAAGTACCTGACTGGATTGACTGGGATACCTGGCTGGGTCCCGCTCCTTATCGTCCTTTTAATCCTGCGATAACAAATGCTGACGGACGCGGCGGATGGTTGGATTTCTGGGCATTCGGTGGCGGCGCATTGTCAGATGATGCCAGTCATGTAATGGATCTGGCACGTATGGTTTTAGGAGATCCTGCTCATCCGAAGTCAGTTTATGCCTGTGGCGGTAACTGGCCATGGGGCTCTGAAAAAGAGACTCCTGAATTTATCTCTGTCACCTATGAATTTGAAAATTTTACCATGACATGTGATAGTGGGATTGCTACCAACTATATGAAAAAGACTCCTGTCAATATCAGAATGGATCCCAGGCTTTTCCCGGACTGGAGAACAAATGCAACCAGAACAGAAATATACGGTACCGAAGGACTAATGTACCTCGGCCGGCACGGTGGAGGATGGCAGGTAAAAGGAGAGGATTCAAAAATCATCGCTCAGGATGGGGGCATTTTTCCGGATGCGGATCATCAGAAAAACTTCATTGAATCTCTCAGATCCCGCAAAAAGCCTAATGGAGATGTTGAACAGGGACACCTGAGCGCATGTCTTGTACACTTTGGGAACATAGCTTTCAGGATGGGCAACAGACAACTATTATTTGATGGAGAGAATGAACGGTTTATTGGCAATGATGATGCAAACAAATTGCTCAAAACTTCTTATCGTGATAATTATAAGATCCCGGAACAAGTGTAATCAAAATTCGTGATTCTATCCAATAAAACTAAGGAAAGTCCGCCTTTATAAAAATTAAACAGCATTTTGTAAAGCAAGGAATAAACTCCTGTAATATTTCAAAGCTCTTATCACATCGCCTTCAAATGCAGGAATTTCCGCATCACAATATCCGGTATAGCCTGACTTGCTCAGTAGAGAAAAGAACAGGCGCCAAGGATACTCATTATAAAGATCGCGAAGATGAACATTTCCGATCCTACCTTTGACAGTGTTGAAATTAGCTTCAAAACCATCTCCCTCCATGTCTGACATTGGACAGTTCCAATTCACATAGACATAAGGACTTTTCGAAGCATCAATATTTTTTTTGATCATTGCAAGAGTAGGACCGTCGTCACATACTCTTATCTGCACCCCATTCTGATGAGCAAATTCACCTACTTCAGCAAGTGAATCACCAATCTGTTTCAGCAAAGCATCATCCTTTGCATTATCACCAAACACGCGGATCCCCAGAGCACCCACATCATGGGCAAGCAGAATATATTCTTTCGTTTCGTCAATGTTCTTTTTTAACACAGAAGAATCAGAAGAGTTGTAGCGGTATCCGCTTGCAAGACTGATAGCAAGGCCAGCATCTTGAAAGCGTTTTTTTACTCCAGCCCGTTCTGCGGCTGATAATTGAATCTCAACGCCATGGGCATGAGTCTGACGTAGTTCAACGTGCTCATATTTTGCTTCAATAAGATTCTTTATTATGGTATCGATATCCCATTTCATTCCAACACGGTAAGTCATCAGACCGAGCTTCAGCGGAGTCTTGTTCAATACAATCTCTGCTGTCTTTTTTTGTTTGGCAGCCGACAAATTAAGTGAAGGGAGCATCGCTACTGTAGCTGTGACAGCAGATGCTTTCAGAAAATTCCTTCTCGTAAAATTCGTTTTCATTTAATTTTTTATTTAATTGGTTATTATTCAGATCATTAAACAGAAACTAGAATATTCAGAAGCTTTGCCATTGTGAGCCCATAGCTCCACATCTAATCATTAATTATTTCATTATCAAATTTAAACCTTATTTATACTAAAGTCATTTTTCATTGAAGATCCTCGTAGCAAGCTACGAGGAATCTTCGATCCCAATTTGGTATTTTTTTATTTTAATGCTCGCTAACCCCGCAGCAAGCAGCGGGGAACCGAGTTTACGAGCTCGGCGAAGCCAATGCGCTCGCTGGGATTCAAGTTGTAAGAAGGTGATAGTATTAAAGATTATCCTGGATAATCCGTCCTTCCTTGACCACTTCAAAAGAAGGTCTGAAAACTCTTAACATACATTCAGGAACGTCAAAGAGGTAACTCTGGATTTAAGGCTATCAATTTCCCCCTGGAAAGATTGTAAGGGCAAATGGTTTTCTCAAATGTGTTATAATATTTTAAAGCAGTCTCTTGGTTGAACATAAGCATTTTCTTTTTGTTCGTTTATAAAGTGACTTAACCTTAATTGCTTTTAATTATAAGATTAATTCCCTAAAAGAGATGTTCTCATTTGTAACTTTATTTAAACTAAAAGGCAGCCAGGGTAAGCTACTAAGAAAAACAGGGGGCAGGAACTTCCGTATTCCTTTAATCGGCGAGAAGGCACCATCATTTACTTCTGAATCAACAGCAGGTACCATCAACTTCCCTTCTGATTTTGGCGGAAACTGGAAGATAATTCTTAGTCACCCGATGGATTTCACTCCTGTTTGCTCGACAGAACTAATTGAGCTGGCCAATCTTCAGAATGAATTCGAAACTCTCGGAGTTAAGTTATTAACTGTTTCGACAGATTCGCTTGAAACGCATAAACAATGGAAGAAAGTTCTTGAACAAATTGAATATAAACAATATCACCGACAGAAGATTAATTTTCCAATTGTAGATGATTCTAATCTGTTAATATCAAAGTTATATGGGATGATACATCCTGAATCTGACAACAATCGGGATGTAAGGGGCGTTTTTATTATTGATCCCGACAACATAATCAGAGCAGAATTCTTTTATCCGCAGGAGGTTGGAAGAAACATGGATGAGCTTCTTAGAACAGTTATAGCCCTTCAGACTACAAACAGGAACAATGTAATGACTCCAGCCAACTGGAAGAACGGAAATGATGTGCTGGTTCCCTTCCCTCTAAAATCTAATATGTCAGTCATGAATAAAGAATCAGGAGAATATTATCAGTTTTCATGGTTCCTGATATTTAAAAGGTGATTAGCGGAATCATAAAGTAAAAAATCAGTCCTTCTCTGACCACTTCAAAATCCGGTCAGGTTGAGCACCGAAAACCGGAATAATTTGTGCATATTATTCCGGTCATATTTGAGCATTTGAATCTATCAAAAATGGGATCAGAATTGTGAAGATGAACTTTTTATGATGGGATTTGTTTAAGCTAAGTATTTTGTTCAATACAGGCAAATGATAACCTGTTATGAAAAAAGCAGGTGATCTTAATTAACCAAATTTCAGGTTAATTCCTGTGCGTTCTATTGCAAATTGTGTTATGATAATTTATGGTCATACTTTTTTGATCTCTAAACAAATGTTATGGCCGGTTTCGTTTTAATAATCAAAATTAATTCTACAAATTAACGAAAGGAAAACAAATTATGTCAACCGAAGATGAAGTCCGGAATGCATCAAATCAGTTTTATGCAGCGCTAAACAAAATGGTAAATGGAAGCTCTCAATCCTTGTCAGATATTTGGTCACACAGTTCGGCAGTTACCACTATGCACCCGATTGGAGGACGGCAGGTAGGATGGAAGGACGTTTGGGCAACATGGGATCAAACCGCCCAGGTAGCTTCAGAAGGTCAGGTCAAACTCCAGGATCAGTTCATCCAGGTAGTCGGGGATATGGCTTATGAAATTGGCGTCGAGAACGCAGATTTCAGGATTGCCGGGCAGAAGGTTACTGATCAGGTTCGTGTAACGAACATCTATCAGAAAGAAGCCGGAACGTGGAAGATTGTCCACCATCATAGCGATCTCTCCCCCGCAATGGTTGAACTTCTTCATAAGTTACAAAACACGTAATGGAAAAGCCAGGGGTTCTGACCACTTCTCACCGGAGTAAATTGACCATCCTTGGCCGGACTTAATTGTTTGTTGTTAAAATATTTATTATAGTTGCAGTTGAACCGGCCAAATGTGGTCAAGGTACCCGGCTTTTGCATGTCCAATATAAATGGATTTACAAATGGAAATGATTTCCTTTCGGGTTCTGTGAAAAGTTCGAAGGGTGTTCCAGCCACGATTTAATATATAATAATTACTATGAAAAAAATACTGGCTCTTTTATTTCTTAGCTGCTTAAATAGCACTATTGGCAATTGCCAACTATTAAGTAAACCTTCTTTGACAGTTGAAGACTTTGAAATAGCTTTAACAAATACCGCCCACTTAAGAAAAATCTTAAAAAAGCATAATTTTGAATATTCTACTGTCGGTGAAACTAAGTTAATTGCACCTGAGACGATGCCAAATCCTTTAATTCCTGATCTTAGGGCTTTCAGGTCGGAAGATTGGGAACCAAAAAATCAGGGGGATCAGGCTATTGTGAAGGTAAGCATGTATGAATGGGAGCCAAATTATGCACCACGACCAGAGGTCATTAAAACAATCAGAGTCATGATAAGACGAGATTCAACTTATGCTGATAAAACAAACGAATTCCTTGAAGAAATTAAAAATAAATATCCGAACAGAAGCAAAAGATATTTTCGCAATAGTGAACTATATAAATCATATGGAGAATCCTTTAATGTTTTTACCAATGATTCCAAAATTGAAGTACGAACAGAACCAGTAAAACCAATTTATAGCCGATTTTACATTGTAAACTTTGATTTAATCAAGTAAACTAATAAAATACCTGACCGCTAATACAGACAGGGCTATGAAATGCAGAGGATGCATTTAATTTCAAAAATGAATTCATTGTCCCCTGAATAATTTAATTGAATAATTCCTCTATTCTCACTTCTGTTCAGTTATTTTGTTCACACCATTAAATCCACATTTTTACTAAAATCTTATAATTTACAATAGGCTGTAAACAGAAAATCATTATTTTCAGAACTCTTATTTAAACCATAACAAAATGCCGAAAACGGAAGAAATTATTAATGGACTACAGTCAATCGTAAATGAATATTCGACATTCGCCATTATCTGGCATGCTGTATTTTATTTTCTACTGGTTGGATTAATTGCAAAATGGCAACCTTCAAACAAATTATTTGGAATATTATTATGTTTACCACTGATTTCTGTGTCTGTATTTGCCTGGTTATCAGGAAATCCATTTAACGGAATCCTTTTCTCAGTAATAACAATTCTAATCTTTATTTTTGGAATTAAAGCGTCAAATCAGCCAATTCTGTTATCTCAGGTTCCTTTTATTGTGGTCGGAATACTTATGATAGTATTTGGGCTTGTTTATCCGCACTTTATTAATGCTGACTCATTCTTAAAATATTTCTATGCTTCGCCCGCAGGACTAATACCATGCCCGACATTGTCAATTCTTATTGGATTCCTTCTTCTTTATAATGGATTTGGCTCTCAATCTATAACAATTACATTTATAGCCTTTGGATTGTTTTATGGGATCTTCGGATTACTAAAACTTGCTGTATATCTTGATATATTCTTAATCCTTGGAAGTATTACACTTTTGGTCAAGTACTTCATACCATTGAAAGCATAATTACTAATAGTTATCGGTTTTTATCCATTTTAAAATTTAAACTGACCCCAATTAATAAACACCTCCAACCAGGGTTTATAAATATTTGATTTTCTTCAAAATCCGTCCTTCTTTGACCACTTCAAAAGAAGGTCTGACAAAGTGTACCATAGATATAAAAACAACAAGTAGCTAACTCTGGATTTTGGCGAGCAATTCAAATCTGCTAACAGTGGTCAAGGTTATAGGCTTTTGCATGCTAAACCTACCTGACTGTAATGGGAAGTAATTGCTTATCAGTCCATCTGCAATCAAAATAATATGGGATTATTGGATGAAATATTTTGATAATATTTTGGAAATTTCGTCCTCAATATAGATCTCAAGAAATTTGTCCTTAGTATCCTGAAAGGTTACTATACTTTCCTGAATTCCTTTAGGATTTTGGTCAACGGCTTTACCTGTAATGGTAATTAATCTTCTATTCGCTTCAGCGGTTATAACAATTGTTAGTGTTTTTATTCTACTTTCAAACTTTGGTGAAATGTCTATCTTACCTTCCTTAACATCAGGTTGTTGCTCTCTTGTGATCCTATCATAATCAACAATAAACTTTTCTTTGAGTTTAGTACTTATTTCATTAAAGTCCTTAACAATTCTCTCAGCATATATAGAACTGAACCAGACAAGAAATTCTTTTTCTTCGACTTCTTTCTTTAGTATTGCATCTTCTATTCCTTTTAACTTTTTAGCATGTTCTTGACTTTTTTTATCAAGATCATTTAAAAACTGTTCAATACTCATAATCGTTATTTTTTATTGGTGATTTCATTATTTCTTTCTCAAAATCGTTTATATAATCAGAATTAAGATTTGTCATGTTGTATGATTCCTCTTTAATATTTTTAGTCCAAATGGAAACGTAATCTGGAATATCTTCCCAACTGTTCTCTGAAATAGTCAAAAGAGCAAGCTGATAACTAACTACCAACATAAAGAGGCCCCGATAACTGTTAATAGTCATCGGGCGAAGCACTCGCTGCAAAAATTCGGCTTATTAGTTTTGGGGCTTCCTTTCTTTCTTCGTCTTTGATAACAGTACAATAACAATTCCAGTTATAGGACTTAAAAAGTTCCGAGATAAAGGCTAATCTAAAACCTATATTTCTATTTTTGCCCGCAAGACCTACAAGAAGGGCAAGGCCAAAATTAAGTATAAAAATAATACCTTCCATAACAATGTTAATTGGAGGTATTGCTATCAATGGTCAATTAATCCAGCCAGCGTTCTGCCTATGGTTGTAGTTTCTGTTATTTTACTCAACTTTGACCTGGATGGCTTTCTGTTTTGCCACCTTAGCTTTTTGAATCTGGAGATTCAGGATGCCATTCTTGAAAGTAGCCGTAACTTTACTTTCATCTACATTGTCAGGCAGCGTAAAGCTACGGGTGAAGACTCCGTAGGATCTCTCGACTCGATGGAACTTTTTCCCTTCCTCTTCTTTTTCCTGTTTTCTCTCTCCCCAAATCGTCAGGACACGATTGTCTACAGTAACTTTGACATCCTCCTTATTAACATCAGGAATCTCCACCTTAATCTCGAATGCTTTGTCGGTCTCAGCGATGTCTACCAGTGGAACCCAGTCGCCTGTTGCGATGACTTCTTGGCTTCCAGCCTGAGGTTGCCCCATCGCTCTTGTGTAGCGGTTTAATATGTCATCAATCTCTCTCCATCTTGCTAGCGTCATAATACACCTCCTTATTTACGGGATTTGGTTTACCCCAATGGACAGTCCCGCATTCAGACCACCAGAGTTTTTATATATCAAAGTTAAACCTTGTTTAAACCAAAGTGAATTTTATTTTAACACGGTTTTTCCCAATTTCTTATACTAAGTTCAGCGACCCAAATATCAAAAATCACCTCATTTGCAGCTTTGGGTTTAGTGTTGGAAATGCAAGAGCTACAAATATGCCTAAAAGTGACTTGACAGTGCTTTACTTTTGCGAATCTTTTTTAGTTATTGAATACATATAATATCCACTTAACTCTCTTTCAGCATTGAACCGATTATCCAGTTTATCTAAGGAAGAATCATCATTCTTACGATAAACCTCGAATACTCTACTGCAAATATTCCTCTCAGAGATTAACTTCTTAGTCTCTTTAGATTTTGATGTCAAGTCATCTCTGCTTGTTTTTGTTTTCATAATTATGTTTCCTATAATAAAAATTTTGGTTTATTAATGACAAACTTCAGAATACTTATTTTGTAAGTTACGAATATTATATTGATAATCATAATATAATTCATTTATTTTGAATTATTTACAATAAGTTTAATTTAAACATGTGCTTATTGGAGAAAGAGAAGCAACAGACTAACCTTATGCAATTTGGTGGAGATCGCTTGTCAATCTCGAAAGTAGGTCGACTTCATTATTTATTTCAAGGTGTCTTAGGATTTTTTTGGACTTACTTTATCCGATAAGTTACTTCAGTTCTTACCTGATTGAATGGTCAATCTTTTTGATCAAAGCACTTCATTTTCATCCAAATCCTGGCGTAAACCTGGCGTAAAAAAAAGACACTTTTTGTAAGTGTCTGATTTTTCCTCAAAATCCGTCCTTCTTTGACCACTTCAAAACATGGTCCTAAAAAACTTAACATATCAGAAACCCCCATCTAACTATTTCAGACGTAGCGTTTAGTATTTATATGGGGAAAATAAATTTGACTTTTACTTTTTGGGAGAGTAATTTGCATCTTGTTTCAGATTTTTGGATTTGTAAACTGCCTATCAAGAATAAATGCCATGAAAAATATTATTATTTTAATTTGCTTAATTTTAGTTAACTGGGTTAATGAATTCAAACCTTTGATACCTGTTCAGGTTATGCCGATTATAGGTGTTTGGGAAAAACAACCTGGTCATACAATTGCTTTTACTAATACAACTGAAAATAAACAACAATATGATTACAAGTATGATTCAGAAATTCATGTTTGGGGATCTTATGAACTAATAGGGAAACGGATTCTTTTATATGACATTGGCGGCAATATATGCCCTGAAACTGGTACTTATAATTATGAAATTTACAATGACACATTAAAATTTACATTGGTAGGCGATGATTGTGATGGTAGAATTAATGGAATCTCTGGAATTTGGATACGAAAAAATAAATAAAGACCTGAAATAATCCTGTTTCAATAATTTACAAACCTATTACGGGATTCTTCGATATCATTGCTTCTTAAATGATGCTGTTGTAGGAGGAGGTGAATTCCTAGTCATTTTAACGATCAAAACACTTTATTTTCCCCCAAATACTGGCACCAAAACTGGCACCTTTCTGTTTCAATAATCTTATTGTTCCCAATACTAACCTGGGACCAATCAAAAATGAGCCGCTGACAAAAACTGACAATAAATTTTTATTGCATTTTTGCATTGTCCGCGTAATAAGCAGGGTATTATTTTTCTTTTTGTTTGAATCCAATTTTTGGTCTTGGTTTACTCTCTTCCTGAAGCATTTGTTGAAGAGCGGTAAATATGATTCTAAATTGTTCATCATATTGTTGTTCCATTCTTTCTATTTTTTCAGCAAGATCTTTATGGACGATTAATAGTTGTCTTAGTTTTACGAAAGTTCTAAGGATCGCGATATTTACTTGAATAGCTATATGACTATTTAATACACTTGAAAGCATTGCGATTCCCTGTTCTGTAAATGCAAAGGGTTTGGCACCACCAAATATTTGTTTTGAAGGTATCACACCTTGTGATACCATATGATCTATTTCTTCACCTGTGAGTTCAAACATAAAATCTTTCGGAAATCTATCAAGATTTCTTCGGACAGCCTGTTTTAAAACTCTGGTTTCTACATTATAAAGCTTTGCTAAATCTGTATCGAGCATAACTTTTTTACCTCTAATGAAGTAGATTAAACTTGCCAGGTTTGCCTCTTTAAGGATTGGTAATTTGCTCATATTCAAATGGTGTCACAAATTGTGATACCATAAAGATAATTAAATCGAAATATCTTTAATTCATTTTTGCCGTCAGATAGATCTTAATAATCCGTCCTTCTTTGACCACTTCAAAGGAAGGTCTGAAGACACTTAACATACATCAAAAACAACAAGGATTTAACGAAGGATTTGGGTGGGAAATAAGCTAAGCTTTCTTACTTACTGAAAAGCTGACATAGTCAGGCAAGAAAAGAAGAATTGTCCATGAAGCAAGTCTCTTTAGTTTTTTTAATGTTGCTCATTTTGAGCAGTTTTTTTTGTCAACCACCAATAAAGAATAAATAAGGCAGAAGGAATAAGAAAAATGAAAAGAATAGCCATGAATCTGGCTTCAGGATTAACATTTGCATTAACCTTTACCAGAATAAGAAAAATGACCGTGCAGATAAACGAAAAAATACCTCCGGCACCTTCTTTCCACCAAGCTAAGATCAGTCCTGCCAATCCCAAAAACCAAAAAACAAATGTAATGATTTGTAAAATGTTAAATGTTTCGAGTTTACCATTCCTTTGATATCCTTCTATCATTTCGCCAATGACCATAAAAAGAGTGAACAGAACTAAAAGTGTTCCAACGACACGAGCTATCCAACGAATTCCTGCATATTGATTTTTTGTTTTCATCCTATATGTTTTTAAAGTGATTCATCATTTGAGACGGCCCTTTAAGTTCCGTCTTTAGAGCTTCAACAAACTCACTAACCCACTTGTCACCTTTGTTGTCCTTCTGGCGGTAGGAGATGAAGATGTCGTAGTTATATCCTACAATAATGCTTGACATCTGAGGATTAATTATTTCATTACCAAAATTAACCTTTGTTTAGACCCAAAGTCAAATTTCTTTCAAATTGTAAGATTGTGATAGTTGTAAAAGGATATCTGAAGAAATTCGTCCTTCTTTGACCCCTTCAGAAGAAGGTCTGAAGAAACAAAACATACATTTGGAAACAAAGAGGATTTAAGTCTGGTTTGGGATTTCAATTATATCGTGACAAAAGTAGATTGGATACAAGCGTTTCCATTGTATCCTCAGTAATATATTTCAGATAATTTTAATTATAATCAATCAGTTCCTGGGGAAAAACATTTACCTTAATCCTGTCTTATAAAATCTAAGTTGTTTATGAAAGCAGTAGTAATTGGAGAATCATCTGGTGCAACAATGGAAGTTATTATGGCTGTTTATCCGAGACACAAACTTATTGCGGATAAGTATATTGAAAAAGGAGATATTATAGGCATGGGGCCATTTGCTGACAGGGGTAATATGGCTATATTCAAAACCCGTGAAGCCGCAGAACAGTGGGTAAAAGAAGATCCGTTTATTCTTGAAGGTTTGGTAAAGTCTTTTGTGATCAGAGACTGGAACGATAATTTGCTTCCTGAATAGAATTTGTTAACCAAAATCTCTCATTTTCACCCAAAACCTGGCACCAAACTGGCACCAAAAAAAAACACCTACAAGTTGGAATTGTGTTTGATTACATTTTTCAAACCAAGTGTCTCTTAGAAAAGGCTCTGCCTGAACCTAGTTTGAGATATCTTTCAAAAGCATATGCTTTATATTTATCTGTAAATGCAATATAGGTAACAACCTCTACAGGTAAAATATTTTTTGTGGCGAGAACCTGCCCAAGATTATGTCGTTTTATTCTGTCTTCCAGATTATTAGTACATCCAGTGTAAATACTTCCATCTTTGCATTTCAATATATAGACATACAAATATTGTTGCGAAAGTGGGCTTTGCCCGCCGTAGCCCGCCATGTTTTTGGTATTAGTTAAACAACGAGATTGCACAAAGATAAATAAAAAAACCCGCCGTCGCTAAAGCTATGGCGGGCGAAGGTGGGCCCAGCTGGGATCAGGGCCGAGCGTTAAGAAATCCCGCAGTGGCGTGATTTTAGCGAAGGAGCCAGACTGCTGCGGTGGCTCGATCCCAGCGTGAAAAGGAAAAGGCAGCCAATTGGCTGCCTGCGCGTGGGCCCAGCTGGGATCGAACCAGCGACCCCCTGATTATGAGTCAGGTGCTCTAACCATCTGAGCTATGGGCCCAAAAATATCCAAGAACAAAGGCCTTCCTGATGTTAAGTCAGGTGCTCTAATCCCGAAAATCACAAAATTTCAAAGTAATTTTGATCGATTTTCGAGGATCCTCGTCCCGATTTGTCGGGGACGGGACCATCTGAGTCCCGAAATTGCAAAATTCCTTGCAATTTCGTGGATGCTCGAAAAAATATGAAATCAAAGATTTCAATTTTTTCGGCACTATGGGCCCAAAAAATCAATGTTCCTGGTTACTGGTTCCTGGTTGCCGGTTATACATCAGAAAGCTTAATTCATCAGGAACACACATTAACCTTATTCCTATTCAACTAGCAACCAGCAACAACTGACCAGAACGGACTGCAATTATAACTATTTGCCCGTAATAATCCAAAAGCCTTGTAAAAATGTTTATCCCGCGAAAAACAGACTCCTTTCCGGTAATCCGTCTGCTCAAACAAAATGCATATCCCTGGTGTAAACAATAAATCCCGGATTTTAAATACCTGAAGTAGTACGGAATTTAAACCTTTAATTTTTTCTTATGAAGTATTCTTTGGCAACAGAGTTTCTTTATATTGCAGACCAAACAATAATTTAAAACAGTTTTATGAAGAAAAACATAGCATTGGTTTTATCCAGTGGCGGAGCCCGTGGCTGTGCTCATATAGGGGCAATTAAAGCGTTGAAACAGAATGGTTTCAGGATTACTTCCGTAGCCGGCACTTCAATGGGTGCCCTCGTTGGAGGAATTTATGCAACGGGTCAGTTACGGCAATTCGAAGAATGGATCAGCTCACTCGACATCAGGGAAGTTTTGCGGCTTACCGACTTTTCTATCAGTAAAAAAGGATTCGTAAAAGGGAAAAGAGTTATTGAAAAAATAAAACAAATTGTTCCGGACCGCAATATCGAAGACCTTTCAGTGCCATTTTGCGCCGTGGCAACGGATATATTAGAGGGAACAGAAGCCCTTTTTACAAAAGGTAATTTATATGAAGCCATAAGAGCCTCCATTTCTATACCAACTGTTTTTCAGCCCTTCAGAATTGGTAACCGGTATTATGTCGACGGTGGCCTTACTAACCCAATTCCGGTAAACCGGGTCAGGCGACATATCGACGATTTACTGGTGGTGGTAAACGTCAGTGCTCCTATTCCTTTTGAAAAGAGCATAATTGAAACCGAACAATCCCCCGACAGCAAATACTCTGAACAAATAAGACTCATTAAGGAAAAACTCAACAATTTAATCCCGACGAAAAAAACTGAGGATATCGGGATATTCAACCTCACAAACAAAAGCATCAGCACAATGATGCGAAAGATATCAGACCTTACTCTGGAAAAACATCAGCCCGACTTATTGATAAATATATCAAAGGAATCTTTTGGCACATACGATTTCTATAAAGCAAAAGAGATTATAAAAGAAGGTGAAATTGCTGCACTGAATGCTTTGAGAAGTAATGTATTTATCAATAAACTACCATTATTCTGAATTTATTATAGTTATCCGGAATGTTGAATTTAACATATTGCGGAATAAATTTTCAATGTTGAATGTCTGATTGATAAAAGGAAGTAAGACTGCATTTATTGAACTAGTTTCAGTCTGACCCGGATTATAGAATAACCTGTGACTTTTTACTTCAGCAAAACTATTCTTTTGAATAATGTAATATTTATCGCTTTTTTTTGAAAGAATGAACTTATTTGACATTTTTAGCCGCTAAACCTCAAAATCAAAAAATGAACAGGAGTGCTTTTGGATTTGTAATGATTGTTTTGTTAATATGTTTCCAGATTTGATGGCTTCAGTCAGGATGCAGTTAAGATTAAAAGAATAACCAGTCCTGTTGATTTTGATGGCATTCCAAACGAGGCAACATGGAAAACTCTTGATCTTTTTCCTCTGACAATGCACAAGCCTAACTACAGAGAAGTGCCATCAGAAAACAACGAGGTCAGAATCGGTTATGACAATGAATTTCTATGGGTAAGTGCCAGCCTTTATATGAAGGACGCATCAAAAATCTTTGCTGTAACCAAGAAAAGGGATGAAATACTGTTCGGTTATGACGCTTTCGGAATAATGCTTGACACGTATAATGATAAGGAAAACAGTCTGGCATTTTTCACTACACCTACAGGATCGAGAAGCGACTTTACTGTTTTTAATGACGCAGCGGGAGGAGGACCTGATCCTTTTGCGGCAATGAATACCAGCTGGAACACATTCTGGGATGTTAAAACTACCCGCAATGACAAAGGATGGTATGTTGAAATGAGAATCCCCTTTTCAAGCCTGAAATTCAAACCTGAAAATGATAAAGTAATAATGGGTTTGATAATAAGCCGTAATATCAGCGCGAATAATGAAACAGACACCTATCCGGCTATTGATCCGAAATATGGATTTTTGGCAACCTTTAAACCTTCCCTCGCACAGACAATCGAACTTGAGGGAACCAGACCATTAAAGCCTGTTTATGTCTCGCCGTATGTAATTGGCGGTATTTCCCGCGATTGGTTACTCACTGAAACCGAGACAGAGTATGTTAAAAAGGATAATCCCGATTACAATGCGGGAGTTGATGTAAAATACAATATAAACAGTAACCTGACCCTTGATCTGACTGCCAATACTGATTTTGCCCAGGTCGAAGCTGATGACCAGCAGGTCAATCTTACAAGGTATTCTCTGTTCTTTCCGGAAAAGCGGATGTTTTTCCAGGAAAGATCGAGCCTGTTTGATTTCAGTCTGGGAGGACATTCCGATAACCTCTTTTACAGCAGGAACATTGGAATTGCCGGCAGAACTCCAATCAGGATATATGGCGGAGCAAGGCTGGTTGGGAGGATAGGTAAATGGGATATGGGATTTCTGGATATGCAGACAGAAAAACACGAAGAGACTCCCGGAGAAAATTTTGGGGTTCTCAGGATGCGAAGGCAGGTACTGAATCCAAATAGCTATGTCGGAGGTATTTTCACATCCAGGATGGGGATGAACGGGGATCAGAATCTTGCTTATGGAGTTGACGGAATATTCAGGCTCTTTGGTGATGACTACCTTAATGTCAAATGGGCCCAGACATATGATAGCAAAATCGGTAATAAAATGAATTCTCTTGATCCTTCATTTCTGATGGTCAACTGGGAACGACGTTCGGAAAAAGGATTTGCATACAATTTTAACTATACCTTTTCAGGGCAGAAATTTAATCCGGGTGTCGGATTCGTTATGCGGGGAGGAGTTCAGGGTGTTAATGCTGAATCTGATGTACGGATGGTTCCCCGGAGAAAAATCTAAGTTATTTAATTATAATGTCAATATCAGAAGCGAGCGGTTTTCCCGGTTGGAAGACGGAAAACTTGAATCAATGAGAATATCACCGGGGCTGGAAATAAATACAAAAAAGGACCTTCATGGTGAAATCTCTCTCGAAATCATGCAGGAGGGTGTACTTTTTGACTTTCAGCTCTCAGACAGTATAAAAATAAAAGCCGGAAATTATTCTTTTACAGGAGTTCAGGTTATGTTCGGTACTTCAGATTCCAGAATGATCTCTATCAGGGGAGACATAAACGCAGGACAGTTTTACGATGGAAACAGGATTGGCCTGAGGGCGGAACCTAACATCAATATATCCTCCAGCTTAAAGTTATCCGCCATGTATGAATTTAATGCCATCCGCTTTCATGAAAGAGTAACAAATAATTCGCTGAATATCCACTCTGTGAATCTGAAAGCATTATATATGTTCAGTACTAAACTGTCTGCATCTGTCCTCCTCCAATATGTGAATACTGAAGATGAGCTGATAGGAAATTTCAGATTGCGTTACAATCCGCGTGAAGGAAATGATTTCTACCTGGTATATAATGATTTTCGTGGCATTGACAACAGGTACTCAATTCCTGTCCACCCTCCATTCTTCAACAAGACAATAATGGTAAAGTATACCCATACTTTTATTTTGTAACTGACTTTATTTCTACTTCTGTCCAAGTGAATCCCTGCATCCTGATTTTCAATTGGGGCTCATTCAGATCGCCACACATAAAGCCATTCAAATCTTCCCTGAATGTCTCAGATCTTTAATTAAGCTGAGTATGTTAAATGTAATCAGACCCTACAATTATGGTCAATAAGACTAATATTTGAACATATGTGAGGTTTTTCTGGTCAATATCAATATATGGCACAGATTATTTAAGTTTACCTGATAACTAAATGAATTCTTTTCCACCTGCTTTCTGGAGCATCCCGGTAAAAGAGATGTTGCAAAACCTTGAAACAAAAAAGGAAGGTCTGACAGGCGATGAAGCTCAAAAGCGGCTGGCACTTTTTGGCTCGAATCTTTTGAAGCCAAAAAAACGCTCGGGCTGGTTTGCGCTCCTTATATCCCAGTTTAAAAGCCCGATTATTTTAATCCTTTTTTTCGCAACCGGATTGTCATTTTTCCTTCATGATAAAGTAGATGCATTTATAATTCTGTTAATTGTACTTGTCAGCGGGTTGCTGGGATTCTGGCAGGAACATGGGGCGTCAAACGCGGTAGAGAAGCTTTTATCCATAGTACAGATAAAAGTATCGGTGATGCGCGATGGAAAAGCCAAAGAAGTTCCTTTGGAACAAATCGTACCCGGGGATATTGTTGTCCTGAATGCCGGTGATATTATACCCGGGGATGGCCTGGTCCAGGAATCAAAAGACCTTTTTGTTGATGAGGCAATGTTAACAGGAGAGACTTTCCCGGTCGAAAAGATGATGGCTGTGTTACCGGCCGACACTCTTTTGGGTCAGCGTAATAATGCTCTTTGGATGGGGACACATGTTGTCAGTGGTAGTGCAACGGCACTGATTGTCCATACAGGTAAAGAAACTGAATTCGGCAAGGTATCCGAGCGTCTGAAACTCAGACCACAGGAAACAGAATTTGAACTTGGGATCCGTCGTTTCGGCTATTTCCTCATGGAAGTCACACTTGTACTGGTGGTCGGCATCTTTGCCATCAATGTCTACCTGGCACGTCCGGTATTGGACTCTTTCTTATTTTCTTTAGCATTAGCTGTAGGCCTTACACCGCAATTACTACCTGCAATTATCACTATCAACCTTTCCCACGGAGCCAAACGGATGGCTCAAAAGAAGGTAATAGTCAAGCGGCTCTCTTCGATTGAGAACTTTGGCAGTATGAATGTTATCTGCTCCGATAAAACAGGCACCCTGACCGAAGGAATTGTGCAACTTCAATCTGCACTAGATGCGGATGGCAATGCAAGTGAAAAAGTACTTCTTCAGGCATATATCAACTCATTTTTTGAAACCGGATTTACAAATCCGATAGACGAAGCTATCCGCAACAATAAGAAGTTTGATTTGTCCGGTTACCGGAAGCAGGATGAGATTCCATATGATTTTATTCGTAAACGACTGACTATTCTTGTTTCACATGATGATGAGCACATTATGGTGACCAAAGGAGCCCTGCAGAATGTTCTCGAAGTATGTTCATCGATAGAAACCAAAGATGGAAATATTGTTGATAAAGTCACAGCCCTGGACCGAATCCAGAAGCACTTTGAGGAGTTCAGCAGTAAGGGGTTCAGGACTCTCGGAGTTGCTTATAAGAATATGGGGTCAGCTTCACGCATAGAAAAAGACCACGAATCTGGCATGATATTTTCAGGATTCCTCATTCTTTCTGACCCTCTGAAACCAAATATAATTGAAACAATTAGCGGGCTCAGGAACCTTGGGGTCAGCCTGAAGATCATAACAGGTGATAATCACTTCGTAGCTGCTAATATCAGTCAACAGATGGGATTGAAGAATACAAAAATTATTACAGGATCAGATCTCCGCCATCTGAGCGATTCCGCTATTATTAAGAAAGTCGCCGGAGCTGAAGTCTTTGCGGAAATCGAACCCAATCAAAAAGAACGAATTATACTTGCTCTGAAGAAAGCCGGAAATGTTGTAGGTTACATGGGCGATGGCATTAATGATGCATCTGCCTTGCATGCTGCAGATGTTGGCATTTCCGTTGACAGCGCCGTGGATGTTGCAAAGGATGCAGCTGATATTGTCCTGCTTGAAAAGGGGCTTGATGTACTGGTTCAGGGTGTCCGCGAAGGAAGAATAACCTTTGCCAACACGCTCAAATACGTGTTCATGGCCACCAGCGCTAATTTCGGCAATATGTTCAGTATGGCAGGAGTATCCTTGTTTCTGCAGTTTCTGCCTTTACTTCCCAAGCAGATCCTGTTGACCAACTTGCTGACTGATTTACCGGAGATGACGATTGCTACAGATAATGTAGATAACGAAATGGTAAACTATCCGCGTCGCTGGGACATAAAAGCAATCCGTAAGTTTATGATTACGTTCGGGATTGTGAGTTCGGTGTTTGACTTTCTCACCTTTGGTTTGCTATTACTGATTCTTCATGCCACACATGTTCAGTTCAGAACAGGCTGGTTTCTGGAATCTGTAATTTCAGCTTCCATGATAGTACTGGTCATACGGAGCAGGAAACCATTCTTCAGGAGTCAGCCCGGAAAATATCTTTTATTTGCAACCCTCTCAATTTTTGCCGTGACGCTGATTTTACCCTACACTCCTCTTGCCGCGATTTTTGGATTTAGTCCGCTGCCATTTCATTTCCTCCTGTTAATCGGATTAATCGTGCTATGTTACATTTTCACAGCAGAAATAGTAAAGAAAATTTTTTATAAGAGAGTAAAATTTTGAATGAAAACCTCTTTCCTTCTGTCTAATTCAGACCCCGCAAATTCGTTATAGCTTCAGGAACATATTTATGGATTCCGGATACAATTGTGCATGCTTCCATTTCAGTGCAATCTCCGCAGGTATCGAATCCCTTTGCTTTTACGCAGTTTCTTATTTCACACTCGTCACAATGACTGAACTTCACCCCTTCTTCCCTGCAACCGGTACAGTTTATCATTTCATATGACAGATCAGGTGCATTAAAAGCAACACGCCATTTTTCAGCGGTGGCTTTTCTGAGTTCATCATCATTGCTGATGGTCGCAATTCTTGCATCACATGTAGCGCAGTTTAATCCGCAACAGGCAATAAGTTTTTCCATTTTTACAGGTATTAAGGTAAATTAATTAATAGAAATCAATTGACGGGTTTTTAATCAATTAATATGTATCAATATACAAAACTTTGAATAAGAAAATAATTGCCGACAAAAATATATTAAGTTGCATTATTGAACGGATAATATTTGAATCACATACTTTTAGTCGGACACGGTTGATTAAGTTGATTTCTTTAAAGAATCCAGTGCATCAGGATCTCCGGATATGGTTTATAGTAATTTGTATGACCTGGCGGTTAATAAATGGATTTATCCTTTATCTGACATAAAATCGAAAGCTCCCTTTCGCAGGTTAATCCCGTATTCAAGATAAGCTTTGAGACAGGCTAGAAAATTAGCCCAGCCTTCCGTATTTCCCTTCAACCATTTGATCCCTTCCTCATCATTGTTTCTGCTTTTCTCCGTAACAGTCACAAGTGTTGAATTGTTACCTCTGGATGTCAGAGTCATTTCTACAAGAAGTTCGATGCCATCAATATCCCAGTTATATGATATGAACCTGTCCTTTATTATTTTACCCACCCTGACTGGAAATTCCATATCAAATTCAGGGAACTGCCACATTATCTTTCTGCCTTCTTCCATCCTTCCGCTGCTTTTTGATATAAAATAGTTTGTCATTTTAGCAGGGTCTACTATGGCTTCAAATACTTCATTTACAGGCTTCAGTATCTGAAGGGCTGCTTTGATTTCGAGGGTTTGTACATTCATTTTTTAAGTTCTTACCTGCTTCAACTAATTATGTAACGAACAATCAACAGTAAAGTTCATAAATTTCCCGTCAGACGAAAAACCAACGCTAAAGACCATAAATGGCCATATTGACTGATTTCTGCATTCAGAGCAAAATACTTGTTTCAAGTTATATATTTTTAGTGGAATCAGACAGGTTAAATGTCGTCAATCTTTCAGGCTTTTCCACCCTGTTCCTGTCTCTTAAAAAATTTGCCATGCCTTTTATGGATTTTTAAAACTTTTCGTAATTTTACGAATACTATCATCTGATAATAATTTTTGCCTTATCCCTTAATTAATAGAATGAATTCCAGGAATAAGAACAATTATCCGGGAGAAGATATTAAGCTTGCACGATTTGCAAAAGCACTCGGACATCCTGCCCGCATAGCTATTCTGCGACATCTTGCATCTCTGGAAACCTGCTGTTTTAATGAAATATCCAAAGAATTACCGCTTGCTAATTCTACTGTATCACAACACCTGACCGAACTTAAAAAAGCAGGATTGATCCAGGGAAGCATTGAGCCGCCAAGAGTGCAATATTGCATTAATTATGAAAACTGGAAAATTGCGAGGAAATATTTTAAGGAGTTTACCAGGATCAAAGTTTTAAAAAACGAAAAAGATATTTAATCTGTCGCTGAGTGAAGGAGACATTGTTTAACAGCGGATTTTTTGCCCATGGCGTTTTAAATCTGACTCCAAAGGAAAGCTTCGGATTATGTAAGGAAGGAGCTTTAATTATCGATGTCAGGGAATCTTACATGAACACCCTCAAAATGTTTCATGTCGACAATATATTATATCTGCCATATAGTGAACTGCACAAATGTTATCAGGATCTGCCAGCTGATCAACCTTTGATTTTCGCTGATGCTGTAGGACTAAAAAGCCGGGAGGCAGTCCTGTTTATGAATGTCCATGGTTATGAAAATGTTGCTAATATGGCCGGAGGCATTGTTGACTGGGAAAGAGATGGCTTGCCTCTGACAACTGATATCAGTAACCGCCTGTCCGGTTCGTGTATGTGCCAGCTTAAAGCAAGGGAAGCAAAGAAAAAATAAGTTTTAATTTTTAAAAATAATTCAGCAATGAAACAGTCAATCGGTTTTATCGGTGGCGGAAGGGTTACAAAGATTCTTCTGCAGGGATTTAAGAACAAGAATGTCAAGTTCAAAAAGATTGTCGTTAACGACATCAATCCGGAAATACTGGCAAATCTTAAAAAGCAATTTCCCGGAAATTGAGTCTTTGATGCAAAAGGTGCTGCCAGGACAGGATATTGTTTTCATTTCTCTTCATCCGCCGGTGGTGATGGATACACTTGAGCTGATTAAAGGGGATATTAAAAGCAGATTCTGTTGTCATTTCCCTTGCACCAAAGATCAACCTGCCAAAGCTTACATCAAAGCTGGGACATGTTAAAAATATTGCAAGGTTAATTCCAAATGCAACTTCCTATATCAATGAAGGATATAATCCGGTTTACCTTTTCAACCACATTTGACAAAGCGAAAAAGCAGGAGACTTTGGAACTGCTGAAAGTTCTGGGCCACACTTTTGAAGTCTCTGAAGAAAAGCTTGAAAGCTATGCAATCATGTCGGCTATGCTGCCAACCTATTTCTGGTTCCAGTGGAGAGAACTTGCAGAGATCGGTGGAAAGATAGGCCTCACAGATGAAGAGAGCAAAAAGTCAATTTATGAAACTATTATTGCTTCCTTGAACCTTATGTACAAAACAGGATTAACTCCTTCAGAAGTAATTGATTTAATACCGGTTAAGCCGATAGGTGAGCATGAACAGCAAATTGCTGATATCTATAAAACAAAACTGTTTGGTTTGTTTGAAAAGATAAAACCATAATTTTCATATCGGAAATCTGATATATTTTTGCTTTATGTTTTGACAGATATTACTTAACTCCTTTCATTTTCAGTACTGCTACTACATCTTCTTCAGGAAAATATCCTACATGTCTGAAGTACTCTTTCCCGTTCTTATCGAGGAATACCTGAGTGGGAATTGCTTCAATACCATACTGTTTAGCAAATGGAGCACCTGCCTCTGTCCATACATCGTGAAAAACAACATTAACCTGAGTTGGATATTTCTCCCTTATTAATTTCATTATCGGCTGCATCTGCTGACAAGGAATACATCGCACCGAACCAAGTTCTATGAAAGAGACTTTATATGCAGGTTCTTTCTGATCTTGATTATTGTTTTTTGCGCCCGGGTTCTGCTGAGAATTGCATCCAAAAAACAGGAAAATCAATGTACCTGTCAGTACCAATCCTCTGAATTTTCTCAATACTTTCATATAGTTGAGTTTTATAGCTTTATATTGTTAGTCCTTTGTAATCATTGGACTCTTTTTATAGAGTGCCAAATACCAACCCTGCAATTGTTGAAAATACAACAACCAGGGTAACATAAACCACAGTTTTTTGAGTTCCCATTACTTTCCTGATAACAAGCATACTTGGCAATGACAGTGATGGTCCGGCAAGCAACAAGTGCAAGGGCAGGTCCTTTACCCATACCTGCTGCCAGAAGTCCCTGAACAATGGGTACTTCTGTCAGGGTGGCGAAATACATAAAAGCACCAACTACTGATGCAAAGAAATTTGAAAAGACAGAATTACCTCCGACAAGAGCAGATATCCATTCATTTGGAATTACTCCTGCAATCGTTTTTCCATCATGGGTTGAGCCTAACAGGAATCCGGCAGCAACAACACCCAGGGCAAGCAATGGTATAATCAATTTTGCAAAATCCCATGTTGCGATGGTCCATGCCTTGTTCTCTTCATCATTTTTGTCTGAAAGAGTTATGACACTCAGTGAAATGATGGCAACAAGCATAGGAATAAGCGGAACCAATTTCTGGTTATTAATAAAGGTTGAAGATAATACAGCAGATAACGCTGTGACAATAACAGCAGCTAGAACCCATTGCCACTTGATTTTTAATATTCTGATCAACGAATATCCAAGCATAAGCCCAAAAAATCCTGTGATATACCATTTATATGCCCAGATATAGTACCAGGCGCTTGATGTATCTCCTTCAGCAGGTTTACCCCAGTTTGCAAAAACAAGTATCACGACCAGGGTAAAGAAGTGGAATGCTGTCTGCCACATCGGTCGTTTCTCAGGTGGTGCAGTAATATTCATCTGTTCCTCTTTTTTGGCTTTTTCTTCCTTGCGATAAATGAAAGCCATTGAAAGCCCGATTAAGACGCTGAATGAGACAGCGCCTATTGTCCTTGCAACTCCCATCTCAAGACCTAATATACGGGCTGTCAGAATAATGGCCAGGATATTTATTGCAGGTCCTGAATAAAGGAATGCTATAGCGGGGCCGAGTCCTGCACCGCGTTTATGAATGCTTGAAAACAAAGGGAGGACCGTGCATGAACATACTGCCAGAATTGTTCCTGAAACTGCTGCAACAGAATATGCGATCCATTTCTTTGCCTGCGCACCAAAATATTTCAATACTGAAGCCTGGCTCACGAAGACTGAAATTACCCCTGCAATAAAAAATGCCGGTATAAGACATAAAATAAAATGCTCACGTGCATACCATTTTACCAGATCCAATGTTGCTGCAATTGCAGTATTGAAACGGGCGCTTTCAATCGGAAGAAAGAAAGCAAATGCAAACCCTGCTGTAATCCATGCAAGTATTTTAAATTCTTTTTTGAGTTCCATTGGTTAATTTGAAAATTTGAAAATGAGATAATTTGAAAATGTTATTTCGTGATTTTACGAAATATAAATATAAAAAAATTACAGGTAAACCCTGATTATATAGTAAATGCCGACTGCGATGAATAAGACTGCAATGATCCGCCTGAACCAGATCTCAAAAGATTTGATCCTGTTATAAACATTTCCTACCCCTGATACAGTATAGGCAAGTACCCAGGCAATGATTATCACCGGGATACCTGTGGCTACTGCAAAAACTATTGGCAGATACAGACCCGATGCACTTGCTATTGTCAGTGGAACCAGCATCCCGAAATAAAGAACTCCGCTGTATGGACAGAATGCCAGTGCAAAAACCAAACCCAGTAAAACAGCATCCAGATAACCCCACTTCTTCCTGTTCTGTAACCCTGTTGTGAGTCTGCTGAATCCAGGAAAATTAATTCTGAAGATGTCAAGCATGAAAAGGCCGATTAGGATCAGCAGCGGGCCAATAATTTTTTCACCGTATCGCTGAAAAAAACCGGAAAATTTCAACTGATCAGCTCCAAGGAAAATGATCAACGCCAGTGCTGTATAGGTTATAGCCCTGCCAAGAGTATAAAATAATCCGTTAAAAAAGACCCTGTTACGATCCTCAAGGTCTTTACTGATAAAACCGATTGCGGTGATATTGGTGGCAAGGGGACAGGGACTTATTGCGGTCATCAAACCAAGGAGCAATGCGGTTAGCCACGGCATTGTGCTGTTATCCAATAAGTTCGTGAGAAACTCCATACAGTTATTTGATCAGCAAGCCATCAACTTTTTCGTTGATAATCTCTTTGAATTTCTCGGGTTTGCCAACTGCATACATGAAACCTTCGTTGGTAAGATTGATTTTCTGATCACCCTTTACAAGCAACAGGGTCTGACCTGAAACGCCAAGCCTTTCTGCCAGGGATTTGCTAGAAGCTTCTTCGAGATTGACCGACTGAAATGTTATCAGTCCTTGCTTTACCTGGTTGGGATAAAGAACCTCCAGATTCTCCTTTGCTTTAGCCTCAATAGTTCTGCATGTTACACAACGGGCAGTGAAATGAAAATAGTAGGCTTCAATTTTATCAGAATTGCCATCAGAGGCCTTAACCTCTTTTTTGGGAGATTGGGCATTACAGGCTAAAAAAGGAATGAATAATGCAATCCCGAATAATAATCTGATAGTTTTCATAAATTATTTATTTATTGATTATTTATTAAAATATTCTTCATTTCAGCAGGTGATGGAATACGGCCGCTCAAAATAACCTTTCCGTTAATTACTAAACCGGGAGTGTGCATTATGCCATATTCCATAATTTTCACAATATCCTCAACTTTACTTACATCAGCAGCTATATCTAATTCTGCCAATGTATTAATTACTTCTTTTTCAAGAGTTTTACAACGTACACAACCAGGTCCGAGAATTTTTATTTCCATAATCAGCTTCTTATTTATATAAACTTAACTTATTGATAAAAAATTATTTATGAATGAGTATTTTTGATTCCTCACATGAGATATTCAGCGATTGATTATCATTCAGGAAATCATCAAGCAATTTTTTTGCTTTTTCCCAATTTTCCCTGTTTATACAGTACTTAATATAAGGAGGATTGATCTCTCCCTGGATCAATCCTGCATATTTCAATTCCTTTAAATGCTGCGAAAGAGTGGAGCGGCCAACCGGAAGTTCCTCAACAAGATCCCCGCTGTAGCAACAGGAGTTCATCTTGGAAAGCTTTTGCAGTATATATACTCTCACAGGATGACTCAGGGCTTTGGAAATACTGGCAATTTGCTGTACTTCCCGGGTGAATTCTAATTTACCTGGCATGTTGATAAGAAATTTTATTTTGATATTTCGCAAATATACGAAATGTTTCTATATTTGTAAAAATCATAGTAAAATATTTATGAGTAAAGGAAAAAGACCTGTGAAAATCCTGATCATTTGTACCGGTAACAGTTGCCGCAGCCAGATGGCGCAGGGCTTTCTGAAATCATTCGACATTGAGATCGAAGTTTTTTCAGCCGGAACATCTCCCGCTTCAAAGGTCAATCCGATAGCAATTGAAGTAATGGCAGAAGCCGGGATTGATATAAGTATGAACACTCCGAAATCAATTGATGCATTCCTGAATGACCAATGGGATTATGTGATTACGGTGTGTGATGAAGCAAATGAGGCTTGTCCTTTTTTCCCTGGGAAAGTAAAGCATCGTATGCACCTTGGATTTGAAGATCCCGCAAAAGTAACCGGATCAGAAGAATTCATTATGAGTGAGTTCAGGAGAATACGAGATCAGATAAAAAAAGAATTTTACACATTATATTTAAATAAAATCCAACCGGAATTATGAACAAAGAAGATTTAAAACAGATTGTAAAGGAAAAATATGGCAAAATAGCTGAACAAAGCAGCAATGAGAAATCATCTTGCTGCAGTCCATCATGCTGCGGGCCACAAGTTGATTACACTGTTTTCAGTGAAAATTATGAAAGCAAGGAAGGATATAATCCTGATGCCGACCTCAATCTTGGTTGCGGTATACCTACAGATTATGCCGGGATAAAGGAAGGGGACCATGTACTTGATCTTGGAAGCGGTGCAGGTAACGACTGTTTTGTTGCCAGGGCAATTGTCGGGGATTCCGGCAAGGTTACAGGACTTGACATGACAGAACCAATGATCATAAAGGCAAAGGAAAACGCCTTAAAACTCGGTTACCGGAACGTGGAGTTTGTTCCTGGTGATATTGAGGAAATGCCATTTGAAGGTAACAGGTTTGATGTGGTAGTTTCCAATTGTGTCCTGAATCTTGTTCCGGATAAATCCAAAGCTTTCTTCGAAATTTTCCGGGTTTTAAAGCCAGGCGGACACTTCAGTGTCTCGGATGTGGTGCTTAAAGGCACTCTGTCCGATAAAATGAAAAAGGATGCTGAAATGTACGCAGGATGTGTATCAGGTGCAAGCGAAATGACCGAATACCTGAAAATAATTGAGAATTCAGGATTCCTTAATATTAAAGTACATAAACAAAAAGAAATAAAGCTCCCGGATTCGTTGTTATCTGAATTCAACGACGAAAAAGAACTGAATTCATATCGCAGCGGAGAAACCGGAATTTTCAGTATCACAGTTTCAGCAGAAAAACCATTATAATTTGAAAATTTGAAAATGTGTTAATTTGAAAATAACCTATTTTAATAACGAGGGAAAAATGAGAAATGATAAAGAAAATATCATAGTAGAAAAATCTTTCCGGTTTGCGCTTAAAGTAATACAATACTGTGAGTTGTTAGAGGAAAATAAGAAGTTTGTAATATCACGTCAATTATTAGGGTCCGGAACTTCTATTGGAGCTAATGTACGCGAGGCGCAAAATTCTGAAAGCAAGGCTGATTTTATACATAAAATAAAAATGGCGGCTAAAGAGGCTGACGAAACAGAATATTGGTTGTTGCTATGTAAGAATTCACCTTCATATCCCTTTGAAGAAAAATTGCTTACTGATGTCAGGGAATTGATAAAAATCCTCTCTAAAATTACTAGTACTTCCAAAACATAATCATTTCTCAATTAAATATTTTCAAATTTTCAAATTATCTGATTTTCAAATTAATGAATCATTTTCAAATTTTCAAATTACCTCATTTTCAAATTGAATAATTAATGGGAACAACAAGACAACTTTCATTTTTTGACCGCTATCTTACTTTGTGGATTTTCCTGGTAATGTTCGCAGGAGTAATAATTGGCTATTTCTTACCGGGAATTTCAGGATTCTGGAACTCATTAAGTTCCGGCACAACTAACATTCCCATTGCAATCGGCCTGATCCTGATGATGTATCCTCCCCTGGCAAAGGTAAAGTATGAAAAACTGCCACTGGTTTTCAAAAATCTCAGGCTTTTAAGTCTGTCTCTCACAATGAACTGGATAATCGGTCCGGTCGTAATGTTCCTTCTTGCAATATTGTTTCTCCATAACCATCCCGGATTGATGGTCGGTGTAATCCTGGTTGGCCTGGCACGCTGCATTGCCATGGTTCTGGTATGGAACGACCTGGCTAAAGGTGATACCGAACTGGCTGCAGGACTGGTAGCTTTCAATGCCCTGTTCCAGGTATTCCTTTATTCAGTATATGCGTATATTTTTATTACAATACTTCCTCCTTTATTTGGACTCAGCGGATCTATAGTAGAGGTATCCATTTCTGAAATTGCAGTGACAGTCCTGATCTTTCTAGGTATACCTTTCTTTGCCGGTTTAATTACAAATACAATTTTAAGACGAGTTAAAAATGATGATTGGTATTATGGTAAATTCATTCCAAAAGTATCATGGCTAACTCCTATAGCTCTCTTGTTCACAATATTTGTGATGTTCTCGCTCAAAGGTGAAAACATTATTAAATTACCAATGGATGTCCTCAGGGTCGCAATTCCATATACAATTTATTTTGCCGTCATGTTCTTCTCCACATTCTTCATTGCTAAATGGATGGGGAACGGATACGAAAAATCAACAACAATGGCTTTCACGGCAGGAAGTAATGATTTCGAACTTGCAATTGCTGTAGCAGTTGCCGTATTTGGAATTAATTCACAGGCAGCTTTTGCAACAGTTATAGGACCGTTGGTTGAGGTACCAGTCCTGATATTACTTGTAAATGTAGCCCTGATGTTTAAAACGAAATACTTTAAACGTTCCTGACCAGCGATGCTTGCTGTCATTTCCTATCAGGCTGCCGAAGGGTCTTCGCCTGTTTTAGTTTACGGCAGTTATCTGAAGGTTGGCAAAATCACCGTCTGAATTATTACCGACCCAAAGTCCGATTTTACCGGTTTTCCGGCTGTTCAGTTTATCAATGCTTAAACTGGGTTCCGGATTACCATTGACATAGACTGCTACATGGGGATATTGAATTACAATTTTGGCATGAAACCATTCATTACCATTGGGAGCCGGTACAACGGCTTTTTCGTATTTGCCGTTTTGTTTTTCCCTGAGAACAGGCCATGAATTATCAGGCTGTGAGACATATTGAACGGCATGGATCTTGCGGACAGGGTCAGTTGACTGAAAATTGAACGGACGAAAATAAACTGCATCCAGAGTTTCATTGTCAAGTCCATGAAATGCAACGCCCACGAAGCTTTGCTGGAAAACATCCTTCCCCCTGATATCTAGTTCTATTGTCCCGTTCGAAAACTCCACTCCTTTCAGCCAGGCAATTCCATCATTTGCACTTTTGGAGAAACGAATGCCTTTTTTTCCGTTATCTGAAAATGCAGATATTGTTCTGTTGAAGGTTTCAAGTCCATTGTTTTCAAGCAGATTTATCAGGTCGGATTTTACAGAATATTCCTGTCCTGCCACTATAAAACCGGTAAGCAAGCACGGAAAAACAGCCAGAATAAACCGGGTAATCTTTTTTGCATTCATTTTCTTGATTTTAAGTGAAACTATTATCCCCATAAAGGATCTGTCAGAATCAGATAATTATGAGTTCAAGTTACACTAAAATCTTTTTTACCTGAAATTATTAGTGTACAATTTCGATACTGGCGGGGGATTGTTATTTTTCTTTAAAATATTCTGCTATCCTGTGAAATGATTCTTTAGGTTCCCAGAGATTATTGCCAAGTGATTTTGTTATGCTGAAACTTACCATATCATAATCTTTATAAGGATCATTGCTGTATGTATACCGTTGTGAATAAAAGTCAAAAACAAATGCTCCGGTTACCTTTCCCTTGTCATATGTTCGAAGCAGGTCAATGATATAATCAGCCTGCACTTTTTCATTACGGACACATTTTTCTCTGAAAACTGGCGGAATTTTTGAAAAATCCAGGACAGAATATCCTGTCGGACCCTTGCTGTCGGCGCCTTCATACGAACTGCAACCGAATTCGGTTATTACCACAGGCTTTTTTCCTGAAACCAGCTTCTTCAGGATTTTATCATGAAACGATTCATTAAAGGAAGCTTTATAAAGGTTCATCGAAATAAAGTCAAAGTCCGACCAGTCAACATTTTCCCACATTGCACTGGCATAAGTGACTTTCCCCGAAAATTCCTTTCTGACTGTTGTAACAGCTTCTTTTAAAAATTTGTCAAATGATTTTTGATACCCGGCTTCGATTCCGGAAGAGTTTTTAATGAAAAAGGCAGGTTTTAACAGGTTCGCAATCCTCTCAAGAATAGAGTCTCCATGAATGAAACTGCTCATATCTGTCGTTAATTCCCCGCCAACGACAAGGACTAATTCCCGGGCCGGATATTTCTGCTTTAGCAATTCAAATCCTGATGCAATACCTTCTAAATAGGCCAGGGTATTTTCAATATCTGCGTCAATTAATCTTGGCGAAAGCCAAACCTCCAGACCATATTTTAAAGCTATCTCAGCAGCCAGAATGAGCCTTTCCGACTCCTTACCGTAAATCCTTACCGAATTGCAGTTAAGTTTATTCCTTATTGCATCCATATCAAATTCAACCTTTTCCTCCTCCAGAGAATCTCTGGTAAATATGCCGGGTATATATTCTGTCCCAACATCGTATGTTATTCCTTTATATTTAATCATCCTTAAACGTTTTGTTCTGTTTATCCCTTCAAATACGAAATGAGATATTTCAACGTTAAAGTAAATTAATTTCAAATACCTTTAACCTTTTTCATGAAAGGACTTTCAACAATCGGGTTGCTGTTTATATCCAGTTCGTTATGACATTTGCGTGGTATGGGCATATGAAATTCAGATTGACATTTTATCCCCTTCTTTTGCTTATTCCTGTAATATTTCTCAGGGGCTGCCAGAAGGAGAATACTGATGTCATTGATCCCGAAAAAGAAGTTTTTAACTTCGTTGTTACCGGAGCACAGGAGGAGTATATCAACGACAGCCGGGGAGAGCAGTACGAAGTGACTGATCCAATTCCTGAATTACATTTTGCGGGTGAGGTGTATACCATCGACAGGTTCGAGATAAGGGGTGATAATACGCTTAATTTCAACCGCAAGGGGTTCGGCGTAAATATGGATCGTAAACTAACCTTTGTAAATCCGGAAGAACAATCCGAAAGAAAGTATGAGGAATTCAAACTGCTTGCAATGGTTTACGATTACACCTATATCGAAAACAGTACGGCGGTAGGCCTTTTCAGGGAAGTCGGTCTATGGCCTGTTTACAGCTTTTTCACTGAGGTCAGGCTGAACGATCATACCCAGGGCTTGTATCATTTTATCGAAGATCCTTTTGAATATTTTATTGAACAAAAAAATGCTTCATTCGTGATCCGGCGCGGGTATAATCATGTGGCAAAAGCCTGGGCAACAGGTCCCGGCAGTAAATTCACTCCGGAGGCATACATTGACCGTTTCAGAAAGATCTACTCGGATCTTCCGGATTATTCCGGCCGGCAGGCATACGACACCCTTTCGGCCTATATAGATCTGGAACAGTATTTTATAAAGCTGAGCATCGACTTGCTGATTAAGAACGGTGATTATACCGATGAGGTAGTTTTCTACACAAAGATCATGGACAAAAAGGAAGTTTTTGGTATCTTCCCCTGGGACTATGATGATATCTTCGCCAGTCAGCCCCATGAGATAGGCAACTCCTGGGCTACAGGCACAGTCTTTGGCCACAGGGATTATCCGACAATGAGTGCTGTAATTGCTGACGTAGGGTCCAAACTTTTATTTTCTGTAGAGGATGATCTGGATTACAAAATTGCCAAAGACACTCTCCTGTACCAGGAATACCTGAAAACCCTTAGAAGCGTTATTGAGAGAATTGATTTCCGGACTATTGATAAGATATTCGATTACACGTTTGCACATATTGGTCCGTTTTATGAAAACGGCTCAATTGTGGCACAATCGAAATATGATGTCGACGAAACCAACTACAGCCTTTTTACAGCCAATCTTGCTGCGAAAAGGCAATCTGTAAAAGACAGGAGAAACTGGATACTTCAGGAGCTCGACAAACAGCAAAACAGATAGTGATGAGAATTAAGATCCTGATATCCTTGTTGATCACAATCCTGATAGTATCAGGTTGCGGGAAGGGAGATGGCAACAAAATAACTGAGCCTCCCGAAGGATGTATTAATCTTTCGGATCTTGAAACAAGGCATGACTATTACCTTCCTTTCGCGCTTCAAAATGATAACTCCGAATTAAAATCAGCAATCCTAAATGACGAGCCGGTAAATTTCCCGTACAGTGGCTTCCTCGATTTCCCTGAAAACGGATTTTATGAACTGATACTGATATACAAATCTTCACAGCAACCGAATGATACAATATTATTTACCACTAAAACCGAAGAAAGGGAGGACTCTGAATGGGGCATAAGGGAGTGGATTCCGGCAAAATTTGAAACAGTAATGCTGGGTTCCGAAACGGTAGAAATTTTATACCCTCACAGATACACAGACTTAATAAATGTGCCTTTCATATTTTATGTCAAGGTTTCGGGAAATGTCAAACCTGTTTATTGTGAGGCTAACTACGCAGGCACGTCACAAAAATTCTATATCAAACGGGGCGTTGGATCGGTAAATATTGATCCGTCGATGATGGCAGCCAAAGCTGATTTCACCATTGGCGGCAAACGCTTTATTGCACAACTTGAGAGAATTGCAGAGCCACATATCGATCTGAATGGCACAATTTCGTCTGCCGTCGATATTCCGGCTAACAGCCTTGTCCGGATCCAAGAGAACCTTAATATTGCTTCATCCGGATCGTTGATAATACACGAAGGAACTATAGTACTTATAGACGAAGCCGTAGATATCAACATAAACGGGCCTGTATTTTTTTCCGGCACCGCCGGTAATCCGGTGCTTGTTACCTGCAGTAACAGCGGCAAATATTGGGGAGGATTTATTACAAGAGTTCCGGGTGGTACCGTTGAGGCTAATTATACCATCTTCTGCCAGAGCGGATACCATGATTCGGATGGCTATGACTGGGGTCATGCCGGGAGGCAGGCATTGTTTTATACGGAAAACAGTACCCTGGAACTTGATCATTGTTTTATGATCGATCATGCAGGACAGATCTTTTATCCGCAAAATGCTACGCTTACACTCGATAACATACTTGTCCAAAGGGCAAAAACAGGAGGACAGATTAACGCTACTGATCTCACCCTGACCAATTCTGTATTTACTGATTTCCCTGATGATTCTTATGTTTTCCGGGACGAGGACAATGATGCTCTCTACCTGAATGGATCAGATGCAGTAATCGGAAATACAACTTTCATGTTTGCCAAAGATGACGGACTGGATTCCGGGGCTTCCGAAGGAGGCGCTGTTACCATCACAAATTGCAGGTTTGAAGCCTGCTTTCATGAAGGTGCTGCATTATCGAGCGAAGCACCGGCAGTTAAAAATCACACCTTCAACGGATGTGTTTTCACAAATTGCGGACAGGGACTGGAACTCGGGTACAGCTCGCCGAACCATTTGGTGGTAGCCGACAATTGCATGTTTTTGAATAACGGGATCGGTATCCGCTATGGTGATAATTATGACTGGTCGCAAATCGATGGCAAAATGCTGATCAAAAATTCTTTCTCACTGCATAATGACATGGACGTCTGGAATATGGTACGTATGAACTGGCGCCCCAGGCTCGAAAACATGACCTTTGAAAATACTTTTGTTTCGAAACTCTGCCCTCAGTACCCCGGACTCAAAATAGAAACTAAATAGGCTTACGGGTACAAGACCTCCTGGTCTGGCATGGCATTTATGGTTCAATTTATCCTGATATCAACTTACACCCGAACTTGTTATTTATCCCGTTATCTGCACGGTCGGATGTTGTATCAGGTCCGTAATCAGTATTGATCATCCTCATTACTGATAGCCTATTGAAGAATTGCCAAAATATCAGGAAAAGATAAAAATTTCCTAAATATTTGACTTGTATTATTAAATGTTATAACTTTGTAAAGTTTAATATTTATGAAGTATATAATATATTGATAATCATGAGCTACAAATCAAAAATCAGAATGTCGATAGGATGGATATACCCAATAGGTATATTTTCATCCTATATACTGTTACTCCTTGAATTTGAGCTGCGCCAGATGCTAAGGCAATCGGGAAATGAAGTCTGGGGTGTACCATACATCACAATTATATTGGTTGCACTGATGTTCATTGTTCTGGGCTTAATACAATGGTTCAGATACAGGAACTGGATCTACCCGGTGCTTGGGTTTCTTATAGGTATAACCACAGCGCAGGTATCATTCATTTTTCCGAATTATGATGAACACGGGATCTTTAAACTGACCTATTTCATATGCTTTATCGTAGTCATTCTGTTTACTCTTATTAACTGGAACTCTTTTTACAGTCACGAAAGATTTGAGATTAACTCAAGGCGGTTGTTCCGACTGGCTTCCGAGAGGATTTACAGGACTGATAACGGTTTTACCGGTAGGCCATATTCGGGAGGAAGAGTAGAATGCAGCAGGGATGAATTGCTGGGTTTTGTGAGGTTCCTTCACGGGAACTATGTTGTGCGACCCTTCTATTATGAGAGTTATGTTTGTCTGTCATTCTCCATGAACACAAGCCTTGTTGTTATACATGAAGGTAAAGAGGTGAGTCATGTGATCATTGGGTATGACGGCACTGTGACGGTTAAAGTTTCAGATAAGGATTACAGGGATTACCACCAGCGTCTGAGCTTCGACCAGCTATGCTCCTCTCTGGCAGGTATCTTCACAAGGTTTCTTGATTATTATAAAAATGGATTGGAATCAAGAATTATGATTGAATTGAAATCAGCAAAATAATCTGGTTGCCGGTTCCTTATTATTGAATCGTTTACTTGAATCTGCAACTTAAAACATCAAAATGATATTTATAGCCATGAAAAAGAAAGAGATTTTAATCAAACTCGTTCCTCTCATCTGCACACTCCTTCTTGCAGGATCTGCGGGTGCTCAGGAACCAAATCCCTGCAAAACAGGTGGACAGACCTGTTATTTCGGGGTGGAATTGAATGATGTCCTTTACGGATATTCTGTGGAAACATATTGTGATGGTATTCTGAACGGCAAGCAAGTGCGTTATGAATATTCCGATGTGGTAATAAAGATGTCGCTGCTTGGAGCCGATATGGATGCCGGATTTAGATGTAAGTATACCATCGATCCTGTTACAAGGAGAGCGTTAGAGATTGAGATGGATGTAATAAACGGCGAGTCGGTTGTAACTACCATTACAAGGATCACCGGTGACACTGCCTGGTACAGCAGTCCAACTTCAGGTGTAAATAAGGCCATTCCTGTTGATACGGATGTAATTATTGCTTCACAGTCCTGGTATCCCCATCTTTATGATGATTTCATAGTAAAAAGCACCACAGAAAAGAAGTATAAAGTATATGATCCTATCAAAGGAGAAATAACAGAAAAAGGATATGCCAGGAAGTCAGAGGAGAAGATAGTCCTCTCTGATTCTGCATTTCAAACCTTAGTTCTTGAAGAGACGGATTTTTCAACAGGTGTCAAGACTACTTTGTGGCTTAACAAGGCAGACGGCTTCAATGTTAAAACTGTTATACCAGGCAGGCAGCATATTTATATTGCTGATAAATCTGTTACCAGCAGGATAACATTTGCGAATATGGATAATATGTTTTTTGTCAAAGCCGGGAATAAAATACCTGATATAATGAACCTCTCATGGCTCAGGGTAAAGGCACAGATCAATTCTTATGGTGAAGAAATAACACCTGAATCCCTTAATTTCACCGGTCAGAAATTTGAAGGTACGGTTATCGGGCAGTTTAATTGACGGAATTTTTGAGGTTGAACCTTCAAGGTATATTGGAGAAAATGCCCCGCATTTCCCTCCCGATTTCAGAAAATCTCCTGAACTGAAGAAGTACCTTAAATCTGAATTGATGATCGAATCGGACGACCCCCTGATCATTTCTGAGGCGGTCAGGATCACTTCAGGTTCAAAAGACTCCTGGGAGGCAGCGGTCAGGCTTTGCAGGTGGGTCGCTGAAAATATTGCCGGGGCGATCCCGGGAGGTATTTCAGCAATAAATTCTCTGAAAATGCAGGAGGCTGAATGTGGTGGCCATTCAAGGTTGCTGGCCGCATTCTGCAGGGCAGTGGGTATTCCGGCCAGGCTGTCTGTTGGTTGCATGTATACAAATTATTATTCCGGAAGCTTTGGTCAGCATGCATGGACTGAAGTATATATGGGTGATGCTGGCTGGATACCTGTCGATGCCACTATTAATGAAGCCGATTATATTGACGCGGGCCATATAAGGCTGGGTGAAAATGCGACCTTCCGACCAATTAGCATGGAAGTTATTGATTTCAGATCCGGATCAAAGAATGCTGAAGTCGTCATCCCAGATGACTTCAGACCTCTGCTGGGCAGTTATATGAATATTGAACAATACAGGATGTTTGAAATCCTCTACAGGAATGGTGGTCTCTCTATCGATATTCCGGGACGAATGGTCCTTGATCTTAATCTGCCGGATGAACAGGGGGAATGGTATCCTAAAATGACCCGGGAAATAAGTCTTATGCCCTCGGTTATTGCAGGATCCAAAGTTAATAAAATAATTATGCATCAGTATACCCGGTTAAGAAAAGTGTCACCTCCTGATTCAGGTCTGAATGCAATACATGAAGATTTAAGGAAATTTGCAGGTAATTATCAGAATGTACCTGCAAAGCTTTCTCTTGATGCAATGTTTGAAGCTGGTACACTGACTACCCAGGATCCGCTAGGAAGATCAAAAGACAGGATAACATATTTTAAAAAAGGTGATATATGGATTGATAAATCAGGCAGTTATGAGGTTAGATTTACAGCAAACAGTGAAAATGAAATTACCGGAATGATCCTTGCTGTTGGCACAGAATTCCTCAGGGGCGAACCGGTAACAAATGCCGTTGAGCCGGTTTTAAAAGAATCGGGTATTGACGCAGGTCTGAAAAAATATGATGAAATTAAAAATTCCGGTAACAGTGAATACCTGTTTTCGGAACATATGCTCCATCAGTTGGGACACAGCCTGTTAAAAGAGAACAGGATTGATGATGCAATAAAAATATTCCTGAAAAATGTACAGGAATACCCCGGATCATTCCTGGCAAACGATGCTCTGGCAGAAACATATCTGAAGAAGGGAGAAAGCGAACCGGCTCTTAAATACTTCAGGATAGCCGTAAAGCTGAATCCCGATTACGAATATGGCAGAATAATGATCGATGAGTTAATAAATAAATGATAGAAACATGGATTTCAAAGAGGCAGCCAGATTGGGTTCATGTTTATCCAAAGATTATGCCGAAGATCTTTTCAGGCTTCTGGCAACCTATGAAAGCATTTCTGCTTCCGAAGCCGCATCGCGCGTGAACATTCATATTAAAACAACACAGGATTTCCTCGAAGATTTGTTTGGTCTGGGACTACTTTACAGAGAAGAAGTTTATGAAGGGAAGCGTCCATATTTCAGGTACAGACTGAAGGTAAAACAATTATCATTTGAAATTGACCTGGAACCGTATTCCCAGGACGAACCTGTGACTGATGCCAGATTGAAATTGAAAATCAGGGAAAAGAAAAACTCAGGAGTAAGATTTACAACATCCAGAAGCAACGATTATATAAGTAATTTTGTCATATGGATTGGCGAGGGTCGTAACAGAACAGAAAGAAAAATCAATCTTTCCCTGCCGCAGGGCAAATTTCTTTTTCATCTGCCATTCCCGACAGCTGATTTTTTATCAGTTAAAGATATAATGAAGAAAGGCGCTATTGATAATGCAAATACTCCGGAAATTATTGATATTGTTAATGTTATGATTGAATTCGGGGTGATAGAAAATCTCTGAATAAATTTTTATGCCTGTCAAGGTTACCAGGTATCAATAAATCGCTGGTAATTATATCCGCCAGGGTCAGTAAATTTCAATGGGTTATTCAGGCAATAGCCATACCCATTAATACTTTGTGAATTGTCAGAAGCCTGAATAATAGGATCAACCCCAAGAAACCTGCCCAGAACCGGGTTCCCGCTTACCGCGGGATAAACTCCCATCCTCCCGTTTCCCGACGAGCTTCGCTGTCGGGATTTCGCTCCGATGCTTTCCACTTCGTTTGCCACCACGTCGCTCAACATATCATTAGTCCGAAGTTATCAAGGTGTTCCCTCCTCCGCTGAAGCTTCGGAGGGCAGGCATGACCCGTAAATCCGCGCGTAATCAGTACTGGCTGGGGTACACTTGAGTAAGTCCAGTTCGTCGGATTTCTCCTCCTGCCCCAGGGATCGAAAGAGAACTGCTCTGCATAGCTTCCATCGGCATTGATCAAACCAATTATTGAACCCAGGTGATCGGTTTCAGTAAAGTATGTGCTTGTATTCCCTCCCTGTTTGATCATTATTGCGACAAGACCATACGGGCTGTTTATGTAATGCAGCTCCCTTGTCCCTCCTGTCGTAACCTCTTTTTCATAACCGGGGATATAGTATGTTGTTTTGATCACGTTACCGTTATTTTTCAGAACCGATTTTATTCTCTGGTTATCTGTACCATAGGTGATATCTATCCGGTATGTTCCTTCAGTCATCAGATATGCCTTATCAAACTCCGTATATTTTATGATCTGGTTATTCGTTGAAATTATTCCCTGGGGATTTGTAACTGAAGTAACAGCATTCAGTTTTGCAGCATCATAGGTATAGGATCCTGCGTCCGTCTTGCTGGATATGTTCCCGTTGTTTGAATAATTAACGGTATTCAGACTTTGTCCCGAAACCTGGTATGTTTTAAGTCTGTTCATATTATCATATGTGAAGGTCTCGCTCACCGTGGCAGGATTATTTGTCTTTTTAAAGCTTCTGGTTGAAAGATTTCCTGTATTTGGATCAAAGTTAAACGATTGTTCGCCGATTCCTGTTGTAATTTTTGAGACAAATCCTTTAGTATCATATTCAAAATTACTTTTTAATCCCGAGCTGTCCAAAGAATACTGAATTGGTGTTCGTGTGGTCCCCGCTGTTCAATTGAAAGGGTTTATTTGTTAAGAATGATGAGGTGGAACAGACCTTAAAAGACGCCGAGCTGATTAAACAATTCAAAAAGCTCGACAAGCTGCCGGAGGATGAGAAGAATACAATTCTTAAAGTTATTAATGCCTTAATAAGAGATTTTAATGCAAGGCAGGCTTATGTATTATAATCAAAAAGCCTGGAATATTGTCGGGTTTTTCGTTAGTTAATTTCCACTTCTTCGAATACAGCATGTTTAACTCCATATTCCTCAAAAGCTTTCTTTACACGCTCACTCACAATTAACATCGGGCGTGCATACCTTATTACTTTCATTGGTCCAGCTTTTAAATTTGAGACACCTAAATGTTCCCAGGTGTTAAACAGTTCGGAAGACGCTAAAAACTCTTTACTGATTCCTTGATACTTTAACTTTAAGGGAGTTATTACAGTGGGAATGCCTTTTGTTGCATCACCTATTTTTGCATCACAATAGTATCCATTCTTTTTACAAACCTGACATTGATCTTCTATTACTAAACCTTCTGATGATGGCAGAGATTTGGGAAAAGTTATTTCTGTATAAAGGTGATAAAAAGGAAGCTCGTTTTTTCTTAGGTCAAACACCTTTTTAAGTCCTGTAATTTTAATATTTCGTGAAAGTAAAAACTTATAAAGATTCTCAGAGATTAAAAAATCCCAATCGAGAGTTTGAAAAAAATCAATATTAATTTTTGTAAGACCTTTACAATTTAAGCTACCAACAAGCTTTGCCCCAGTACCACAGTTTTTACAAGCATCCTCCAAATTGTAGGTACTTTTACAACTTTCTCCACTTTCACCCCTTGGTTTTGCATAATACTTCACTCCAAAATATTTCATATCTATATTTCTAAATGATTAATAACCTAAAAGAATCTTAATATAATCCATCCATTCTGAGGAATATACTTTTTGATACGTCTCTATCACTTGTCTCTTTGCATAGGCTTCTCCGTATGGCATGTTGGTACTTAAAATATTGGTTATTTCCTGGTGTTTAGCCTTATCAAGTATAATGGCAGGAGCATTATTTTTACTTATCCCAAATAATTTTAAAAATCGAGTTTCGATTAAATGATGAGCTTGAATTGCACCTTTATATCCCTTTGTAAGCTTTATTAGATCTCCATATCTGCCAATAACTCCCATTCCAGGAACAGGAACTGTTCCCCCTATATACTTTGGACCATTATATGATATTAGGCCATAAGGAGTACCATCAGAACCAAGAACATAATCTACTCCTTCAATACCTCCATAAGGAACAAATACAGAATGTTTTTCAACTCCAACACCAACTTCAGGTAATATTATCCCAACAAGATTGCCATCTTTATCTCTGACTTCTTGTCTTTTGCCATTTGTGTATGTGAAATTGGTTTCCCAGGTGACATAGAATCCATTAGTCCCGTTGTTATTGGTTGTTTGGCCACTCGATACGTTGTCATAATATTGAGTCACAAAATTTCCATAGTCCCCTGTGTAGCCACTCGAAGTAACACTGCTAGTGTATGCCGACCATACTTCTGGATAATTATTAATAAACTGAGTCCCGGAACCATAACCTTCTTGCTCATGTAAAAATATTTCCAAAAATCTGCGTTAGCTAAAACCGCTCGGATCTGAATACTTCAAAGGATTATTCAAGCAATAAGTTTACTTGTAAAGCCACTTTTACATCGGTACTCTGGGTTTTCAATGACCAGGTGCAGGGTGTTTTTTCAAAGAACGCCATTAACCCTAAAGATAACCATTATTATTTTCCAACTGAAAGCGCCCTTGGAACATTGGTTGATTTCCTGATGAACGGAACTATCCAGGATAAAGCGGAAAGCTCTCTAAACGATAATGATCTTTTAAATCAGTTCAGGAAGGTGGAAAAACTTCCGGACGATAAAAAACGCCTTGTGAAAGAGTTCCTGGACGCTTTCCTGTTCAAGTATAATATTCAGCAACAGATTGCTTCTTAAAGTAAAAAAGCCCCGGTTCCCCGATGCATTAATCCCCGTAAAAGGCAATGTATAAATGCGATTGGCTTGAACACTTTCTTGCCAATAAGATAATTTCATCAACTAATCTGTTCTCAGGCTCCAATTTAGCAATACTTTCCAAATCCGTAATTAAATCCTTCATTTGTAGATTATTAAATACAGTATCACCATACGGGTCCAAATATTTAATTAATTTAAAATCCTGCCTATTTACAATATCATTAAAGGATTTTATAGCAAACTCTTTATTAAGAGAAGCAATTTTAACCTTGTTTTCATCCTCTAAAAGAACTGTCCAGCCCATAAATGAATATTTTTAAGGCATTCCAGGGAATGCTGTTATTAAATCACCACTTGTGTTCGTAATTACTGTATATATGGAGGTTGCTTGCCCTGTTTTAACATCTATACCTATTATTCTTCCTGCGTCTACAATTCGGGCATAATTTCCATTTGCTAATTGAATCATAGGCTGCTTTGTAGCTTGCTTGATAAGATTGGGAATTTCAATTGCATTAGAAAATTTACTTTTATTAGACCATTTTACTATATTATTTATAGTATGCCTATTTAATGTATGAGTTAATCCTTTTTGTGTCATATTAATACCAGGGTTTAATGCTTTCGCCCCAAATATTATTTTCCCTAACCTGGCACCACCCATGGCTGCAAGACCCACTATGTCACCAACTGGTAGTTGAGCATCAGACATAGCCGCGACTGTAAAAAAATCATCAGCTTGGTTAACAAGTTCACTCCAATCAATATTGCTAAACCAGTTACCCCTTTGTCCTGAGTGATCAGATGTATTTTTCTCTGGCGCCTTAGCAGCAACAGTAACCTCTCCCAACATATATGGCTGGTCAGGTCCTTGGAATCCGCTACCGGACCGAACACCTTGCCAACCACCGACACCGTCTGACGTAAAATCCATTCTTTCACCTTGTGGTGTTCTCTCCCAAAGAGAAACAATTAATTGCCACATACGAAGGTTAAAGCCTGGATTATATAGATACCCTGATTGGTCTATATAGATAAGTGGGTTATTGAGGCAATATCCATATCCATCAATGCTTTGTGAATTATCAGCAGCTTGAATAATCGGATCAACCCCAAGAAATCTCCCCAATATTGGATCATACATCCTCCCGTTTCCCGACGAGCTTCGCTGTCGGGATTTCGCTCCGATGCTTTCCACTTCGTTTGCCACCACGTCGCTCAACATATCATTAGTCCGAAGTTATCAAAGTGTTCCCTCCTCCGCTGAAGCTTCGGAGGGCAGGCATGACCCGTAAATCCACGCGTAATCAGTACTGGCTGGGGCACACTTGAGTAAGTCCAGTTCGTCGGATTTCTCCTCCTGCCCCAGGGATCGAAAGAGAACTGCTCTGCATAGCTTCCATCGGCATTGATCAAACCAATTATTGAACCCAGGTGGTCAGTTTCAGTAAAGTATGTATTTGTATTCCCTCCCTGTTTGATCATTATTGCGACAAGGCCATACGGGCTGTTAACGTAATGCAGCTCCCCTTGTTCCTCCTGCCGTAACCTCTTTTTCATAACCGGGGATATAGTATGTTGTTTTGATCACGTTACCGTTATTTTTCAATACCGACTTTATCCGCTGGTTATCTGTACCATATGCGATCTGCATTTCGTATGGTCCTTCGGTAATCAGGGATGCTTTATTAAATCCTGTGTATGTTATGTTCTGGCTGGTCAATGAAATGATTCTCTTTAGATTTTTAACTAAGACAATGGCACTTGTTTATTATTTTACCATTTTGTAAATAGAATGAAATAAATAAAGATCGCATATAAAAAAAAGAAAGAAAAAGTAAAAATTAAATGTTGTTTTAATAATCGACGTTCATAACTATTAAGATTCATGTTTTTTCTTAAAGTTGAGAATATTTTGGCAAAATAGCGTATGCTATCTTTGTTTTTCGAATAGTTTATATTCTCTAGTTCCATAATTTCACAAATACGCTTTCTAAGGGCCAAAACATAAACCAAACAAAGACTTGCTAAAATAAAAGCAACAATACTATATCCAAAATTATTCATATATAAATACTTAAGTTAAAAATGTTTGCTTGGTTGGTTCCAAAAGCCAGGAGGTGGGACAGGACATAAAAATGTAAATGTCCAACTTACAAAATAACCTGCACCAATGCCAACATTAATTCCACCACCTTTTATTGCATCTCCAGGGAAATTACCGTTTCCATAAGTCCAGTTACCAAACAATTCTCCCCCAAATGGTGCTATTCCAAAAATATTAATTGGAAATGTAAAATTCGAATTCACTCCACCACCTGCCAATTGGTCTATTCTTAAACTGCTATAATTTAAATATCCAAATCCTCCAGTAGCCCCAAGACCACCAGTTACACCAATTGTCAGGTACATCTTTGATGTACCGGATACATCGATGACGCCACCCACATCAAAAGTTCCTCCAACTCCACCACCAACCAAACCAGCTAATGCTCCATTTACAGCTCCTGTTAAAACGTTATTACCCACTAATCCGCTAAATTCTCCTCCTCCGACAGCTCCCGCCGCCGCTCCCGCAAGCATGGCCCCTCCTCCGGCTGCACTTACACCAAGGGCCGAACCTCCTGATGCACCACCAATTAAAGCGCCTCCCAGTATATACCCTGCCATCTCCAAACCTTTGGCACCATGAGCTCCCCCGATATTATGACCAGTCCAACCACCTATAAGTGCACCAATTCCTACCGGTACCAACCAGAAGATTTCTCCATCCGGATCGGTGTATTTAAGTGGGTTATTGAGGCAATAGCAGTACCCATTAAAGCTTTAGAAGTTTCAATATTCTGGGAAATCATTTAATGTCAATAGGTTGTCCTCCTGCTTTATCTAAATAAATTTGATTGCTCCAAATCACATTCTCATACTTTGTTTTGGCTTTTTCTAATACTTTTAAATAATTATCTATGCTCTTAGTATTATCTTTGGTTAACAAAGCCCATCCAATTTTAATGTAGCAATTAGCATTTTTTTTATTTGCTACAAGAAGTAACGGAATTGAAAATTCCTGCCCTGGTTTTAATGTTATTGGTATATTCCTGTTATTTATACAATTATTAACATAAATTTTGAAATTCTTTGACTCTAGAACAACATTACCAACAGGTGTACAACTATTTGTTAAGAACTCAATTGAATCACAAGTGTTATTTATAAGTTTAACTTCGATAAGAAAATAATACATACTATCTTTGGAGTAATAATTCTCAGGAAAGCTATAATATCCTCGGAATGTAGCTTTTATACCAAGATCAGCTTCCTTCTTTTGATTAACATCCTTAATATTGGACAAAAAGAAGGAACTTACAATAATGAAGAATGTATAGATTACTTTCATAATTCGAGTATTTAATTTAATGAGTATGATTCCAATAATATATTGTATTATTTACATTTTCCTGATGACCTGGAGCTGGATTTACGATGTTATAATGAAAGTCGATTTTTCCGTTAATTATTGAATAATCCCAAGAAATAGTTGTAATTGTTTCCCAAATTTTTCCCCTTCGGCCACCAATAGTCATTTGCCATTGTGCTCCTTCATTATGGGGATTATCTTCAAAATAAGCATCTGAACCTTTTCGGTAATATTCGTCAGAATATATGCCTAACCAATAGTCATCATAATAGAAACCATGAATACCACTAGATTTATCATCAAGTATCCAAGTATCACTACCAAAGTACTTTACTGATTGTATGAAATTATATTTTGAATATTGTTTCCCATAAACTCTTACTATTATTTGAAAATCTCCCAACGAAAATATTCGAGTATCATAGGTATCAATAGTAAGGCTCGGTTTCTTTGGTCCCAATTGTATTTCCTCATGACTGAGGTGAGAATTAGGTAGAACATAATTGTAATATACCTCATTATATGACACTATTCTACCTAGTTTATCACGATATGTACTTGTACCCCCATCGTATGTATAACTGGGACTACCATTATGTCCAGTATTCAGGCTATTCTGGATATGTTCCCATCCTCCAGGATAATTATTAAAAAATACTGTGCTACCTCCTTCCTGTTGAGAATCTAAGTACTCTTGCAGGAATCTACGGTAATTATAGCCACTTGGATCGGTATACTTTAAAGGGTCATTGAGGCAATATCCATATCCATCAATGCTTTGTGAATTATCAGCAGCCTGAATAATCGGATCAACCCCAAGAAACCTTCCCAGCACAGGATCATACATCCTGCCATTCATATCAATCAACCCGAAGTTATCCAAATGTTCATGACCGGTGAATCCGCGTGTGATCAATACTGGCTGGGGTACACTTGAGTAAGTCCAGTTCGTCGGATTTCTCCTCCTGCCCCAGGGATCGAAAGAGAACTGCTCTGCATAGCTTCCATCGGCATTGATCAAACCAATTATTGAACCCAGGTGATCGGTTTCAGTAAAGTATGTGCTTGTATTCCCTCCCTGTTTGATCATTATTGCGACAAGACCATACGGGCTGTTTATGTAATGCAGCTCCCTTGTCCCTCCTGTCGTAACCTCTTTTTCATAACCGGGGATATAGTATGTTGTTTTGATCACGTTACCGTTATTTTTCAGAACCGATTTTATTCTCTGGTTATCTGTCCCATATGTGATCTGCGTTTCGTATGTTCCTTCGGTAATCAGGGATGCTTTATTAAATCCTGTGTATGTTATGTTCTGGCTGGTCAATGAAATGATTCCGGCCGGATTTGTAACTGAAGTGACTGCATTTAGTTTTATTCCATCATAAGTATAAGATCCTGCATCGGGCTTACTCGTAATATTCCCGTTGTTTGAATAATAAACCGTATTCAGACTTTGTCCCGAAACCTGGTATGTTTTAAGTCTGTTCATATTGTCATATGTGAAGGACTCGCTCACTGTTGCAGGATTATTTGTCTTTTTATAGCTCCTTGTTGAAAGGTTTCCCGTATTCGGATCAAAGTTAAACGATTGTTCGCCTATACCGGTCGTAATTTTTGAGACAAAACCTTTCGTGTCATAGTCAAAGTTAGTTCTTAATCCTGAACTTCCGAGAGAATATTGTTTCGGCTGACCAAGCGAGCTGGCATCATCCAATTTCCAGATCAGGGCGCCTGAATTTCGTATTTCCGTTAAATAGCTGTCGGTGTTAAAGAATTGACTTCTAAAACTCGCGGTTTTAAATCGTTGAAACCAAGTTATGGATTCTTAATTAATGAATCTTTTAATCCCCACCTATTGAACGTGGACATTGAATGATAGTTTGATCAAGGTCAGGAGCCTATTCAACTAAGGGATTAAATGATTTTATACTTTGAATATATTTATATAATATGGTCGAGTCCGCAGGAGGTGGATCAAATGGATTTATTGTACCCCCTTTTACGAAAATAGTATCTGCTGTAAGATCTGCCTCCCAGGTAATAATATGACCAAATTTCAATAACTGATCAATGTTTGTAACAGCCTTAGTCTTATATTTATCTTGTAATTCTTTTTGCAGAGAGGAATCCGGTGCACATAGCCGGTCTAATCCTGTAATTACAATAAAGATGTGTCCTTTGTATTCAAAATATCCAGTCCCTGAGGAGGCATGTCTTTTAAAGTCACTTGTTATTGGTAAATAACTGATTTTTAAACGGGTAAAAAAATCATTCTGATAAATAAATAAATAGAATAGATAATTATTTATATCCGAATTTATTGAAATATCTGATCTTTGGCATCTTACGAGGAATGAATCAATAAAATTCAGCATCTTGTCATTATTTATTACAAAATTCGATTTTAAATGTATAACACCCTCGTTCTCGGTAACTTTAATATTCACTGGTTTTTTTTCAGCTTTGTTCGAACAAGCTATAATAAAACACATAGCAATAATTAGTAGTAATGCTTTCATTTTTACCAATTTAGATATTTCATTAAGTTACTATTTCGAGGAATTTGTCCCCGTTCATAAATTCCTTCACCCTATCGTCCTCTTCCTCGCCAAATTACTCCAGGTGTTTGGAAATCATAGACATAATAAGTCCCATAATATGAAAGTGAATTAGCATCATAACCATTTGGTCCAGGAACAAGCTCATTACAAAACTGTGGTTGAATCTGACCTATTGCGACTAATTGATTACAGCCAGGATGTACGTGTATACTTCCCAATATATTTAGTACTTCATTATTTACAATAATTGTTTTCCCGTTTATTATTCCAGCAGCTAAAGCAGCGGATAGGGATTGGTTACAACTCAAAATACTACTTGACCAGCCAACACCTTCACCGGGCAACAAAACAATTCCTTTATTAGTAATGAAAACTAATCTCTCATATTTTCAATTGTTATTCGGACCATTTCCAACGAAACAACTATTGATTAGGTTGGTCAATCCTTCTTCAAGGTCTGAGTATAGTATTACTTCATATGTCGAAGATGATGATTCATTTTCCAACTCGGATCTTGTTTTAACTATATTGCCGTTGTAGTATCTCAAGTTACCTTATTGGCCATGTAGGCTTCCCTGAAGTAGGTCCGATTAATATCATTTCATTTGTCTTTAAACATTTTCTTAAAAGTGTTGCTGTCAATCTCAATTACAGTACCTTGATTGATTATTTTTAATTTCAAGATAGACTTAGCCTTTGTTATCTCATCAGAATTCTTGTAATATATTTTAATAATATGACTATCATCATAACAACAGATATATCCTGGCCAAGTACCAATGGCCTCCATTTCCATATCAATTCTTTCTGTAATTACTTGTTTGTTGGTAAGCAATTTTAAACAATCTGAATTTATAATGTGAAAATTATCTCTAAAATCGTCACTATAATCAACAATTATCAATTCATTATCATCGTAAAAATAGTATTTATATTCCCCGATGAACTTGAACGAAAAATAGTTATCAATATAACCGATAGTGAAACAGTATCCCCCGCATTCCGCACATTCATAAAGATTGACCAGATAGACATTATGCTTACCCTCCCTGTACGATTCTGGTTTTACTCTATTTATGAACCATTTTAATTCAGTCTGAATTACATTAAAATCGATGTCCTTTATTTCTTTTTTTACATTTGAAAATGAAAGGAGAATAGAAGACAAGATTGCTATAAGAACAAATACTGTTTTTTTCATATATTGAATTATCTATTTAAAAAATATTGTAGATCTATCGTATGTACTTCACCTCCCTTTCTGTCCAAAAAAGGAATATATACATCTGAACTACCGTTAGGTTTAATCACCCAGACTGGTTTTAAGTTGTATTCACTCCAGTCTTTATCAATTTCATTTAGACCATGTGATTCTGGGTGTGTATGAAATAATGCTAATATGGAAAATCCTGTGAGACCGTATTTCGACAAATCCATATAGAATCTTGTGTGCGTTCTATCATTATCAATCCAAGGTAAAACAAAAAAATAATTCTGCCCCTCTTTCTTCAACTCAAATGCGCCGACCTCTACAGGAGTGTTTTTTGCATGGTTAACCATGTAATTAAAGAATTTTGCTTTATCAACAAAGCCTCCTTTATCCTTCGTAGGATCACTTTGCAACATTGCTTCCTCTTCAATTCTTCTCATTTCATTCTCCACTTGAGAGGATGTCATCAATATATTACCATTATAATCTCTCAAGTTGCCTTGTTGGTCATAATGATAAGCTTCCTGGTGAAGTGCATCATAGCTCAAATTAGCTGCTGGAGCCATACCTCCACTTAAAGATGGTTGAAAGTATGACCAGCCATCCTCACCATATGAACATATCCCGCCTCTGTAAGAGAAGTAACCAGTACCTATATATAAATCTTTCATTGTCTGATAATAACTATATCCTGAAAGATCTACATAACTCAGTGGGTTATTTATGCAATATCCGTATCCATCAATGCTTTGTGAATTATCAGCAGCCTGAATAATCGGATCAACCCCAAGAAACCTTCCCAGCACAGGATCATACATCCTGCCATTCATATCAATCAACCCGAAGTTATCCAAATGTTCATGACCGGTGAATCCGCGTGTGATCAATACTGGCTGGGGTACACTTGAGTAAGTCCAGTTCGTCGGATTTCTCCTCCTGCCCCAGGGATCGAAAGAGAACTGCTCTGCATAGCTTCCATCGGCATTGATCAAACCAATTATTGAACCCAGGTGATCGGTTTCAGTAAAGTATGTGCTTGTATTCCCTCCCTGTTTGATCATTATTGCGACAAGACCATACGGGCTGTTTATGTAATGCAGCTCCCTTGTCCCTCCTGTCGTAACCTCTTTTTCATAACCGGGGATATAGTATGTTGTTTTGATCACGTTACCGTTATTTTTCAGAACCGATTTTATTCTCTGGTTATCTGTCCCATATGTGATCTGCGTTTCGTATGTTCCTTCGGTAATCAGGGATGCTTTATTAAATCCTGTGTATGTTATGTTCTGGCTGGTCAATGAAATGATTCCGGCCGGATTTGTAACTGAAGTGACTGCATTTAGTTTTATTCCATCATAAGTATAAGATCCTGCATCGGGCTTACTCGTAATATTCCCGTTGTTTGAATAATAAACCGTATTCAGACTTTGTCCCGAAACCTGGTATGTTTTAAGTCTGTTCATATTGTCATATGTGAAGGACTCGCTCACTGTTGCAGGATTATTTGTCTTTTTATAGCTCCTTGTTGAAAGGTTTCCCGTATTCGGATCAAAGTTAAACGATTGTTCGCCTATACCGGTCGTAATTTTTGAGACAAAACCTTTCGTGTCATAGTCAAAGTTAGTTCTTAATCCTGAACTTCCGAGAGAATATTGTTTCGGCTGACCAAGCGAGCTGGCATCATCCAATTTCCAGATCAGGGCGCCTGAATTTCGTATTTCCGTTAAATAGCTGTCGGTGTTAAAGGTATTGCTGACTGTTATTCCTGAAGGATATGTAACAGAAGTGTTGTTGTTCCAAAGGTCATAACCATATCCGGTAACAAAACTCTGATCTCCCTGGATCGCTTCGGTGGATTGGTTCATCCTGCCGTATTGATCGTAAGTAAATGAGGATGATATTCCATTAAATATAAAAACCGAAACTGTTGACCACATTCAGCCGGTCATATGGCATTAATAATACTAATATGAACATCTATGGCTTAACTCCGGCCAGAGATGGTAACGAAATCTCGATGAAAATTGGGTTTAACCGGAAATATTCCGGATTTTCTGTGTAACCATTCTTAACTTTACGAGTAACCAATATAGAAACCTGTAAACAGATGACGGAAAATATTCCTGATGAAATAGTCATGCAGAATGTGAAGAACGGAAACTTCATGGAAATGTCAGTTCTGTTTGAAAAATACCATTTGAGACTTTATAATTTCTTTCTTAAGATGGGATTGAACAGGGACACCAGCCAGGATTTGACTCAAAACCTTTTTTACAGAATGATAAAATACAGGCAATCGTACAAAAACGATAATTCCGTGAAATCATGGATTTACCAGATTGCCAGGAATCTTCATGCCGACTACTGCAAAAAGCAGAAGAAAAGCGACGAGCTTTTTATGATAACCGAAACTTATCCCGGAGATGTAACCGAAGAGACTGATAATTTCATGGAAGAGGACTTCGAAAAACTCGACAGGGCATTTTCGGAACTCAGTGATGCACAAAAGGAAATAATTGTACTCAGCCGGTACCAGGGCTTGAAATACAGTGAGATCTCAGCTGTTATCAACCAGTCGGTGCCGGCAATAAAGGTGGCTATGCACCGGGCTATCAAACAATTGCGAAGCATTTATATGAAACAAGTTTAAAACAGGCAACTATGAAGTGCGAAGAAGTTGAAGCTTTAATGATTGATTACCTTGATAATAAGCTTGATCCTGAACAGGTCGGCAAAATTGAAAAACACCTTGAGAACTGTGAAAAATGCCTCGATGAACTCAAAGATACTCAATCGATACTTCAGTTGATCTCGGGGCAGGAGATGGTAAAACCCGATGATTCGCTGCGGATTAATTTTTACCACATGCTCCATGGTGAGATTAGAAGAAATGAGGAAAAGAAAGCGGAACCGGTAATACCTGCCTCTGTTCACTGGTATGACAGGAACGTCTTCAGGATCGCTGCCGCGATTGCCCTCCTGATAACCGGTACTTTCCTGGGTATGCTTATTTATTCGGGGATCTCAAATTCCGGTCAGGCAAAGGAACTGAGCCAGCTGAAATCAGAGGTAACCGAACTCAGGAAAACTGCCATGTTCACCATGCTGAAGGATGGATCTTCAAGCAGCAGGTTGCAGGCCGTGGATTATGCTAACGGGATTGACGCTCCTGACCAGGATATTATTAATGCTCTTGTGAAGACCCTTAATAATGATAAGAATGTCAATGTAAGAATGGCTGCAGCATATGCACTTGCAAAATTCACTGGTGTGCAATCGGTGCGCGATTCCCTTGTGAAATCACTTTCAATACAGAACGATCCTATTCTTCAGGTGTCGCTGATCAATATATTGGTTGAACTCAGGGAAAAAAGTGCGCTGAAACCGATTGAACAGATCATATCCAGCGACAAAACCATGGAGGAAGTCAAAAAAGTTGCTGAAAACGGAGTAAAACTGCTGATCTGACATAAAATATAATTGAATTCAATAAATAAAAAGGGAAGGTGAATACCGGGTTTGCCTGACCATAACGAAACTTAAAAACAACTACGTAATGAAAACAAAAAAAATAAACTTATTCCTGATGATGTTCCTCCTGTCGGCCGGCCTCGTTGCAGGCCAGGAGCATAAAATCCCTGTCCAGAATACCAGGGACGGGAAACTTATTCTGAGAAACTTTTCCAATGACCTTCCGGTTGAAGGATACAGCGGCAATGAGGTAATTATCACTGCATCCGGTGGAGATTTTGCTCCACCCGAAAGGGCAAAGGGATTGAAACCCGTATATCCGGGTGGGAATGATAATTCTGGTATAGGACTCAATGTTGAGAAGGACGGAAGTACTGTGTCGGTCACCTGTATCCTCCCGATTACCAGATCGGCTGATTATAAAATAAGGGTTCCCGATAATCTTTCTCTTGAAATAGAAAGCGGATGTGAACGGTCGAGCAATATCTCAGTTACCGGCATGAAAAATGAAATTGAAATTAAGAATTGCAATGGCATTGATCTGAAAAATGTCACCGGGCCTCTCGTTCTTTCCACCATCAGCGGGGATATAAATATTTCCTTTGGCGGCACGGCACCGGATAAACCTGTATCTATCAATGCCATAAGCGGAGAAATTGATATTACACTTCCGGCTAAAACAGCTGCAAATCTGGACCTGAAGACTCTCGGAGGCTCTTTTTATTCGGATTTTGATTTTACAACTGCAAAGGATAACCTGAAAAAAATCGGAGGGAATGACCTCAGCTATGCCCTGAACGGGGGTGGACCGAAAATAAGTATTGCCACGGTGGCCGGTAATGTTTATATCAGAAAGGGTAATTAATACCTTTCGATAAACTCATCTTTTAAATTAAGCTAAATATTATGAAGAAAAGTGCAATTTTCATTGCATTCTGGGTGTGCCTTGCTGCATCCTATGCTCAGACTAAAACCGAAAAGCATATAAACTTTTCAGGAAAGGAATCCCTGGAACTGAATATCCAGATCGCAGATTCAATTGATGTTCAATCATGGAACAAGAACGAGGTATATGTGACCGCATCAGTAAACATAAACGAGAATAAGGATAATGATGTATACCTTATCTCATATTCGGAGTCAGGTAACGATGTGGCAATAAATGCAAACTTCAGAAAGGACTATTTCAAAGGAAAGAATAACTGTTGTAACAACTCTGATATCCGCTGGAAGGTCTTTATTCCTGAAAAGATTCCTTTTTCAGTTGAAACGATAAACGGGAATATCACTATAACCGGCCGTACCGGGGAAATGAAAGTTAAGAGCATCAGCGGATTTATCGATCTGGCTGTACCGGCTTCCAAACCGGCTGATATTGAATTTTCAACGATATCAGGAACTGTGTTCACTGATCATATACTTGCAATGGATACAAGAACCATAGGAATACCTTCAGTGATCAGGGAAAAGATGAATAACGGGGGTCCTTCAATTAAACTGGAAACAATAAGCGGGGATATCTTTTTCAGGAAATCAGATTAAGAAATCCATTTTACCACAGAGTTGCACGGAGTTGCACGGAGGAGAACACGGTGTTTGACTACCCGATGACAAAACAGTGTAACTCCGTAATACTCCGCGAACTCCGTGGTTTCCGCCCCCTGCCCCCTAAAGGGGGTTTAAAAAATGGATCTGATTAAGTCCCCTTTAGGGGATTATGGTGTGGACTTCACGGGCAGATTCATGCAGCATTTAATATTAATCAAAGTCCTTGGAAAGAATTTACTCAATTAAGGATACCTGCTTTATTATGAAACCTCGCATTATAGTAACAATCATGTTTTGTCTCCTGATAATAGTGCCTGTTTCCGTAAGTTACTCTCAGGAAACCATAGCAAGAAGAACCTTTGAGACAAAATTTGCATCTGTAGCCCCGGTTATCGACGGACTTGAAAGGGATGAGTGCTGGAATACAGTTGAATGGAGCGGTGATTTTATACAGGTGCAGCCTGAAGAAAACAAACCACCGTCGCAGAAGACTGCTTTTAAGATACTTTATGATGATGATAATCTGTATGTATTCATCAGGGCTTACGACACTGAGCCTGAGAAAATAAGCAGGATTATGACGCGAAGGGATAATCTGAGCGGCGACCTGGCCGGGATCTTTATTGACAGTTATTTCGATAAGCAGACATCCTTCTGCTTTATTGCAATGGCTTCAGGTGCCAAAGGTGATGAATCAATCACCCAGGACGGTTTTTACTCTGATGACAGCTGGAATCCGATCTGGTTTCTTGGCACATCCATAGACGAACGGGGATGGTGCGCAGAAATGAAGATCCCTTTAAACCAGCTTCGGTTTGGAAAAAAGGAAGAGCAGGTCTGGGGAATACAGGTATCAAGACAGATATTCAGGAATGAAGAACGTTCCGACTGGCAGTTTATACCAAAAGGATCACCGGGAATAGTGCATCTGTATGGTGAATTAAGAGGTATAAAAAATATTGTTCCAAAACGTCATATTGAGCTTCTCCCCTATGCTCTGGCAAAAACTGAAAGATTTAAAAAAGTTGAGGGTAATCCTTTTCAGAACGGGAAGTCAGGAACTATATCAGGCGGTCTCGATGGAAAAGTAGGCATCACAAATGATTTTACACTTGATTTCACTATTAATCCCGATTTCGGCCAGGTTGAGGCTGACCCGTCGGAAGTTAACCTTTCCGCATTTGAAACCTATTTCTCAGAGCGCCGCCCTTTCTTTATCGAGGGCAAGAATATCTATCAGTTTACTCCAAACCAGACTATTGTTATAAATAATATGTACAGCGATAATTTGTTTTACTCGCGCCGGATAGGCAGATATCCGCACAATTATCCTGTGACAACAGAAGGAGAATATGTTAAAATGCCGGAATCAACAACAATACTTGGAGCAGCAAAGCTGTCAGGGAAAACAAAGAACGGTCTGTCACTCGGGATACTCGAAAGCGTAACCGGCAATGAAAATGCGATAATAGATAACAGCGGTGAGAGAAGGAAGGAGAGTGTTGAGCCGCTTACCAGTTACTTTACAGGCAGAATCCAGAAGGACATTAAAAAAGGAGAAACTGTTATCGGGGGAATAGTAACAGCAGTCAACAGGAATATTACGAATCCGGCGCTCAATTATCTTCCGGTTTCCGCTTATACGGGAGGTATCGACTTTCAGCATAACTGGAAAGAGCGGACCTGGTATGTTGCCGGGAATGCGGAATTCAGCTATTTAAGAGGTAACGAGGAAGCAATAATTAATCTCCAGCGTTCCTCGGCAAGATATTATCAGCGGCCCGATCAGAACTACCTTAAGGTCGATTCATCCCTGACTTCACTGTCAGGTTACGGTGGCACTGTGAAATTTGGAAGAGGCAGCCAGAAAAAACTGCAGTTTGAAACAAGTCTGACACTTCGTTCTCCGGGACTGGAATTCAACGATATCGGCTATATGAGATATTCCGATATCATCCATCATGGTACATGGGTTGCATATTATATCAGGAATCCCTTTGCCATCTTCAACAATTTTTACCTTAATACAAATTACTGGCTTTACATGAATTTTTCAGGAAAGCTGTTATCAGTGCATACCAACATGAATTTCAACACCCAGTTTAAGAACAGATGGAGACTGAATGGATCATTTACAAGGACCGGCGAAAACACCAATATATCCAAGCTGCGCGGTGGCCCGTCATTCCTTAGTCCCGGGGAAATGGAGTACAATCTTAATATAAACACCGACCAATCAAAGAAAATAACTTTTAATGCCGGTGGCTATTTTGATGCCGGCGACAGGCACAGCAAAAAATATTATGCAGTATGGACAGGTTTGAATGTCAGGCCTATGAATTCCCTTTCAGTCTCAGTATCACCTGAATACTTTGTTCAAAATGAAAAGTTGCAGTATGTAAGTATTGCAGGACCTGAAACAGATCCAAGATATCTTTTCGGCGAGCTGGATATGAAAACAACAACAATTACCTTCAGGATAAACTATACCATCAATCCGGAACTTACTATTGAATACTACGGACAGCCCTTTGTTTCAGCCGGCCATTATGGAAATTTCAGTAGAATCACCGATCCGGTTGCCGATAAATTCAATGACAGATACCGCATCTTCGACCCGCAGGAAATAAGTTACGATAGCAGTAATAACATTTATAATATAGATGAAGAACCTGACGGAACGAACGATTACATGTTCAGCAATCCCGATTTCAATTTCCGCCAGTTCCGTTCGAATCTTGTTGTGAGATGGGAATATTTGCCAGGGTCTACGCTTTACCTTGTATGGTCGCAGGGCAGGACAAGTTCAGATATCAACGGTATTTTTTCTTATGGGAGCGATATGAAGGAGCTGTTCACCACCAGGCCTCAAAACATTTTTCTTGTAAAGCTCTCTTACTGGTTTTCCCTTTAAGGCCCTGTTTTACAAGAATGATTATCTCAGGCTATTATAGTAAAAGGGTCTTTTCGTTTAGCGTAAAAATTTAACAGGAAGTGAAAAATCAGTAACCAATGGTGAATCTTTCCCTGTGGTGTGCCGGATTTTCGGCTTCATCAATCATTGCAACGGCATAATCCTCTACGGATATAATGCTGTTTCCTTCGGTATCAAATATCATATCATCTTTACCAAACCTGAACTTGCCGGTCCTGGTTCCGGGAACAATACTTCTTGCAGGGGAAAAGAAAACCCAGTCGGTATCCTTTTCGGAAGAAAGAATTTCAAGATAAAATTTGCCAAGTGCTCTTATTGCCGGCAGGTAAGCTTCGGACACTGTTCCCGAATCCATTGATCGCACACCTGGTGAGACAAATAACGTCCCGGCGCCTCCTGCAACCAGGAACCGCTTTACCCCTGATCTCTTTACACCTTCAAGTATTGCAGGGTAAACCTTTAATGTCAGTTCAGCTATTGCAGGATTTGTCCATCCCGGGTTGTAGGCACTTATTACAACATCAGCTCCTTTGCACAATCCGGTGACAATTTCCGGTGAAGAAACATCAGCTTTTTCAACTTTAAGGTTCGTTCCCTGAAGTTTTATTCTTTCAGGATTCCTGACCACTGCTTTTACTTTATGGCCCCTGTCGAGCGCTTCCTTTAATATAGCTGATCCGACAAAACCGCTTGCCCCGATTAAAACGATTTTCACTGAGATTGATTCTATTTACATGTCTATTATTTTCCGACCGGCTTTTTAATTGTTCCGGCTGAAGTATTTCCCAGCTTTTCCTTAACCCTGAATTCCACAATCTTTTTGATCAGGTCCATCGGCAATGGTTTGTCAATCGGAAACTGTATCGACCCTTTGGCCGTATGATACTCCGACAGTTCTTTCTTAAAGGCCCGGATAGCAGATGGATATGGATACAAGCCTACATGGTTTGCATGACCTGCAAAATACATTAACGTACCATTCAGGGTAAATGAAGGCATACGATAACTGATTTTTTCTTTTGCGCCGGGAGCCAGTTTATTAATTGTCATTCTGAGTTCTTTCAGTTTCTTCTGAACCTCAGCCGGAAAAGAGGCGATATATTCATCTATTGATTCCGGGATTTTTTCTGGCTTCATAATTATAAATTTTAAAGAAAAATAGTTGAACCGGGAAACTGGGATTCTGTAATCCATATAACAAAGTTATTATTTCCCGGTCATAAAGCATTAATTGAACAACCGTTGGCTGCAAATTATCCGGACCTTATTGTTTCTGTTCCGGATAAAAAAACTTTTACCTCATTAATGGCTGAAGTATACTGCAACGGTTGCCTTCAGTGTCGATGAATGACACATATTCACCCACGCCGGGGATATTAACCGGTTCACCCAGTATCTTGCCTCCTGCGCCGGTTACTTTCCTGATGGAATCCCGTATGTCATCAACAGAGATCACTATTGAGGGGGCGGTCGCAGGATCTCCGTCTTTTAAAGGATAGAATCCGCCATTGATGACACCTGGTGTTTTCACCATGTTGTTTTCATCAGTCTCTGTGGTAGCTACAGTGACATAGTTTCCCATATCTTCTCCGAGCATCTGTGCTTTCCATCCGAATACTTCCGAATAGAAACCTGCCATGCGGTCTCTGTCTTTGGCAGGCATTTCGAAATGTACAACAGGATTCATTTTTTTCATAATTATGATGATTTATTGAGAGTTTTTATTTTCCAGTATAGTCTTTAGGTTACTGAGTCCGTTTTCAAGATCCTTACCAAGCATGGCATCCATATTCATAAAGAGAAGTGACAGGTTCATCGGGTATTTAACCTTCCCGTAAAATACCCATTTAACGTTGGTAACGCTGTCATTTACATTCTCAAATGACATGTATGCATTATCAGTGGATTTCATTGGTTTATAAAAGCGGATTTCATAATCTATTCTTTTACCGTCGTCAATCCTGGTGATTTCCTGTTCGCCCTTTCCTGCATCTCTTACCGGACTGTCCCAGGCAGATACAAAACCAACAGTCCCGTCTGTACCCCGGTATTCTGTTTTCATATTGGGATCGATCTTCGCCCAGACACTGTACTGACCCTGGTTTTTCAGATATTTTACATAATCGAAAACAATCTGTTTCGGCTTATTCAGAGTTACTTGTCTCTCAACAGAATAGTCCTTTCTCACAAATGCAGCAGCCAGTAAAACAAGCACTATAAAACAAAGAAGCACAAGTCCTAAAATTCTCAGAATCTTTTTCATTGGTGTCTGTTTTTATATATAAAAACCAAAATATTAAATTCCTGACAGTTAACCGGGTTATGTCTGATATAAATCCCTGATAAGCAGGCATAATATTGACATGGTATATAACAACCAGGATTGTTTTAGGTTCAATCCATGATCTATGTTTCAGGCACTGATTACAAACCGGGGGGGCATATTGTTTTTTCTTTCAGTTATCAATGTTTCAAAGTGTATAGTATACCGCGCAGTTCTCGAAAGTGTGGAATTAAAATCTTTAGATTTTGTAACCCCTCCCTGGGGCTGCCCTAAAAAATAAGGGGAGGGTATAAATGCCTGTAATTTAAATTGATATACCCTTCCCCTTAGACTTAAGGGGAAGGGATAGGGATAGGGTTACAAAATGCAGGAAGAAAAAATTCTAATTTTGAGACAGCCTCTTTATAATCTGGATACTTAGGTGTAGAGTTATAGATAATATCCCGATACGAATGCTTACTATACTACTTGCATATCTTTGAATATCAATATATAATAAATCAATAAATCAACGTATTAAAAACGCGCTGATCTAATTAATAACGCAAATATCTTTTTGTATTTTATTCTATAATTGTCTTTAAATCAAAAAGATTCCTCACTTCGTTCGGAATGACAAGTCGAGTTCAAAGCATAAAGGGGAAGAAGCCGCGATTCGCACTGAAAAATTGGATTAGTAAAGAAGGCAATGCTTGCGAATCGCCGCTTCTTCCCCTAACCACAAAAAGATGACCTGTCATTCCGAATGAGCCTGAGTACGGGCTGGAGAGATAGGGAAAGGCGAATGAGGAATCTCCATCTGACATTTGAAATTGTTATTTGGGAAGATGTGTTAAAAGGGTAACTATCATTAAAGAAAGGAGAGGCACTAATGATTTGTAATTTAAATCACCGTATTAAAAACCGTATTTAAAGCCGTATTTTAATACGGTGATTATTTATTTACCTCATAGTAATCCATAAAATCAATTCTGGAATTTTATAAGCATTTTCTATTTAGGTTATGTTCTTATTTGGTATTCAGGAAATTTTTTAGAAATTTATGGTTCCTTAATAATTCCAGTTTTCCAATAGAGTTACTTTATTTAAAAGTTCCAGCCATGAAAAATAACAACCGCCGCGAATTTCTCAAAAAGAGTATCATCGGACTCTCAGGAGCCGCTATTTTACCGGGTGCAATAACCGCTAAAGTCCCAGGAACTCCCTCCCGGACTGTTGTACCCGAATTGCCTGTACGCCTGCTTGGCAGAACAGGCATCAAAACTCCCCTGATAAGCATGGGTGCAGCAGAAGCTTCTACTCCAGGTTTTGTAAGAGCAGCTTACGAAGCCGGAGTTAAGCTTTTCTTCTCAGCAACTTACTATGGTGAGGGCAGGAACGAACAGCTTGTAGGGGAAGGTCTCAAGGATTTGAACCGCGATTCATTCGTTATTGGAACTGCAATTCCTGCCGATAATCTGGATAACCGTACCGGTAAGTTTAAAACTCCTTTTGATATCAATGCATACCTGAGGAAGGCTGAGGGAAGCCTTAAACGCTTTGGTCTTGATAATGTTGATATTTGTTTGTTCCCCTATGCAGGCAAGAGGGAAACAGTTATGAACGAAGGCGTCATTAAAGCAATGGAACAGCTTAAAAAACAGGGGAAAACACGGTTCGTGGGAATCGCTTCCCACAGCGATACCGAGGAGGCCCTGAAAGCAGCTACTGATGCGGGAATATATGATGTCGCTATGATCACCTATAACTACAAACTAAATAACAAGGATTCGCTTAACGCCGCAATTGCCGGTGCCACAAAAGCAGGTATGGGAATTGTTGCGATGAAAACCATGAGTGGCGGTGGCCGCGATAAATCAGGATCGTCGTCGAACACTGATGCGATTTTAAAATGGGTGCTTCAGAATGAAAATATTGCCTCAATAGTATCGGGCATGTCATCAATTGAACAGTTACAGAAAAATCTGGCTATGATCAGGAATCTTAAAATGTCGGAGCAGGATCTTAAAGACCTTAATCTTGCTGTGCTCGATTCAGAACATAACCTCTATTGTCTGCAGTGCAGGCAATGTATTCCCCAATGTCCCTATGATCTTGACATCCCGACCGTAATGCGAAGCTATATGTATGCATACGGCTACAGAAATACATCACAGGCATGGTACACCCTGGCTGATGCTAATCTCCCAGACAAACCTTGTGAGAATTGCGGTACATGCAATGTTAAATGCACTTCCCGCTTTGATATTAAGAACAAAATACAGGATATCAGCCGGCTCAGGGACGTTCCAAAGGATTTCCTTGCCGTGTGAACCTGTTTTTTGCAGGGGGACAGGTAATTTAATTTAATCCAATTGCTTTAAGCCATTTCAGGCATAGGTCAGGCCATGATGATTCTGTACCTCCTTTTGGAGAAAGACCATAACCGTGACCACCTTTCTGAAAAACATGAAGCTCCGCCGGAATTTTGTTTTTCTGCAATCCTTCGAAATATCTGATACTGTTCTGCACAGGAACAGCTTTATCATCGGCAGAGTGAACAAGAAAGGCAGGGGGCGTTCCCTGAGTTATCTGCAGTTCGTTCGAAAAGCGCAATACCTGCTTTAAATCAGGTTTAAGGCCGATGAGATTATTCATTGTACCCCGGTGAGTGATTGTGGTATCGAATGAAATGACCGGGTAAATCAGCAAAGAAAAATCAGGACGTGCACTTGTGTTGTCCTTTGCATTGTAAACCTTTTCTCCGAAATGTGTTGAAAGGGTCGAAGCAAGGTGGCCTCCGGCTGAAAAGCCGATCACCCCGATCTTGTCCGGATCGAGCCTCCATTCTGCTGCTTTCCGCCGGATGATGCGCATTGCCTCCTGGGCATCCTGTAAAGGTCCGATGGATTTATCCTTCATGATAAGATCTGAAGGAAGTCTGTACTTCAGTATTATACCTGCTATTCCGTTATCATTCAGCCATCTGGCAATGGCATTACCTTCGTGGTCAAAAGCCAGTACGCCATATCCGCCACCAGGGCAGATAAGTACTGCAGCCCCATTAGACTTTTCAGGATCGGGAAGATAAACTGTCAGATCCGGGTTTGACCACTTTTTCACAACGTGTAATCCTTCCGTCAGTGGTTGTGATCTTTTCAATATATGAAGGATCATCAATTGCCCCTGGGATTCCATCAGGCCAGAGTAGTATGGTGGCAAAAATTGAAGTCATGAATCAAGGCAAATAATCAGCGTTGAAATCCTTGTCTTCATTGACTGAATTAGATTTATACTGGTCTTCATGTGCACCCAAGTCATTGAAGGATAAAAATCGATATTCATTGCTTTAAAGCGTTCTCCATGTTTTGCCAGTCTCAGCCTGTATTCTTTCCAGTCCCTCAGGGAGGAAGGGGTCCATCCTATTTCAGCATATCCGGGAAGCCGGGGAAAAACCATATATTCTATTTCATCCATATTGGTGATAGTCTCAGTCCACAGAGGTGCTTCAACACCTATAATATCTTCCCTTTTCATACCCGGAATGAGGGTTACCGGATCCCAGTCGTATGCGCTGTCAACTTCAAGATATCCTGCCCAGTGCAATCCCAGTTTTGTCGATTTATTATACTGCATATCGACATAGGCTTTTGATGCCGGTGACATTAGTATTTTTGCCCCCTGACCGACAGCCAGTTTCGCATTTTTGACACTTGCCCAGTCCTGAGCTACCGTCCTCGGCTTAAGAGTTGAAAGAGCTATTTCATCCCATCCCAGAACCTTTTTACCATGTGAGGCAACAATATCCTGCACCCTGTTGATAAAAGGTATATAATCTTCGATCTTTGTAACGTGCGATTCATCTCCTCCAATATGGATATACGGCCCGGGAGTCAGCAGCTGCAAGTTCCCTGACCACGTCATCAATGAATTTATATGTGATTTCATTGCTTGTGCATAATGTGCTGAATCCGACTTCTGTACCGGTATACAGTTCTGTAGCTTTTCCGTTGCAGTTCAGTTCTGCATACGATGCCAGGGCTGCATTGGTATGGCCCGGCATATCAATTTCAGGAACTATGGTGATGTATCGTTCCTTTGCATACTTCACAATATCAGCATACTGAACCTGGGTATAATAACCTCCCTTTCCTCCGCCGACCTGTGTACTTCCTCCATGTCCGGTAAGGTTTGGCCATGATTTTATTTCAATCCGCCAACCCTGGTCATCAGACAGATGCAAATGCAAAAAATTCATTTTATAGGCTGCCAGCAGGTCTATAAACCGTTTTACATCCGAAACTGCAAAAAAATGCCGTGCCACATCAAGCATTGCTCCCCGGTAGGAATATTCAGGATAATCGATGATCGTACCCGCTGCGATCTTCCAGGGCCCTTCCTGCTTTGCAGCAAGTTCAACAGCTGGCGGCAGCAGCTGCCGGATGGTCTGCACTCCCCTGAACAATCCGGCAGGTGAATTTGCAGACAGCTTTGCAAGGTCAGGTGCAATTACAAGAATATAGCCCTCTTCACCCAATTTCGGATCGGAAGCGTTAAGCGAAAGAAGGATATTACCATGGCCTGGTGTCTTCCCGGCTGATCTGACCTCAAGCTTAAAACCAGTTGACGGAATCAGTTTTGCGGAAAGGTATTGACCTATCTGTTTCAAATCTTTGGAGCTACCCTGAATATAGATATTTGTATTACCTGTTATTTCGAAATAGCCCGGTGCCGGCGTGATTGAAACAGGCCTGGGAATAAGACTCTCCCTTGAAAGATCAGGTTGCCCGGTTGAAGATAAAGACAACAGACTTAAATGAAAAACAAGAATAGAAAGAATCAGTATTGAACTGGCAGGTTTTTTATTTTCCATAGCTGCATTATTTTGCCTGTTAAGATATAGAATATATTTTTATTTGAACCGGTGAGAACATTGGTTTTGAATTGCTGTTATTTAATTAACAAATAAATAAATTGAATATGTCCGGCTCCAAAGGTCTTTCGGAAAGTGATATTGATCCTGATCCTTTTGTACAGTTTGACAGATGGTACAGGGAGCATTTAACCTCAGGTAATGCCATACCCGATTCTGTGAGCTTTGGTTCGGGGTTTGCCAATGGCCGCATTTCAGTAAGAATGGTGCTTTTGAAAGACTATGACGAAAGAGGATTTGTTTTCTATACCAACTTCAACAGCCGCAAGGGGATACAGCTGGCCTCAAATCCTCATGCTGCGTTGCTCTTTTACTGGCCGGAGTTTGCGAGACAGATCCGTATTGAAGGTATCACAGAGAAAGTATCAATAAAGGAATCAGACGAGTATTTTATTTCCCGTCCGGCAGAACACCGGATCGCAGCGTGGGCAAACGAGCAAAGCTCTGTGATCCCCGACCGGGATTATCTGAAGAAGAAATATGACTTTTACAAGAATATTTTTTCTGAAAAAGATATTCCGCGTCCTGAACATTGGGGTGGTTTCAGGCTGCTTCCCGAATGGTTTGAATTCTGGCAGGAAGGTGAGTTCAGGTTGCATGACCGGCTGACCTACACAAAGAGCAACGGGGTCTGGGTTACCAGGCGCCTGGCTCCCTGACCGGTTTCAAACAAGATCACAGGCATCGGGGGGCATCCAGTGTGCATCTTTCCCTTCCCATTTTATACTGCAGCCAATAGGATTTGTCAGAGGGGTCGATACCGACTTTCCGCTTGTAAGTTCATCGAGCGCTATGTCAAGATTATTGATAGTCATTTTCGACACATTTCGCGGATTATCTACTCCCCTGCCGGTATAGACAAGTTTTCTTTCCTCGTTGAAAACAAAGAAATGAGGAGTCCTGAGTGCTCCGTAGGCAAGGGCAAGGGACTGGTCCCGGTCATGGAGGTAAATCCAGGGGAATTTGTATTTCTCCATTCTTGCCACCATATTCGGAAAGCTGTCCTCCTCGTAAGTATTTTCACTGTTTGAGTTTATACCTGCAAACCTGACTCCCTTCGAAAGGTACTTTTCGGCTGTTGCCCTTGTTACTTCATCGGAGCCTTGCACGTAGGGACAATGATTGCATGTAAAAAACAGTACCAGGTATTTATATTCCTTAAAATCTGAAAGAGAATATGTTTTCCCGTCCGTTGCGGGTAAATTGAAATCAATTGCCTTCTGTCCTAATTCCAGTGTAAATGCCATATACTTTATCTATTTAACTCATTAACACATGAATATTGATTTTGTTCTTTTTGATTTCTCACATAACATAAATCAGCGGGTAAATGAGGAATTAAAAGATGTTTGACCACGGAGTTATTTCGTCAAAGTTTCATATGTTTTTAAAATAATTTTAAAGTTCTTTGACATATTTTAATCGGGAAACATTGTTTTAAAATGTTAGTTTAAGTGATAATCTTTTACTTTTTGTAATTTTGTATCGGAGGAACATGTAGATCCCGTACTTTGTGAAGTTATTTCACATTGGGACAAATCGTGTTCCTTCCTTTTTTTTGTTTGTTTTCTTGAGATTGGCGCTGTTTCATCAAATTCCTGGTAACGACGACTTTTATCAATGTTTGCATTTTCCTGGAGTTGTTTTTCCTGCTGTTTACATTTTGATCGTTCGTAATTCTGTTTGTCAATTAAAGGATTAAAGGGTTGCTATGTTCTTAAGCATTCCATAAATGATCCTTAGGATCTTATGCATGCAAACACCGATAGCAGCCATTTTGGACATTCCCTCGGATAGTTTTTTCTCATAAACCCTGCAATTAACGGATTATAAGTAATAGCTCCTTTGGCAATGTTAAAAAGGATCTTTCGCATATTTTTACTACCCTGTTTGCTCATGCGAACACCTATTATCTTATCTCCGCTCTTGTTTAAACTTGGGATGTACCCCATAACTACAACTAAACCCTTTAACCGTGGGGAAACGATATATTGTACCAATTTCAAGCAGCAGACCAATGGCAGAAGTGGTGTCAATGCCTCTGAAAGGATTTAAGAAGTTCGATTTCCGGGCAGATCAATTCCTTTTCAATCAGTTTCATCTGGCTTTTGATATTTTCATCAAAAGCTTTGATTTGACGAGCAATCTGACTAACCAGCATCTCTGCGTTCCTGTCCGTAGCAGAAGCGATATTTTGGGTCGCTTCTGCTACTAAGCTTTTCGCTCTTTTCAACGTAAGAAAAGGGATCTTTGCCAGTTTTTCAGGTTTAGCCTTAGATAACTTTTCAGCTGTGGGACATTTGATTATTAATTCCAGCAACCAGTTTGAAAGCTTGTTTTTCTTAAAGCGTAACAGTGTCGTATTTGCACTGTACAAAATAGTTTCAAGCTGATTAATGGTTTGAACCCTTTGATGCTTTTGCATTTCAACGAAGTTCCAGTGGCGACAGAGAGTTTTCCATTTTTCATCCTGGTCATAGGCAATATTCTCAGTATGATTTATCATGTACTCAGCAATACTTACAGCACTTATGGCATCAGTAACGTTTCTTTTCATGCTGGCTTTGCGGTTATAATTTACTCCCGACGGATTTAACCTCGCTACTTTCAGGTTAAAAACTTTCTGGTAGCTTCTAAGAGTATTAAGCCAATTGTTTTCATAACCGCCAGTGCTCTCTACTGCACCATACATCTCTAATCCCGGATGCTTGTCAAAATAAGCTTCAAGGGTAGAATAAAGCTTACAATGACCTGCATAGGTGTCATCAAGCTGAAAGTTTTCCAGAACTGTCTGCTTTTTGTCGGAAAGGATTACCCAGTCGGCGTACCCTTTACTGACATCACCTCCCAAATAAAGTTTCATGATCCATTTTTTTTGTTTTACATAAACAGGTAACATCATCCTCGTAAATACGGTTTCCAAAACCATGTTATTTCCCGATTTTTACCTGACTGACATAGTAAACTCCGTGACAGGTTCAAAAGACCTACAGCACGGTCCACCATTGCCAGTTAAGTAAAACAATAAATCAATAACTTTAAAAACTATTTCAAAGACGAAACAAACATACGAGTTACACTGTCCCGATAAATCGGGATCACGGAGTTTCACTGCACTTTTGCTTAAGTATTGTACTCCGTGTCACTCGTTTTAAAGTATGGTGAATGGTTTTTTAATAATCCCGCCACTCAAGGTCTATTTCTTTAGCGGATTCGCTGCTCTGCTGTTAAATTCCTTTTGCAATTCTTCTATTGTATTATTGCTCTTCAGGTATTTGACCAGCCCGGCCAGCTGACCGCACCAGCTCGAAATAAAAGTTCTCCGAGCCTTTTATCAGGCTGTGCAACATCGCTGGCATAGTGATTCGGATATCTTGCATACCACCAGATTCCCGTATAGCCGAACTTGCAATCGTTCCAACCTGTTCTGATCGAGACCCGACTGACTTTTAATAGCCTTGCTGATCAACAAGATCGGGTCTGATAAAATACATCATCGATGTTTCTTCCTCTCCCGCATGGCCATCGAGCTATGCTTTTTTCAGAGATTTTATCTGCGTATCGGTACCGAGGATCAGTTCCCTCCTGGAACAGTACCACGATATAGTCTTTACGGGCTGGCAAGCTGAGACTGGCAGAAATATTCAAGAAAGCTTGTGCTTGCCTCCATGCCCGTTTACCAGGATGATCTTCTTTAATCCGTTCCTGGAAAGTTCGTTACATGTCTCTTCAAGCATTTTCCACATCAGCTCATTACTGTATGCTATTGCTCCCGGGCTGATGCTTTGCCTCAAAGATTTGACCGACATAATACGGAGGATAGACAACTGCGTATTCTTTCTTTGCTGCATCAAAAGCAGCCTCCCTGGCTTCAAAAAGATCTGTTCCAAGAGGCAGATGCGGACCGTGTTTTTCAATTATGCCCAAGCGGAATAATACAGACACCGCCGGAGAGTTCAACTGCTTTAGTAAACTGAGGCGATGTAAGCTCTTCCATTTTGAAAGGTAAATTTGCCTGACCAGCCTCCTGTGCGGGGAGAATGAATCCAAAAAACAACGTGGGTAACAAAATCAATAGTTTTTTCATAATTGACAGTATTTAGTTATTAAAATATCAGGATGTTTTTTGTTGAAGCAGTTTAATAAAAAACCTGAAATATCTTATTCCGGACAGGAAAAGTGCCAACCCGATTCCGCTGTAAAGCACAGAAAGGTAGTTCCTGGGAATAGAAGAATGCCTCAGGGCTATGCCCATTGAAACCATTATAAGTACTATCAGATAACTTTTCCATGTCATAAAGGAAAAAACACACCTTTTATCAGTCAAAGGCAACAGCCTTTCAAGGTTTTTATCAGCAATTTTGAGGAAACCGAAATGATGGATAGGCATGGCAGCAAGAAAACCGGCAGTATAAAATATTGTTTTTTTATCATAATGCGACAGCCACGAAACAGCAAAGCTGACCAGCATAATTCCGACTCCGCACCACAAAAGTCCTGCCAGAAAGACCAGAAATTTCTTATCTACCGTAGGATTCAGATCAGCTAATTTCATAGTGCATGTTCGATTTTAGCAAGATGAAATGGCATGATTTCAATTTTTTCCCAGACTCCGTTAATTATATAAGGTTCTTCTTTCAACCTCCTGTCGAGGGCAGCCCTGTCGGGAAATTCATAAACTATCATCGATCCGATCATTTGTCCTTTATCATCAAGAATTGCGCCGCCCAGGAGGAATTCACCCCTTTTCTTTAAAACAGCGATCTTATCAAAGTGCTCAGGACGGACTCTCATCCTTCTTTCAAATGCTTCCGGATCTGTACCGTCATAAGCTATAAGCAAAAATTGCATGGTTTTACTTTTTAGTTTTTTAATTATGCCCGGTCCACCAAATTTAATGATTAATAAAAAGAAGCAGATTGAAATTTTACAAATGTTTTTCGTCAATCATTGTTTATATTTGTTATAATGATAACAGGATGACCCACAGGCAGATTCAAATGATCAAATAGCATTAAAATGTTAAATATAAGGTCGTTATTCAACTCCTTAAGGTTTATCAGAGAACATAAAAAGAAAGATTACCGTCCTGCTTTCGGTGCTCTTGAAATATTCAAATATATCGGGCCCGGATTACTGGTTACTGTTGGCTTTACTGATCCCGGGAACTGGGCTGCCAATTTTGCCGCCGGTTCAGATTACGGATATACACTTTTATGGATTGTGACGCTTTCCACAGCCATGCTGATCATACTTCAGCATAATGTGGCACACCTTGGTATTGCAACCGGATTCTGCCTGTCTGAAGCAGCCATAATTTATATAAACCGGAAAATCGCCAGACCGGTTCTTTACTTTGCTGTTCTCGCTTCTGTCGCCACTTCACTTGCTGAGATCCTTGGAGGAGCGATTGCCCTTAGTATGCTTTTTGATATTCCTGTAAAAATCGGGGCATTTCTGGTTACAATTTTTGTGCTGATAATGCTTTTTTCGAATTCATACAAGAAGATCGAAAAGTGGATTATTGCATTTGTTTCAATAATAGGTCTATCATTTCTTTACGAGATCTTCCTGATAGATGTTGACTGGGCTGAAGCTGGCATTTCGTGGATTAAACCATCAATCCCCGGAGGATCTGTACTACTTCTGATGAGTGTGCTTGGAGCAGTTGTGATGCCCCACAATCTTTTCCTTCATTCTGAAATTATTCAAAGCCGTCAATGGAATCTTCAGGATCAAAATATAATAAAGAAGCAGCTGAAATATGAATTTGCAGATACATTGTTTTCAATGGTAATTGGTTGGGCGATTAACAGCGCAATGATAATCCTCGCAGCTGCAACATTCTTCAAACACGGACTTAAAGCTGTTGAACTGCAGCAGGCAGAAAGCCTCCTCCATCCATTGCTGGGATCGAATGCTTCGGCCGTATTTGCTGTTGCACTGCTTTTTTCAGGGGTTGCCTCATCAATAACCTCAGCCATGGCCGGTGGCTCAATATTTTCAGGACTTTATAAGGAGCCATATGATATCAGGGATTACCACACAAGGATAGGGATCGTTGTATCCCTGGTCGGCGCCCTGGTGCTAATATTCTTTATTGGGGATCCATTCAGGGGACTAATTCTTTCCCAGGTTTTTCTGAGTATTCAGCTTCCTTTTACAGTTGCAATCCAGATATATCTTACCTCATCAAGAAAGGTTATGGGAAATTATGCAAACAGTTCGTTTTTAAAGACTATATTGCTATTGATAGCAGCAATCGTTACCTATCTGAATCTCAGGTTACTTTTTGACCTTATATTATGATAAAAATTCTATAAAGAGATGACCGGGAAAAAATATAGGACCGGACTTGTCCTGAGCGGAGGGGGAACCCGAGGATTTGCCCATATCGGAGTTCTGAAAGCGCTGAACGAATCGGGTATATTTCCTGATGTTATATCAGGTTCAAGCGCAGGTGCCCTGATTGGTGTTCTTTATGCTGACGGATATTCACCGGAAGATATCTTTAAATTAATGAATGCTACAAGCAGGCTTCATTACATAAGGCCGACAGTGCCCAGGGAAGGATTATTGCAGATTTCCGGTATTGAGCGTATATTGAAAGAGAACCTTCGCGCGCAAAGATTCGAAGAGCTTAAAATCGCGCTTTATGTTACTGCAACTGATCTCAATAACGGAAAAGCTGAATATTTTTCCGAGGGAAATCTTTTAAATACTGTTATTGCTTCCGCAAGTATTCCGGTACTTTTTAATCCTGTAATAATAAATAATATATATTATGTCGATGGCGGGGTGCTCGATAACCTGCCCGTAAAACCGATTGAGGATAAATGCGATTTTCTGATAGGATCCTCTGTGAATGCCACAGGTTATGAACCAACAGTTAAAAGCCTTGTTCAGATTGCTGAACGCGCATTTTTCCTGAGCATGTCAAGGGAAGTCGCGGAAAAGGCAAAGAAATTTGATGTTTTCATCGCCCCGGTTGAATTGAAAGACTATAAGATTCTTGATCCCGAAAAAGCAGCAGAGGTCCTTGATATCGGATATAATGCGACGATGGAAAAGCTAAGGAATATTGAAATCCAGAAGCTGATGTCCCCGAAAATCTTTTAATATTTTGTTTATTATAAGGTTCTTTCTGTTACGCAGAGGGCACAGAGAAGTCACTGAGATCCACAGAGCGGTTAATGTTCTCATACCGGGAAACTTTGTTTAATAAAAAGAATCCTATTCCCTGATCATAGAATAGAGTTTCCTGATTTCAGCCTCCCAAAGTGATTCCTCAGGTGTTTCAAGGATCAGCGGCATATCGTCGAACCTGCTGTCATTGACGAGGATTGAAAATGTTTCATCGCCCAGGAAGCCAATTCCTATATTTTCATGCCGGTCAACCCTTGTTCCGAAATCTTTTTTGGAATCATTGAGGTGTATCCCTTTAAGATATTTAAGGCCAATAATTTCATCAAACTTTAAAAATGTGTCATTGAATCCCTTCACTGATTTTACGTCATACCCCGAAGTATACGCATGGCAGGTATCGATACATACTCCGACCCTTGATTTATCCCCAACCTTATCAATAATGAACTTTATCTGTTCAAAATTGTGGCCAAGATTGGTTCCCTGACCCGCAGTATTTTCAATTACGGCAATTACACCTTTTGTTTTTTCATGTGAAAGGTTAATTGATTCGGCAATTCTTGTAAGGCATTCTTCAATACTTATGGTATTCAGGTGGCTTCCCGGATGAAAATTGAGCCTGTCGAGCCCCAGGAGTTCACACCGTTTCATTTCGTCAAAAAAGGATGCCCTTGATTTTCCGAGAGCTTCATTATCAGGATGTCCCAGGTTGATCAGATAACTGTCGTGTGGCAGGATCTGAAATGGCTTATAATCAAGTTTTTCACAATTATCCCTGAATGCAGTTATGCTTGTCTTTGACAGGGGATTTGAAAACCATTGCCGCTGATTTTTGGTAAACAACGCAAATGCCTTTGCTCCTATTGCATTTGCGTTTACAGGTGCATTCTGTACTCCGCCTTCTGCGCTGACATGTGCTCCGATATATTTCATTGGTTTAAATATTTAAATTCGTTTTAACATCCCCCTAACCCCCTGCCTTTTAATAGTAACTCGATCCATCCCAGCAATGGGTGCACAATTTCTCTTTTGGCAGTCCGATTGCTGCCACAAGGTCATCGAGACGCTGATAAATCAAGCTGTCGAGATCTAGTGTTTCAGCAACCTTAGCTACCATATTCCTATGCTTTTCTGAATCGGGATCCGAATACTCATTAAGATTGCCTGTCTCTCCTTCAAGCTGAAAAACAGCTTTGCGCCCCGCCAGTTCCAACGGGGTTCTTGATTGTGAAAAATTCAGGAATACGCAGGGAAATAAAAGCGGAGGACAGGCAATTCTCATATGGACTTCAGCTGCACCCGACTTTCGGAGATCAACGGTGTTGTCCTTTAACTGGGTTCCCCTGACGATACTGTCATCTAGGAACACAATTTTCTTCCCTTCAATGACAGCTTTATTCGGGATCAGTTTCATTCTTGCAACAAGATCCCTTTGCGACTGATCCTGGGGCATAAAGCTTCTGGGCCATGTTGGTGTATACTTTGAATATGCCCTTTTATAGGGTATTTTTTTTTCGTTGCCATAGCCGACTGCATGGCCGACGCCCGAATCGGGTATTCCGCAAACAAAATCCGCATCTACACTATCCCTTCTGGCCAGAGCTGCTCCGCACCTGTTGCGGCATTCGTCAACATTTATCCCCTCGTAATATGAAGGGGGATAGCCATAATAGACCCACAGAAAAGCGCATATTTGCATTTTATCCCCGGGTTTACGGAGTTGTTGATAACCATCTGATGTAATATGCACTATCTCTCCGGGTCCAAGGTAGTAATCAATTTCAAATCCGGTGTTCGGGAATGAACATGTTTCAACAGCTGCAGCATAAGCTCCTTCTTTTTTACCTATCACCACAGGCGTCCGGCCATACTTGTCGCGTGCTGCAATAATCCCCTCACCGGTTAATATGAGCAGTGAGCATGATCCTTTAATGGTTTCAAATACGTTTTCTATTCCCGAAATAAAATTATCCTTTTCACATATGATGTTTGCCACAACTTCTGTGGGATTGATATTCCCTTCAAAATTTTCGGTAAAATGATTTTTCCTTTCAAGGAATTTCTTTTCAAGCTCGTCAAGGTTCAGTATCCGGGCTACAGTCACAATGGCAAACCGGCCCAGGTGAGAATTAAATAGTATTGGCTGAGGATCGGTGTCGCTTATAATTCCAAGACCCGAATTACCTTTAAAATCCTTAAGTTCATCCTCAAATTTATTTCTGAAATATGCATTTTCAAGATTATGTATTGACCGTCTGAAACCCTTCTGAGGTACAATAAATACCATACCTGCCCGTTTAGTTCCCAAATGGGAATGATAATCTGTCCCATAGAAAACATCCTCTACACAGTCAGTCTTAGATATTACACCAAAAAAGCCACTCATATAATTGACTATTAACTATTTAATAAAAAGTTGTTCAATGGTAAATTTAATCATTGGATTGGATTTTTTATTATTTGTCAGGATATTATTAGCTTTGCATTAATAATTATTTTAAATACAAACAGATAATGACAGACTCAAACACATTTACTCCGGTTGAACAGCCTAAGAAAAAAAGTGCTCCTATTGCCATGATTTTTACTACCGTAATCCTGGCTGCAGGACTGATCTTTCTGGTTGTTATGTATTTCGATCAGAAGAACAAAATGGTCGAAATGGAAACAGTTCTTACCCAGGAGAAGGATTCCCTGGCAAACGAACTAAGGCTAATGGCCCACGGATACGACACAATGAAAACAGACAACGATACCCTGATGGCGAATCTCCAGAGGGAAAAAAACAGAATTGTTAAGCTGTTATCAATAAATGCGTCAAATGTCCAGCTCATTAAAAAATACAAAAGTGAAATAGGAACGATGAGAGAGATCATGAAAAGCTATATCGTTCAGATAGATTCACTTAATACGTTAAATAAACAGCTTACCGCGGAAAATGTCGGGATGAAGGATCAGATAACCCAGGTTCAGAACACAAATGTTGAACTAACAAAAGCAAAGGAAGAGCTTTCTTCAAAAGTTGAAGTTGCCGCGGTTATTCAGGCAAAAGATATAAATGCCGTTACCCTCAACAAAAAGAGGAAGGAGACGACCAGGCTGGCAATAATTGACAAGCTGAGGATATGCTTCACACTGCGAGAAAATCCGATTGCTGCAGCCGGGGAGAAAGAAGTATTCATGAGGGTAATCAGGCCTGATTCGCTTGTTATTACAACAAGTCCGGATAATCTGTTTGATTATAAAGGCAACAAACTGGTTTACTCAGCCAGCAGGCTGGTTGACTATATGAACCAGGATATTGAAATGTGTATATTCCTTGATAATACGGGTGATTTTATTGTCGGCACCTACAATGTTGAACTTTACCTTGAGAACAATATAATAGGCCGTACGACATTTGCCATGGCCAAGAGATAACAATCAGTCCTGCGGAAGCATAAGCTCCGATATTACATTATCTGAGATCATCATACCCTGGTTCGTGAGGACCAGGTTTTTTTTATCCTGCTTCATCAGACCGTAATTGATATACTTCCCGGCAAGATTGACCAGATAATCGTAACCTTCCTTATCAAATGTTTTTTCAACAAAATCGAGATCAATGCCCCACATTGTCCTGAGCGAGGTCATTATATATTCATTGAACCTGATTTTCTTATCGAGTTCTTCCCGTTCAAAAAACGGCTCTCCTGATTTAACAAGTTTTATGTATTTCCTGAGGTCCCTTATATTCCACTGACGCGAATATCCGTTGAATGAATGAGCCGATGGTCCCAGACCAATGTATTTAACCTGCTTCCAGTAGTTTGAATTATGGATCGAAAAAAATCCGGGTTTCCCGAAATTTGAAATCTCATAATGTACAAACCCGGCTTCTGTTGCTTTTTCAATAAGCAGGTTAAACTGGTAAGTGCTGTCTTCTTCATCTATCTCAGAAAATGCTCCCCGTTCTTTCATTTTTCCGAAAACCGTTCCGGGTTCAATGGTAAGATGATAGGCTGACAGATGCTGAATTCCGTATGCCAGACTGGTCTCAAGGTTATATGACCAGTCTTTCAGAGTCAATCCGGGTATTCCGTAGATCAGGTCAATTGTTACATTCTGAAATCCGGTTTTCAATGTTTCCTCAAGGGCAAAAGCAGCTTGTGCGGCATCATGCCGGCGGTTTAGCAATTTCAGGTCGGAGTCTCTCCACGATTGTATCCCCAGGCTTATTCTGTTTATAGTTGTTTCTTTAAGTTCAAGAAGATATTTTCCGCTGATGTCGTCGGGATTTACTTCAATGGTTATCTCGCATTTTTCGTCAATTGAGAATAATTTATCCAGCTCACCAAGTATTCTTTTTATATCACTTACCGACAATACGGAAGGAGTTCCTCCTCCAATATAAATCGTAGAAACTGTTTCATTTCCAATGTATTCTTTCCGTACTGCCGCTTCAATCAACAGGGCATCTATGAAAGCCTGATTGTCTGCCACAGCCATCAGATGGTAAAAATCACAGTATGAGCATAGTTTCCTGCAGAAAGGGATATGAATGTAAATACCTGCCATTATTATTTGATGAAAGGGCTAAAATTAAAAAGAAAATATCATTCTAATGCCTAAATTTGCCCCAAACTGTAAAAATGATAAAGAACAATATTTTCTCAGTAGCTACCTCACTGGTTATACTGTATTTAAGCCTCGCAAATGCCAAAACATTTGAAAGTACAGGTCTTTTTGATATACCTTACCTTGATAAATTCGTTCATTTCGGACTTTATTTCCTGTTCATGGGAGTTATAATACTGGAGCACAGGAAGAAATTTGATAATACGCGCAAGCTGATATTAATTGCTCTTATCCCTATATTTTTCGGAAGTCTTATTGAGATTCTTCAGTCGGGTATTACCGAAACTCGGAAAGGCGATATTATTGATGCAATGTTTGACACATCAGGCGTGGCAGTTGCCGTTTTCCTGTGGTTGTATATTAAACCTTATTATAACAGGGAGATCAGATAAATATTTTTTCCGAATCTTTTGTTGTCCTTACGAGTTCCCCGATTGTCTTGCTTTTAAATAATCCGATCAGGTCATTTCTCACTTTTGAATAATCATCATGTACCGGGCATGATTTTTTACTTTTTCTGACGTCGGAGCATGTACCGTCGTGAATAATACAATTCCTGAAAATATCTTCGCCATCAATAATCCGGACAATATCAAACATGGTAACTGATTCAGGCTTTTTTAGAAATGAAAATCCTCCGTTAGGTCCTTTTGTAGAACTGATGATTTTGTTTTTTGCAAGCTGCTGAAGAATTTTTGCAAGGAAGGGTGTCGGAAGTCCAAGGTCGGCAGAGATTTGTTTTATCCTGATGTTGTCCTTTTCGGGATACCGGCTGGCCAGATATACAATAGCCCTTAATCCGTACCTGCACGAGTTTGATAACATAGCAATACTTGTTTATTATAACCCTTCAATGTATCTTGTCAATACGTCTTTTGTGCCGGCCGCCATCAAATTTTGTATCCAGGAAGGTCCTGACGATAAGATAAGCCTCCGATTCATTTATAAATCTTGCCGGCAGGGCACAGATGTTTGCATCATTATGGGCCCGGGCAAGGCGGCTGATATCTTCATTCCAGCACAGCGCGCTGCGTATCCCCCGTTGCTTGTTTACAGCAATGTTCATTCCATTGCCTGTTCCGCAAATTGAAATTCCAAGGTCAGCTTCACCATTTGAAACAACCTTTGAAAGCTGATCCGCAAAATCAGGATAATCGTCACTCTCTTCATACTGGTAACTGCCAAGATCTTTTATTTCATTATCCTCTTTAAGGTATTTGATTATTTTTTCTTTCAGGAAATATCCTGCATGATCAGATGCTATTGCCACTTTTTTCTTTTTCACTTTTCGTCTTTTACAGTCTTTTTCAAATTGTATGCAAATTAATATAATTGATCTGAAAAAAGAAAAAAATATTCTTTTATCTTTTAATAACAGGATCTTTAGTTATTGATATAAAAACACTAATTGCCGTCAATTGTTTTCATTATGGTTCTGTTCCAGGGGAGCATTGTTCATATTATGTAAATAAGTAATGGAAAACATATTAACTTTTTCCTTTTAATTAACCATCACCAGGGTTTGTAAACTGAAAGGACGATATTTGATCAAGTTTTAATTAGTTAAAGTCAGGCTATAAACCTTGAATAAACATCAAAACCTTTATTTTTGTCAGTCACCGTCTATCAGAAACTGATTCTTAACAGCTGTTGATTATTTTACTAATCATCTGATTTTCAAAAATGGTATGTTTTTTGAGTTGTTGAAAAGATGTTTGCCTGATAATGATTATTGAAATAAAAAGAAAAATCAACTTTTTGTTTCAACACAATTAACAGCATATCATTACCATCTTAAATAAATTTAAATTTCATTTAATATTTAATATTAAAAATAGCAGTATTGATAAATTGTCCGGAATTGAATTCCGATTAGTATTTTTGTAAAGAAAAGAAATCGGATAACCGCAAAGGTCTCAAAGATATTACGCGAAGAGCGCAAAGGAGGAAGATCATAGCTTCAGACTGAAGTGCCTTTCGACAACTTAGCGTTCTTAACCGTAAACAAGAAAGCTTTGTAAAGCTGAGGCGTTCCGAATTATTAAAATGAAAGAAAACGGCAACATAGATTATATTTCCGGGATAACCAGGCTTAAAAAGAAAAAGAATGCAATCATCCTGGCTCACTATTACCAGACAGGAGAAATTCAGGATATTGCTGATTTTGTCGGCGATAGTCTTGCACTTTCTCAGAAAGCTGCTTCGAATGATGCTGATATTATAGTGTTCGCTGGCGTGAAATTTATGGCCGAAACGGCAAAGATTCTTTCGCCTGAAAAGAAAGTGCTTTTACCTGACATGAATGCAGGTTGCTCACTTGCTGATTCATGTAAAGCTGAAGATTTTAAAAAGTTCATTGCAGCGAATCCGGGGAGGACGGTCATTTCCTACATAAATACCAATACTGATATAAAAGCACTTTCCGATATTATCTGCACCTCATCCAATGCCGTCCAGATAATAGAATCTCTTCCTGTAAGAGAAAAAATAATATTTGCGCCTGACAGGAATCTGGGAAACTATATTATAAATAAAACAGGTCGTGATATTGCTGTCTGGAATGGCGCCTGTCATGTACATGAAGAGTTTTCGCTGGAATCAATTCTAAAGCTTAAGGAAGAAAATCCTGAAGCAAAAGTGATTGTACATCCTGAATGTGAATTGCCTGTAAGAATGATTGCAGATTTCATTGGTTCAACTTCATCCCTGCTGCAGTTTACCAGAAAAGATAGTTCCGGAAGCTACATTGTTGCAACGGAACCAGGCATTATTCACCAGATGAAAAAGGCAAATCCGTTTAAATCCTATATAGCTGCACCACCCAAAGATTCAACCTGTGGTTGCAGCGAATGCAATTTCATGAAGCTTATTACAATCGGGAAGATTTATAATTGTCTCCGGGATGAAAAGCCTGAAATACTTATAGATCGTGATGTTCTCCGGAAAGCTAAGAAGCCTATTGTAAGAATGATGGAAATATCTGAAAAACTTGGTCTTTGAAAATGAAAAAAATCTTTACTGCAATTATTTTCCTATCGTCAGGGTTATTTTTATCGGGACAGACCGGACAACCTTTACAGGATGGTTATCAGGTATTTAAGTATCCGAACGGAACAACATCCAGCGAGGGAAATTTCAGAAACGGCAAGCCAGAAGGTTTCTGGAAAAGTTATTATGTTACAGGAGTAATAAAATCTGAAGGCAAATACAGCAGTTTCCAGCTCGATAGCGTCTGGGTATTTTTTGACCAGGCAGGCGACACTACTGAAAAGATAAATTATCTCTACGGTAAAAGAAACGGATATTCATATAAATACAGGAAAGACCCGGCCGAAGGCTTGTACGTATATTCAAAGGAACTCTTCGCAGGCGACAGGAAAGAGGGAACTGCATATTTTTATTATCCCGACAAAACTGTAAGGCAAACACTGCTATATAGCGACGGAAAAAAGGAAGGATTGTCAAGGGAATATGACAAAAACGGGAATGTGATAACCATCATGGAATATAATAATGACTTTCTGATATCCAGGGAAAGAATAAACAGGACCGACAACAAGGGTCTGAAACAGGGGGAATGGAAGGATTTTTACCCTAACGGCAGGATTAAAGCTGAAAAGACATACAAGGATGACCAGTTGCATGGGTATTACAAGGAATATGATAACCGCGGCAATCTCGTCCTTACCATGCTGTATGACAATGGATCAATTGTAAAATCGAAAGTTGAGGATGAACCTGACATCGAAATTGAAAATAAATATGATCAGAATGGCAAGCTGATTTACAGCGGACCTTACCGCAATAAGATTCCGGTTGGAATTCACAGGGAATATGGTGCCGATGGTAAGATAACCAATGCCTATGTCTACAATGATAACGGACTGCTCATTTCGGAAGGAATTATTGACGAAGGAGGAAACCATAATGGAAAATGGAAAGATCTCTATCCCGATGGTAAAACACAGGCTGAAGGTCAATACTCTGACAACAGACGTACGGGTGTATGGAAATTCTATAATAGTGCCGGTAAACTCGAACAGACAGGATCGTATAACAACGGACGGCCCGACGGATTATGGAAGTGGTACTATGAAAACGGATCGCTGCTGAGGGAAGAAGAGTATTTCCAGGGTCAGCGCGACGGCAATTATACTGAGTATACTATGACCGGTGAAATTATTACCCAGGGACAATATGCCGACGGAGAAAAAAACGGGGACTGGAAATATAAATCGGGTGATAATACGGAAGAGGGAAAATATATTGTAGGACTGCGTGACGGGTTATGGAAATCCTATTACCCTGACGGCAAAATAAGGTTCAAGGGAAATTTCATCCAGGGAAATCCTGATGGTGTTCAGACATACTATTATGAAAACGGCAGACCAATGGAAGAACAGTTTTACAGAATGGGGATCAGGCAGAAAACATGGAAGAAATTTGATGAAGAGGGTATTCAGACATTTGCCATAACATACAAAGATGATGTTGAAACAAGTATAAACGGGGTTAAAATAAATCTTCCGGAAAGTGATGTTAAGCTGATTAAATAGTTACTTTGCTTCATGGAAGATAATTTCAACATCAGAAAAGAAAATATTACAGCCAGTGACCAGGAATTTGAACGGCAGCTCCGTCCTGTTAATTTTGCCGATTTCAAAGGACAAAAGCAGATAATTGATAATCTGACAGTTTTTGTCACTGCTGCCAGGCAAAGAGGTGAATCGCTCGACCATGTTTTGCTTCACGGACCTCCGGGACTTGGAAAAACTACTCTTGCCGCAATAATATCAAATGAGCTTAATGTAAATCTCAGAGTTACTTCCGGACCTGTTCTTGACAAACCGGGCGACCTTGCCGGATTACTTACCAACCTTCAACCGGGAGATGTTCTGTTTATTGATGAAATCCACAGGCTTAGTCCAGTGGTTGAGGAATACCTTTATTCTGCAATGGAAGATTTCCAGATAGATATAATGATCGATAAGGGACCAAGCGCAAGGTCGGTCCAGCTGACCCTTAATAATTTCACTCTTATCGGGGCAACAACCCGATCGGGATTGCTTACAAGTCCTCTCAGGGCCAGGTTTGGCATTACATTCCACCTGGAGTATTATGATCATGAGATTCTTACCGGAATAGTCAAAAGGTCGGCCGGTATACTTAATATTAAGATAGACAGTGACGCTGCTGTTGAAATAGCAAAAAGAAGCAGGGGAACGCCAAGAATAGCAAATGCTCTTTTAAGAAGGGTGCGGGATTTTGCCCAGGTAAGGGGTTCAGGAAAGATAGATCTTGAAATTACAAAATATGGCCTGAAAGCCCTTAATATTGATCAGCACGGACTCGATGAGATGGACAACAGGATTCTTTCGGCCATCATCGACAAGTTCGGGGGAGGGCCTGTGGGATTAAACACAATATCCACAGCTGTGGGGGAAGAGAGCGGCACCATAGAGGAAGTATATGAGCCTTTCCTGATAAAGGAGGGATACCTCAAAAGAACACCTCGCGGCCGTGAGGCAACAGAACATGCATACAGGCACCTGGGAAAGCAATTTGGCCGTGAACTGAACGGAAGCCTGTTTTAAAACAAAATAAGCCTGAAAATATGAACAGATCTAGATCCTGGTCAACACATTGCTGATCTTCTCAAGACCTTTTTTGTTTATTATCCTGATCTTCCTGCCGTTAAGCTCAACAAGCCTGTCACTCTTAAATTCAGAAAGCAGCCTGATTACCGATTCAGTAGCTGTTCCCACAATATTGGCAAGTTCTTCCCTTGTAAGGGATATTTTAAGGTAATTCTGCTCATCCAGACCAAAATCATTTACCAGCAGAAGAAGAATCTCTGCAAGCCGCTCCCTGACAGTTTTCTGAGCTATATCGGTTATAAAAGAATTTGCCTCTCCCAGTTCATGACAGGCAAGCTTCATCAGCTCAAGGGCAAACGCAGGATTCGTCTTGATAAAGGAAATCAGTATTTCGGAGGGAATGAAACAGACCCTGCAATCTTCAATCACTTCGGCTGAAGTACAGGCCACCTCATTGCTAAGGACACTCCGGTAGGCAATAATTTCACCCGCCTTCGCAAAACGTATTATCTGTTCTTTTCCGTCAAATCCTGTTTTATAAACCTTGATTATCCCGCTGTGAATGCAATAAAAACCGCTTATCCTGTTGCCTTCGTGATAAAGTACATCGCCGCGTTTAAATTGCCTGAATTCCTTGTGAAAGTTTATCATTTCCACCTCTTCGGCAGTAAGGTGTTTGAATATCGCCCCCGTTTCAAGGGCGCACTTACCACAAAGAGGAATATTTATATCATGTTGTTTCATTTCATCATCCTTTCAAAATGCAAAAATTCTAAATCCTGTAAATATGATGCTGTAAAAATCTATAATGCTGTTCTGAACTGATCCAGAAATCTGAGATCATTTTCAAAATAAAGACGCAGGTCATTAACCTGATATTTAAGCATGGCAGCTCTTTCAATGCCCATGCCAAATGCAAAGCCGGTATATTTCCTGCTGTCGATATTGCATGATTCAAGAACGTTGGGATGGACCATACCGCAGCCCAGGAGTTCGAGCCAGCCTGTATATTTGCATACATTGCATCCTTTTCCGCCGCAGATTGTGCAGCTTACATCCATTTCGGCAGAAGGTTCGGTAAAAGGGAAATAGGAAGGACGAAGTCGTATTTTCGTTTCTTTGCCGAAAAGTTCCCTGGCAAAAAATGATAAAGTCTGCTTCAGGTCAGCAAATGAAACGTTCTCATCAATATATAAACCTTCAATCTGGTGGAAGATACAATGTGCCCTGGCAGAAATTGCTTCATTCCTGAATACTCTTCCGGGGGAAATAGTGCGGAGCGGTGGTTTCTGATTTTCCATGACCCGTACCTGAACAGATGATGTATGGGTCCGGAGCAGTATATCATCCGGATTTGAATCTTCGGAGGAGATCCTGTAAATGTAGAATGTGTCCTGCATATCACGTGCAGGATGCTCAGGTGCAAAGTTCAGCTTTGTGAACACATGATTGTCATCCTCTATTTCCGGTCCTTCGGATACCGTAAATCCAATTCTTGAAAAGATACCAATTATTTCTTTTCTGACAATTGAAATAGGATGACGGGTTCCTTCCGGATAGGGAAATGCAGGTCTTGTAAGGTCATTCTCATTTGAAACAACTTCTGTGGAATCAAGCAGTGCCTTAGCTGAATTGTATCTGTCCTGCGCCTTTTGCTTCAATTCATTAAGCCTCTGTCCAACCTCTTTCTTATGCTCGGCGGGAACATTACGGAACTCTTCAAAAAGATCTGAAATTATTCCCTTCTTGCTGAGATATTTCAACCGGAACGATTCAAGTTCCTGCTGGCCCTTCAGGCTCACTTCGCTGATATCTTCAAGATATTCTTTTATTTTATCGAGCATCAGTTATAACTTTAGTTAATCTATATTGCGCTATTTTGCAACAAGTTTCATTTTTAAAATCTTAATATCGTTTACCGGTTTATCAGACTGATCCGTTTTTGCTGCTGCAATCTTGTCAACAACATCAAGCCCTTCAACAACTTCACCAAATACGGTATAAGTACCGTCAAGCCGTGGGACTCCTCCGATAGTTTTATAGTCATTGATTTGAGCTTCAGTAAATTTACGATCGCCCACTGTAGTAAGGTAATCGAACATTTTCATAGATGCCCGTTCCTGTATCTCGCTTTCCTGTAACGGAACTCCGGATAAACGTGCACTGTCAGCGATCTCCTTCATCAGCTTGCTGAAAAGAGTTTGTTTTATATTGCTGTTGATCTTTTCCTCAGTTGCTTTCAGTTCGGAATCAGAAAATTTGGTACCCTGGACAATGTAAAACTGAGTTCCTGACGATCTCATGTCCGGATTCACGTTGTTCCCTTCACGCGCAGCAGCAACCGCACCTTTTTTATGATAATATTCATTCCGGAACTCCGCCGGAATTGTGTATGTGTCTAGAGTATCGAGCTGCTCCTTTGTAAGTCCTTTTCTTGTTGCCGGATCGCCAGCCTGTATCATGAAATCCTTAATTACACGGTGGAATGAAATTCCCTCATAATAGCCCATATTTACCAGCTTGATAAAATTTTCCCTGTGGACAGGAGTTCCGTCATAGAGCTTTATTTTAATGTCACCGAGGGTGGTTTTTATCAATACCAATGAGCTCTCGTTTCCTCCCGGTGCACTGCAGGAAATAAGCATTATAAACACAAAAAAGGAAATAGTACGTCTGGCTAAACTGTTCATGAAAATCAAAATTTGGTTAATAATGTACAGCAAATCCGAGTGCAAAGATATTTAACTTTGGACGATACACGATAAAATTGATTTTCAAATTACAGATTTTTGGCGAAACTATAGATGGCATCTAAAGATTGCTCCATTAAAGCTATATTTGCCAGCAAATTTTAAAAATGAAGGAGGTCAGAAAACTTGCAGGTCAGACGCTGGTTTATGGTCTGGGTACCATTATACCAAGGTTCCTGCATTATGCCGTCATGACACCTTTCTATACAAGGATCTTCTATAAAGAGTTAGGACAGTACGGCATTATAACTGAGTTGTATGCCTGGATGGTTATCCTCCTTGTAATCCTTACTTATGGAATGGAAACAGGTTTTTTCAGGTTTGCGCAGAAGAGCGAGGACGCTGAAAAGGTTTACAGCACAGCACTGATCAGCCTGCTTGTGACATCGGTCCTGTTTGTTGTACTGGTAAATATTTTTATAACGCCGGTTTCAGCCCTGATGAATTATAAAAACAACCACGACTATATCAGGATGTTTGCCGGGATTGTAGCAATTGATGCATTTTCTGCAATACCATTCGCAAGACTGAGGAGGGAAAACAGACCCGGTGTTTTTAGTACAATAAAAATTATTAATGTTTTAATCACCATCGGGCTGGTTGTATTCCTGCTTAAATTTGCTCCGGGAATATGGGAAAGAAGCACAGGCTGGTTCAGGCATGCATATAATCCGGAGTATAGGGTCGGATATGTCTTTGTTGCTAACCTTATTTCAAGCAGCTGTACACTGATAATGCTCCTGCCATTTATATTCGGAATTAAATTCCGGTTCGACAGCGGACTATGGTACAGGATGGTCAGCTATTCCTATCCTCTTATGCTGGCCGGGTTAAGCGGAACAATCAATGATGCACTCGATAAGGTTATTCTTAGGCGGATGATCGGGGAGGCAGATGGACTGGCTGTTGTCGGCAAATACGGGGCGGGTTATAAGATCGGCGTTCTGATGGCGCTTTTTATCCAGATGTTCAGGTTTGCCGCGGAGCCTTTCTTTTTTGAACGGGCAAAGCATAGTGGTGCAAAGGAGGTCTATGCCTATGTTATGAAGTATTTTATAATTATAATGCTGCTGGTATTTCTTGTGATCAATCTGTATATTTCAGGCTTCCAGTATATTATTGCATTCACATATCGTGAGGCAATCGTGGTGGTCCCTATTATCAGCATGGGTTATCTTCTCTATGGAGTTTATATAAATCACAGCATCTGGTACAAACTGAACGACCTTACAATATATGCGGTATATATAACCGCAATAGGAGCTGCAATCACGATACTTATCAATGTACTGTTCATACCTGTTTATGGTTACATGGCTTCTGCCTGGGCGCATATAGCATCATATGGGAGCATGCTTATAGTTTCTTTTATTTTTGCAGAAAAGAAATTCAAGGTTGAATATAACATGAAACAGTATATCCCCTATTTCCTGATGGCAGTTGGAATGGTCATTTTCGGACACTATTTCAAATATCCGGGACTGGGGGCTGAGCTTATAATTAATACAGTTTTTATCGTTATTTTTATAGCCTACGGACAATATAAGGATAATCTTTTGAAGGTGTTCTTCAGCAAATCAGAGAAATGAAAATAAAGATCATTAATAAGTCACGAAACAAATTTCCTGAATTACTACGAAACATTCGGCAGGAACGGATATAAGGGCAAATAATGAAAATGATATTGTGCTGAGGCCTCCTGAAAGGTCGCTAGGTAAAACAGAAAAAAGATCCGGAGGATTCGGACATACAGGAAAAAATTAATAATGAAGGAATTAAGATTAATAATATTTGTACTTTTTATTGGCGTTTTTATTACCTCGTGCAATAAAAATATAGTGCCTGGTTTAAAACCTGGCAAAGCTGGCAAAGAATTTGATGAGGCTTCATATAATTACCACTATGTTGAAGGAGTCAGGTTGAAGCTTATGGGAAACCTGGGAGAAGCACTGAATAATTTTGAACAGGCAATTGACATCAATCCCCGGAGCGATGCTTCTTATTATCAGATGGCTCAGATTGTTTTGAATAACGGTGACATTGCCGCCGGGAAAAAATATGTCAGAAAAGCCTGCGAAATCGATCCGGACAATTACTGGTACAACATGATCCTTGCAGGCATTTATTATCAGCAAAAAAACATCGACAGTACAATTATATGTTATGAAAACGCGATAAAGAGCCATCCGGAGAAGGTCGATCTGCAGATAGCCCTGGCCAATTTATACATTGAGAACAGGAATTTTGAAAAGTCAAGAAGCCTGTTAAACAAACTGGACGAGAAATACGGAGTAAATGAAAATACCACCGTCCTTCTGGTGAGAAGCCTGATGACGGAGAAGAAATATAAGGAAGCTCTTTCAAAAACAATGGAATTGATTGAACAGGATCAGGATAATATAGTTTATAACGGACTTTTAGCTGAAATTTACAGGGGTCAGGGAGAAAATGAGAAGGCATTGGAGGTTTATAATAAACTGATCGGAAGGAATCCGGATAATCCCGGATTGCAGCTGTCTGTCTGTGATTTTTTGCTTTCCGGAAAGAGCTATAACCAGCTTTTTCTTATGATGAATACTGTTGTAATGAACAACAAAATCACAAGGGAGGAGAAAGTGACACTCCTGGCAAAGATGATGGATGATAGCGAGATCGTAAAAAGCTACGGAAAGGAAATGGAGCTTATAATGATGATACTTGAAGCGAATTACAAGGATGACGATGTAATTATGATGATGAGACCTGAATTCCTTCAAAAGGAAGGCAAAACAACTGAAGCAGCTTTCAGGCTGGAGGAGATAATAAAGCAAAATCCAAATAATTATTTTGCCTGGGAAAGACTTCTGCTGGTGTACTACGCGCTTAAGGATTATAAAATGCTTCAGCAAAGGGGAGAAGAGTGTGCAACTAAGTTTAACAGGTCTGTCATTGCAAAGATACTTTATGCCGACGGAGCAATGGAGAATAAGAACTTCACAGACCGCTCTTGAAGAACTAAGGAAAGCTGATATTCTTGCTGGAGACAACAAGGATATGAAGCTCCAGGTACTGACGATGAAGGCTGATGTTTATTACAGGATGAAGGATTATTCGGAGGCATTTAAAAATTTTGAAGATGCTTTAAAGTTAAATAACAGCGACATTACTGTGATGAATAATTATGCTTATTACCTTGCCGAGCAGAACACAAGACTTAAAGAGGCTGAAAAAATGGCAAAAGAAGTAATTGAGAAAGAAAAAGATAATGAGACATTTCTGGATACTTATGCATGGGTTCTTTATAAACGGGGCAGGACCCGGGATGCATTAAAGATCATGGAGAAAATCATAACCCCTGATGGAAAGACTGATGCGGAATACTATGAGCACTATGGATTTATCCTCAAAAAGCTCAAAAAATGTGAAGAAGCTGTAAAGCAGTGGGAAATTGCATTAACCCTCGACAAGTCAAAAACTTATCTTATTAAAGAAAAGGAAAATTGCGAAAAATAACTGTTATATTACTCATTCTGATTTCAATTTTAGAAGGTTGTTCAGTTTTCAGGAAGACCGGTAAAGGAGTAAAAAGTACCGTAAAGGAAATTGCGCCCGCCAATGTTCTAGAGGCAATCGTTGAAAACAATATCACCAACGGAAATTTTTATATACCTAAAGCAAGCGTAACGGTAACTCAGAATAATGTTTCGACAAAATTTACTGCGAATCTGAAGTTCAGGAAGCCTGATACACTGTTGTTAAGCTTACGGTCAAAGTTGGGAATAGAAGCCGGCAGGGCATTTGTTACAAGCGACACGATACTTATAAACGACAGGGTAGGAAAGAATCTTCTTACCGGAAATCCGCAGAAAATTAAATCAAAATATGGTATAGAGCCAGTACTGTTGTATATAATTCTCGGTGATATGATCCTTGATGAAGGAGACCGATCCAGGATAATAGACTGTTCAGGGGGGACAGCAAAAAAGGAGTTTGAAGTCAGGAACAAAAGAATTGAATACACGCTGGATTGTGAAAAGAAAAAGATTTCCAGGGCATATATTGAAGGGGATATAACCTCAGGTAATATAACATTGAGTTTCAGGATTTTATGAGCCGGAATAGTTTGACCATACCCAGGATTATTGAAATAAATGATGACTTGAGCTCTTTAACAGATAGAAGTGAGAATTGAAAAAATTGAAGACAACTGGAATGGTAAAATAGAGTTTATACCGGGAGCAGGGTATGAGGTGATCAGATTAAAATGAAAAGGATTCTGATATTAAGTGTTTTATTTACAGGAGTTTTGGTCAATATCTATTGCCAGAGCAAAAGTGAGCTCGAGGAGCGGCGAAAAAAGACGCTTGAGGAAATCAGTTATGTAGACAATTTATTGAAAGAAACAGCTAAGGAGAAAAATGAAAGCTTAGACGAACTAAAAATAATCGGGAAAAAGCTTAGTCTCAGAGAAAATGTAATAAATGGACTAAGGGAAGAAATAGACCTTTTGAATGACAGGATCAGTCTGAACTCACTGGCAATTGAAATGATGGAAAATGATATGGTAATTTTGAAACAAGATTACAAAAAAGCCGTATTAAACTCATACAGGTCCTCGAAAGGGAATTCGGAAATTGGTTACATATTATCAGCAAGGGATTTTAACCAGGGTTATAAACGGCTGAAATACCTTCAGCAAATTACAAAATTCAGACGGCAGGAAACGGAAGTAATTATGGAACTCAAAAGGGAGATTGAGGTTTCAAAGGACAAGCTGGAAGAGGATTTAGGAAAGATATCTGATTTAAAATCAAAGGAAGAACAGCAGAAGAACCTTCTTCAGGGTGAACAGGACAACAAGCAGAAAATCGTAAAATCGCTGGGCAACAAGGAAAGACAATTGCAAAGGGATCTTGAGGAAAAGAAAAGGATAGCAAAAAGAATTGAAAATGAAATTGCAAAGCTGGTAGAAGAAGAACGAAAAAATAGGACAACGCCAGATTTAAGTCCAGAACTGAAGCTGATAAGTGATAATTTTGTGGAAAACAGGGGAAGATTACCATGGCCGGTCGAAAAGGGGGTCATTACAAGTCATTTTGGGATACAGAAGCATCCTGTTCTGAAATATGTTACGGAAAATAATATAGATGTGGAGATAACAAGTTTTGGTGATACACCGGTGAGAGCGGTATTTAAAGGTGAAGTTACAAGAGTTTTTCCTATCAGGGGAGCAAACATGGCAGTGATAATAAGGCATGGTAAGTACCTTACTGTGTACCTTAATATGGTTGATGTTAAAGTTAAGCAAGGTGACAAAGTTGAAACAAAAGAAGAGATTGGCAAAGTTTTTAAGGATTCGGAGAATGGAGATAAGACTATACTTAAGTTTATGGTTTTTGAT
>CAWHSH010000011.1:0-121485 GCA_963831935.1 uncultured Bacteroidales bacterium
GTTCTTATTGATCTGGACAAATGCCCCAAACTGGCTGATGGTAATGGGTTTACCTGGTTCATCGGCAAATACGGTCCCGTTGCTGTTAACAATATTAAAGCGGTTTGAAACACCAACCTGCATTTCCATAAAGTGGATAATGTTCTTAAAATTATACATCCCCTCCACCTGATAGATTTTGCTATTGTCATATACTCTGGCTCCGCCTTCATTAATGGAGGTTGAAGTAATCTTATCCATCATTGTGTTGAATTCACTGGTCCCATGAACAGGTATTGCCGGCAGGGAAGGATTAAAAACAACTGCAGTTTCGGGATCCCTGTTGTCCGCCACCAGACGTGCAAACTGATGGGCACTGTTCATATCACCGGAAACTAATGCGGTTTGTGTGTATGCTGTAAGATAATCAGAAAACCAGTCTTCCGAAGGTTTCCATTTTTCGTTAAGAAGCAGGGCAGCACCTCCGATGTCATAAGAAGAACCCGAATTATCAACCACCCCCCATGCCCTGATGTAATAATTAGGATTATTCATTTCGATTTTTCCTGAAAGGATATTGAATCCACGGGCTGCAAAACGATTCTGGGCAGTATACACACTTGTACCCTGTGCATAATTGGCCTGGGCAATTGCTTCTGTACGCTCATTAATAAAATAATGGAACGATCCCCCAAATCTGAAGTTTTTGGTTTTATCATCAGATAAATCCTTTTCAATCCAGCCTGTTCGTGTAACCAGCTGATCAGGGAAGTATGGTAAGGCCTGGTTATAAAGGGCTTCATATTCCGGCGAGCCGGGTGCAACACCCTGAGATTCGGCAATGCCATTAATGACACGGAGGGCAACATCTTTAAGGTTTACAGATACCAATGACTCATCACCATAGGTATTGACACCGTCATAACCGGGGTTTGAAAGCCTGTTAAGCAAGGCATTATCGAGATTGGTCCGGTCTCTTCTATCACCTGCCGGCCAATCGGTTGCATCGAGAAATGATCCTGTAATTTTCAATGCAATCCGGCTGCTGAATGCTTTGGCATATCTGAAATTCAATTCATACAATGGAGTAGGACCATTAACCGTATGGCTGGCAATATTCATCAAGCCAGGCTGAAGTGAGACTGAAAGTCCCTGATATTGAAATGGATCCTTACTTTGCATTACCAGTGTACCATTCATTCCGCCGGGCCCGTAAAGAGCGGTAGAAGCACCAACAACCATCTCAAGGCTTTTAATATCAATCTGCGATAATCCAAATATATTTCCGGCAGAAAAACTCAAGCCGGGGGCTATATTCTCCACGCCATCAATGATCTGGTTCATCCGGTAATTGGTATAGTCGTTGAATCCCCTCGTATTGGGCAATTGAAAAGTCAGTCCATGTACATTCATATCTACCCCTTTCAGCTGATACAGACCATCGTAGAAGTCTGCAGTCGAAATTTGCTTCAGATCGCGCAGATTCATTTTCTCAATACTGACCGGAGACCTTAAAATATTTTCCTCCACACGGCTGGCTGAAACCACAACTTCCTGTCCCAATAGTAATTGTTCTTCCATTTTGATATTAAGAAAAGTAGTTGTGCTTGTTATTTCAATATCCTGTGGTACATAACCAACAAATGAAAAATGTAAGGTAAGGGGAGGGGGTATACGGGTTTTTAGCACGAAAACACCATTATTACCGGCAATTGCTCCATAAACATCATTTTTTACAGTGATATTGGTGCCAACCATAGGTTCACCCGATTTGGAATCGGTTACCCTGCCTTTGATTTCATAGGTTTGTGCCGATAATGAATTGAAAATCAGACAAAATATCAAAATCGTTGTAAAGTGGGACATTGCTTTCATAATTCAGCGAGTAAAATACTAATTTAATCTCTAATATGAAACCACTACTTTAATCTTGTCGGCTTTCTCCATCATTAAATGGTCAGATTGTCCGGTTTTTCCAATCGGGGAGACCAATTTATAGCTTTAAAGCTGGTCCTGCAAAATTTTTTCCGGAAATTCCTGCTGGTCTGATGAACTATTGCAGCGCAAACAGGCAACTATTTTGATAAATTATTTTGTATCTGATTTATTATAACCTTGTTTCTCTGATTCAGAAAGCACCTCGTTCATAGCCCCGGTTCTGTAACCATTGAGATCGATTGAGATATAGTTAAATCCCGATCGCTGACATATTTCGGTAAGCTTTTCTTTTATTCCCCATGCTTTGTCCATTTCAGGAGAAATAAATTCCAATCTGGCCAGATTTTCGTGACTCCTGATCCTGAACTGAGTGAATCCAAGTTCTCTGACTTCAAATTCTGCCGTTGCAAGTCTGTCAAGCTTCTCTTTTGTTATCTTTTCACCATATGGAAAACGGGAAGCCAGGCATGCATAAGACTGTTTTGTGGCAGTTGGTAAGTTCAATATTTTCGAGAAATGACGGATATCGCTTTTTGTAAAACCTGTTTCTGCAAGCGGGGAAATAATACCTTTTTCATGCTTAGCTTTCATTCCCGGACGGAAATCTTTAAGATCATCTGCATTACTGCCGTCAAATACAACCTGATAATCTTCCTTTGAAGCAATATATTTAATTTTACCAAACAGCTCACTTTTGCAATAATAGCATCTGTCAGGAGGATTGTCTGCATAACCGGGAATTTCAATCTCTTCAGAAACAATTATTCGATGCTTGATTTCCAATAACTCTGCAAGTGATTTTGCCTCTTTAAGTTCATAAAAGGGATAAGTAGCTGATGTTGCAGTAATCAATAACAGGTTATCTCCGTAAATGTCTTTTGCAATACGGGCCAGAAAAGTACTGTCAACCCCTCCCGAGAAAGCTATGACTGCGCTTTCATATACTTTGAGCCTTGCTTTTAATGTTTCTAATTTTTCTTCCATAATTATTTTCTTTGACAACATGTACTTCTGGCATATGCTAACGTGCAGATCTGTTAACCCGCTTGCTGTAATAAACTGATATTCCTATTGATACTATAGCAAGGAATAAGAGAGCCAGAACTCTGTAAATTACCTCAATGCTTGCCAGGTCGACAACAAAAAGGTATAGTGTTGAGCATATCATCGTCCCTAGCGCCATATATCTGTATTTAATATTCTTAAGCAGGAAGCTGAGTAAAAAATAAAGAAGCGCCGCTCCTGTCCACGAAAGAGTCACAAATTGCCCTGGCAGACCATGATACAAAGCATACAATACCATAAAAAACCCTTCAATAAGATACAAATTCCTCATAAGATCTGTCTTAATATTTAAACGCGCTTTCTGCCAGTTTATAATTCTTGCGGAAATCAGCGGGACAAGCGCAAGGGAAAAATTAACACCGGCGACAGGTTTTGAAAGCACCAGATAAACCAGAAGGATACCAAGGAACAGGAGGCTATTCATAACAATTATCAACCGGTTACGAAACCATAATGCCATTGAAACAACGATCAGGCTCTGCACGGAAAGAAGCAGATAGACTTTGGGAAGTCCCACCATTCCATAAAGTGAAATACTCATTGCTAAGAACCCATACAATGCATAGAAAGCAGATGCAAATTTCCAGTCGGATACTGATTTTAGAACAACTGAATAGACAAGACAGCATATCGTAACTATAGAGAATAAGCTTACATAGCTTTTACTGAAAAATTTTGTCGAAATTAATGTCAGAAGCAGGGTGAAAAATATTCCATTTAATATTATCGCCCCCATTAAGAAATCATCATTACTCCCATCTTTTTTACGTAATAAAGGCAACAGGGAAAAACATCCTCCAAGTGCAAAAAGATATAGATGACCATAATTATGATTATTCAGTATCTGCATAGTATGGTCCATTACGGGATTTCCGAAAAGCCACATGAAGAATGCAGTATAAACAAGGAAAATTGCAGCTAAAAGCAAAAATTGCCAGTTATACCTGAAGAAATAGTAAACGGTTCCTATTGCTGTTAAGGTTATTAAAGGAAGCATAATATGAGTAGTATCGCTCATAATCGCAGTGAAAACTGCAAAAACTACTGAAAGGAATCCTAAAGTCTGCGATTTGTTCTTATGGGCCGAATATATCTGAAATGCTATGATCAGGAGAAGGAAAATAATTATAACAGACTTATAAGGGATCAATGGATTTGCAGAAAAGAAATGCATTCTGAAAGTTTCATAAAATAAAATAACCTGACCATTTATTTTTAGCATAAACGACAGGTCTGAATTCGTTTTTTTCAGATAATTCGAAAGAAAGAAAATAACACCGGCGGAGAAGAATCCTATAGCAACGGATAAGAGCCCGTGACCAAGTGTTATAATATATTCTGTAAAAAAGACTATTGCAAAGAGAAGGACAAAATTGCCGAGCCATGCAAGCCCCACTCTTCCAATCCTGGATTCAAGTCCCTTTTCTTCGTCAATTATTGTTTCTGCCGCAAATGATGATTCATCAGTTTGAAATTCTGCTGATTGAACACCTTGTTGATTGAGATTATTAAGTGCCAGTGCCGATTCAAGATTTGCCAGACGCAGTTCAATCGACTGAAGCCTGTCTTCATAAGTTCCGGATTTGATATCCTTCTGTACCATAGGATTTTAGAATTAGGGAAATCCTTAAAAGTGATGCTGACCTGATCGCCTGGTAAAACCTGAAAAATCTATTCTTTCCTTTCCACCATTTTCCATGGAGGAAGCAACCATAACAGAAATGCCAGTATACCAAACGGCAGTAAAAGCCAGAACAAAGCCATAAGTGTCCCGTCAAGTCCGATCAATCCCAGCTTAAAGCTGGTAAATCCTGAAAAGCTTTTAGAGAACAACTGGCCACCAATGACAACATTCCACCTCATTGAATAAACACCAATAAGTGTAAGAATGCTGACCACCAGATATAGAGGTCTTACGAATTGATATAACACGTCTGTAAAACTGAAGGAATGCAAGGATTATCAAAGGGATGAGTGTTCCAAAAAGGCCCTGACCGATAAAAAGAGTAAGATAAAGCTTACCCGAAACAAGCAGTTTGATAATATGGAACGACTCATCAGATTCGTATATCCTCTGTATCTGATCAAGGCTTTCAAGAGTAAAATCAAGTATCAGAATAAAGAAAAGGTATCTTCCGATTGTATCGAGGACCTTCATTTCAATGGGTTGTTTCCTGAAATGTGAAATAGCCATGTAGATGAACATTACAAGGGCTATTCCTGAAACCATTGCTGAAAAAAGGAATATTATAGGCATAAGAGGGGTTGACCACCACGGATTGGCTTTGATTGAACCAAAAATAAATCCCACATAACCATGCAGAATAAAGGCTGAAGGAATACCGACAATAGTTATAAAATATCCGAGCTTTTTATCCCACTTAACAGTTTCCGGAGAGATATCGCTAAGTCCGAGTGTCAGTATCCTGTATACCCATTTCATTATTCCTTTTTTATTTTTTGACCATACTACCATGCTCTCCCTGTAATCAAACCAAATCTCGAGCAGCAGAACCACCATGAGATACCACAGGTATACAAATCCAAAAATTGCCATAGCTGAAGAGGAATGAGGAGTTATCATTATCTCATATGCTCTTTGCGGTTGCGAGAGATGGCTTATTAAGGGCATCGTGGCTACAAGAAGAAAAGATAGAGCGGTAAGCAGGGCAATCTGGTAGGTCGGTTTCAATGCCTTAACATTGAAAACTCTCTCAAGAGATGCAAGTATGAATGCTCCTGCAACAAGTCCGGTTATGAACGGATAAACAACGATCAGGATTCCCCATTGAAGATCCAGTTCATTGGGGAAAATGTAACCCTGTACTCTGGAAAGCATTTCGAACAGATGCTGGATATGCGGTTCCATATTATTTTACCTCCGAACTAAGTGCGTTATAATAGAGTTTTGAACCGGTATTCAGGTGTGGCCTTAGCACCTGAGTAGTATGTTCTTTCAGGAATTTTACTATCTTACTGTTTTTGTCTTTCAGATTCCCGTACATTCTTGCTCCGGTAGGGCAGACTTCCATGCAAACAGGATCCAGTCCCTTTTTCAGCCTGTGATAACAAAGGGTGCATTTGCTGGCCACCTTTTTAACAGGATGAATAAACCTGCATCCATACGGACAGGCCTGTACACAATACCGGCAACCAATGCAATATTTCTCATCTATCAGTACAACCCCTTCAGGACTGTCGAATGTTGCTCCCACAGGGCACACCTGAATACATGGCGACTTGGAACAGTGATTGCACATCTTGGGAACAAAAAAGGATTTAAAGATCTCCGCGTCAGGCGACCTGCTGTTCAAATCCGTCAATTCCGCCATTGGGCGACCGGATATCCACACTCCCGTCATTCCTGACAGTGTACTTTTCCACCCAGGTGCGAAGAAAAATGGTTCCGGCGGAACATCATTTTCAATTTTACACGATTTTGCGCATTTGCCGCAACCTATGCATTTCTCAATATCGAAGACGATTCCATACCATGGAAGACTCTCATCTATGGGCTCAGCAGCAAACAGCAGAAACCTCGATGAACTGAGAGATTTAAAACCGATAGCTGTTCCGGCAATCAACGCTGCCGACTTAAGGAATTTTCTCCTTGATGGCTTTACTCTTTCATCTTCCATGGCTGATGCGGATTATGGCATTCAATACATTTCTTATTGACATTGTGCTCCTTGAGATCGACCTGGAAAACAGCCTCTTTTCGTTTTGCTGCATTTTTGGAATGACACATTCCACAGGATTCACGACTTACAGGCTTCTCTAATAAAGTAGTATCACCATTTTCTGAATGCTTCTGACCTGGACCGTGGCATGTCTCACAACTGAGCTCACTGTGAACATCTTGTTGTTTAAGATCATCTATATCCTGGTGACAGTCAAGGCATGCTTTTTGTCCGGCATACTTCACCGGTAATTGTGCAATTTCCTCAAGTGAGGCGCCACGGTAAAATCCATATTGGCCAAAGGATTTTGGTACAAGGGAATGCCTTATGAATAAAAAGGCAGAGATAAATATTGCAAACGCCAGCGAAAGACGCTTAAGCTGGGGCGGAATGTTAAATTTCATCTATTTGAATTTTAGATCAAAGAGACCTTTTTGATATACCTAATTTATTGATTTGAAATACAATACCAGTCATTCTGAAAAATATCTGTACTAGCTAAATACAGAAATGGTGAAATTACTATATTATTTTTTATTATAATTGCATATCTTGTAATAATATTTTAAAAATCTTTCTGTTAAAAAAATAAGAGTAAATTCTGAATAGCAGTTTTTTTCTGATTTTCAATCTGAGACATCTCGTTAAGATACTGTAAATGAATACTATAAAGATGCATACTAGGATCCGGCTTTTTTATATTTATCTGTGCGCTTTTGTTACTATATTTGAGAATAAAATGAATTTGATAATTACCATAAACCATGACAATTAATTCGATTGAGAGCACGATTCCTGTCTACACACTGAGTATTACATCGGATCTTTCAGGTATTCCTGATTCATTCAATACGGCAATATATTGACAAAGGCCTGATTATTCCTTTCAGAAAAGAATCAAACCGTAATTTATTTTCGCAGAGTTGATATTTTGAGGCTGAAATTTATTCATAGATTACTGGTTGAGGATGGATTGAATATTGCCGGGATCAAGACTTTACTTGCCACTATTCCATGCTGGGCCATTCGGAACTGTTCAGCTGAAGAGCGCGACAATTGCCAGGGTTTTTACAGTAATACATTTCCCTGTTGGGAAGCTTCTGAAAAAGGGACACTCTGTAAGAATTCTAATTGCAGGGAATGTGAGGTTTATCGCATAGTCGAAAACTTCTCTGATGTAAAATCATTCCTGAAAACTATTATTGCCTGAAAAGTATCTGATAAATTCACGCAGAGTAAATAAGCCTTCATCTGAACCTGCAGTTCATAAACTCATTTCTGCATTTGGTATGATATATTCTATGGTATCCAGGAAAGAATCTACCTTTATATATGGTATGAAAAAACCAGAATTAAAGTTCATCCGGAACCGTTATTTAACAATATTTTCAATTTATGAGAACCGATTTGAGAATAATTCTCCTGATGCTTGTACCGGCAGTTACTTTTTCATGTCATTTTAAGGAAACCCGGGGCAAAACCAATTTGAAAGCTGAGCTGCCTGTTATTGAAGAAACCATACGAGCTGCAATAGGCTGGGCAAAGGACAAGGATTTCAGTCTTTTATACAGTGTTATTGCCAACGATTCAAACTACCTGGAGGTAAGCCCGGCAGCACGGATAACCAGAGGCTTTACCCAGTTCAGGAAAAATGAGACAGTTTGGAAAAGTCCTGATTTCAAAGCCATCGGTTATGAAATCCGTGATCTGGTTGTCAACCTGTCGGAAACAGGTAATGTAGCATGGTATTATTGTGTGCTTGATGATATGAATGAATGGAAAGGGACCCCTGCAAACTGGATGAATACCCGATGGACAGGCGTCCTGGAGAAAAGAAATGGTCACTGGATTATTGTGCAGATGCATTTCTCTTTTGCTGTGGATTAATCTGATGTCCAAACATTTATTAAGAAGCAATGGAAATGAAAGCACGAACTCATATTAAATTTATTGTATTACGTTTTTGCCTGGCATCTGTTGCGTTCCTGATTTATCTATTTCAGTTCTTGTTTTCAGGATGTGATTCCCGAAAAGGTTCTGCTATTGATGCAACATCCCTGAAAATTGACTCACTTATTGAGATCCAGAAAGTAAACGAACGCTGCATTCTTATAAAATTTGGCGCAGATGCAATAACTGCGATAAACACAAAAAAGGGGATCGTTGTTATTGATGCAGGTATCTCACCGGGATTGACTGCCAGGTATAGAAAAATCATTGAAAATGAATATAAAAGAAACGATTTTACTTATGTAATCAATTCACATGGTCATCCCGACCACATTGGCGGCAACACTGTTTTTCCCGAAGCCGGAATTGCAGGACATGTAAACAGCCTTAAGGAGGTATCAGAGCAATTGAAAAACAGGGAAGGGAGAATAAGGAGTCTGGGCAAAACTGTTGAATATTATGAATTACAATTGAAGGCTACTGAGCAAGATACAAAAGAGTGGAAGGAAAACTTTACTCAAAGAACCAGATACCTGTCTGCATACAATGATGCAAAGTACTTAACCGCGGTGAAGCAACCTGATATTACATTTTCAGACAGCTTGAAAATTGATTCCGGGGATACAACTTTTGAAATGATCTGGTTTGGTAAAAGTCATTCCAATAGTGATATTTTAATTTATATACCGGAAATGAATATTCTTTTTACCGGCGATCTGTTTTCCAAATACGGGAGGCCAGGTTTTAACGACACATCAATAACGGATAAAAAGAGATGGCGACAATCAGTCCGGTGGATAGAAAAACGAATGATAAATATTGAGAATATTATTGATGGTCATGGCGGGATGTTATCGGTTGATGATCTGAAGTCGTTTAATAACAATATTCTGAATAAATGCTCAAAGGAATAAAAGAAAATTTCAGCCTGCCTGTTATATATTTTATTCGTATCCATTTATTCCCAAATCCTTGCAAACAATCCGTTAATTTTTATCAATCACAGCCCATGTTTTTTCTGAAGATCTTTATTTTGAATTCTCCTTCCGTTACAGGCATAATGTCGCCTGTTGATGATCTTAGAGTACCCTCGAAAGTACCTGTAAGGATATCATCTGTTTTGTCGGTAATCAGCACACTTTTTCCATAAAAATCGGGCAGCCAGTAGTGTCCGGGCGATGTAACATTCCAGGACTGGAACGGATAGAACTGAATTTCAGTATGCTTTCCAAACTCTGAAGGTATGGGAAGTGAAGTCGGCAATGAATCCAAGGGATAGCCATTGATATAAATGGCAAGAACAAAAGTTGAATCACACCGGATCAGGTTGATCTGACTCAGGTCGCTTCCGTTGCAGGACCCGTAAAAGTAGCAGTTTGAAAAGCTGTCAACGGGTTGAACCTTTTCAATATGCTGAGTAAAAGTTCTGTAATAATCCCCGAAGTAGCCTCTTATACAACCCAGGGAAACAGGTGTACGGGGTTTCTCATTTCTCAGATGTACAGGCAGGGGAGGCCTGGGCCCAACAATAACTATCTTATCACACGCATTTATCAGAATGATAATGAGTATCATGAACATCCTGGTGAATAATAGTGAAGATTTCATAATTTAGTTTTTAAGCATCTTTGCGAATAGGTAAGCAAAATTACGATTCAAGTTCAGGTGTTTTATTGGTTTTAATAATAAGTTCCCGGTTGCCGAAACAATTTTCATTGTTCAAAGTATGATACTGTAATAAGGTTAAGCTATCAGAAATTAGCAGGTATTGTCTTAGTGTTAAGATTTTCACAGCAAAAATTAAGCCAGTAACTATGACCGCCTCTCACCGAAATAAACTGACCATCCAAGACCGGGATTAAATCATTGATATATAAATATATATAATAAAATTATTTTGACTGGCCAAGTGTGGTCAACAGAACCGGCTTATGCAGTGATGCAAATGTCGTAGCTTTTTTCTTACATTTGAATCTGGTTTTATATTGCACAGCAAGACCAGGACGAATCACACGTCATTTTTTAGCACGGGGAAAATATGCTAAAAACTTAATATGGGTAACTTAAACTATGTTAAGAAAATTCATTGAACAATATACCAGAGTTCCGGACGATGAATGGCAAATTATAAATAAGGCATTTGAGAGGAAGCTATTTGCAAAAAACGAAATTATTCTTAAAGAAGGTTCCGTTTGCAGGTATTTTTACTTTTTGCAAACCGGATTAATCCGCTGCTACACCTTCTACGATGGAACAGATATTACAAAGTACTTCACCGCTGCTCCTTATTGTTTCACTTCAATCGAAAGCTTCAGAAAGCAAATACCGGCAGAAGAAAGTATTCAAACACTCGAAGAATCAGTGATTTGGTTCGCTTCTGATGATAAGCTGGAACAACTAAAAATACTCAATTCCTGGAATGAATTTACCAGGAACCTATTAGAAGAGGTTCAACAATTTAGCAGAACCTTACTTCTTGAAATTAAAACTAAAACCGCTGATCAGCGATATAAGGAGTTATTGATTAATAAACCAGAAGTCCTGCAACGCATACCTTTAAAATATTTATCCAGTTTTTTAGGTGTGGCACCCCAATCATTAAGCAGAATAAGAAAAAATCTTACAAAAAGAAATTAATTAACATAGGTTAAGTGCTTTTAGGCTTCGATTGAAGAAATTTGTCCTGAATATTTTACATTAGTATACTATGACTAGTTTAAAAAGCAGGATATTTAATTTCGCTTTCAGAAATGGACACTTGTTCAGAGGAAAATTAAAAAAGGAGAGATTTACCCTCAATACATCAATCATCGGGTTCAGGAAGCTTTGTGAAAGAGGAGCACAAAAACATTCAGATATTCCGGATGGAGTATCCGTTAAGGAACAAATAATCAATAATATAAAATCAGAATGGTTAATTCCTGAAAATGCTGATCCGGAGAAATTGATTTTATATGTGCATGGAGGCGGATACGTAAGTGGTTCATGCAGTGATCACAGGAGATTTGTTTCCGGATTCGCAAAAATCACCGGTATAACCAATTTAATTTACGAATACAGGTTGGCTCCTGAGTACCCGTTTCCTGCTGCTTTAGATGATTCTGTAGAAATATATCAATGGCTATTATCATCCGGATTTGAACCAAAAAATATTGTCATCGCCGGCGAATCAGCCGGTGGCGGCTTAACATTGGCTATTTTACTTGCACTTAAAGAGCTTAATATTCCTCAACCTAAGGCTGCTGTTGCTATATCACCATGGACTGATTTAACTTGCTCGAGTGATTCTTATTTCACAAAAAATAAAGTATCTCCGGCCCCTTTTAATTCCTGGAATGTATTTAGTCACCATTATACAGGCGACAATCAGGCAACAAATCCGTTTATATCGCCACTGTTTGGAGATCTTAAGGATTTGCCTTCAATTTTTATAAACTCCGCGGTTGATGACGAATTGTACGAAGATGGTGAAAAGTTCTTTCTAAAGGCAAAGAAGGCAGGCGTGGATATAACATTTCGGGCCGGAGAAGGAATGGTGCATTGCTACCCTTTGTTAGCGCCAAAGTTTCGGGAAGCTACTGAAGCTATGAATGAGATCGTAATATTTATCAGGAAACAATTGATGTAAAGAATCAGAAAAGATTAATTCCGGGATTGAAGATTTTAACCAAAACTATTAATAAATATGAAAGTCACTGCATTTGTTGGTAGTGCACGAAAGAAACACACTTATAATGCTACTGAACAATTGATACACAATTTGCAATCATTTGGAGATGTAGAATGTGAAATAGTTATTTTAAGTGATTTTCATATCGAAGTATGTAAAGGTTGCATGCTATGCTTAAATAAAGGAGAAGAGTTGTGTCCATTTAAAGATGACAGGGATATGCTTATTGATAAAATGAATAATTCAGACGGAATTATATTTCGCATCTCCCAACTATTCTTTTAATGTATCCGGACTCATGAAAGTATTTCTTGACAGACTTGGATTCATTTTTCACCGTCCGCGCTTTTTTGGGAAAGCATGTACCAGCATAGTAGTTCAGGGATTTTACCGTGGGAATAAGATATACTGATTATTTCAACTTCTTTGGGAAAGGACTGGGCTTCAATGTTATAAATGGTACTTGTTTAAACTCACTTGAACCGATGACTGAAAAAGACAAGAAGAAAACTGACAGGATCATTAATAGGCAAAGCAAAAAATTTTATTCAACATTAATTAAAAGAGAGTACCCGATCCCATCCTTCTTCAAATTATTGATGTTCAGAATGGCACGGACAAGTGTAAAGTTATTGCTTGACGAAAGCTGGAGAGATTACGCATATTATAGAAACAATGGTTGGTTTAAGTCCAATTATTATTATCCTGTACAATTAAATCCAATTAAAAAACTGGCTGGTAATTTCTTTGATTTTATGTTCAACCGGATTTATGGGAAAAAAGTTAGGACAGAACAGGTACTGTCTGACTGAATTGCGGATTAATTTTAAGAGGAAGGACGTTATTGGCAAGTAAAAGTAATTTACGAACATAAAAATTATAACCATGAAAATCGCTATTTTAGGTTCGACCGGTTTTGTCGGACGAGTTTTGACTGAAAAAGCTCTGGGGAAGGGGTTTCAAATTAAAGCACTTGTCAGAAATCCTGATAAACTTGGAGCTTTTAAAAATAAGGTCGAGTTCATTCAGGGAGATATCTCACAAATTAATAAACTCGACGAATGTCTGTTTGGGGTTCAAGCTGTCCTTTCCACTGTTCCACCAGAACGAAATACACAGGATCCTGAAAAATATGCCGGGATTATGGAAGACTTAATTACTTCTCTCAAAAAAAACCGGGTTAATCGATTTATCCACATTGGAGGTGCAGCGCACGAAGGAGGGGAAAATGAAAAGTGGACTTTTAAAAGAAGATTGTTAAGAGCATTTCTAAACCTTACCTGGAAACAGGGGTTGATAGCCAAGCATCTTGAATGGGAGACTTTGAAGAAATCTGATATTGATTGGACATTGGTCAGACCTCCAAGAATTGTGAAAGGGAAATCTATTGAAAAAATAATAGCTGATGACAAGATTTTAGCAGGACTAAAAGTTTATGTTGATGATTTGGCTGATTTTATGTTAGATCAGATTGAGTCTGAAGAATGGTCAAAAAAAGCTCCTCTTGTTTCATCTATGAAATAATTTTACGGGTACGTATTAAAATAAATCTGCCAATTGCACGGACAATAAAGTAGGGGCGTTGCAGGCAACGCCCCTACGAAATTATCTGTACGACCGGGCAATTATTCCGTATCAGAATATACATTTTAGATAATCCACATAAGATATGTTTAACTTCCGTCCTTTTTTGACCACTTCGGAAGAGGGTCTGAGAAAAGCCTGGGGCCAACATCAAAACAAATCTTTTTGACCAGGTCATATTTAACATCAACATCTGTAATTAATACGGTCATTTCAGGTTTTGGATTTCGTAGTTTCCCTGGAAATAAAATGTAAATATATTTTACGGTAATGAGTAAATAAATTTTACAATTATGTATTTGTGAATTTAGTATTAATCTCTATATCAATTACTTAATATTCTGGCATTATTATAGCAATTAAAGAACATTGAAATTGCTTATATCTTATAAACTTAATGAACTATGAAAACGAATGTAAAAACTTTTATTTTGATTGTTTCGATTTCTGTTTTTGCTTTAAATAAAATTTCAGCTCAGAATAAAAACGATTTGATTGGTAAATGGGATGCATTCATCCCACTTGCCCCTGTAGAATTTCAAAAATCAGTAGTCAGAATTACTCAGGACTCTGTTTTCATGTCAACAGACGGAGTGAATTTCGCGCCGGCGAATTCCATGGAATATAGGAACGATACGCTAAACTACGCGATGAATGAGGCTTTCTTCACACTTACGTTTGAAAGTAACAAAAAAATGAAAGGGATTGCAAAATGGGGATCAGGGCAGTCTGAATTGACCCTGACAAAAAAAGAAAATACTGACTTTGGGATCAGAAAGTATGAAACCCTGACACTGATAAGAAACCTCGATTATCTTTTAATTTTATCACTTATTCCGAAGTGGTGACGACAATATCCATCATTATTGTTTTTACCCATTCCCATTTGCCAATGATTAATTCAGAAATTGCATTGTTATCCTTCTGGCAACTTATCATAAATAAAACAAATATTATGTAATCTATTTATATATATTTAGTTTTATTTAATCCATTGTCAAGTTTCTTTCAGTTTGTAAGAAGGTGATAATGGTAAAATGAAATTCAGTAAAATCTGTCCTTCTTTGACCACTATAAGAAGGTCTGAGACTCCTTAACATACATTCGGTAACAACAAGTTTTTAAATCAAGGGGTTTTATATGTTAATTCTTGGATCAGGATAAGAATGGTGGCAATTACCTCAAACAATTATAATTCCTTTTTTGGTTTAATTCTTTCAAATTGAATCACTACCTTGTAATCTGTATATAATTCTTATCTGTATGAAAAAATCTCTTTGTGCACTCGGATGTTTATTCTCTTTTTTCTTGCTGAACTTTTCAATTTTAGCTCAAGCTCAATACCTTAATACTGATCAAGAAACTCAAAATCAGTTTGGAAATTGTACCAGTATTATGGTTGGAAGACTTGCCACTACGGATGGTTCGGTAATTACTTCGCACACTTGCGATGGTGATTACAGAACATGGCTTGAAGTTTTCCCTCACACTAAATATGATAAGGGGGCTATTCATGATGTATATTCAGGTATGCTTTATAATAGAGAGACATCCTGGGATATGCGGAATGCCAAAAAGACAGGAGAGATCCCAGAAGTAGAAGAAACATTCGCCTTCCTTAATACTGCTTATCCATGCCTGAATGAGAAACAACTGGCAATAGGGGAAACCACAATTGTGGGAAGGAAGGAACTTAGGAACAAAGATGGGATGTTTTATATTGAGGAGCTTGAAAAAATTGCTTTGCAACGGTGCAGAACGGCAAGAGAAGCAATAGCACTTATTGGCAAACTTGCTGAAGAATATGGATATGGAGACTATGCAGAATGCATAACTATTGCAGATCCAAAAGAGGTTTGGCAGTTGGAAATTGCTGGCTCAGGCAAGGGTAAGCCCTCAGCAATCTGGTGTGCAGCCAGGATTCCCGATGATCAGGTAGGTGTTTCAGCAAATATGCCCAGGATCTCCACTATTGATTTCAATGATCCTGATCTCTTTTTGTATAGCACCGACTTACAAAAAGTAGCTAAGAATCTGGGTTATTGGGATGGAAAAGAACCATTGAAGTTCTGGAAGGTAATTAGTTCAAATAAAAAGTCCTTTAGCATTCGTGAATTCTATATTTTAAGCACATTGGCTCCCTCACTTAAGCTTTCAATGGATACCACTGAATTGCCATTCTCTGTAAAGCCAGAAAAGAAATTATCACCTCGTGATGTAATTAGATATTTCAGGGAAACTTATGAGGGTACACAATGGGATATGACAAAAAACCTGGAGATCACTCTCAAACGCTGGGATGAAAATGGAAATGTTACGGAAAAGAATGTTAAACCCTCTTTTGCAAGCGGCTGGATGAATCGGGAACTTATTCTTCAGCTTAACAAACTTAATCCTGGCATTGTGGATAACTGGTACACTATAGCTCAGAATTTTTGTTCATATTCACATATTATCCAATGCCGAAGTTGGCTCCCTGACGAGATCGGAGCCATAGCATGGTTTTCGTTTGACAATCCTGCACTTAGCCCCAGGATCCCTATATTTTCTGGAGTTATGAGTTTGCCTGCATCCTTCAGCATTTGCGGTCAGCAAAGATATACACCTGACGCCGCAATATGGTCATTCCGTGAAACAAACAGGCTTGCAACCATAAACTGGGCAAAAGGCAGAACATTAATTGAACCAGCTGTTAAGGAGTTTGAAGATAAAGCATTTGAGGATGTCTCGATTATTGAAGAAAAGTTTAAAGAACTGGTTAAAGCAGGTAAAAATGAAGAGGCTAAACAATATATTACTTCCTATACCAACAATTTTGCATATGCTGCCATGAAGAGATGGGAAGAGATGAAAGGACCTCTTTGGAGTATGTATAGCATGGGATTTTAATAACTAGCTTTCTGTTGGATAACAAAATACCTTCAAAGCTCAAAAAACACCTATAATTTGATTTTCTTCAAAATCCGTCCTTCTTTGACCACTAAAAGAAGGTCTGAAAACACTTAACATACATCTGGAAACAACAAGGATTTAACTCTGGAATTTTGTGGTCAAAATGATCCTACCAACTTTATTTGGATTAATAACTTTCAACATGTTTTTTATTGCGTGTTTAGAGGCAGGCATTATTTGATTCTTTTTCCGATATAAAACACATAACCATAATATGCTTTGTATTTGTAAAATAACTCTGCCTCATACCGCTGATAGGCTATAAATTCTTCTGCGGATTTGTTGCCGTTATATTTTTTCAGAAAAGATTCTTGCATTTGGGGTTGCTGAACATAATAATAGTCTGTCCAACAAGTTTCGGGCACAACAAAAGTAGCAATCGGAAGATAACCTGCTTTTTGCATTTGAGCAACCTTGTTCGGAATTGTGTCAATTTCAGGATAGGCTTTTTGCCAAAAATCCTGAATTTCGGCAGGTCGCTCTTCGCTAAACCAAGTATTTTCTGTAACTGCGATATATCCGCCCTGTTTCAGAAATTTTCGCCATTCGTTTAGTCCTCGCTCAAAACCAATGTTATAAATCGCACCTTCCGACCAAATCAAGTCCAATTCTTCTTCTTGAAACGGAAGATTTTCCATATTGCCGACAACACCTTTCACTCTATCTTGAAGATTTTGGTTTTGGGCATTTTGGTTGAATTGTTTGATAAAATCAGACCATAATTCAACACCGATAATTTCGCTCGCTGTGTTTTGCGCCAACACCATTGTTTGACCGCCTGTTCCGCAACCAATATCGGCAATTTTGGATTTTTCGGTAAGACCGTCTATAAAACTCAATGCTTTGAGCGTTATTTCGGGACTTCCTGGTCCTTGCCGTTCTGTGTTTGAAAAATAATCATAAATAATATTCAAGTCAAATTCGTGAATTGTTTGTTTTTCGTTGCTCATAAACTGTCATGTTTAAATTTTATTCTTTGTCAATCCACCGTGCTGTCACCCGCTTGCCTCTAACGGTTTTTATAAGGCGTACTGTTTTTTAATCACGAGTCACATTTCTTTGGTCCTGGTCTCGCATAGTCTTTTTAATTCTGAAAGTTCAAATCTGGTTTGATCTAGAATTTTTGCCTTTATTTTAGATCCAATAAAAACAGATATTATACTCATTGGAAATTTCCAGTTGATTGTTGAATCGATTAGTACAATTGATTTTTCTGTTTCACCTTTAATAGAGTAGTTTACTTGGACTTTATGAATTTTACTTTCTAATTGAAATGAAATTAGTTCATTAGGTATATAATTTGTAATCATTCCATGCATTTCAAGGCTTTTGCCATCTTCTTCCATGGTCTCTTTAAAGGTAGTACCGATCTTTTCAGGAGTCTCCTTTATGATTTCTCCGCTTTTGACACCTTTCTGCCAAAGCATGGCTTTGTTTGGTTCATCTATCCATGGAAAAACTTCTTCTGGTTTACAACTAATGTCAATTGCAGTTGAGATTTTCATCATTAGGATTATGCTTATATTCAGTGATATGCCTTATAATGGTTTATTTGTATACCAAAATTATGCTTAATATTCTAATTTCGTTGTTATTGTACTCTTAAAGGTAGTTTTATACAGGGTTACACTATTCTCACCATCATGAATAATTTCCTCAAATACTGCCCCCAAGCTGCCACTACACAAAATGACATCTACAAATGGTCGTGTAAGTGCGGATTTATTCTTCCAAATCCGTCCTTCTCTGACCACTTCAAAAGAAGGTCTGAAAAAAAGTCTGGGAAGCGATTAAAAGGTAAGAACCTTAGCTCCGCTCTTCAAGTAATCCGTAAGAGGTTTCCCCATTCCCTTCACATCATAGCCAAGTTTCTTAAGATTTTCAGTTACACCGTAAGCGTTTGAACAGGCTATACAAGCTTCAACTACAACTCCATCTTTTTGCATTGCTTTTATTTTATCCTGAAGCTTGGTATTTTCAGAGATCAGCTTAGCTGAAGGCCCCCAAACTATTAAGGTAACATCATTGAACCAATTATTTGTTTTTGCAGCGTGTGTATACATTAATGCGACTCTTTCAGCGACATAGGGATCATCGCTTGTCCAGACAACAACAAGTTTGTCTGGAGTCTGTTCCAGAGTAGCGGTTTGAGAAAGAACATTTGATGAAAGGGAAAGAAGGATTCCCATGGTCAAAAGAAAAATACAGTTTTGTCTCATGGTAGTGAAAAATTTAATGTGACAATCAGACAGTGAAATTATGAATAATGAACAATATCTACTCATTGATTTCTTCAAAATCCGTCCTTCTTTGACCACTTCAAAAGAAGGTCTGAAAACACTATACAAACATAATAGCCTAAAATAAAATTCCTCAATTTTCATTCAAATCCTTGCACCAAACTGGCACCAAAAAAAAGTTACAATTTTTGAGATTGTAACTTCTTGATTTTGAGTGGGCCCATTTTAGATTATCAATATCTATTAAAACTCATGGATTTACAAAGAGGTGACTTAGATTTATTTGACTTCACCTTTCTCTAGGTGTAACTTGCATCATAATACAGGTAATTATTAAATACTAAATCAAATGAAAAGAACGCTTTATTTATCACTTTTGGCAGTGATTATATTTACAGGATGCCAATTCAGGGTGAACTCTAATTCATCTGATATTGAAGCAATTCGCAACTTAGTAGACGAGGCTATCGCTGGTATCAGGGCAAAAGACATAAATCAAATTCTAAACTCATATTCATCAGACGCTATTGAGATGCCGCCAAACCAACCAATTATTGTTGGAATTGAAGCCATTACAAAAGAATGGGAATTATGGTATTCAGATACAACCTATTTGCATGAAAAATATACAGAACCAATTGATAATATTGAGGTTTCGGAGTCTGGAGACCTTGGATATGTCAGAACCACTTCTCACTTCTTTAGAAAAACAACAGATGGAATTTATGAACAAGTGCAAAAGAATATTTTTATCTATAAAAAGAAGGATGGTGAATGGAGGTTAATTGTTGCAATCTGGAACGATAATAAACCATTGGAAGATAAATAATCTAATATATCCGAAAAATTTAAGAAAGTGTCTTATCTGACCATCCTGATTTCTCTATTCCTATCATTCATTAAGATTGAGAGCCAAGCACAAACCACGCAGACAAAACTTGACCAAGCTGAGTTGATGAAACAGTTTATTGGCACATGGAAGTGTGATGTGAGTGAAGATACAACTGCTTACTGGGAAGCAAAGTCTTATGGAAATGGATTTGAAAACAAATACAATTATGTCACAAATGGGAAAATAGTTGAAGAAGGAATACAACTTTGGGGATATAACAGGACAATAGATAAATTCTATGCTACTACATTACCAAAAGGGAAGGACATTTATATTGATGTATATTATTTTGTATCGACAAATAAATGCAGAATGTATACTCTTGATGATATTGAAAATCCTGAAAACGCTCCTATAAGATGGGAAATAGAATTTAAAACACCTGATATGTTTACGGAGACCTATATATCAAATAACAAACCATTTAAAGTCAGAATATTTACTCGGGCAAAATAAGAGTTCTTGACATCAATGAGCAATGATATTTGTAAGTGTCTGATTTTTTATGAAATTCGTCCCTCTTTGACCACTTCAGAAGAAGGTCTGAAAAGACTTAACATACATTTGGAAACAACGAGGATCTAACTCAGGATTTTGATAACTGTCTTATAATCGCATCGAAGTAATTCAGGCGTAGTGTTTATCTATTATGTGGTGAAAACTAATTTGACTTTGGTTCAAAGCTGAAGTAAATTTGATATAACCAAAATCAAAAATCATGAAAAAATATTTGACAATTATCATCTGTCTAGCCCTGGCATGCGACTTACTTGCACAGGAAAAGTATTCCGTGCCTGTCTTCACAGGTGATCAAAAGCACGAAGGAATGCTTCGTCAGTTCTGGTATCTCGCTGCTGCTGGGTGTAATTTTGCCAAAACCCATGGAGTAACACCATATGAGTATGGTAAATACGTCGGGAATTTGTTTGCACCTACGTGGGGTGCAGCGAATGACTTTGAGGGCTATGTTAGAGGAATGATTTATAATTTTGAATTCATGCGTCTTAATTCTATGGCAGCCTTGGTTGTTAAAGAAAACGAAGATGGGTCAGTAAGTATTCGTTATCGAGGGCAATTTTTTGAAAGCGCTTTTTCCTGAGGGCAATGGTTTTGCCAGCTATGATGAATGTGTAGAATACATGAAAGGCATGATTGATCGTTTTGACAATTATATGGGAGCTACTACCACAATGGAGCTTCAGTATATGCTAATGATAACCACTATAAAGAAAAAATAATCTTATTCTCCAAGACAAAGTATATGTTGATTGTCTGAACCATGTTTCCGACATTTGATACTGACGGCATTCTCTACTGATTGATTAAGATCTCTTATCAATATTAAAAAAATCAATACCAAGCATCATGAAGAAATTATCTATGCTCTCTGGATTAATTACAGTTGGTTTGTTATTAAACAGCTATAAAAATGATTTTCTCAAGATGAGTCCTCAAAACACGGAACTACCCAAAATGGATCTTCACTTTCATTTAAATTATGAAGGACAATCATTAGCTAACGCTGCCCTGGTTTATGAAAAGGCTTCTGCTCTCTCAAAAGAAAAAGGTGTTATTTTAGGAATTGCAGAAGAATTCGTTAATGACAATATCAAAATCAATGACAGTCTAATCCTTGATCGTATTACATTAGCTAAGAAAAACTCTCTCTATTTAGCTTTACAGGTAAGTCGGCGGGATTGGCTTAATATCTTTTCAAAAGAGGTCTTAAAGAAGGTTGATTATATCCTTGCCGATGCAATGATATTTCCTGACAAAGATGGGAGAATGATGCGAATATGGGTTCCAAACACTCAATTGGGTGAGCCGCAAGAATTCATGGAACGCTATGTTTCTCATAATCTAAAAGTTCTGGCAGAACCTATCAATATCTGGGCTAATCCGACTTATCTCCCAGATGCACTAAAATCCAGGTATGATGAATTATGGACAGACGCTCGAATAAAAAGCCTGATTGATGCTGCAATAAAAAATAATGTTGCTATCGAGATAAATTCCACATTTAAAATCCCAAATGCTAAATTTATCAAAATGGCTAAAGCTGCTGGAGCACATTTTACATTTGGGTCAAACACACATGGGCTTGGTGCAGGTGATATAACCTGGTCAATTAATATGGCAAAGGAATGTGGGTTGACAAAAGATGATTTTTTTATTCCTAAACGAAAATTATAAATTAAGGAATATCCCATTTTAGAATGATATGCTGATAAAGACGTTATTAAGATATTAAATGAAATTGAAATGAATATCTTGAAAATTAACAACGGTAAAGTTGAATTACGAAAAGACGACGGCTCATTTATCAGATAAGTTTGAAACGGTGATAATATTAATGCCGATATCAATGATAATAATGAGGAAACTGAAAAAAGGCTAGATATAATGCAATTAAGTCGAATTAAAGCCAGAGAAATTTAAATAAATTAAGGAGGTATCAAAAAATGACAGATCAAATAGAACAGGACAAAAGAAGACCTGATACCGTGAAAAACATTTTAAGACGGATATCACAGGTTTTGATGTCAATAATTATAACTTTAATTATTCTACTTGTCTCTGCTGGGATAATTAAATGGATTTATGCATGGATATATACTTTAGCATCTTTGTTGGTCATAATCACAAATGCGTTCATTTTTCCAACTGAATTAATCTCTGAGAGAGGTCGAAAGAAAGAAAATGTTGAGAAATGGGATAAAATCATTACAGGAATTATTATAATTCCGTGGTTTACACTATATATAATAGCAGGATTGGATATCCGCTTTGGATGGTCTCCTGAGTTAGCTTTATGGGTTCATATGACCGCATTAATTACTTTTATCTTAGGAAATGCTTTAGTAAGTTGGGCTATGATAGCTAATAACTACTTTTCAACAAAAGTTCGCATTCAATATGATAGAGGTCATACAGTATCAAGTGGTGGGCCCTATCGCTATGTGCGTCATCCAGGATATCTTGGGATGATAATTTTTCTTTTATCAACACCGATACTTCTTGGATCCTTTTGGGCATTAATACCAGCAATTATGACGGTTATTCTGTTCATAATACGCACATCATTTGAGGATGATACTCTTAAAAATAAGCTTGAAGGCTATAAAGAATATGCCGAAAAAGTAAAATATCGATTAATATCAGGTATCTGGTAAATATCTGCAAGGCTTCTTACGGGAGATCATCATTTACTGAACAATTGCTCCTTTTATTTAATAAAATGTCCCAGAACCGACCAGAATCACCCAGAATAGAAATTTATGACATGGGTATCAATAACAACCTGGGAAATGATATTACTTGTAAGGAAGATCCCATTGAGAATCATGATTAGGATCAGAAAGTATGGTGGCAGCCGACACCGACCTTTTTTAAAATTTAAACAAATAGGCGTAAAACCCTTCCAATTTTGGATTTTAAGTGTTTGATTTTCTTCAAAATACGTCCTTCTTTGACCACTTCAAAAGAAGGTCTGATAATATTTAACATATCGGAAAACCATATCAAACAATTTCAGATGTAGTGTTTATTAATTATATGGCGAGTTAGATTAATTTGACTTCAGCTTGTTGTTTTAGTAATTTGCATCAGCGAATTGAATTCTGCTAATAAAGTTTCATCAGGTAACTAAAAACCCAATCAAATGAAAACATTTTGTTTTACCACAATGATTGATGTATTCTTGTTACTCTATTCAAATATATTACAGGCACAAACCTCACAAACAAAACTGAATCAGGTCTGCCTCGATAATACTGAACAGTATTCAATAACATCCGAATATGTTAAAGGTGAGAATTATTTAATTCAAGTAGGCTTGCCAATTGGTTATTCTTCTTCCAACAAATCTTATCCTGTATTATATGTTTTGGATGGTGATTATGCATTTGGAATCACAAAGGGAATTACAGATTTATTAATGATTGGCAAAGAGATTAAGGGTATAATTGTTATCGGAATAAGTTATGGAAAGGGAGTTTTTGCTTGGTCTGTCAAAAGAACAAGAGATTTAACACCGAGCCACGATACCATATTTGCAAAAGGGCAGAATACTGGTGGAGCGGATAACTTTCTCAAGTTTATACAATATGAGTTATTTCCTGTAGTAAATAGAAACTATAGAACAATTCCAGATTCAAGTGCAATTTGTGGCGAATCTTTGGGCGGATTGTTGAATTCATATATTCTTTGGAAACAACCTGAATTGTTTAAAGGTTATATTATTATTTCTCCTTCATTAGTTTGGAATAACAAAAGTGTCTTAAAATTGGAATCTGAATATTTCGTTAATCATAAAGAATTAAATAAAGCAGTTTATATTGCTTATGGTTCTTTTGATAGTAAAGAAGTGATAATTAGTCCTGCAACTGAATTAATCCATATGATTCAAATGCACAATTATAAGGGACTGAGACTTGTAACAAGAGTATTTGAAGGAGAGACTCATATGTCAGTCCCCTCAGTTGCCATAACTAATGGATTGAAGACTTTATTTAAACCATAGATTTCCTAACCGCACCGAGACTTATCATTTTGGGGGATTTTAGTATCTTCTAATATACTAATATACAGATAATTGATTACATACTTACCACATCAGTGTTTGTCTGATGATACTCTCATTGGGGGAGGACTATTCCCAACTTATTTTTTTCAATAACATTACATTTTCATCCAAATCCAGGCATCAACCTGGCACCAAACAATATACACCTCCAATAAGAGTTCACAATTGTTTGATTTTCTTCAAAATCCGTCCTTCTTTGACCACTTCAAAAGAAGGTCTGAAAACTCTTAACATTTATGAGTAAATAACAAGGATTTGACTCTTGATTTGGGAGGTCAATTTAGATCGGCCAAGGGTAGCCAAAGTCCCTGTTTTTTTCACCTTTGAGGTGGTTTTGATATCCTAGTAAAACGGAATATTTCTATGATTTTGGGTAATTTCAATTAAATTTCAATAAATGAAACTAATTGGATATATTTCCGCAGAATGGGATTTGTTAAATGCAGAATCCAGATCATGAAATTATCCGAATTTAGATATAATCTTCCACAAGAGCTTATTGCTCTTTATCCTTCAGAAAACAGGGATGAGTCCAGATTATTGGTGGTAAATAGGGAAACGGGTACGCTTGAGCATAGGATTTTCAAGGATATTACAGAATATTTCAGCGAACATGATGTAATTGTATTTAATAATACAAAAGTTTTTCCTGCACGACTATATGGGAATAAAGAGAAGACAGGAGCTAAGATTGAGATGTTTCTTATGCGTGAGTTAAACCAGGAAGAGCGTTTATGGGATGTCCTGGTTTTTCCTGCAAGAAAAGTAAGAATTGGGAATAAACTATTTTTTGGGGAGAATGATCTTTTAGTGGTGGAAGTAATTGATAATACAACATCCAGAGGAAGGGTAGTCAGGTTCCTTTATGATGGTACATATGAGGAGTTCAAACAAACTCTGTACAATCTGGGGGAGACACCACTCCCGAAATTCATCAAACGCAATGTTGAGCCAGAGGATAAAGAAAGATATCAGACAGTTTTTGCCAAATACGAAGGGGCTGTTGCAGCACCTGCCGCAGGATTGCATTTCAGTCGTGAATTACTGAAAAGACTTGAGATAAAAGGTGTGGATTTTGCAGAGATAACATTGCATGTCGGGCTTGGTAATTTCAGGAGTGTTGATGTTGAAGATCTCAACAAATACAAAGTTGATTCGGAGAGGATCAGAATAACCGAAGAATGTACAGAAATTGTAAATAAAGCCAAAGAAAATAAATACAAAATTTGTGCTGTCGGTACTTCAGTTGTTAGGACAGTTGAGAGTTCCGTTTCGACCGACGGCTATCTGAAACCATTTGATGGCTGGACAAATAAATTTATATTTCCGCCTTATGAGTTTAAGATACCTGATATGATGATCAGCAATTTTCATCTACCGTATTCGATACTTTTAATTATGGTTTCTGCATTTGCAGGGTATAAACTGCTCTTTGAAGCTTATAAAACAGCTGTTAATGAAAAGTACCGATTCGGGCCTTATGGAGACGCAATGTTGATAATCTAGAGAAAAACAATGATTTTAAAAACATTCGTCTAATGATGATCTGCAAAATCCGTCCTTCTTTGACCACTTCAAAGGAAGGTCTGAAAAGACTTAACATACCAGAAAAACACATCATCCAATTTCAAACATAGCGCTTAGTAATTATGTAGTGCTAAAATAAATTTGACTTCGCCTAAATCCTGTAATAACTTTGATTAGTCATTTAGGTTTTTAGTATTCACAATTAAACAATACAGAATGAAAAAATTAGGTTTAACAACCGTATTATTTGTATTCCTTCTGTTTCTTTTGAATGGAATACAGGGACAAACTGCACAGACCAAACTCAATCAATTAGAATTAACTAAACAATGGATTGGTACCTGGCAACATAACACTAGTAAGGACACAATTGATGGATGGGAAATAAAAGCATTTGGGAAAGCAGTAATTTTCACAGGCTTTCAGATAGTAAAAGGGAAAAGAACTGATTCAGCAATGGAAATAGGAGGATATGACGACAGGGACGATAAAGTAAAAGGGATCTGGGTTGGAATTAACGCAAATTTAGTAACATTTTCTGGTATGTTTACAACAGAACATTTATTCAAATGTGATGCCCTGGATACATTTAAGCCTGATATAATCTGGTGGAAAAATGAAATGGAAAATAAAAGTTCTAATGAATTGATTATAAGATCTTTTAATCCAAAAGGGGTAAAGACAGGAGAATTGATTTTTACCAAAGTTAAATAGAAAACAATTTATAATAATTTACTTTAAAAATTACTCTTAGCCCACGGAATTCAGCTCCTTTGGCTCTTATTTTATGGTAATGTGTTAATAATCTATTAGATAGAATAACTTAACCCAATCAATGTACTTATGAGGATGTCCTTATTGGCGGATAATATTTTCTACCCACATTTTTGGTCAAATTTTTTTCTTTTTTCAAAAATCCTGACCCTAACCTGGCACCAAACAAAAAACACCTCCAATTTGGTTTTATAAGTTTTTGATTTTCTTCCAAATCCGTCCTTCTTTGACCACTTCAAAAAAAGGTCTGAAACAATTATCATACATTTGGAAAAAACAAGGATTTAACTTGGAGTTTAGCGTTCAATTTTATCCAACCTGCAATTGTCAGCGTCACTGGCTTTCCAATCACTCAATAAATTTAATTTGAATTGATAAATGTGTCTCCTAACTTTATATACAATTTAGTTCGAGATTTACTGAAGTCAGGCAAGATTTTGAATATTGGATAATTTAAAAAGGAGGTACATATGAAAGACACCACAGCAGCGATAATGGCTAAATATCTGGAGCAGGAAAATGTAAAATATCTGTTTGGAGTACCAGGAGCACATGTATTACCTCTCTACGATGCCATCTACCGTACAACTTCGATTAAACCGATTTTAACTAAACACGAAGCCGGTGGAGCTTTTATGGCTTATGGCTATGCCGCTGTTACCAGAAACCTGGGTGTCTGTTGCGGTACTGTGGGTCCGGGTGCTACTAATCTGGTAAGTGGAGTTACAGCAGCTCATATGGATTCTATTCCCTTGCTTGTAATAACAGGACAGGTCGGCACCAAAGCTTTTGGTCGGAGTGCCCATCAAGAAGCCACAGGACATGGACGAACTATTGACCAATGTGCCCTCTTCAAAAATATCACGAAAATGAGTGTAATGATAACGAACAAAGACTCTATGTCACGGACACTCCGATCTGCAATCAGGGCGGCTCTTTCAGGCCGGCCCGGTCCGGTGCATATAGCGTTTCCCTCTAATATACAGCTTGAAGAAATTAGTGAAGAGATTTTACTACCAGAGAACTATCGTCCGGGAAGAGGTGCAAATGCTCTCAGTATGGATCAAATAAAAATTATTGGTGATCTTGTATACAACGCTGAGAATCCGGCAATGCTCATAGGATACGGTGCCTCCAAATGTTCTGATGATAGCATAATTATCGAACTGGCTGAGAGATTACAGATTCCTGTCGCGACTTCGGGAAAGGCCAAAGGAGTTTTTCCGGAAGATCATCCTCTCTCGTTGGGATGCTTAAGCATTCGGGGTTCAAAGGCAGCCAACACTTACCTGAGATCGAATATTGATGTGTTATTGGTGGTCGGTACGGATTTTAGTGAAATGACGAGTCATGGATGGGACCCCAAACTTCAACCTTTAAAAGCTCTGATTCAGATTGACATCGATCCGAACGAAATTGGCAAAAACTACTCCGTAAAAGTTGGACTTGTGGCTGATGCAAATGATGCCCTTCATTCCTTAAATTCATATCTCCTTAAATTTCCGTCCAAAACTAAGCGGGACCTAATTCCCTTTAAAGAATCCATGCAATATTATAATGAGACCGAAAGCTATTCTGATAAGCTACCCCTGAAACCACAGAGACTTATGAAAGAATTGAGAAATAGTCTGCCAAGGGACACTTTGATATTTGGGGATATGGGTAACACATATTCGTGGATCCTGAGGTATTTCCAATCTTATCCGGAAGGAATGAATTTTCTACCATCCGGCATGGCTTGCATGGGTTCATCGGTGGCTGCCTGTATTGGAGGGAAATTGGGGAAACCGGGATCTCCTGTAGTATGTATCTGCGGCGACGGGGATTTTTTGATGACAGGTATGGAGGTCCTTACTGCCGTCGATTATAAAATACCCGTTATATGGGTCATCCTGAAGAATAATCGTCTTGGAGCGATCCATGATGTGCAGGAACTATCTTACCAGGGCAGAATTTCAGCAAGCATGTTTACCGACATCGATTTTGTATCCATGGCCAAAGCTTTCGGAGCCCATGGATTCAGAATTGAAAAGCCCGAAGATATTGCCTCAACAGTGAAAAACGCTTTAGATATTAATGGACCAGTAATTCTGGAGGCAATTATAGATCCGGACGAAAAGTTTCCATTAACCAGAAGAGCAATAGCTTTAAAAGACTCACTTGGATTGCCAAAGGTGATAAAGTCCATCTCGATTGACAGTATTCGCGCACTCTTGAAAATGTTTAAAAACAAAGAAGTATAGTGTGATAGTTTAATTTCTGTTTTGAGGAACTTTGGTTTCAAAACAATCCTTATTTCATTGCTGGCTGATTTTATTAGCCTGAGAATCCGGCATTGATATAAAAACCGTCCTTCTTTGACCACTTCAAAAGAAGGTCTGATAATATTTAACATACATAGTGTAACAAAGAGGGTTTAACTTTGGTTAGGGTGGTCAGGGCTACTGGCTTTTCCAAAAAAGTAATTGCTTTTTTTATATCTACCTTTAAGGGGAAACTGTAATAACACTGGGTATAAAACAATATTTAGTTATGTACCAAGAAGAACTGACATTAAACCAGTTAATAACCTGAGATTATGATTAGAAAACTATGTACTTTAACTTTATTATCGTCCGTATTATTAATAAGTTGCAATAAATCTAATGAAAAAATTCTTGAAAAAACTAATTCAAGATTAAACTCCATCGAGTCAATCGAATACCAAGTGATTTCTTACATCCTTCAAAAAGAGACAGGAATGGACGAGATTGATACCGCTATATGTTATTTTGATTTCACAAGTCCAGATTCTTTATTGAAGGCTAAATATCACTTCCTGTTCAATCAAGGAGAAGATGTCTATGATGGCAAAAAAATATTTTTAGTAGATAAAAAAAATGAACGGATTGTTTATAACAATGAGCCGAAAATTGACCAAGTTAAAAGTTCATTTTTTATAACAAATTCAATATATCAATTAAAAAAACTGTTACCTGAATTTCTAAAAGACACCTCTATTGTAATAAGCAGGGAAAATGATGCATTGATTAATGGAGAGGAGAATTACAGCTTTAATATTTCGATCAAAGACAGATATAGATATTTGAAAATAGGTGCAATACTTACTGAAGGGAAAGGGGGAACCATCAATTATAATCTGTATATCTCAAAAAAAAGTTATTTACCAACTCAATTTATTTATGTTTTTGATAATGATGGATTTTGGAAAGCCACATTTTCAAATATCAATTTATCTGCCTTACGATCAGATTCAATATGGGAATATGAAAGATTTCCACAAAATTATCTGCGAATGTCTGGCAGAGAATTTGCTGAAAGCATGAAGGCAAAAGCATTTATTAAAATTGGGGAGATAGCCCCAAATTGGTCATTACCTTTGGTTTCTGGCAGTTCAATTCAACTTTATGATTTGAAAGGTAACTTAGTCCTATTAGAATTTTGGTTCCCATATTGCGGTGGTTGTGTTCAAGCAATTCCTGAGATCAATAAAATACAGGACATATATTCTAACAAAAATCTGAAAGTATATGGAATTGAGTTTACGAGGACAGATCATGAAAGCCTTGATGATTACATCAGGAAACAAGGGATTGAATATCCGACGTTATATAAAGGACAAACCGTTGCAAAGGATTATGGAGTTAATGCTGCCCCTACGTTTTTTCTAATTGATAAAAAAGGACTAATAGTGTATTCATCCATTGGACTGTTTAAAGATGAATTAATTAAGGTTATCAATGACAATATTTAAAAAATCAGGTATCGCTGATCAGGATATGATTTATAGAATTGGCTGGATAGGAAAGAAAGGTGGTAATTAGCACCGACCTTTAATTCCATTTACATTAACAGGAACTGAATATACTGAGCTCATTCCTTTTAATTCACCAGAGGTCTCCAGGTTAATCCTGGTTGCTTCTGGGACTATTTCTACGGATGGGAAGAGTGAGGCTTTGGCAAAATATGATCTATCACAAGAACCCTTACAACTCAGTAAAAATGATAATCAGTAATAATATCCTCCCAAAACTTCTGTAGCTGAAACTAGGTGGAAAATCCGTCCTTCTTTGACCACTTCAAAAACGGTCTGAAAAAATTTATAACATACCAAATGAGAGACCGCTCAGATGTATCCTGGAAATTCTTTTACCAATATGATTTATAAAGGGTGACTTATATTTACTTGACTTCGGTTTTCTGGTGGTATAAATTGCATCATATTTCTGACTTAACATGAACAAAGATAAAAAGATGATATTGGGATATATTGTAGGTGGATCGCTTGTTCTCGTATTAGTACCTTCAATTATTTATATAATTACCTCGTTATTAGATAAAGTTTATAGATTAGAAATTATCCAGAATTCGATAATAAAATGGATTATTATCATAATATTTCTTGTAATAGGATTGATATATGGAATTTGGTCAGTGATTATTCAAAACACTATTGGGGAAGGTGGTCCTGTAGAAATAGGAAATATAGAAATAAGTCCAAAAACAAAGAATCTCGTTGTATCAGGGCCATATAAAAACACAAGAAATCCTATGCTCTTTGGAACGTTTTTAATATACCTTGCTTTTGCACTATTTATTAATTCAATAACCTCTGTTGTTATAGTATGTGCAATTTTTGTTTTTATGTTGACTGTTGTAGTGAAAATGGAAGAAAAGAGATTATTAAAGGATTTTGGAAATCAATATGAAGAATATCGAAAGAAGGTGTCAAAGTTCATTCCATGGTTTCAAAGAAAAATCAAATAGAAAAAACAAATCCTGGCACCAAACAAAAAACACCTCCAATTTGGTTTTATAAGTTTTTGATTTTCTTCCAAATCCGTCCTTCTTTGACCACTTCAAAAGAAGGTCTGAAAAGATTTAACAGAACCTGAATTAAATCTTGTTTAATCTATAATGACAGCGTGACCTTATTTCTTTTTAATAAATAATACTGATCTGCCTTCACTTGTGAACTTGACACCTGTGGGTAATCCTTTGTCATCAAATATGAACTCTGCGGTCTGATCGGAGAATTCACGAAACCTGAAAATATTGTCTTTATATGGCTCAAGATGAATAGATGGCGATACCATTAAGACCAGTTCATTATTCCTGAATGTAATATTTATTGTTTGCCCGTTTAGCTCATAATTTCCCACAATTTTTTTAAGGAATTCTGGATCTCTTAGCTTCGGATCAGCCATCCTATTAAAAATCACCTCTTTTTCATCAAGGCTGACTTTGACCTGGTCAATGCCTCCCTGAGCATTGGTGGTAAATGTCATTGACCATTTACCATCAATTTGGTCATCAGGTGTTATGAAACGGTCATAATGATAATGAAATAGAGGCAGTGTGACATTATGAAATGTGAAACTGAGACTGTCATTTTTAAAATTTATTGACATAATACCATATGCTGGATCTTCATAAATTCCTGCATAATCAGCGAGAGGGTGAGAAGGTTTAGTGCCATTAATACGATCTGTATCTGGTTTCTTACGTGATTCCCTGTCTGTTTCCTTGCTTTTCAGATAATCCTTTAGGCTTCTTTCGCTCCACCGGGTTTCTGTTAGTCCCAGCAACTTATCGTATATGGTGTAAGTTATAATATTAGGAAGCCCAGAAATACGGTTGCTGAAAACAATCACACCTATACTGTCTGCAGGCATGAAGGATATATTGGAGTAGATTCCTCCAATAGCACCGCCATGTTGTGTCAGGTAATGTCCTTTGTAACTTGAAGTGCTTCTGCCCATTCCATAAATTGAATTAAGGTTTTCAAAGTATTTATCAGGTACTGAGGCTGTAGGTATAGCTGGTTGCATTGTCTCTTTAACTATAGCTGCTGGAATAACCTGTACATTTTTAAATCTTCCAAAATACATTTGGGCAATCAGCCAGTTTGACAGGTCATTGATACTTGAGATTATTGAACCACAGGGACCAACACCCTGTAGCTGGGTATAAAACGGATATAGCAATAAAATTGAAGTATCCCTCTTTTCATAGTAGGGCTTCAAATAGTCAGGTTGTTTAAGCATCTCTTCGACCACGAACATTGAATGTGACATATTTAATGGTGTAAAAATCTTACTTTTCACAAAATCTTCCCATGTTTGTCCTGACAGATACTCAACAATTTGTCCAGCAGCCGCGTACATCAGGTTATTATACAAGTTTCCCTGCCGCAGAGGAATACTAGGTTCCAGGTATTTTATCCTGTCAAAGAGTTCCTGTCTGGTAAAATCTGATTTATACCAAATGAAGTCATGCCTTGAAATACCTGTCCGATGGGAAAGCATATCCCGTATTGTGACATTAGCATTAAGCTCATCATTGTAAAATTGAATCTGTGGCACATACTTTTTAATAGGTTTATCCCAGTCAAGTTTCCCTTCTTCAACCAGAAATCCTACAGCTGTTGCTGTAAAAAGTTTAGTATTTGAGGCAATTTGAAAAAGTGTGTTAGGTGTAACTGGAAGTTTCATTTCCAGGTCACGATACCCATAACCCTTAGCAAAAACCAATTTGTCCTTTATAACAATTCCGATCCCACACCCAGGTACATTCCAGTCTTTGAGTATCTTTTCAATTGTAGGATCTAATCCTTTGAGCTTTTTCGAAACATCAATAGTCTGGGCAAATGAGTTTTGTGATAGGTTTAACACAAATGAAGACAATGCCACAACTATCAGAACGGATTTAAACTTATTAAACATTTTCATGTTAGTTTTATTTAATAAAAATTAATTATTTGCTTCAATTAATTGATTCAAGTTCAGATTTAGAGCCTCCCTGAATTCACTGATCCATCTGTGGCCCTTTTTGTCTTTCTGGTGATATCTGATGAAAGTATCACAGGCATATACTTCAAAAATGCTAAGTAACAGATGTTTAATTTTATTTTATCAAATTTACATCTTGTTATAACAAAAGTCAAGTTTCTTTCAGTTTGTGAGAAGGTTATGTAATTCCAAAATTGTCCTGGAATGTATTTAAAGGATTTTTCATGACAGATCATTTTGTGCTGACCTTTTTTGCCCTTCCAAACCAGAAAAATGTCCCAGAATAACCCAGAATCAAACTGGAGATATTTGGTGGGAATTACCACCAACCCTGCATTCAAAATCCGTCCTTCTTTGACCACTTCAAAAAAGGTCTGAAAACTCTGAACATATATATCGAGACGACAAGGATTTAACTCTGGATTGGGTGATCAGTTGTTAAGGATAATTGTGATCAGGGTCGAAGGTTTATAACATCCCTTGCTCCTCAAGCCATTTCTTTACTCTTTCATGCTCTGCATTGTACTTGGCTTCCTGATCGCTTACAATCTTCTGAAACTCAGCTTCACTCCTTATGCTGTTAAAAAATGGATCATGCCTTAGAAAGGTTAACGACCATAAAGAGCAAAATGGGTTTTTAGCCCATTCCCTGAGATTCTCATATGCTTTTTTTCTATCTCCCATGAAAGCAAATGCAGCAGCAAGATTATAAGATGGACGTTCATTTTGGTAAGAATGTCTCATTTCCATTATTCTGTTAATATATTCTATTTGTTTATCAAAATAAACTTTTGCTTCTTTCTTAAATCCATTTTGCCAATATGCCCATCCAACACGATAAATATTAAATAAATAGTTGTCACTCAGAGATTTAGTATGCTTTAACCATTCTTTAAAATATTTTAATGATTCTTCATATTGACCAAGGAACATGCAGTTTTCTCCTAAACGAAAAATAATGCTAGTATTGCTTGAATCTATTTCATATGCTTTTAGAAGAAATTCATCAGCTTTTACAAAATTCCCTTGCCCATACTCAAAGCCAGACAAATAGAAATAATATATCAATGAATCCCTATCTAACGTAAATGCCTGCTCACAATAATAATTAGCCTTTTCGACGAATCCCAATAGAAGATACTCCCAACAAAGATCTCTATATAAGTCGGGTAATAGCGATTCAGGAACAAGAGAAATAGCTATTTGAAAATCTTCAAGAGACTTGGCATAGTCAGAATTATTAAAATACAAGATTTCGGCTCTTCTGTAAAAAGCCTCCCCATCATTGGGATTAAATTCAATGGCTTTGCTTAATTCTTTAATAGCCTGTTCGTAATCACCTATCTGCCGATAATAATTCCCTTTAAGCCTATGTGCTTCTGATAATTGCCCATCAATTGACAGGGCTTTATTTGTAAGGATAAGAACAGAATCAAGAAAATTCTCTGATATAAAGGTTTCCCAATAATATTTATTCCAATATACTAGAGCCATTCCCACATAAGCCTGTGCATACGAAGGATCATTCTCGAGTGCTTTTTTGTACAACCTGTCAGCCCGATCAAGTGCTGTCCTGGTAGATGAATCTCTATCAGAATATTTGCTTTGCTCATAATTACCTCGCAGGTAAAAATTATGTGCTGTTATACTTGCAGTTGGTGTTCTCTCAATAAGCTGTTTTTCTTCAGGGGTTATTATTGTTTTTAATTCACCTGCTATTGATTGAGCTATCTGGCTTTGAATATTGAAAATGACTTTTGTGTCTTTTATTTCCTGTTCATAGGAGTTCGCCCACATGTGGGTTTCTTTACCTTTGGCCCTTATTAATTGTACCCTGAGACGAAAATTCTTACCACTCTTCTGACCACTTCCTTCGACAATATAATTAACTCCCAGTTCTCTTGCGATTTCGGGGATGGATTTAGTTGTATTTCTATATAGCTCAACTGAAGTACGACTAAGAACCCTCAGGTCATTTAGTGTTTGCAGATTTAGAAGTACCTCCTCCATAATGCCATCAATGAAATGCTTATTACTATCAACTGGAGTGTCATTTCTAAAAGGAAGTACAGCTATTGATTTTTCAAGTTTTGTATCAGCATGAAGATTTCTTCTACTGATAAAGTTAAATGATATCAATCCTACGATTATTACGGCGCTTACGTATGTTGCAATCTTCCATCCACTTGAGGTTGGAGCAGATGTCTGATTGGAATGCTTTGTTGCACTTGCAGGATTTGTCTTTCTGACACCTGCAGGGGTTATATCATAAATCCAGGAGACAATAATTGTAACAATCAAACCAATGCCGAGCAAGACTATTATAAGAGTAAGAGTCCATTCAGGAAGTTGTAATGGTTGGGCAATAATGTCGACAAGCTGAAGAATGACAAATGCAGCAGCAGCATATACTGTTGTAACACGTATTACCTTCCTTCTTTTAAGCTCCTGCCAGAAATTTTCAGGTTCGCTGGATTTCTTAGCCATAAAGTTTAGCCAAGTTGTTGTATGTGTAAAAATACGTTTTCCTTATACCAAAGTCAAGTAGTTATTAGATTTAGAAATATATTGATTATGTTGCTAAGAAAAGAATGGTATTAGTTACCACCGACCATGTAATAATTTTCAATTGAGATTATTAAAATCCCCCCAAAACCTAGCAAGAACCGGGCCGAGCGTAAAAAATGCCCTGTGGGCATTTTTAGCGAAGGAGCCAGTTTGCCGCGGTGGCTAGAGCCTGGAATGAATGTTGTCAGCTCATGCAATCATGCAATCATGCAGGCGTGCAGTTATGTGGTCGGTTTTAATTCCTGATGCTCTATACCAGTTATTTTATGTTTTAATGTCTTGACTGCAAGACCATAAGACCGCAAGACAAAAAATCCCGCTTCGGCGGGATTTAAAAGGTTGCTCTGTCAGGGCTCCCCGACGAGTTTTCGCTTCGTTCAAACTGTCGGGGTAAACTTCTCGCCCTGACTTCGCAAAATAATCATGCCGGCTAAAGAACCGGCATTTCAGTTGCTCTGTCAGGGCTCCCCGACGAGTTTTCGCTTCGTTCAAACTGTCGGGGTAAACTTCTCGCCCTGACTTCGCAAAATAATCATGCCGGCTAAAGAACCGGCATTTCAGTTGCTCTGTCAGGGCTCCCCGACGAGTTTTCGCTTCGTTCAAACTGTCGGGGTAAACTTCTCGCCCTGACTTCGCAAAATAATCATGCCGGCTAAAGAACCGGCATTTCAGTTGCTCTGTCAGGGCTCCCCGACGAGTTTTCGCTTCGTTCAAACTGTCGGGGTAAACTTCTCGCCCTGACTTCGCAAAATAATCATGCCGGCTAAAGAACCGGCATTTCAGTTGCTCTGTCAGGGCTCGAACCTGAACTTTTCTGATCCAGAGTCAGACGTGTTGCCAATTACACCACAGAGCAGTTTGGAGGCTGCAAATATAAAAAACTTCCGGAAATAATTTTTGAGTCGACTTTAAAAAATACAGATCGTCGCTATAAGAAACCCCCTCTCCTCCGCCTGATGGCAGAGGATCTCCCCCCGAGGGGGGAGACTATCCCTGCCATAGAAAAAGTTGTCAGACTTAAACTGTATTTTTCCCCCTTCAGGGGGAATTAAAAGGGGTGTCAGATAGTGTAGTAAATCGTCAGCTTCGGCCTCATGGTCGCATCAGTAAAATCGCTTGATGCAAACCGGAAACCCGGAAATCTTTCCGTCGGCCAGAGCTTGAAGAACATCCCGTAGTTTGCCGCTGCTATCTCATTCACCGGAACAAAAAGAGTAGTCACATCAACCATGATAAAATTGACATTCCTGATAAACGGCGATATGAAAACCTGGTTAGCTGTAATGCTTTGAGGCTGATTATTCCAGGTGACCTTATCCTCCTCCCATGGCTCAACAATTTGCTGCAAAACGCCTCCATACCATACCGGGCTGGCAGCGGGTTCCGTGATAAACATATTAACATCCCATGGAACAGGAATATCATAGAACAGCTGAAGCGTAACCTTCCTTATGTTAGCCGACTTGGGAAGTGAATCCATATTAAACCATATCAGGCTCCTGTTGGAACGCATAACTGTTAAAACAGGTTCCGAAATGAAGGTGGCTTCAAAATATTTATAGTCTCCGAAATTTTTATCCCCATCGAGATTGGAAACCATTGCATCTTTCCCTTCTTCAGGTCCCGGCTGCAGAACAAGTGTCTTCCACTGGTTGCTGTCCCATGGAATTTTCAGGACAAGGGGATTTTCTTTTGTTGTTGCCATGAGTTGACCTGCAGTGAATTCCAGTTTCTGGGGCATATAACCTTCCTTTTCAAGAAGGAAGTAATATGTTGCCGAACCGCCTCTGATAACAAGATGATTTACTGCTGCCTCCAGTTTAAAGGTATAGTGCCAGTAGTTACCGGCATAAACTGTCAGTTTTGCTGTTGTTAGCTGAGTCGGTGATGCGCACATGGGACAATCAAGAATACAGATTGTCCAGAAATCGAGGGGTTTTATGATCTGCATACCAAAACTTGCGTAGCCGAAATCGCCCGGTGTCTGATCTCCAACCAGAATCACCTCCGGAGCGACCCTTGTTACCTGCATTCGGAATGTATAGTGAAACTTAATAGGGAGAGGATCATTTACGAGGTATGCCAGGGGTGAACCTTCCAGCGGTGCTGCATAAATAACCTCACCTGATGGAGCTATTACAAGAAATTTGGTGAGATTGTAATCTCCAACCTTTAATTCCAGATTTTCGCTGGTAAATGCAGGACCAAATGCATATACCGGTATAAGAGAATCTGTAATTACGGCATTGCCCTCCATATCTTCTATCGACACAAGAATATGGTAGGAGGGAATCCCTTCATCAAGAGAAGCATCTGAGGACTTTGATGTCTCCTCAGGCATGCTTAAGGTAAACTCAGCTTTTCCTTTACCGAATCTGTCGTTAAGTACCCTTTCACATGAGGATATAGCAAAAACGGTAAGAAAAGACATAAAACCAAAAAAGTATTTGATTAATGCTTTCATACTTCTAGTATTAAATTCTACGAAAAAAACTGGTTATATCTAATACTCAAGCAAATAGTATGCCAGAAAAGACATAGAGGTCATGCAGTCTTCTGGTCTTGCGGTCTTGCTGTCTTTTAAAAGGTTGGACCGCATGACTGCACAACTGCATGACTGCACGACATTATTTATTGATTTTGGCCCAGGTATCCTTCAGGGAGACAGTACGGTTAAAAACCAGATGATCTTCAGTGGAATCATAGTCCACACAGAAATATCCCAATCGCTGGAACTGAAACTTGTCGGGATGTTTTGCCAATCTCAGGGAAGGTTCGACTTTGCAGTCTTTTAGTATTTTAAGTGAATCAGGGTTGAGAAACTTCCTGTAATCTTCATCTTTTTGTCCGGCAGGGTCTTCGTGATCGAACAGACGGTCATACATCCTGACTTCTGCATTAACAGCGTGCTGAGCTGAAACCCAGTGCAACGTTCCTTTGACCTTTTTATCCGATGCATGACCTCCGCTTCTTGTTGACGGATCATAGGTGCAATAAACCTCAATTATTTCCCCTGTCTTTTCATCTTTGCGGAATCCTTCACATTTAACAATATATGCTCCCTTCAGGCGAACTTCCATTCCGGGTGCCAGGCGGAAAAATTTATGAGGGGGATTTTCCATAAAATCCTCCTGTTCTATGTAGAGCTCCCGGCAAAAGGGGACCGCCCTTTTCCCCATCCTCTCATCCTCAGGATTGTTGATCAGTTCAACATCCTCGCATTCCGATTCAGGATAATTCGTTATTATAACCTTTAAGGGGTTCAGATACTCCGAACACCCTCGATGTCCGCAGGTTAAGATCTTCGCGGATTGCATGTTCAAGGAGTGTTACGTCATTTATAGCTTCAAACTTGGTGTAACCTATAAGGTCAATAAACTTTCTTATTGCTTCAGGAGTATAACCCCTGCGTCTAAGGCCGCACAGCGTTGGCATTCTCGGATCGTCCCAGCCGGTAACTTTTCCCTCCTCTACCAGTTCAAGCAGCTTGCGCTTGCTCATCATGGTATAGCTCAGGCTGAGTCTGTTGAATTCAATTTGCCTGGGTCTGTAATCGCCGGTCTTCAGCTGATCAACAAGCCAGTCGTACAACGGACGGTGAACCTCAAATTCAAGTGTGCATAGCGAATGGGTTATCCCTTCAAAATAATCACACTGTCCGTGAGCAAAATCGTACATCGGATATACCTTCCATTTTTCTCCGGTGCGGTGATGAGCTGCTCTTATGATCCTGTAGATTATCGGATCGCGCATCTGCATATTGGGAGAGGACATGTCAATTTTAGCCCTGAGGACCCTGCTCCCTTCTTCAAATTCCCCGCGGTTCATCCTTTCAAACAGATCCAGGCTTTCCGATACAGCCCGGCTGCGGAAGGGACTTTCTGTTCCTGCCTGGGAAGGGGTCCCTTTTTGCGCGGAAATAACCTCTGCCGGCTGATCATCCACATAGGCAAGCCCGCGTCTGATAAGATCAACTGCAAAATCGTAGAGCTTCCCGAAATAATCGGATGCATAATATTCCCGGTCCTCCCAGTCGAATCCAAGCCAGTGAATGTCTTCTTTAATTGAATCGATATACTCAACCTCTTCTTTTACGGGATTGGTGTCGTCGAACCGGAGATTGCACTTGCCGCCGTATTTCTGTGCCATGCCAAAGTCGAGACAAATGGCTTTTGCATGACCTATGTGAAGATAGCCGTTCGGCTCGGGAGGAAATCTGGTGTGTATCCTTCCTCCGTTCTTACCCTCTTTCAGATCGTCAATAATAAATTGTTCGATGAAACTGACTGATGGTTTTGATTCTCCTTTGCCGGCAGTGTTCTCTTCACTCATCCTTAATTTATTTAAGATTACAAAAATAGGATGAATTTGTGAGCGAAACGTATTCTGAGTTCGATTTTCTTAATGCTTGAAACTGCAAAAACTTACACAGAGAGCACAGAGAAGGCACAGAAAAACACGGAGGAAGAGTTCTGTGGAACTCTGAGAACCCTCAGTGTTACTCTGTGTAACTTCTTAGCCTTTGTTACCGATATCCAGATAATCTTTTAGCACATTAACATACTCCACAAATTTTTGTTTTCCGAGGGGAGTTATCCGGCATAGTGTCTGGGGATAATTATTGTGGAACTTTTTTGTTACTTCAATGTATCCTGCCTCCCTGAGTTTAGTAATCTGTATGCTGAGATTTCCGGCAGTTGCTCCTGACTGTTCCTGCAGCCAGGTAAACTCGGCAACTTCAGTGCTTGCAAGAAGCGAGATCACTGCAAGACGCAGCTGCGAATGAAGAACCGGATCGAGCTCCTTAAAGCGTGTCATGATCAACCTTCCTTTTTAAGAGATACCCCGGTATCAGATAACCTGTAAGCATTGCCACGGGTACTGCAAGATGTGCAACGTCATTTCCGCCGAAATGTGATACCAGTGCAAAAATCCAAAAGGTAATTGCGCCGATTATCAGCGGCCTGAATTTGATAATAAATCCGGAAATAAATGTCGGGACTGCAGCAAGAGTCAATATGAACGGGGAAACAGATCCCATATCTTCCGAAAGTATAATGAAAAGCACAATTGCTGAGAGCAGGAATCCCATCCATGTCCAGACATAAAGCATCTCAGCATAAGTGTGAACCTTGGCTTTTCGTCCGGTCACATAACCGTATATCATTGAAACAAATGCTCCCGGTATTACAAGCATCCAGACTATCCAGGGATTCGCAAGGTCGGTGAACTTATAGAGAAGGTATTCTGAGAGGCTGCATATAAATATGAGCCATCCCCAGAACAGGAGGTGAAAGCTGCCCTGACGGATATTGACCTTGGCCTTGTTTATCATTTCCGATATGATCCTGAGGCTCTCTTCGCCTGTCATGATTTTTTCGTTGTTTTCCATTATTATGATTAATTTTAAGTTTGGTATAAGAACTAATATAAACTTATTGCAAATATAAACTACTTTATAATATAAACCAAATATTTTGCCAATTATTTTTAATGTATTCTTGAATTGATTGATTGTTAATTAATTAACAATTCATATTGATGATTTTAAAGAACTTGCACAGAGGAACACAGAGGGTTCTTAAAAGAGTTGATTATAAGATAAATCAAATTATGGGACTGATCCAGATTGAAAACATGGAGTTTTATGCTTTTCACGGGCATTTCAGGGAAGAGCAGATAGTAGGTAATAAATTCCTTGTTAACCTGACTATTGAAACCGATATGCAGAAACCCAGGGAAAGTGATAACCTCAGGGATGCGGTCAACTACCAGAAAGCATACCAGATCGTTAAGGATGAAATGGAAAAGAAATCTCACCTTCTTGAGCACATCGCGGGCCGGATCCTTGATGCGTTATATTCTGAGATGTCGGGAATAAAGAAAATAACTGTCAAGGTTTCAAAGATGAATCCTCCGATGGGGGGTAAGATAGGTTCGGTAAGTGTCATAATGGAAAGGTGAAAGGGGATTTCTCTTCATCTGTTCTTCATAATTAACAGATAACTTTGTACTTATTAAGGTAAAAATTAATAATTTTGTGATTATCAACACACAAGAGGAATTAATCGCTAACCGGGATATTAAGAATTAATGAAAAGATCAGGGAAAATAATAGCAATCCTGGTATTAATTGTGTTTACCGGGCATAAATTATGGGCTCAAACTGATATGCCACAAATAGATACTTTGAGAACTCAGGTTCAAAAGGGTCAGTCGGTCTCGCAGGGAAAAGAGCAAAAAACGAAGGCACAGTTGAATACGCAGAATGGCAAAGGCAATGGAGTTCAGGCTGTTAAACGGGTGAGATCAGGACGTCCCGACATGACAAAAGCAAGAGGGGCCCGTCCCCCTGTGATTGTAAGGCCATCCGGATCAGGCATACCAAAAGGAGTCGGTAAACCAGGTGGTGCAGGTCGCAAAGGTGGAAGGTAAATAATAGAGATAATCTGATGCTCCTGTCATGTTTCATCTCCCGCTTCAGGATCTTTGTCCTGTTGTCCATGTTGCTACCATTAAGCGCTCATGCACAGATCCATTCTGAAAGGTCTCCAGGGGGAAGTGACACCTCAAAAACAGGATCCGGAATTTCGGAGCATGCGCTCTACGCAGGAACCGGGTATGGGAGCAACATGATTTATCTGGGATCAACAATATCACAGAATCAGCCATATTACTACGGAACCATTGCCTATGGATTCAAAAACAAACTTTACGCATCGGCGTCAGCTGTTCATCTCACAGGATACAGTCCGTTTATCGCATTTTATATAGGGTCCCTGAATTACAATCACGTTTTTAATTCCTGGTTTGACATTTCCGCGGGTGCTTACAGGTATCAGGTTATTCCATCTCTTACCGACACTCTTTTCAACAGCTTTTTTTATGGAGACCTGACACTTGGGGTTGATTGGCGGCTGATCTATACAAAGGTCTCGGCAGGAGGACTATTGTCGGAAGAGAACCAAGTCTATTTTCAGCTGAAAAACTCGAGATATTTCCAGACTCCCGAATTCTTTCATGGCAAGGCTGATATATCGTTCGATCCTTACGTAAACATTCTCTTTGGAACAACGTTGGAAGTAAAGACCTCCACCGATACGACCATTGTGGTCTCTTCTCCGGGCCGCAGTTGGAAAAGCTGGAAAAAAAGGAAGTACGGGACTGCAACAGTAATTTCATCTTCAAAACGATTTGGACTCATGGAAGTTGACTTCGGGCTTCCTGTTGCTTTTAATACCGATTTCATGACTATTGAAGCTGAGGTTGACTATATCCTTCCGGTTTACAATGATCCTGACATTCACGGACCAAAAGGATTTGTTTTCATGCTTAGCGGTATATTCAGGATTTTTTAATTTTGTTGCGATGAATGTTTTAATTGTTGAAGACGAAAAAAGTCTTGCAAAGGAAATTGCCTTGTTCCTGAAATCGGAGAATATTCTTTGCGATCTGGCCTTTACCGGCATGGAAGCCTCGGAAAAGATCGCCGTTAACCTGTACGATTTTGTACTTGCTCGACCTGGGTCTGCCGGATTATAATGGCCTCGATCTTATCGGTGAAGCAAAGCGTTCAGGCAGTGACGCATCATTTATTATCATCACTGCGCGTGGAGCTGTGGAAGATAAAGTAAAAGGACTGAACCTGGGTGCAGATGACTATCTTGCAAAACCTTTTGCACTGATTGAACTGCTTTCGCGTATCCACGCCGTTGCAAGAAGGAAGTTCAATATTGGTAACCAGGATATTAATCTGGGCGATTTTGTAATGCAGGTACAATCCCGCAAACTTGATTTGCAATGGGAAAGAAGTTGACCTTACAAAAAAGGAATATGACCTTTTGCAGTATCTGGTTTTCAATCATGACAAGGTACTTACACGGCAGCAGTTATACGAGCATATCTGGGGAAATATACTTGATGATCAGTATGATAGTAATTTCATTGATGTTCATATCAAGAATTTACGTAAGAAGCTGAACGGCCATGCACTGACTCCCTGGCTTGAAACAGTAAGAGGGGTTGGTTACAGGGTTACTCTCAGCTCATAGAAAAACAATATCCTGGAATGATCCGGTTAAAAACAAGACTTGCTTTATTTAACCTGCTGTCGAAGGTGGCAGTGACATTGCTTGTTCATTGTTATTCTGCCCTGGATTATTGAAAGGATAAATCTGAGACAGGTGGATAATGATCTTGTTCAGAAACGGGAACAGATCATCGGACTTATTGGCAGGATAGGTATAGAGCCGTTCATTTCAACGGATACCACGGTCGCTTTTGGCAGTTACAATATTCTTAAGGAGGAATTCGTCAGTCTCGAAAAGACAGATCTGAAGGAAGAGCTTAATGACATTGAAGTCTCCGACAGGATAATCGAAGATGAAGAAGATTTCTTACCGTGTTTTGAATTACACTATCCTTGTTGATGGTCAGAAATATCTTCTTGAAATCGGCAGAAGCCTGAACAGTATCCAGTTTGCACAAAAAAATATTTACAGAGTCATTCTTGTATTTTTAATTTTAATTATCCTGATCACTTTTATCACCGATCTGCAGTATAACCGGTTTCTGTTGACGGCCTCTTGAAAAGATAACAGATAAGCTTAAAGGCATATCAGATCCTTCATCTTTTGACCGGAGTCCTGTCAAAACCACAACATCCGATTTTTACAGGCTCGACAATGCTCTGAGAGAATTGATGAAGAATATCGGGGAGCTGTTTGAAAAAGAAAAAGAGATCACAGACAATGTTTCCCACGAGCTTCTCACTCCTGTTTCAGTTCTGAGAAGCAAGCTTGAGAACCTTCTTCTGAGGGATGACAGCGATCCCGAAATAACCGGGTAAAATTGAGGAATCGCTGAAAACACTCTTCAGGCTTCAGAGCCTTGTGAATTCATTATTGTTTATTGCCCGTATTGAAAGCCGCCAGTATCTTATGGAGGATACCTTTAATACGAATGAAGTACTGAGGGAAATTGTAGACGAGATCAAACCAATTGCCGAGGATAAGGGTGTAATAATGAATGAAGAAATTAGCCAGGATTACCGGTTAAAGGGAGCGAACAGGTCACTTATCTTTTCAATGTTCTCGAATGTAATAAACAACGCGATAAAAAATACCTCATCCGGAGGACATGTTACCATAAAAAGCTTTATTTCAGGAAATTATTTCAACGTAACTATTTCTGATACCGGTTGCGGTATGTCGAAAGAACAGATCGACAAACTTTTTTCACGGTTTAAAGCCAAAGTGAATTCACAGGAGGACGGAACCGGGATTGGATTGGCGATCGCAAAGACAATTGCCGATTTTCACAGAATTGTGGTATCTGTTACTTCTGAAGTTGAAAAGGGAACATCATTTTCTTTCATCTTTCCCGAAAATTCATGAGAAATTCATCTTCGCAGTTTTACATTTGATTCTGTTCAGTAAAAAAAATTAAAAACAGAATCATATGAAAAAGCTGATATTTCCATTGTTTGCTGCAGCATTAGTCCTTTTATTTTCAGGCTGCACAAAATCCAATGACGGACTGGGACGGTTGGTTGTTAAAATAACCGATGGTCCATTTCCAATAGATTATGTTGGATCTGCAACTGTTACAATCACTAAGGTAGAGTTGAGGAAAGAAGGGGATTGTGAATGTGACGGCTCCCCGTTTACTGTCGCCTGGGAAGGTTCAGAAACATTTGACCTTATTAAGCTGAGAAACGGCCAGGTAGAGGAATTGCCTCCAATTGAAATTCCCCAGGGAAAATATGACCTGGTAAGGATTTACGTAGATGAGGCAAAACTTGTGATTAATAATGGTGGTGAATTTGACCTTAAGGTACCTGGCGGACAGCAGACCGGGATAAAAGTATTTATTAATCCGGGATTAGTTGTTGAGGGTGGTCTCACCGCTGAATTGGTGCTCGATTTTGATTTATCAGGATCATTTGTAATGAGGGGTAACATGGACAGTCCCGCAGGGATAAACGGATTTATTTTCAAACCTGTTATAAAGGCAGCCAATAATTCGACTGCAGGCAGGATTGAAGGAATAGTTACCGAAAAGGACAATGCCGGTGTGGTTATTGAAGCAGCTTCCATTGAAGTTTTTAAACAGGGGGAAACTGAAGTCTTCAAAACCGGCTCCACAGATGCTTCGGGAAAATACGTAATAATTGGGTTACCCGAGGGCACCTATACAGTATCTGCATCAAAAGCAAATTATGAGACAGTCACTGTTAATGATGTAAAAATCATTGCTGGCAACAAGACCGAACAGGACTTTGTTTTGCCAAAAATATGATAGTTGTTAATCAGTTTTTATTGGAAACCCGCTGATGAAGCGGGTTTTTTTATCAGATTTTGTTATTTTTGCCATCGAATTTCATGGTACACCTTCGCTACCACCTTCGCTAAAGCTACGGTGGTCAAAGAAAGCTACGGTGTATATGGTCGGTTGTCCGAGTGGCTAGGAATCGGTCTGCAAAACCGCGTACGGCGGTTCGAACCGACTGAACGAAGTGAAGGAGCTCGTGAGGCCCCGTGATAACGGGGACGAACAATCCGCCACCGATGAAATGTTTGGACGGGAATTAGGTGTTCTTTAGGAATTAGATATGTAATGGTCGGTTGTCCGAGTGGCTAGGAATCAGTCTGCAAAACCGGGAACGGCGGTTCGAACCGACTGAACGAAGTGAAGGAGTTCGCGAGGCTTTAGCCGAGCAATCCGCCACCGATGAAATGTTTGGACGGGAATTTGGTGTTCTTTAGGAATTGGATATGTAATGGTCGGTTGTCCGAGTGGCTAGGAATCGGTCTGCAAAACCGGGAACGGCGGTTCGAACCGACTGAACGAAGTGAAGGAGTTCGCGAGGCGTTTAGCCGAGCAATCCGCCACCGATGAAATGTTTGGACAGGAATTAGGTGTTCTTTAGGAATTAGATATGTAATGGTCGGTTGTCCGAGTGGCTAGGAATCGGTCTGCAAAACCGGGAACGGCGGTTCGAATCCGCCACCGACCTCAACAAAATCCCTCCGCTTCAGCGGCGGGATTTTTATTTGATGCCGACTCCGGTTTACCGGAAGGAGGCAATTAAATAAAAAGACCTAAAGAGCCGCAGGCTCAGGGATTTTGTTGAAGAGTCCCCCAGAATCGGATCATGAAATAATCACAAGCCACCGACCTCTGAAAATCCCTGATAAACAGGGGTTTATTATTTTAATGGTGGCTTATTTGGTGGCAGAATAATTTCAATTTTTCTTGTTAAAAAAATATGTTTAAAGGTTTAATGTAATATTCTGGTTTGGGACAGGAGGGTTGAAGGTTCGAATCCTACCACTCCGACAACTGAAAATGAGGGAATTACAAAGTTTTGGACTCCCTTGTTTTTGTCATTTGTATACGAATTGCATACAAATCTAAGATATACCGCACTCTGAATTTAATTATTAATTGCCGATTACACATAATCCAAAGGTCGGAGGTTAAGTTCCACCTAAGAGGATCACGCCGAAAGAAGTGAGGCGTAATCCACCTGGTCTCATTACCCTCAAACCACCTGAAGGGGGCTTAAATACTAAGCCAGATTATACTGACGCCACAGGCGGATGTAGGGCTTTTTCTTCGGTAAGCACCTCACAGAGGATCATAAGCGAAGCCTATTTAACAGGCCCCAGGTACTTATCCAGCCAGGCCAGTGTTTCCTTTATAAATTCATTACGCGGAGGTATATGATCTGTTTCATAAAGAAGGTACTTCTTGTGTTCAGATGAAGTTCCAAGAAGTTCAAACATAGGACGCTGAGATAATACCGGAGGCAGTATCGCATCATATTTCCCGTTCAGCATAAGTGTTGGTACCCTGACCCTTCCTACATAGTTACAATCATATACTTCTGGTCGTCCAAGCCCCATCAAACCTCCGGCAATAAGAACACTCGCACTTATTCTGTCCTCAACTGCAGGAATGACTGCTCCCATATTTCCTCCCCAGCTCATTCCCATATATGCCAGTTTCTGACCGTCAATATCTGCCCTGCTTTGAAGGTAATCGATACTCCTGCTGAGATCTTTAACCTCCTGAACCATAATTTCAGTAAAAGCATAACTCAACGATTGTGCCGGAACATTCAGAAGTGCCATTGATTCAGGAGTTCCTCTTTCAAAGGTACCCTTATAGACCGGATACATAACTGCATATCCGTTCCTTATTAGGAAGGAGAGGAACATCGTGAATTCATAATAGTTTTCAATCCCTTCACTCGATGGCATCCATGTTGAAGCGCTTCCGGGGAAATATATCACTGCCTGGAAAGGAGGTTCTTTCCCTTCCGGAAGAAAGAGATGGGCAAGCATTCTCTCTTTCCCGTACGCCGCATCGAATGATATCAGTTCGTGAATCCAGCCGTCAGGATTTTTCTCCCTTATTTCAATGACCGGATTGAGTATCCCCTTGTCATATGCAAACTGCTCCCTATAGATCCTGAACACTTCATCGGTGACGGGTTTCTTAAGTTTAAAGTCGATGCCGAAATATGGAGTACTCAGACCAAAGATACTCCCAGGCATACCTGTTGTATCCGGATAGTATGCGATCCTGATACCGTTTCTTGGTGACCGGTCCAAAGAGGGTGCCTGCCGTTCATAATCGAACTCATAAGTATTATCTTCAAAGCTTCCTCCCCTGATCACCCTCCCTTCTTTGGTTTCATTCCAGCACCATTCTCTAACATTTCCTGGCATATCGAATGATCCATAGGCAGTAATACCACCAAGAGTACCAACAGCTACCGGCCCTTTACCGCCAAAGTTAGTGAAGGGGGCAAAGATCCCGAATCCTCCTAACTGCGGCCACTGTATCATGGGGGTCATAGATCCCCGCGCCACATTCCAATGAAGAGATGTCGGGAGACTCATTCCTTTCCATTCAGCATAGGCTTCGGCTTCATTCCAGCTCACTCCTGATACAGGGAAATCTCCTTGTCCCCCGGGATAATCGCTTCCTGTCCAGGTCGATGGCCCGGGACGGCCAGTCTGATCAACCATGATCTTCATACCATCTTCCCATGAAATAACCCTATCATCTTTCTTAAATTCATGCTTCCAATATTTCCTGTCTCCATAACCACCTGCATCTAAGAATTGCTTAAACTCCCTGTTAGTCACCTCATACTTTCCTATAAAAAATTCATTGAGCTTGCCTGATTCCGTCTCTGTGGCAGGTATTCTCACCATTCCCTCAGGGAGACTGTCAATTCGGTCAAGCTGCCGGGAAATATTGTATCCGGAAATAAGATCAGGATCACCTCCGACATTCCATGTTGAGGCCGCCGCAAAAAGGGTATCATATCCTTCCTTTTCAAATTTCCATCGGAAGATGCCGATGGGGACCCTGAAGCTGTCAAAAGGTGTTACGCCAAGGAATGTCCAACTGGTGTCGGGCCTGGTATATTCCTTAATATAAACTTTTGCTCCTGGCGGATCAGTAATAATATCGATATGCCTTGCACATTTCCTGAAGAGTTTCTTCAGTATAGTGTCCTCCCCGAGTATGTTTTCCACCTCTACTGCAAGCATATAGGGAGGAACAAGATTTCGCCAGACATCATTTTCCTTTGTCATCTTTACGATCTGAGGTATTGCAACTTCTCTTGCCCACCTGACTTTTGATTGTTTCTTAACTGAAGAATATATCCAGGATCCGGCAACTGCCAGAACAATAACTGCTGCGGCAATCATGACATTTTTCAACACTTTCGCCCTCTTCCTGATTTCCCGTTCAGAATCGCTCCCCTGTCCTGTTTCAAATGCGCTTCTGATATTTTCATTCCCAAGAGTGTCCATAGTCAGCAGAATCTTCACCACTCTGCACAGTTTCTTGATGTGTTCCTCGAGAGGCGGGGTAAGTGCATCCATCCAGTGGACATTGCTTACATAATACTCCAGCTGCTTTGTCATCGGCACATCCTCGAGACGAAGAGGAATTATCGCCAGTTTGTACTTCACAGCCCTGTCTACCTCTTTAATTACCTGTGCAGAATTATTCGAGTTGGAGGAATAAATAAGGACAAAAACCCTGGAGCCTTTTATTCCGTCAATAATTGCCTCTGCAAACGGGAGACCTGGTGTAATATCTCTTGGTGCAATCCAGCAGCGGATGCTATTCTTTTCCATAATTGAGCATACAGCATCTGCAGCATTTTTATCCCTGTTGGAATAACTAATGAAAACATCTGAGCCCATGTCTGTTCCTTTATTTAATTGCTACACTATCAAATTTAGGTCAATGTATGACCAAATACAAAATAATTATTCTCCCATTTCAAAAGTTATCATTAGAGTATCTGGCAGTTTAATTAATTCGGTAATATCCTTCAGAAGGTTAGATATTTCAAACCTCTTGTCTACAAAGCAGAAATGCTATAGCCTGTAAAACAACAACATACAGGCTTTTTTATTTCAAATTGGAAACATATTGGAAACAATGCCAGTTTATTCTAACATTGATTTATATTAGGAAGCAACAAAGGAATAGCGTTGAAGTAATTCATCCCAACCGACAATTAATGTCACTTCTATTTCATTTTTATTGGCGAGTTCATTTAGTTGAAAGCAAATTTGCTCTACCATATCACCAAGCGCTTCAAGATTTATTTTCGTCTTGTTTCTACCATTTTTGTTCTCATAATTTCCATCCCATTGTTCTTTAGGTAATGTCACAAATGGAACGCTTGAAGACTGACAAACTTCAAAATGATGAGTCAACGATGGATTCCCTTTATGGATGTTATATAAACTGTAGTCGTGTACAAATGCCCATCTTAGAGCATATACAGCATCGATTTCAGGGTCGGAAAGGGTTGTGAAATACTTTAATGCCCTTTTATATTGTATTACCTGTCTCTATTGATGAAGACTTTGGTTTAAAACATGAGCCAATCTGATCCAGCAATGCCATGTAGTCGATGGCACCTAACCAACTTCCAAGGTTACCAAAATTTTGGTCCTTAAGTTTCTCTCCGTTATCTTGGTTTCTTCCTGTGAATTTTCTTGCGTCACGTAGCGCTGAAGTGAACCCTGAGAAATAAAGTGTTGGAGTATTAGTTGTGTCAAATTTAAACAACGATAGGTGAGACCTAATCGCTTGATCTTCTGGCAAAAATTTACTACTCATGGTCTTTTATTTTAATCGTGCACTTACCGTTTCAGCTGTAAATTCAAAGTTTTCCTTTATGTTACTATTGCCTGAATAGATTGAAATAGATCCAGTCTTTGAAACAGTATCTAAGTTATGAACTCTATATAAAAAATATTTATCTCCCAGTTGGTTCATTTTGTCAAGTTCATTCTTTGAAAAGTAAATTGGATTGCCCAAAGGAACTTCAGTTGATTTGACCTCAATATAAATTGGTTGGCTTTTCTCATCAAACGATTTTATATCAAATCCAGTTCCATCACCATAAAGTAAAGAAGTGTGTTCAATTTGTGGGATTAGTTCAATTAAATCATTCTTTATAAGCTTATCTACCTCATAGCTATAAACAATTAATTCATCCGCATCTCCTATATTCTTTTTCTTTTTGTTAATCTCATCCCAAGGGATTTTTAAAGGATTAATTTTAATAGTTGTTGGCAATGAAGGTGTAAAAGCCAGTGGCCTTGACCACATTTAGCCGGAGTAAATTGACCATCTCTTCCGGAGTTAAGAGCTTGGTGTTTAGTTATATAAGTTAAATGTAATCTGACCGGCTAAAAATGGTCAATAACTTCGGCTTTTGCATCATAGCCACAGATATTAAGTTAATATTCTTACAAAGTTCGACTGCCCACTTATCAAAATCCACCTCATTTGTAACATAAAATGATAGTTTTGTAACATTTTGATGGGGAATTAGCCTTAAAAAGGGAAAAGGATTGAGAAAATCGAATTTTTATTACGCTACCTGTTCTATAGAATTATTAACCATTTCGGAGGGTGTTTATTCGAAAGAGGGGACAGATGAGAAGTGATACTTTACTATCATTTTTACCTATTATGTCGACACCTGATAGACACCAGAAGGATAACGGAAGGGAAAAAGGGCTATTCTTATTCCCTGCAGGAGAAAAGATCAGTAGTTTTTATTTTATGGTAGAAAAAGAATTACTTTCCTGGGTAGGGGGATCAATTTTTTGGCCTTCGTTATTTTTCTACCAGCCCTGAATAAACATCAGAGACCTCTTCTACATTTGTCTGTTTACAACTCACTTATTACACTTCAATTATTCTTCTGCCCCGTAACAGCTTTTTTTGCTGCTTCGAGATGAAGAAAATGCTGGTGTCCATAAAATGGTCTGAGATCCCAGCCTTTCTTAAGATATTCCAGGGCCCGGTCATAGTTCCCCAGTTTGTAAAAGCCCCATCCTCTGGTATCATATATATTGGCAAGCAACTCTTCATCTACGGGATTAGTTTTTAGAGCGCTATCAGCAAGTTTTATGCCTTCCCCGACAGCAATGTCATTATCAATTAGCAGCCAGGCCAGGTAATACATTGCCCATGTATTATAGATATCTGATGGTTCTGACTTTATAGCTAACTGATAATGATGCTCGGCTTTCCCCAATAAGGATGATTTCTGGTAAATTAACCCTATATCGGATTCAATTCTGGAATTGGAGAATTTTAGCTTTTTACATGTGGTACGAAATTCTGTTAGCAGCTCATCGGCTTTTGCCGTATCTCCTTGAGAAAAAGTACATACAGCCTGATAACTTATTATCCTTTGTTTTTCATCAGGCCAGGAATCTAGTCCCTCCTTATATATTTTGGATTCTTTGCCATGCTCTCCGATTTTATGATATGCATCCCCAAGACAAAGGTAATGCCATATCCACAATTTTCTGCCACTGAATAATTTGATTAAATCATTTGCTTTTTCAAACTCATTAATAGCATCCTTCCACTGTTCAGTAATGTAATATACCCAGCCAAGGGTATATGTCTTTATAGGTGAATACGGATTAAATTCAAGGTATTCCTTAAGTGATTTGATTTGTTCATTTGGCTCTTTATCAACTGCTGCCTTTACTTCCCTTATCTCCATTTGTATATCATACGGCATCTTACTGATCCTGTCGTATGCTTTATACGCCCACATCTTGCTCTCCCTCGTTTTCCCGATGTCCCCGCAGGCATATGACAACATAAGCATAGGGCTTACAAAATTTGAATCATAATCGACAGCCTTTAGATAGATCTCGATTGCTGAGATATAATCTGTTCGGGAGTGATATATCCTGCCCTGAATAAAAAGTTTAAAGGCTTCAGCGGAAGATGTATAAACATTCTTCAGATCATAAATCGGATACTTTTGTTTTAGCTTTTTTATTTCCAAAAAATTCTTTATAAGTTTTGACAAAGAATCTGTGATTGTGAAGAAATCATCTTCTGTATTTCCGTAAGCATCATACGATTTATATATTTCTTCGTTTCTTGAATCCATTAAATTAGCTGTTACACGGATTCTATTAATTGTTTTAAAAATATTTCCAATAATTACTGTGTTCGCTTCCAGCTTTAAAGCCACATCGGCAGCAAAAGAAGGTGTTATAGAGGCATAATTTGTTTGCTCTATGCTTCCAAGGATTTTATCCATCGTTTCATACTGCCGAACCGACAATTCCTCAGAATTTGAAAGTGATGTAATTAACAGGTTTTGAAGGCCCAATTGCCAGATATTAAATAATGTATCTGCTGTCAAATTTTTAAATGGCATTATTGCGACAGAGATTTTTCCATCAGATGATCTTAGGTTTGCCAGCTTTTCTTTCTTGATTATTTTCGGGTAAGCAAGAACTATAACGGCAATTATCAGAATTGCATTAAGAACATAGCTAGCTCTCAGTTTTCTTTTAACAGGCTTTGATGCAACCTGTTTATCTTCTAATTCTTCAAGTGACTCAGTTTTCTTTATCCCCTGGGGTGTAAAATCAAAAATCCATGACAGAATAACAACAACCGGGAGTCCTGCCCCAAGCAATAGTATGACCAGTTTAGCAATCCACGCAGGCAGACTTAATGGTTCCACAAGATTGTTGGTTACTTCAATGATGATATATGCAGTGGCAGCATAGGTGGTAACTACTCCGAAGACCTTCCGTCTTTTCAACTCCTTCCAGAACCTTTCAAAACTGTTGGTTTTCTGAGTCATCAGCTATCTTTTTGGCTATGTGCAAGTAAAATTACGCTATCCTGATACTAAAGTCAAGTGAGGTCAGATTAATACATTATAAAATAAGAATGCCCCCGGAGCTGATTCCGAGGGCTGGCATTGCTGCTTTCCCTTTACTTACTTTACCTTCAGTTTTGCGAATATCCGCTTTTGTTAAATCCCGAAACTTGTACCGAGTTCCTTTGCCTTTATAACAATGGGATTTTCAGGATCAACAAGCCTTGTTTTTCCGGCAACTTCTATTAGGGGAACAGAGGTTATTTCACAATTCCGTTGGGCTACCATTTTACCGAAATCCCTTTCAGCTATCATGTTGGCAGCAGTAGCACCAAATCTTGTGGCAAGTATCCTGTCCATTGGGGAGGGTGATCCACCACGCTGTAAATATCCAAGGACAGTCTCCCTCGATTCAAGTCCGGTATGCTCATAAATCATATTTGCAATATATTGACCCGGAGACTTGCCTTTCTCTGGTACTTTGACTCCCTCCGCAACTACTACTATGGAGTAAGGTTTATTTTCATTTGCACGTTTAACGAGGTAATCACAAACTTTTTTTGGGGTGAAGGGTATCTCAGGAATAAGAATAACATCACCTCCTCCTGCAACCCCGGAGTAGAGTGCCAGCCAGCCGGCATTATGACCCATAAGCTCAATAACCATTATACGCTTGTGGGAGTTTGCAGTAGAGTGAAGGCGGTCAATCGCCTCAGTGGCAATATTTACTGCAGAGTCGAATCCAAAAGTCACATCTGTCCCCCAGACATCATTGTCAATAGTCTTGGGTATCCCGATTATGTTCAGTCCTTCATTTGCCAGCAGGTAGGCTGTCTTCAGTGTTCCGTTTCCACCGATACATACAAGGCAATCAAGACCCATCTGTTCATAATGTTCTTTTATCAGGTCCGGTTTCCTCATATCGTTCTTGCCTTTGCTGCTGTCTTTGAATGGTTTTTCACGTGAAGTACCGAGAATTGTACCTCCAAGTGTCAGAATACCTGACAAGTCCCTTTCACTAAGTTCTATATATTCTTTGTTTATCATCCCGGTGAATCCATCACTTATTCCAACCACCTCCATATTATACTTGATAATGGCTGTTTTCCCAACGCCTCTTATCGCTGCATTTATGCCCGGACAATCTCCTCCTGCCGTTAGGATACCAATTCTTTGCCGTTTCTTTTTCTTACTCATATCCTTTACTTTATCAACAAATATAGGTTATTTCTTTCTGCAGAATAGGGAAGAATTTTGCCCGATAAAAAATGTGAAGCTCCCATTAGCTCTTTGATCCGGACTTTATCTTGAAAAGTAATCCGGGGCAAAGATGCAATAACTCCTCATTATTTTGGGCATTCCGATTCTCCATATGAATAAGCACACTTCAGTACTTTATGAGTTTAATATTTTAGTCTTTAGATTTTTATATTCCTCATCAGTTAATATTCCTTTCTGTTTTAATTCATACAACTTCTCAAGTTCCGTAGCCACGTCAATTTTAATTTTTTGTTGCCCCACTGCCAAAGCATTCGCAAATTCAATTGCTTGTTTTTTTATTAGATATTGTTTGTATTCTTCTTGCATACGAGTAATGGTATCTTTAAGTTCCCTGGGATTTTCTACTGAAAAATAAGTTGTCGACCCTATTTCGGCCGCTGTTTGTATCTGGACATTACCATAACCAAAGATTTTACCCAAAAATGACTGTAAATATGATACATTGTTTATTTTGTCGAGGGGGCTTTCTTTAGTATTATTTGAAAACACGCCATATTCATCAATAACTCTTAAATTCGTTACAATCCACAAATTATTATTTCTTTGAATTACCTTGTAAATAAAGTACCCTGCCAAAACTAAAACTAATAGTAATGCATAGCTACCTACTATAATACCCAATATCGAACAAATAAGCATCAAAAGAAAAGGTCCGGCTAATGTTAACCAATGAGGTTTTGTCTTCAAAATAATTTTCTCGTCTTTCTTTAATTGCGTTTTCATAAAGTCAGGTATTAAGGTAAATAAGATTATGACCGGAGTAAAGCTTATTTTTCCAGTCCGCTGACATGGAGCATTAAGCCTATTTTTCCTCTCTTCTTAGATTGACAGACAAATTTAACGCATCTTTTTAAGAAAACTTTGCCTGAAGAAGATTTGTGATGAATAAGCAGAGCAAGGAATGTTTAAAAACTTGACTTAAGGTTTAAGTCGTTGGCAAGAAACCATGTAAACAAAAACCCCCCGAAGCAGTGATTTTTTTCCTGACTCCTGCAATATATTTCATTATCTTTGCTTACCGTTAAGAATACGGAAATAATGGAGAAACCAGTCAAATATGTCCGGGTGAACGCTTACACATGGATAGAAACTCAGATCGATGTACCTGATGACCAGGTGCGTAAGAAATTCTATGAGAATCTGAAACTCTCACCTTATTACAACCCAAAAAAATTCTTTACCATTAAATAGCCGGAATCAGGAGTGACCCGGTCAGGTACCTGATTTTTATTTGCAGGATTTTGTCACGATTTCATTATCCGGTGAGGTACAAAACAAAAAGCCCCCAGGACTGATTTCCGGGGCTTTGCGGTTCTTCAGAATATAAATCGTGATATGATTATTTCAGCCGGATATATTTTTCAATACTATATTTCTCAGCAAGTTTCCAGTTTTCATCTACTGGCCATTTCTGAATTAAAGTATCATTCTTAATTTCCTGTATCATCTTATTTTTTCTATTCATTATCATTTTACCGGCATAAAGAACATTTTCCAGATACCTGTCTCCTTTAATAGTATACGTCCCGCCACCATAATTATCGTGTGTCAAAGTATCCAAACTATAATGACCCACAAAAGTGAAATTCCCTTTCGAAAATATTTTAATATGATAAATAGCCAAATTACCGGGAAACTGATATATTATTGTGTCGCCAGGATTCCAGTTATACCACTTACCATAGGTCAGTTTCCATATACCTTCAATTGATGATTTCCTTTTATCAGCACAACCTCCGATTATCAGTGCAATAACAATACTTAAAAAAATAGCCCTTTTCATGATTACAGACTTTGGTTTACAATTCTGAATAAATTAGTGGTTTATTTATCAAAGTTATACCAGCAAAAAACTAAAGTCAATTTTATTTTGAAATCATACCACATATCTGTCATATAAGGGTCATAGGAGGGTTGTAAGTTTATCGACCTTCCAAGGCTATTGCAGGGACGCGTCAGGCAAGATTAGGCTTTACTTGTTCCCATGAATTGTCTTCACAGAATTTTGGTGATAAAAAAGAATCTCAATTAAAAAAGCCCTCGTAACTGCTGATATTACCAGGGCTAACACTTACTTCAGATTAATTTGATTCCTGCCTATTTAAACAGGAAAGCTATAATTCCTTACTTTGGTTTTCTTCAGATTTTTATTATACACCATAGGTTTATTCTTGCTGATAATAACAGGATAACTGAAAGTGGTTCTTTTAACCCTGCAACCCGATTTTTTATTTTTCCCCGAGCCTGTTGAAGCATCAGCGGGTACTACTAACATAAGCAGAAATATTGTCAGAAAGAAAGTTATCAAATACTTAGACAACCGGCGGCATATACCTTTTAGGGATTTATTATGTTTCAGGGATGCTGTTCCTGTCTTTTCCGTGGTAATACAATTTAATTGCTTTCATGTCTTTCACTGGTTTGTTGAGTTATACTTGATTAATGCTGATAAGTCTGTCAGGTTTTATATACTTTAACGAAGACCTAAAAAAAATTCCTCGTTCCGATTGATGAGGATTACGAAGGGAAATTAAAATGCCGGATCTGATTATTGAATATAACGTTGATTATATGATTATTAAACCGGTTATTTATAATTAAAAACAGTATTGCCTTAATTTGACGAACGGCAGGAAAATGTAGATTAAAATTACCCGTCCAGGATGATTTGTAGTCTTTCAATAGACAGTATAAAGACTGATGAAGATCAATTGGCTGATCGAAAATCCCCTTCTCTTATTCATAACCCATGCCGCCTTAATATCAGGATCAAGCTCATCTGTAGCATAACATGAAAGTTTTAAAACATTTTGAGGGGAAACAGGATAAATCAATTTTCTCCTTTTAGCCAATTGTTAACAGTACCCATGGGTTGATAAGTGCACAACTATTATTACAGATACATTTGCGAAGGATTGGGGCATGGAAAAGTATGCTTATTCCAGTTGGACTGCTAACATTTTTGTTGTTTTCGCAATTCAGATTTCGTAACTTTTCATTAATTATTAAAATCCGGTTATCGTGAAAAAACGAATTTTCTTTGTTTTTCTTATTGTTGTCATATTCCAAAATCTGACATGTTACGGGCAGAATTTACCTGACTCAACAAAGATTCTTAGAATCGAAACAACAGATGGAAATATCTTCATTGGTTCAGTAATTACCCAGGATTCACTGACCTTAGTATTAAAAACAGAAAGTCTTGGTGAGATTAAAATTCCCAGGATGAATATAAAATCAATGAATGAACTTAAGGAGGTTAAAAAAGTCGGCAAGGAATTTTGGCTACCTAATCCTCAGTCATCGCGCTATTTCTGGGCCCCCAACGGTTACGGACTGGAAAAGGGATCATCATATTACCAGAATATCTGGATATTATATAACCAATTTTCCTTTGGATTAACAAATAATTTTTCTATTGGGGCTGGCGTAGTGCCAATGTTCCTTTTTGCAGGGACAGCTACACCTTTTTGGATTGTTCCTAAATTTTCAATACCTGTTGTTGAAAATAAATTTAACATCGGAACAGGTGCCTTTTTGGGTACTATCATTGGTGAAGATGTTGGTTTATTTGGACTTTTATATGGTACAACTACTTTTGGATCACGTGATAAAAACATCAGTTTTGGATTGGCTTATGGATTTGCAGGAGGGCAGTGGCTAAAAGTTCCGGTTTTTAACATCAGTAGTATGATAAGGACTGGCCCTAAAGGTTATTTTATTACGGAGAATTATGCAATTTCCATTGATGGAGAATTGGTAGTACTGATCTCAGCAGGTGGACGTAGTATAATTCGTAATATTGGTCTTGATTACAGTTTGTGGATTCCAATTGGTGGTGAAATAGGCACTTTTGTAGCAATACCTTTCCTGGGAATTACTGTTCCAATCGGGAAAAAGAAATAGGATAAGTGATTTAATTTACTGATATTTTTACAGGTGCTCCGGAATAATCCGAGGATTATAAATTATCCTGTTTACTGAACATTTTTTCGAAATTTGACAAAGCGCTATTTCCTTCTCATTGCAGACATCGACTTTCATTGCATCAAGAATCAGCATGAGATGCCGCTTCTTTCCTTGGAAACACTTTAATAAAGCCCACAGTGCTGATTTCCGGGGGTTGGTAATTTCCTCCTGTGTGCTGATTTATTGCGTTTGTATCATTTGAGTTTCTATTGTATTACATAGTCGGTGTAGACTTCAGGCGATTTATCCATTTTGCTCATCTCATCTGACACGGATTGCATGTTTTTCTTTCCTTCTAAACCTAAATCTGTATAATCCCCATCTGGTTTAAAGTATTTGTTTCTGATTGCTTCAGATTGAAAAAAGAAAGCAAGAATTATACAATCCGCACATTCCCCCCTTCTGCTTTTTAAAAGATAGCATTTTAGTCCTGGAAAGTTTTTTTCATATGCAGGAATTAACTTGGCCTTTAAAAAACTGAGATATTGGTCCATAGAAACACCAGGACTAAGAACAGGAGAAACAGTATGTAAACCTAAAAGTGCTCCTTTTTGTAAAGTTTGACCATATGTAATTCCTGTCATCAAAATTACGGCTGCCATTAAGATTAGTTTTTTCATAAGAACATGCTTTAATTGCTAATTTAAAAAGAGTTAGTTATTAATCAAAGTTAAACCAGCAAAAAACCAATGTCAATTTTAATTAAATAAAAAGCTCCCTGAAGTTGATTTCCGGGGGCTGGCTTTGCGGCATTACCAGGTTAACGGAATAAAAATGTCTTTATTCAATAAAATCCCATCAGAATAAGAAGGGAAAGCTGCTTTATTAATTCTCAGAAATGGTTTAATAAAAGTGCATATAAATAAGCTGAGAAATTTCAAAAGCATATAAAGCCTTAGAAACAACAATAAGGGAAATTGTTTATTTGTTAATCCAATATTCGCCTTCCCATTCAATAGTGTAAAGTATATTTGTGAGATATCTGCCCTTAAAGGAGGAACTCCCCTGGATGTTCTCAAACTGACCTGTGCCTTTAGAAAAGGTAATAGTCCCTTCAAGTAGTACAACAAGATTGCCTTCGGCAGTAGTAGTGCCCGTAACTTTGCCTTCGAATTTACTGAAGGTTGTATCACCCTTTTTCATAAATTTTGTGTATCCCTGAAAGGTTCCGTTAAAATTAACCATATCAGAAGTTGCAATGGTTACAACCTGAGCTCCGTCCATGAAGGCGGTATTCCCCGTACTCACATTAACTCCCTCAGCTACAAGTAATGAAACCATATGACCATCAACGTCACCAGCATTGATCCTTTCCATTTTGTTGTAAGCATTGGTAGTCTTTCCCGAGATTTTAAATTTCGTAAGTGTTTGCATGATTTTCACCTCCTTTTAATTAAAATTTTAGTCCTCAGTTTAATATATGCACTTTTGAATTTGGAATTAAATAGATGTCAAATCAAAGTTTAGTTTTGTTTAATCTGAAATCAGATTAATTTAAACAAAGCAATTTCTTATACAAAATTCAACTTCCCAAATGACAAAATCTACCTCATTTGTAACATAAAATGATAGTTATGTTACATTTTGAGGGAAATTTGGCCTAAACAGGGGAATTTGACGGACATGCCAGGATTTTATTCCAATATCCTCTTATAGAAATCATGTGAGGTGTCTAAAGGGTTGTTGTATACTGAGGCTAAATTGCCTGAGTGATACCTTACTATCACTTCTGGATGTTATACTTTCGCAGGAAGATCCCTATATTAAAACATCTGGGAAGAAATGGCAAACTTATTCCTTCTCATAATTAGAATATCAACTGCTGGAAATAAATGTTCTCTGTTATACCCTGACCCCCGATAATCTATAGGTTGTACAGAAATACAGGAAATCAGGGATCATTACGAAAATCACGTTTTTTTGTTTTTAATGTTTTTTACTTTGGCTTTTATTGTTTTTAACCAATCTCTTACATGCCATTGTTGGTGCCTGATCCTCCTGTATTTCTTGGAGAAGCGGATGGCAACAAAAAGCATCAAAACTATTATAACTAATGCTGTTATCATTCAAAGGTTCATTATTAACTGCGGCGAACTCCTCTTCATTTTCAAACCAGACTTATATGTTGCCATTTTTAAGAATATCGGTCTTCAAAGTACTATTGTTTTGATATCTCAAAATTATTATTCCGTTTTAAATAAAAGGGGTTTAGAATATTTTTCGATAAGAATAACAAACAGAATTTTACTGTAATTTGTTCGTGCTAAAGTCAACTTTGTATTAATAGCAAAACCCACGTTAATACCCGTAAGCGTTCAATGCGTCAGGTGAAGACACTCAAATCCTGCTTCGTGCCAATTTTAATTGATCTTAAAATGCTTTGATAATTCAAGAAGCAGGATGCAATCTTCATGGATATCCTTAATCTGGTTAAATATCCTATCCCAATCCAAATTATTTTCATTGGCAACAAACTGGGCTTTGGCTATCACGACAGACTTGTCATCACGATCAAGATCAGTAAGAAAGAGTACGGGTTTTTTATTAGATGATTTCATAATTTTAGGTTATGCCTAAAGTTACTAAATTCCCGGGAACATGATAACTTAAATATAAACCCCCGGGCTGATTCCTTGATTAAGTTGACGAGGCTTTGGCCAATAAAAGAAGAATCTGACAATCCTTTTAATAACTTAGTCCCCGGAATCGGAAAATGAAAGGCAAAACGAAAATATAAATGAAATGAATAAATCAATAAAATACTTCCCAATTATGTTAGGTTTGATTATCTGGCCCTTGTTTTGCAGTGAGGCGGACGCAGTTAACCTGTTATTGAACCCCGGCTTCGAAGCTTCGGCCAGAACTCCTCAGTACTGGACCATTACAGGTCCGGTATCCGCAATGGTACCAATTACCAGCATCGACAACCATGTACAATTCAGTGGCCTTTTCGGGCTAAAAATGGAAAGCACTAACCCGAATTGTCATGGGAGAGCCATGCAGACGGTGGAAATCACCGGAGGTAAGACTTACATTTTTACCTGCTTTTTCAGGACAGAGAAGGTCAGATCGATAGATAAAAGCGTGCTCATCAGAATCAAGTGGTTCAGGGGTAATGATCAGCTTGGCTACGATTACATATACGATATTACGGAAGAAAATAACGGCTGGTTCCTTGCATCAGATAAAGTCAGGGCCATAACCGGTGCAACTACTGCAGAGATCTCTCTGGAATTCCGCTGGAGTACCGGGATAGTGTGGTGGGATGACATTTCGTTGGAAAATTGCCCTGAGGAACCTGAAAGAAATATTAAGGTTGGTACAGTGTATTTCCGTCCGCCGGGGCCCACAGTAGCCGATAATATAAGATTAATGGGCAAATTACTGGATCAGGCTGGTGAATCAGGCTGCCGGATTGTATGTCTTCCTGAGGGATGGCCCACATGCAATACCGGGTTGGGAATGACGAAGGTTGAGGCCAATTCTCTTGATGGAAGCGCATCTGTTATGATGGGACTAAAAGCAAAACAATACGGAATGTACATAGTTTCAGGGCTTTACAACTGGACGGGCGATACGCTGCATAATATTGCAGTTCTTTATGACAGGCAGGGGAAAATACAGGGAGTTTATAAAAAAGTACAACTACCGGATTCTGAATCTGAGCAGGGGGCAGTACCCGGAGATTCGCTTCCTGTCTTTACTACTGATTTTGGTAGGATCGGTATTCTTATCTGCTGGGATAGCGCCTTCCCGGAAGTATCCAGGATTCTTGCCCTGAATGGAGCAGAGATACTTTTTTGTCCGATTTGGGGTGATGTACGTGGAGAGGAATCGTGGAAGATAACTGCCCGGAGCCGTGCGATTGATAACGGAGTTTATTTCGTAACATCTATTTTTGACGGGCATAGTGTGATAGTCAATCCTGCAGGTGATGTCCTGCAGGAGAGTGGCACTCAGGGCACTCTCATTACTGCCGATATTGACCTTAATTTCAATCCGCCATGGGACTGGATTGGCAATGCCGGACGCGGAATCTGGAAGGGAGTGTGGCGTAAGGACCGCAGGTCAGACATATTTGGCACAATAGGCAATTACAATACTTCGCCCGCCACCTTGACCCGACACTAAAATAACCTGACAGCCTCACAGCTACAACCGGCAATTGAAATTAAATGAGTCCGGCATCGTGAAGCTGGTTTTTCAGAAAGGAAAGATCTTTCTTCATCGCTGAAACAACATTGTTACTGTCAATGGTTAATTTGGATGCTCCGTTTTCAGCTCCTCCAAGCGGGTACTCATAATGGAGGGAAACCGGAATTTCAAGATTATTTTCTCTCAGGAATCTGAAAAACCTCCTGAAATCCACCATCCCTTCTCCCAGCGGAACTGCCTCGGATCTCATTTTGCCATCTTTCTCAATCCATTTAAAGTCCTTTATGTCGATTGATCTGATGAAGGGACTTATTAACTTAAGTCCTACGGGCCAGGTATTTGCACCCTCCACGGTTGCGTGGTATATATCGTACTGTGAACCAAGCCAGGGCGAATTGATCTCTTTCAGTACCATTTCTATATCCCAGATAGCCCCGCCAAAATAAATTCCTTCAGCGGCTACTCCGGAATGATTCTGGTATTCTCCTGATATTGAGTATTTTTCATTAAGGAGAGCCAGCTTTGAAAGTTTTACCTGCATTGACTTTATATTCTCTTCAACCGATCCGGAGTTATCATAATGGCCCCACCCCATCCTGTAATGCTTAATACCAAGCGAGGATGCAGTTTTCAGAATTCTGGTCGTCAGGGGATCATCAGCATTGTCTATCGCAGTCGTTAACATGTATATCTTCTTTCCCATTTTAGCTACAGCCCCGGCAGCTTTTGGCAGATCTTCCTCCACCCGGTCAGGTAAAACATGTCCACCTGGTCTGACAGTCAGATCCACTCCGTCGAATCCGATCTCATCAAGGGCTTTAGCCATCTCATTGTAATCGAGCCATTGGAGATGCTTGGAGAAAATGCTGATCCTGAAAGCATCTGGGTTATTTTTTGATGCTGCAGGCACATATTTCTTATCGGGTATACTGGATTGTGTGCCGGCTAATGATGTGATATTCACGCCCGATACCGCTATTCCGGTTGCATAAATTGATTTAGCAATAAAATTCCTTCTTGTTGTCTTCATTTAAATCGATTTTGAGTTGACTTTTTTTCAAATGTCATTACTGCATTTTTAAAGCTTATTTATTCCCTTTAAACATCTCTTCATAATGCCGGGATGGCAGGAAAATCCCTCCGCTTTTTGCATAGTAGTCGTCATTTAGCTCGAATATACCGTTCTTTGTTTGTGACCAGGTTGAATCATTACAGGGATTATATCCTTTCATTATTTCCCAGTTTTTATAATTCTGATGTCCATTGGTCTCAAGCAATCCGATCCCCAATCCCGGGAAGGGAGCGAGTCGGGCTGCTATATTTTTATTCCATTCAACGAGAATCGGATTTACAGTAAGATCAGCGCAAAAACATGGAACATTATTTTCATGAGCCACCATGGCAATTTTCATGGTCATACTCAGGGTTTTTGCTATTGCCTTAAGAGCAATTGCCTTGTAGCCCATCTCAATACGTTTAAGTGCATCTTTCTCGGTATGGGCACTTTCATCTGCTGCAATACGAACAGGGATATCCTTGATATCTATTTCCAGGTCTTCTGCAAAAGGTTCCTCAATAATTGCTATCTGGTCGAGAGCTCCGATCTTTTTTGCATGATCGAGCAGCCGCATAAGAGTTTCTTTACTCTCATACCGCCCGTTTGCATCAAAATAATAGGGAAGCTTCCCGTCCTTTGAATAATTAGTTCTGGCGTTTCCTATTGCAGTGTGAATCTCAGTAAGCCGGGCCATATCTTTTTCAAGCATTTCGGATTGTGTCCCCGGCTGACCAATCTTGATTTTCATGAAAAAGTAACCCTGGTCAACAGCTGCTTTTATTTCACTAACAGGGATTGCATAAGCCATCAGCGGAATGCTTGCTACCTTCTCGTGATGATGGGACAGTGCAGGTTTATAACGTACGGGCACCAGATCGTCGAAGTCTGTAATGTTATTTTCAGCAGCATACAAAAGCCAGAGAGCATTATCGATCCCTACAAGCGAATTTAGTGCGAAAGTCGGACGCAGATCCTCCTTTGCACAGATTTTTTTGCCGTATTCGAATACAACCGGCCAGATCTCATCGAGCAAAGAGACAGGATCATTAAAGCTTCGATCCTTTAACAAGCTGAGTCCATATTCAGTCATCGCATACATCAATGCATTACCTCCACTTTCGGAATGGGAAGAGAACAGCTGTGCATCTGACCAGAGGACACTTTGCGAGCATGTTCCGATTTTGTGAATGCCGGATTCGCTTTTAATCAGAGCAGCCGTTTGCCATATTTCCTTCATATAACCGCCCTTAAAACCGAAAGGACGAATCAGGGGTTCCCTTTCAAAATCAGAATCCACTTCTGTTATCCTGATCAACCTGTCCGATATCTTTTTCCTGCTTTCTTTGGCACTTGATAAATGACCAAACAGGCTGCCGCCCGCGACAACAGCTGAAGTCCTGATAAAATCTCTTCTGTTTATGGTCATTGCCTGTCAGATTATTCCAGTTTACAGGGTTGCCGGTATTCGTAATGAAGCAGTTTATTAGCCTCAGTGCTGTTCGTAAACTGTTCTTTATCGGCATCCCACAATAACCTTGTTTTTGTTGCAAGTGCAATATTTGCAAGGTGGGCGAAACTGGTCGAACGATGTCCTTCCTCCAGGGAACAGAGAGGTGTTTGCCTTGATTTGATACAATCCAGAAAATTCCTTATCAGGGTTGAAGTACTGTCTGCGCTGCTTCCATCATCAAGGGACCGGTTGACATTTTCAAACTCTTCAGCTTCAATCAGTTTGTTCCATGTCTGGAACTGGCCGCTGGGTAGCAGGAACAATTTTATAGGCGCTTTCGTCTAGCCAGCACTGTTCCTTTTGTCCCCCTGATCTCAATTTCACCAAAAGGTAACATTCCTCCGCTGTTTGCCTCATAATCACTGAACATAATAATTGATCCTGATGCAAATTCAAAAGTTACCTGCAATGTGTCAGGAATAGTACTGTCATCATCGAGAACATATTTTCCTCCATGCGCGCTTACGGCTACAGGTGCTTTTTCTCCCATCATCCAGCGTATAACATCCATATAATGGACGCCCCAGTTTCCCATCTGTGATGAATAATCACTCCACCAGCGAAAAGTATATGGAGCAATATTATATCTGTATGGTATGAATGCTCTTGGACCTAGCCACATATCCCAGTTAAAATCTTTTGGGGGTGCTTCAGGATTCATTTTCCCTATACCGTCCGGGAACATATTATTGATATGGGCAGGCCCTTCCGACGGTTATTTTACCAATTTTACCTGACTGCATTATCTTCGCTAGTTTCTGATAAACAGGATTACCTCTGCGGTTCAGTCCAACAGCCACAATGCGTTTGCTGGCAACCTGGGCATTTACCATGCTACGGCCTTCATGTATTGTTGCAGTAAGAGGTTTTTCAACATAGACATCCTTGCCTGCCTTTATTGCATCAATAGTCTGCAAAGCATGCCAGTGATCGGGAGTGGCTATACAAACAGCATCTATTGTTTTATCTTCCAGTAGTTTACGGTAATCATTGTAAAGCGCGTACCTTACCATTGAAGGTTTCCCCCATTTTTGGAATCCGGCCCTTCTTTACCGAGAAATCCCTCGGTATATCGCTTATCAACTTTTGAATAATCTCTCAAAAGATAAGGTTCATACAGATCACACAGTGCTGCTACTTCACAGTCAGGCTGAGCCATGAACAGTCTGAGTAACTGTGACCCGCGATTACCGACACCGATAAAACCGACCCTTATCTTATCGTTCTGCCCTGACGCCTGAAGACCATTTGCTGATCTGGTGTTCAAACCCAGTGAAAAGCCTGCTGCGGCAAGGGTTGTTTTCGTAATAAATTCCCTGCGGTTGGTAATGTCTTTTTTCATCTGTTTATAATTTGTTTTTTAATGGTCAGATGGAATATCCATAAATAATCATTTCGGTTTGTGATTTTACTTTTTAATCATGGATATTTCATTGTATTTATGCTTTATAACATATTTTGTTGATCCCCTTTCAATCGGGTTATTTTAGTTTCCGGGTCACTTTGCTTTTCAAAACCGGTTCAGGTATTTACAGGAAGAGACATTTTGTTTCCAAGGTTACATTAAATTTCTGATTGCCTCTAAGATGATTTCAGGGAGGCAAAGAATTTTTAAAACACTTCAGAAATCATAGAGAAAGTTACTCAAAAAAATTGACTATAAATAAGGTACCCGTAAATTGAACAGCAGCCCCTTTAAAATTATGGTCATTTATTAATTCTCATGATGCTTTTCATATAGGATGAAATTTTATTAGCGTTATACCTTTTGAACCTTTTTAAGCAATTCGAGTAAATTCCCTGAAAGTATTTTTTGCTTTTGTTCCATAGTCAGGAATGAATTACTGATTCGGGCAATAACAGTGCCGGGATCATTAATGCTAAAGTCTGAACCAAAAAGAATACGATCGGGTCCAATTGTTTTTACGGCATATTCAAGCACACCAACACGATCATGACCATAACCTGATGTATCCAGGTAAAAGTTGGGATTTTTTGCTACGGTATCAATTCGTCTGAATATATCTTCATATTCATGATCATCGCCAAAATGGGCAAAGGCAATAGTAGCCTCGGGGAATTTTTGAGCCAAATATTCCAATTCACCCTGCTCGGTGTGCAGGGCAAGTACCATATTTAGTTTAACAACCTGTTCAACCAGCATTTCGAATTCCCTTATCGAGTACAGATAGGGTACCATATAGTTGCAGAGCTCTCCAACCCATACAAAACCAAGTTGGTTGTGACAATATTCAATCTCCCTCAATGATTCTTCAATATATAATGGATTCACTACACATGCTCCTATAAAACGACCTTTGTATTTTTCAACATAACGAGCCACTTCACGATTCCCGGCTATAAATTCTTCAGGTTTAGTTCCGAAACTGCGTTGTGAATTAATAATACCTCGCTGAACTCCGGTTTTATCCAGATAACTCACGAAATCCTCAAAACTGTTGGTAACCTTGATACCACTGCCATTTTTCTCCATTCCCGGCCGGACAGTGCAGGTGACAATCAAATACCTGAAATGAATCTTTCTCATCACGTCTGTCAGATTTCCTGCTGTTTCTGGCAAAAAGCCCGGGGCGATCCTGCCGTAGCAGCAGCAACAGCTCCAACTATCCATAAAGCACTCCGGGTCACAAAACTCACGCCGTGGCGAATTTGCGGGAACGTTTTGATTTGTTTCATGAAGCGTTCTCATAATCTGAAATTTGGTTATAGAATACTTTTTTTATAATCATTGTGCAAACGCAAGGTAATCAAATAACAGCATGAACATGATTCCTGACTGCCACTAATGATAATTCCTTATTCCCACAATTAAACAATAGGAACAACTGCGAAAATCAATCCTGTTAATGAAAATCCTCACGGGACAACTCCATATACAATTATAGAGATCAATTTAGTGATCACCGGGCCAATCCTGTCGTAAGTTTTCCGACAGATTAATCTGCTGGTTTTTATAATTCATAATAACAACCAGAATTAATCCTTTTGATAACTTAGTACTCCGGAATCGGAAAAAGAAAAAGCAAAACAAAAAATATGATACTCAAAGATTTAATTAAATTAGCTACCCTTACCGGTGGTTATTATGCTGACTCCCGAGTAACCAGTAGCGAAAACCTATCCATTAAGAACAATTCCATTGAAATTTCTGTTGCAGAGCTTCAGCAATTTTTGGTTCCACCCGGCCTGCCTAAACCTAAAACGGCAGATCGTAAATCAGGGGAAATATTAAAATCTGAAAAGTGATATTTGAACGTATAAATAACTAAACTTCAGTATATGAAAAATGGCACATTACCAATTAACCTGAATCATTCAGCAACAAGATTAGTTTGCTTTTTTATATGGATCATTCATACCAGCCTGTTGATTACAGGTTGTAATTCGATGAAGGAAAACACGGTTCAGACTAAAAACCCAAACGGCAGAAACGATACATGGGGCTTTGCAGGGTATGGAGGAGGAGGGGCCATGTTTTATCCGGCCAGTAAGCCCGCACAATTCTGAATATGCCTATGTAGCTTGTGATATGACCGGATCATTTGTTACCTATAATGGAGGTTTGTCATGGAGAATGTTTTCATTACGGGGACCTGTTAAATACTTTGTATTCGATCCTGTGGATACCAATATTGTTTATGCAAATTCCATTGCCCTGTTCAGAAGCATTGACCGGGGTAATACCTGGAATATCGTATATCCAGGCCCTGCTGAGATTAAGGGAATTGTGGCAAAAGGAGATCATGCCGAAGAAATAATAATAACCAATGACAGTACACGCCGGTAATGTATTGGCTTTGGCCGTGGATCCTGATAACTCCATGAAATTGCATGCAGCAATCTCCATTGATAATGTCGTTGCGTATTACTTCTCAGAGGATCAGGGCGGACATTGGACCAAGGAAAAAGATCTGGAAAACGGGGCAAAGAACATTTATATTGTTCCTTCATCACCGAAAGAGAACCGGACCCTGTATATTACAGGAAAAAACTCAATAACAGTCAGAGAAAAAGGGATTTGGAAAACCAATCCAGGTCCTGTGAATGTTAGCAAGCTTACCGGGTTCACGGGTGGATTTGATAAGTTGCATAATAAATATATTATTTATGCAATTTCGGGTAAATCCTATTTTAATCCGGAGGGTGATACTTCAGGTATTTATTATACCGAAGACGGGGGTAAAACATGGGAAAACAGGCAGGATGAATTGCTTAACAGCTGCACGGTCAAAAAATGCTGATTTTCCCGAATGGCGATGTATTGCTACCAGCGCATTTACATCCGGAAATAGTTTACGTTTCTTATGACGGACTGAAAGTGCATAATGATACTACATGCATCGGAGTGGCCAAAAGTGAAGATTTTGGGAAAACCTGGAAACTGGTCTGGAAGGACTGTTTGACTAAAGGAGGTGACTTGTATTCTGGTAATTATAAAAAAGGCTGGATTGATGAACGATTTGGTCCCACATGGGGTGAGAATCCTTTTTCAATTGCTGTATCTCCTGTTAATCCGGATATATGTTATACAACTGATTTTGGAAGGACCATTAAAACATCTGACGGAGGTATAACCTGGGAACAGGTGTATACAAAAAAGAAAGATGGAGCGGGTTGGATCTCAAGGGGACTGGAAGTCACAACCGGATACAGTGTAGTGTTTGATCCTTTTGATATAAACCATCTGTTTATTGCAAACACCGATATCGGATTGATGGAAAGCAAAGACGGAGGAGAAAGCTGGATGAGCGCGACAATGAACAATGGAATCCCCCGGAAATGGATAAACAGCACCTATTGGCTGACATTCGACCCGGAAGTGAAAGGAAGAGCCTGGGCTGCAATGAGTAATGTACATGATCTTCCAAGACCTAAAATGTGGAGGAGAAATGGAACCACCGGTTATGAAGGGGGTATTCTTGAAACAGAAGACGGCGGAAAATCGTGGCGTCCCGTAAGCAAAGATATAGGTGAAGCAGCCATGACACATGTGTTGATTGATCCGGCAAGCAGCAAAGAAGCAAGAACACTGTATGCATGTGCTTTTGGGAAAGGTGTGTATAAATCAGTTGACGGAGGTAAGTACCTGGAAACAAAAAAACAAAGGAATTGATGGCAAGGAACCATTTGCCTGGAGAATTGTAAAGAATGATAAAAACGGGATGCTGTTTTTAATCGTGAGCAGACGAAGCGAAGACGGAAGCATTGGAAATGAGCAGGATGGTGCCATTTACCGTTCTGATGACGGGGCTGAATCCTGGGTAAAAATATCTCTTCCCGCTGGCACAAACGGTCCTACAAGTTTAGTTATTGATCCTGAGAATTATGACCGGCTTCTGCTGTCAGCATGGGGACGAACTACCATGGGTCAATTCTCTCCTGATACAGGCGGAGGAATTTTTCTTTCGAAAGACAATGGTAAGACATGGAAGCAGGTTCTTGAGAAAGATCAGCATATCCATGATATAACTTTTGATGCCCGTAACAATACCTGTTATGCATGTGGTTTTAATAGTTCAGCCTACCGTTCGGAAGATCGGGGAGAAACGTGGATCCGCATCAAAGGCTATAATTTTAAGTGGGGGAAAAGGGTGGAACCCGATCCCAGAGATCCTGAAAAGATATTTATCATAACCTTCGGTGGAGGTGTTTGGTATGGACCGGCCAGAGGCGATGAAAATGCTGCAGAAGATATTATAGACCCAATCCTGGCTTATTAATGAATACTTAATTAAAAGACTTCAGGCTGATAGAGGTTGGTTGATGTAATTTGAGGTAAGTTTGAGATATACCGGTAAGCCATTTGGCAAGCCGGTAATTTTTTTTAGGACATTCTCTGGTAAAACAAATATTTTATATTCAAAACTGACCTGAAATGATTAGAAATTCATGTAACTTGTCTCTTTGTTAATGTAAACACCTTATTTAATTGAACAAAATACAAATTAAAAATAAGGTAATTCCTGATCAGATAATTGATACTGAAATTCAAAGAGACTTTATTGAATTATAGCGCTGAATATTATAGAAAGCATTATTGAATAATCTGACCCGGTGAAAGCATAACATGATAAAAAAATTCGGATTAGAATAGAAGAATAATTAACCTAAACTAAAAATTATGATCAGATTATGTGAAACTATGCGCAAAGCTTCTCTGCTGATTATGCTTTGCTGCATCTTTTTTAGTGCACGCACTTATGCTGCCACAGCATTGGAAGAAGATAAAATCAGCGGATGGGAAAATGATGCCGTCCAGAGGGCCGTTTCAGGAAAAATAACGGATGAAAATGGGCAACCTATAGCAGGAGCGAATATTGCAGTCAAAGGTACAACAGTTGGTACAATAACTGGTGCTGATGGCAGGTACAAATTAACTGTTCCCGAGGGTGCTAATACTCTTGTAGTATCCTTTATAGGTTACCTGACTCAAGAAGTGATCATTGGAAATCAATCGGTCATTAATGTTGTGCTTGAATCCGATATTCAGGCACTTTCTGAAATAGTGGTTGTGGGTTATGGCCAGCAGAGAAAAAGCGATATTACGGGTGCTATAAGCTCTGTGAAAGGAAAGGAACTCGTACAGTTGCCGATGCAGCGGGTTGACCAGGCTTTGCAGGGACGCGCAGCAGGTGTATTGGTGTTAAATACTGCCGGTGCTCCGGGCGCTAATACTACTATCCGAATAAGAGGTATGAACTCCATAAATGGTGGTAACAATGCTCTTATAGTTGTTGATGGGTTGCAGGGTGGTAATCTTAATTCACTGAACCCGAATGACATTGAATCGATTGAAATATTGAAAGATGCTTCTGCAACAGCAATTTATGGATCAATGGGAGCAAACGGAGTCATTTTGATCACAACCAAAAGCGGGAAAAAGGGAAAACCAACAATCGATTATAGTTTCAATTATGGTTCTCAAACTATCCGGCACAAGCTTGATTTGATGAACGCTGCTGATTATGCAAGAACCAGGAATGCCTTATAAAGCAACACAAAATGCCTCAGGTGTTCCGGTTCCGATATTTACCGATGCACAGATCCAGGAATTGGAAAAGACCGGCGGAACAGACTGGCAGGATGTGATTTACAGAACTGCGCCCGTTACTAATCACCAGCTGACAATAAGTGGTGGAACAGATAATATGAAGTATATGGTCTCTGGCGGATATCTCGATCAGCAAGGTATTCTGATTAATTCTGCATATAAGCGATTTACTTTACGCGCAAATGTAAATGCTGACATAACTAAGAATGTGAGTTTTGGTTTAAACTGGGCAGGTTCCAAAGAAGCAGGCAATTCACCTCCATATGGCGGTGGCACAGCACTTAGTTTCCTGGGCCAGGCTGTGAATATTGCTCCGCGTTGGGATCCTACAACTCCACCTTATGATGCAGACGGCAATTACAACAAAGCATCCTGCAGGATATGGGGCATATGATACCTGGAATCCGCTGGCTGCTGCCAAGGAACCGGATATAATGAACAATACAATCAGAAATAGTATCAATACTTACCTGGAATTCAAAATTATTGAAGGATTGAAATTGAAAATTACAGGTGGAGCTACTATTGAAAACGACAATAATAAGAGTTATTACAATAGTAAGACCTGGGAAGGCAAACCCATCGGTGGCAAAGTTGGATATGCAACGATTGATGATGCATTATATTCCCATTATCAGAATTCAAATATCCTGACTTACGATAAGAATCTGGGAGATATGCATCATATTACCCTGATGGCTGTTGCTGAACAACAGTATTCCAAATCCGAGAGTTCCGGCCTGGTTGCATCAAAATTTACAGTCGATCAAACCGGAGTTAACGATCTGGGTGGAGCAGAACAAATAAATTCAAAATATTCAAGCGTTACTGAAAGGGTTTTGAATTCTTACCTGGGCAGAATAAACTATGCCTTTGCCAATAAGTATCTGGTAACCCTTAGCTATCGTGCAGATGGTTCTTCAGTTTTTGGTGCGAATAACAAGTGGGGATTTTTCCCATCCGGTTCGCTGGCCTGGAAGATGAGCTGAAGAATCATTTATTAAGGACCTGAATATCTTCTCGGAGTTAAAACTGCGTGGGAGCTGGGGTATTATTGGTAATCAGGCAATTAGCGCATACCAGACAATTTCTGCAATGAGCTCGGGCTCCAATTACCCCTATACCGGAAACGATGCCACCGATCTGGGATTTATTATTGCCAATCCTCCAAACCCGAACCTCAAATGGGAAAGTACAACCCAGAGCAATATCGGATTGGATGTATCGGTATTCAAGGGAAGATTAAATGCAACGGTCGACTTGTATATGAAAACCACAAAAGACCTGCTTTTAAACCGTACACTACCTGGTTATACAGGTTTCTCCAGTATTATTGATAATGTCGGATCAGTTGAGAATAAAGGACTTGAGTTGTCAATTAGCGGAGATCCTTTTACCGGAGTTGTAAGATGGAATTCAGGATTTAATATTTCATGGAACAGGAATAAAGTTCTGAATCTTGGAGAAGCCAATAAATTGGAGTATAAAACAACTTATGGCGGGTATAGCCTTAAAACTGGTTTTATGCAGCTGCGCGTTGGCGAACCGTTTGGGCAGATGTATGGATATGGATATGAAGGTACCTGGAAGACAAGTGAAGCTGAAGCAGCTGCTGCTTTCGGACAGTTACCCGGCGATCCGAAATATACCGATTTTAATAAGGATGGCAAAATTAATACCTCGGATATAATGATCATTGGTAACGCAATCCCTGATTTTATTTTTGGATGGTCTAACCGTGTATCCTACAATAATTTTGAGTTGACGTTACTGATCCAGGGTTCTAAAGGGAATGATATTTTTAACCAGGGAAGAATACGCCTTGAAAATCAATTATGAAGGAACAAGCATTCGTATGCTGGACCGTTGGACAGTAGATAATCAGGATACAGATGTTCCTGCATTTATTGATGCTGTTACCCGCCAGAATGCCGGCCTTGTAAGTAAAGTTAGTCTTGGTAGCGGTGATGGCGGCCGTCTGCAAAGGTATGTAGAGGATGGTTCTTATGTGAGATTAAAGAATGTCACCCTTAGGTTATTCTGTCCCTTCATCTCTTATTAACAGAATCGGATTAACAAAACTAAGAGCCTATGTGAGCGGGACTAATCTGATTACCCTCACAAAATATACAGGATATGATCCGGAAGTGAGCGCTTATAATAGTAATGATGCTCATGATCGGTGTAGATCTGAGTAATTATCCTACAGCCAGAACAATTACTTTCGGTATAGATGTAACATTTTAAATAGTATACAGATATGAAAAGAAATATAATTTACTTACTTCGTTGTTCCTTGCTCCTTGCTTTAATTGTGTTTGTTTTTGCATGCAAAAAGCTTGATGAACAACCTATTAGCTCAGTAACACCGGCCAAATTTGGTAACTCGGTACTCCAGATTGAAGCTGCTTATGCAGGTTCTATGAACTATTTATGGGATTATTGGTCAGGTTATGGTTATGCTTATGGTCCTTTTATTAACGATGACCAGCTTAATGGCGGTGATTTAAATATTCCTCCTGACAATGCAGATGACCTGTGGAACAGACATTATTCGGCTCTGCTGAATATCAATAACGCACTTGGATCAATTAAAAAGGGAAACATTAAACGGAGAAACTCAGGAAACACTTGATGCACTTGAAGCAGAGGGAAAGTTTCTTGCGTGCACACAATTACTTTATGCTGGTACGAATGTTCGGTGGTGTTCCGTTAATAACCGAAGACACTCCTGATCCCATCCAGAATCCAATGGCCAGAGCTTCATTAGCTGAGGTATATAACCTGATTGTAAGCGACTTGATCTTTGCTGCTGAAAAACTCCCGGAATCATGGGGAGATGCACCAGGAAAACCAACCAGCGGAGCTGCAAAAAGTATGCTGGCCAAAGTATATCTTACAATGGCAACATACCCGCTTAATGATGCAACCAATTATCAAAAGGCTGCTGATATGGCTTTACAGGTAATGCAATCGGGTACTTATACCCTGGTTGATTCAGTTGTGGATGTCTTCAGCCTGGCAAATAAATATGGTCCCGAAATGATCTGGAGTTATAATTCAACCTACGATGATATAGCTACTGATCCGGAGATATGGACATCCGAAATATATTTGGATGGAGGATGGGGTGATGCTGCTATGGATACTGCTTTTGAACGGAGATGGCCTGATCAAAAAAGGAAAGAAGCATATGTATTTACCGATTGGGATGGTATGCATTATACTGATTTCCCGGAACAAACACCATTTTGTAAAAAGTTTTTCTTCTATATTTCTGCAGACGATTTTAATGGTTATTCATCAACCATGAATTGGCCTATACTCCGATATGCAGATGTTCTCCTGATTTACGCCGAAGCAGCCAATATGGCCAGTGCAGGCGCTACTGTTCCACAGAACGCCGTAGATGCTATCAACCTGGTTATTAATCGTGCCAATGGCTTCAAACCTAATTCAGGACATCCTTTGTTAACCACCGCAATGACAAAAGCTGAATTCGATGCTGCAGTGATACAGGAAAGAAACTGGGAATTGGTGTTTGAGACCTGCGACCGTTGGTTCGATATCTGCAGAAAAAGAATATTGGACGATCCGAAAGTAACAGTCCGTGCCGAAGACAGATTAAACTTCACCATGGATGATTACTTGTTTCCGATCCCTGAAACTGATTTAAGATTAAATCCATTGCTGGAGCAAAATCCAGGTTATCCAACGCCTGACAGGTAGGATAAATATGCCACTAATGAGTTGTCATGTAAAAGTCCCGGGCCTGTGCCCGGGACTTTTTTAACTGTAAAACATGAGATGATATGGAAAAACACTGAACCTTTATGAATTACACAAGCAATAGAACAGTTCCGGGAAAAAACAGGACTTATATCTCATTTTAAATTTCTATCACTAAATTTAACTAATTAAAAAGTTGCTTTTGTAACCTGAATTCAGCGTTTTACAAACACAAACACTTGAATAATATAACCCTGAAACATGCGAGTTACATCATACCATTAAAAAAAAATAATATTAAGATGAAAACAAAAATTATCTCAGCAAAAGGATTATTGGTAATCTCCGTTTTGTACAGCATTTCAGTATCTAATTTCCCTTTATCGGGCCAGAATGCCGACAAACTGTTGCTGAAAAATTTCCGGCCGGTTTCTATTTACAAAATCCCGGTCACGCATGTGGACAAGGCAGCTTATCCGGTAATCGATGTCCATTCACATGATTATGCCAAAACTGACGAAGAAATTGTACAATGGTTAAAAAACATGGATGCCTGTGGTATTGAGAAGTCAATTGTTTTGACCCAGACATCTGGTCCAAAATTCGATACCATCTATAATTTGTATGCCAAATATGGCGATCGATTCGAAATTTGGTGCGGTTTTGATTACACCGGTTATGACAAACCCGGCTATGGACCAGCCGCTGTGAAGGAACTGGAACGTTGTTACAAGATGGGAGCCAGGGGAGTTGGTGAAGAAGGTGATAAAGGTCTGGGTTTATTTTTTAACGATCCTGTAAAAGCCTGGGGAATGCACATAGATGATCCAAGGATGAACCTTCTATTCGATAGATGTGCCCAATTGAATATGCCCGTAAGTATACATGTCGCTGATCCTATCTGGATGTATGAAAAAATGGATTCTACCAATGATGGGCTCATGAATGCACAGGAATGGCGCATTGATATGACAAAACCCGGAATTATCGGTTTCGATGCACTGATTCAGACACTTGAAAATGCCGTCAAAAATAATCCGAAAACCACTTTCATTGCCTGTCATTTTGCCAATCTTAATCACGATATGGTCAAGCTGGGAGATCTGTTCAACAAATACCCAAACCTTTATGCCGATATTTCAGCCCGGTATGCCGAGTCAGCAACCATTCCACGTTATATGAAGGCATTTTATGAAAAATATCAGGACAGACTTTTATATGGAACAGATATGAGCTATCCTGTATCCATGTACAGAATCACTTTCCGGGTACTCGAATCCAATGATGAACATTTTTATGAAATCGGCCAATTCGGTTATCATTGGGCACTAAACGGTTTCGGACTGTCAAAGGAAATATTGAAAAAACTTTATCACGATAATGCTGTCAAAATATTAAAATAGGTTTGTCTGATTGTTTCATAACCATTTCTTATACAGATTTTTGTCCGGGAGGTGTAATTTGCATGAAGAATTTATCTATGAAATATCCATGATTAAAAAGTAAAATCACAAACCGAAATGATTATTCATGGATATTCCATCTGACCATTAAAAAACAAAATTTTAAACAGATGAATAAAAAGGTCCTTGTTTTTTTGATTGTATTGGTAAGTTCAAGCACTTATTCTGGCTTTATTGAATTAAATGCGCAGAATAAATCTGATGTCGTAGATGAACTTGATGTTATACATTTGGAAGGAGGGGGAGGGAAAGGGAACAGCTGGATTCAATTCAGCGATGCTCCCAACTCTCTCTATCATTATCTTGCAGAACAGGCCTATGATCTTCTTGGACGGCGGGTCGAGGAAATAGCCAGGTTGAGCTCATTGTCCGATTGGCAACAAAGGCAGAAATGGTTACGCGAAACCTTGTTGAGTATTGTCGGCCCTTTCCCTGAAAAAACTCCTTTAAATGCCAAAATCACAAGGATTGTTGATAAAGATAGTTTCAGGGTTGAGCATATAGTATTTGAGTCCCAGCCAGGATTTTATGTCACATCTTCAATGTTCATACCCGGTGGACCAAAAAAAAGAAGCAAGTTTCCGGTTGTTATCTATTGTAGCGGACATTCCAGTGATGGGTATCATGGATCGTATCAGCAAATGATACTAAACCTGGTAAGAAAGGGATTTATCGTGTTTGCTTTTGATCCGGTTGCCCAGGGTGAGCGTCTTGAGTATTATGATCCGAAAACAAATAAAAATATCATTGGTGACCCGGATTCTGGTCATTCTTACCCGGGTGCCCAGGCTTTTATCACGGGAAGTTCGCAAGCCCGGTATATGATATGGGATGGTATAAGGGCAGTTGATTATCTTCTTACCCGTAAAGAAGTGGATCCTGGCAGGATTGGGATAACAGGCCGTTCGGGTGGGGGAACACAATCTTCTCAAATCGCCGCACTTGATGATAGGATATTTGCCGCTGCCCCCGAAAGTTATATCACGAACTACACAAGGTTATTTCAGTCTCCTGGACCTCAGGATGCGGAACAGAACCTGTTCAATGGGATTGTTCGAGGCATTGATCATGCTGATCTCTTATTAGTAAGGGCACCAAAACCTGTATTAATTATTGCTACTACCGGAGACTATTTCAGCATTCAGGGATTCAGGGAAACAGCAGAAGAAGTGTCGGGAATATATAAAGCTTATGATAAGGAGGATAACTTCAGTACATCAGAGGATGTTTTGCCACGTCATGGGACTACCAAAAAGAACAGGGAAGCAATGTATGCCTTTTTCCAAAAATATTTGGATAATCCAGGTAATTCAAATGATGATGAAGTTAAGTTTTTAACTAAAGAAGAGATGCAAGTTACCAGCACAGGTCAGGTTGCCACATCCCTTGGAGGAGAAACTGTTTTCAGTCTGAATAGCAAGGAGACGGAAAAACTTGTCACTAACCTGCAATCTTCCAGAAATAATCTTACAAAGCACCTTTATGGAGTGCTGAATTCAGCTAAAAAGCTTTCAGGCTATCATGAACCATTTGTATTTCAGGAACCTGTGTTTACCGGATGTATTCGAAGGGAAGATTATGTAGTTGAGAAGTATTTTGTTAAAGGTGAAGGTGATTATATTATTCCCTACCTGTTAATGATACCGGATAGCCCAAACAACAAAGCACTGATCTATCTGCATCCTTATGGCAAGTCAGCCGAAGCATTTATTGGTGGGGAGATGGAATGGTTTGTACGGAATGGTTTTACAGTGCTGGCTCCTGATCTGATCGGAATTGGTGAAACGGGTCCGGGAGATTTTCATGGAGATTCATATATTGGAGGTGTTTCTTATAATGTATGGTTTGCTTCCATGCTTATTGGAAGAAGCATAGTCGGAATACGAGCAGGTGATGTCGTAAGACTCACCCGGTTATTGAAGAAAATCAGTGGTATAAGTGAGGTTTATGGTTTTGCCAGGAAGGAAATGGCGCCTGTTCTATTGCATGCTGCAGCTTTTGATTCAACGATTAACCGGATAGCTCTTATAGAACCTTATTCTTCATACCGGTCAATTGTTATGAACCGTTTTTATGATCCAAAATTTGTACATAGCACCGTTCCAGGAGCCCTTAAAGCTTATGATCTTCCTGACCTTGCAGCCAGCCTGGTTCCCAGAAAGCTTTTAATGGCAGGCGTTACGGATGGGTATGACAAAAACACGGATATTGAAAATATCAATATAGATCTTGCCATAATCAAAACTGCTTATCAAAACAAAAAAGCAGAAGGGCAACTGAATATTATACACCAGAAACCGGCTGAAAAGTACTATGATCTTTATATGGAATGGATAAAGTAGAATAATAATATCATTTCTAAAGGTGCTTTTAATTATATAATGAAAGGACAATACTATGGCAAGAAAAAGTGTTACACGAAGAGATTTTATCGGTAAAACAACAACCGGATTAGTCGGCGTAGCAGTTTCATCAAATGGTTTATCAATGAGTGCGGCTTCCTACATGAGAATTATCGGAGCAAACGATAGGATCAATATTGGATTTCTTGGTTGTGGTGCACGAAGCATGGGGCATCAAAACATGGTAAAAACATCGGAAAAAGAGAAGAATCTCGCTGTGGTTGCTGTTTGCGACATTTGGAAACTCAACAAAGAAAAAGCCGCCGCATACTGTAAAAAGCTGTTCGGAACAGATGTAAAACAATTTAAATATTCCGAAGAGATGCTGAAAATGCCGGAACTTGATGCTGTGATGATAGCTACCGGAGATTTCCAGCATGCAAAGATTTTAGCTGAAGTTGTCAATGCAGGTAAGGATTGTTATTGTGAAAAACCTATGGCAATAGATGTGGAAGAAGCTAAACTGGCACGAAGCGCTGTCCTCTCATCCAAACAGATTGTACAGATTGGTTCACAATGGGTTAGTGACCCGATGCAGAAAAAAGTACGCGATATTGTTCGTTCCGGGAAATTAGGTCAGATTACAAAAATAGAACAGGTCTGGAATGATAATAATCCCCGCTGGCATGTTCCAAATGATCCTGATGTTGCCGCAATCAGGGAAGAGGATACTGACTGGAACAGGTGGCTGTTAGGAAAGCCTTACGTCCCGTTTGATCCATGGAAATATTTTGAATTCAGGATTTTCCGTGATTACTCCGGGGGAATTACATCTCAATGGATGAGTCATGGTGCAGGTTTGGTTCATTTTTATACCGACACTGCAATTCCTGATTCAATGGTAGCAAATGGAGGAATTTTTGGTTGGCCTGATATACGGCAGAATCCCGACACATTCCAGGCGCTTGCAACCTATGACGACGCGAAGTTATTATATTCATACACGTCGAACTACGCAAGCATGTTTGGTGATTACACCTGTATTCGTGGAAAAGAAGGAACTTTATTTGCGCATGGAGGAGAAGGGAGTGCCCGCTGGTTTTTCATTCCCGAGCACCAAAATCTTCCCGGAGGCTTTGATTTTTACGAAGGGATAAAAGAGGCAGTAAAAACCGGGAAAGCAGAAATAGTCACTACTGAAGAATATGGTATGAAGCTTGGCCCGGTTAATATGAGCGATGACAGCAAGTACCACCTCGATAACTGGATTGATTGCATAAGGAACAGAAATATCGTGCCAAATGGGAATATCCATACCGGATTCTGGCATTCAATAGCCACTATTATGGCTACACGTGCATACAGGGAAGGTAAGAAACTATATTGGGACCACTCTAAGGAAGAGATTGTGGATCATCCGGTCATCAGCTAACGTACTCAATTCAAATCTAATATGACCGGACCTGCCAAAATAATCGGGCATTATCGTTACAGGATTCTTGCATTGGTGTTTATGGCCACAACAATCAATTATTTCGACCGTAGTATAGTAGGTGTAATGGCCCCAACTTTGCAAAAACTTTTCGATTGGTCAAATAAGGATTATGCAGCCATAATGGTTTCCTTCAAAATTGCTTATGGAATAGGATTACTGTTCATGGGTGGTATTATTGACAAGCTTGGCACTAGATTAGGATATACTATTTCAATTGCTATATGGAGTATATTCGGCATGTTGCATGCGGCAATCAGACCAGCCTTTAGTTTAATTGGATTTATTGTTGCGCGTTTCGGACTTGGAATTGGTGAGTCAGGAAATTTTCCTGCTGCAATTAAAACTGTTGCAGAGTGGTTCCCAAAAAAAGACCGGGCTTTTGCTACAGGAATTTTTGATGCATCAACCAGCGTCGGAGCAATTCTGGCTCCTTTCATCGTCGGTGCTATCGTTACAGTTGAAGGTCATAACTGGCAAATACCGTTTCTTTTTACAGGAGCACTTAGTTCTATATGGGTATTTTTATGGTGGAGAACCTATAAAAAACCTGAACTTCATCCAAAATTATCAAAAGCGGAATTAGCTTATATTAACAGCGATTCTGAAGAAGAGACAATAGAAAAAATTCCCTGGTTAAAACTATTCCCTAAGAGGGAGACCTGGGCTTTCGCTTTAACTACTATAACTGATGGCGTTTGGTGGTTTTACCTTTTCTGGGGCGCAAAATTCCTGTTCGAACAGTTTGGTGTGGACATTAAAAACATAGGGCTTCCTTTCCTGGTTATTTTTATTATGGCTGATGCCGGAAGCCTTCTTGGGGGATTAGCCTCCGGTGCTTTAATAAAAAAAGGCTGGTCAATAAATAAGGCCAGAAAAATAACCTTGCTGGTTAATGCAATTATTATTTTACCGGTAGCCTTTGTACCTGTTGTTGCAAGCAAATGGATTGCTGTCATTTTAATTGGTCTGGGGGCTGCAGGACATCAATCATGGTCGATCAATAGCTATACTCTGGTCCCCGATGTATTCCCTAAAAAGGCAACTGCATCTGTAATAGGAATCGGGAAAATGGTTGGAGTGGCAGTCGCCATAATCGCTGATATTGCTCTTGGTGCAGTTTTAGATACAGCCGATAATTCGGGTTATTTCTGGGCATTTATAATAGCAGGATTTTCTTATATCCTTATATTGGGATTTGTACACCTTCTGATGCCTAGAGATGACTCCTCTCGACGATAATTTAAATTATATCACAAAATAATTCGTTCTCATACGATTCTATTTTAATCATTTTTGTTAATCTGATGTTGTGTATTATGATTTTTTACTTTTAACTATTGCCTTGTACTTATGGATGTTATTTCTTTGACAAGGAAACTGTTGTCTTTTAACACTGTAAATCCCCCTGGTAATGAGGAAGAAATTGCAAAATTTGTTGGAGGTATACTTGCCGGGCATGGATTTAAAATTGAATATCCGGTTTTCGAAGACAACCGCTTACATCTTATAGCAGAAAAGGGATTATCTTCAAAAAGACCACCAATAGTTCTCTCCGGTCACTTTGATACTGTTCCGCTTGGGCAAAAGAAGTTGGAGTTTCGATCCTTTTACAGGAGAGGTAAATGAATGGCAAAATATTGGGTCGTGGTTCAAGTGATATGAAAGGGGGACTGGCTGCAATGATTTTAGCTTCTATCGAGGCATTTGTTGAAACTCCTCCGGCAGGAGGAATAAGGCTGATTTTTTCTGCAGGAGAAGAATTGGGCTGTCAGGGAATATCAAAGCTTATCAAAGAGAAGAGAGGACTTGGTGAAGCCAGTGCAATAATTGTTGGTGAACCTACAGCAAACCTGCCTGTTACAGGTCACAAAGGTGCTCTCTATTTGAAGGCTATCACTTCTGGCAAAACTGCTCATTCATCGATGCCTGAATTAGGAGTTAATGCTATTTATAAAGCCGCCAGATCAATTACAAAAATAATAGATTTTAATTTTGAGGCTCAGCCAGATCCGTTACTTGGTTATCCGACATTAAATGTTGGAACGATAAGTGGTGGAATGAATATTAATTCAGTACCTGATCATGCCGAATTTACTATAGATATCAGATCAACCACAAAGGTTGACCACAGTAAAATACTTAATAAACTTGTGAGAGAAATTGGTGATGAAACAGTGATTGAAACACTTGTTGATCTTAAACCGGTTTTCACTTCAGAAAATGATCCATTTATTCAAATAGTGTATGATGTATGCAATGTTGAAAGAATGAGGAATAAATTTCCTAAGGCACTTCCTTATCTGACTGACGGATCGGTATTGCAAAAATTATACAATGATGCACCTACCGTAATTCTTGGTCCGGGTCAACCTGAGATGGCCCACCAGACTGATGAGTTTTGCTATCTTAACAAACTGGAAGAGGCAGTAAATATTTATAAGAGCATATTATCAAAATGGAGGTAATTAATGACTGAATATCCTGATAAAATAAATAACGAAGATCAACTTGAAGAACTCTTATCAAGACCCGGCACAGAGCTTTCCAAAATGTTTTTACGGGTCGACGGAGACATAATGTTTTTAGGTATCAGCGGTAAGATAGGTCCTTCCCTGGCAAAGATGGCAAGAAGAGCTTGTGAGAACGCAGGGGTAAAAAAACGTATTTTGGGAGTTGCACTTCACATAGACCCTGAACATCAGAAAAGCTTTGGTGAATTGGGAATTGAAACCATTCAGGGTGATCTCCTGGATAAGGACTTTATTGAAAGTCTTCCGGTTTTCAGGAATGTCTTCTTCCTGGCCGGGATGAAATTCGGTTCAGTTGACAACCTTCCGCTCACATGGGCTGTCAACTCCTATTTACCTGCCCTTGTTGCCGAACATTTCAGGGATTCAAGAATTGTTGCCTTTTCGACAGGGTGCGTGTATCCTCTTGTACCTGTCAGTTCGGGAGGATCGGTTGAGACCGATTTACCGGTTGCAACCGGGGAATATGCCCAATCATGCCTGGGAAGAGAGAGAATGTTTGAATACGGAAGTAATAAATATAAAACAGAAGTGATCCTGATACGCCTGAATTATTCTGTTGAAATGCGTTATGGAGTATTGGTTGATATCGCAGTCAAAGTTAAAAACGACCAGCCTGTTGACCTGACCATGGGTTATTTCAACGTGATCTGGCAGGGTGATATGAATGATTTTGTTCTTCGTTCGCTTGAATATGCTCAAATGCCCTGCAAAAATACTTAACATTACAGGTCCTGAGATTCTGTCGGTGAGGGAAGTGGCATCGGAATTCGGCAAATTATTTGGGGTAAAACCGCGATTTATCAACACGGAGGCCGAAACAGCTCTCCTGAGCAATTCAACAGAAGCATTTAATCTGTTTGGCAGGCCAAAGGTACCTGGTAAGCCAGATAATAAAATGGACAGCCGAATGGCTGAACGATGGCGGGAAGCTATTGGGAAAGCCTACACATTTTGAAGTCAGGGATGGTAAATTTTGACAATCAATCAGGAAATGGATGAAATAATTCCCAAAAATGTCAGGGCTGCTTTAAATAAAGGAGTGGTTATTCCTGCGCTTCCTCTTGCGTTAAACAGTAGACGAAAACTTGATGAACGCCGGCAGAGAGCACTGATAAGATACTATTTGGATGCCGGTGCAGGAGGAATTGCTGTGGCAGTCCATACAACTCAGTTTGCAATACGACTTCCGGAAATCAACCTTTATTCACCTCTTTTGAAAATTGCCAGGGAAGAATTCGACAGGTTTACCGCTGAATCAAAAAAGCCGGTTATCCGGATTGCAGGTGTTATTGGTAAAACAAGACAGGCTCTGAAGGAGGCACAACTAGCTGCAAAACACGGATTTCATGCCGTTTTGCTGAGTCTGGCAGCATTCAGTGATTCTCAAAACCATATAATTATCAGGCACTGCAAGGCAGTTGCAGAAATCATGCCGGTAATTGGTTTTTATCTGCAGCCTGCTGTCGGAGGAAGAAAACTGGATATCGATTTCTGGCGTGAATTTGCTCAGATACAAAATGTAATCGCTATAAAAATAGCGCCATTTAACAGGTACCAGACACTCGATGTTGTGAGAGGAGTTGTTGAATCAGGCAGAGCGGAGGATATTGCCTTATATACCGGTAATGACGACAACATCCTTGTCGATCTTCTGACGGAATACAAAATTCAGGTTGGCGCAAAGATTAAAAGTAAACGTATTGTCGGCGGTCTGCTTGGTCACTGGGCGGTTTGGACACACTCAGCTGTAAGGCTTCTGAATGCCGTTCACAATGGTGAATTTGACAATGATGTCCAGCGATCGCTTATCCTTGCGAACCAGATCACCGATTGCAATGCTGCATTCTTTGATGCGGCAAATAACTTCGCAGGTTGTATTGTCGGATTGCATGAGGTACTTCGTCGCCAGGGCTTATTGGAAGGATTATGGACACTCGACAAGAACGAGAAACTTTCTCCCGGGCAGAAAGAAGAAATAGACAGAGTATATGCTGCTTACCCGGAACTCAACGATGATGCATTTATCGCAGAGAATCTTGAAAAGTGGCTTTCATAAATCTTAAATGGATTTAATTATGCCGGACAATTTCACTTTTAAGATCAGGCCTATGATATCTAATGACCTGAATCAGGCAATTAGTTTATCAAATTCCGAGGGATGGAACCAAACAGAAAAAGACTGGAAATTATTAATTGAAAATCCTCTTAATACCTGTCTTGTTGCTGAACATAACAATACTGTTATTGGAACAGCAACTGCTTTGAATCATTCAAACAAAGTTGCCTGGATAGGAATGGTGCTGGTCGATAAACGCTTTAGAGGACGGGGTGTCGGTAAAATGCTGCTTACAAATATAATTGGTGCACTGAAAAATGTTGATTCAATAAAACTTGATGCCACACCTGCAGGGCTGCCTTTATATCAGAAACTTGGTTTTATCGATGAATATATAATATACAGGATGATAAATCCTTCGTTACAAAGTTTTAAAAAACAACCATTCAATTATGAGCCGGTAAATATTAACCCGGAAAGCTTTTCAGATGTGCTTAAACTTGATAAGAGGATATTTGGAACTGCCAGGACTTATCTCCTGCAGGCTTTGTTTAGTAATTATCCCGCGAAAGCTTATTTACTAAATAGAAACAAAAAGTTGGATGGCTATATGTTTGGAAGGAATGGTGCCAGATTCAATTATATCGGACCAGTTGCTGCCCTTTCTGAGGATTCAGCCCGGATTCTAATATCAAAAGCTTTGGAATCATTAAATAATCAACCGGTTGCCCTGGATATCCTCCAGGATAAAGAAGACTTGATCAAATGGCTGGAATCACTGGGTTTTGTAAAACACCGGCACTTTATCAGAATGTATCTTAAGACCAATTCTTATTCCGGGCTCATTAAAAATCACTACCTTATAAGCGGACCTGAATTCGGGTAGATTATTCTTTTGATTTTCCGGCTTTCGGCAAAAATGAGACGATTAAGGCACCAGCAAGTGCAACACCTATCAAAACGGTAAATCCAAGTGCATAACTTTTAGCAGCATCATTGTACAAAGCTCCCAGGAGCATTGGGAAAAGTGATTCGGCAACACCATCAGCAACCAGGATTATTCCCATTGTTCTGCCTAGTGCCCGCACTCCGAAAAGATCTCCTGCCATCAGGGGAATAATCATATAATCTCCCCCAAGACCGATTCCAAAAATAACTGCAAATATATAGATACGACCGGGAAAATCGGGCATGAGCAATAATGGTATGGCAGAGGCTACTATAATGTATATCAGTATCATGACATATTTCCTTCGAATTATATCGGCCAGCCATCCCATAAGCACTCTTCCAATAAGGCTTGATAATAATACAAGTGAAATAATATGTGCTGCCTGTGATTGAGAGAAATTAAGGTCGCGAAGATAAAGTTTCAGGTGTTGATTCACACCACCCACCACGCCAATGGCGCACATGCTTCCGATTCCCAGCAGATAAAAGTTCCGGTTTGTAAGTATGCTTTTGATTGAAACGGCTTGTTCGGTTTTTCCGGACTGACTTCCTTTTGCGGAAGATCCTTTAATAAAATAGACCATTGGAAAAGCGATCAGGACTGCAAGAACACCCAAAGCAGCCAAAGAAGTATGCCACCCGTAATTTTTTTCGATACCTGCTGCAACTAAAGGAACAATCGCTCCTCCTGTCCCTATTCCAAGGTAAGCTATACCCATCGCTTTACCCCTGTTCTTGTCAAACCATCTGGAGATCAATACCTGGCAGGGCAGAGGACCACCACACACATAACCAAGAGCGTTAAAGACATAAAACAAATAAAATAGGCCCAAAGAATTAGAAAAACTTAAACCGACAAGAGCTACTCCCATCATCAATACTCCTGCCATCATTAATCTCCTTGGCCCATACTTATCAATCAGCCAGCCTGCTATAAAACCAAATAAAGGACCGACAAGCAGTTTGCCCAATGCATTTCCCGAAGTAACTACAGTTCTCGACCATCCGAATTCTTTTGTCATAAAATCAAAAAAGAATGGTAATCCATAATAGGCAAATCCGACAAGTGCAAAGAGTGATAAAAATGCAGTTGCAACAATATATGTTTGTGAACTTCTGGAGGACGATTCTGAGGTGAGCTGCCGGATATTGCTGGGCATACTATGGTAGATTATTATGAGTTTGATATAAAGTTAAAAAATAAACCTATTAATTCATTAAAATATTTTAAAGATAAGTGAATGTTTTTCGGCCGATAATAATATCCTTATTCATCCTTTTCGCACTTTTAATTTCGTTTAAGTAAATAATTTCTCAAATCAAAATTCAGGCAAAAAACATAACTTTCAGAATGAATTATAAACATAAGTTACATGATACACTCCGCCATAAAACAATTTCTAATAATTTCAATGGGATTGATTATGGTCACAATCAATGTGGCCTTTGTCAGGGATAATGCACAAAATCAAACAGATAAGCAATTAAGTGACAAAAAGATCCATAAAGTGCTGATGAAGTTTGCACGTAAAATAAATGAGACTATGCCAATAGTGGTCGAGAGCGGTCTCCGATGTGAAAATGTAAATGCTTTACCCGGGAGGAAATTTCAATACAACTTCACGCTTACAGATTTATTAAAAGAAGACGTTGACACTTCCCGGATCAAGAATTTCATTGTAAAAAGAAAACCCCTTCTTATCAATGCTATTCGTACTGACTCAAGTATGGAATTATTTCGACAGCAAAAAGTAACATTAATATATACTTATCGGGATAAACATGCTAATTATCTCTATAACATTATTATTAAGCCTGAAGATTATTAAAAACTGTGACAAGCGAGTTTGTCCTGTATCCTTGCTGGCAGGAGTTCATTTATTTCACTAATATTTGATTGAGTTAGCCTGATTATTTCATTGCTTAATTGCATCTTTTCCCTTTTGTGTTATAAATATCATATCAGAATACCTGATGTTTTCTCTTACTCTTTCAAGGCATCCCCTCTTTATGAGCCCTCTTACTGAGTTGCTGATAGATACATTTATCCTGTTTAGTCTCGCTTTGCCCGCAGGTTCTTCTCTTCTCTTTTTAGCTTCATTTTCATTTGATACTCTCTGAGACATATTACTCCAGACCTCCTCTCCAATCTGAGCTGCCTGGTAAACCTTATAAAGCTCCGGATATAATACCTGTTTAATTCTCTCATAAACTATGGGGACATAGTATCCTCCCTCAGGTATCTCACTAAATACTCTCAGTATAATTAATTGTCTCTCTCCTAAGCCTTTACTCATATTGCCCCATTTATTGGCGTATTAATCCGTTAAGTAATTTATATCTGTAAGGTAATGTTTATGGAAGTTCCTTTAATACCCGTTGTGTTGTACTATATCCTCCAGTTCAGATATTAATAACTCGAGAACAAGTTTCTGTTTATAATGTGCCTCTGACTCAATATCAGGAGCTTTCTCATTTATCTTTACTATAACATCCCTGGCTAATTCCCGGGCAAACTTATAGAGTTCGGGGTATCTTTCTTTATCTGTTCCCATATCATTTATCAAAGTTACGATCTGTTCAGTCTGAAATCAATTTTATTTGCAGGTTACGGCATTTGCGAGTATGATCAGTAGGATCATAGAGAGGCGGGAAGCTTGTTCAGGGTGACTATAATATTTGAAGATCAGCCCCGGCAGTTGTAAATCATGCATTCCTTATGGATGTAATCAGGGTACAGTGGTTTAAATTGTTACAAGAAATCCGATATATGCCATAAATGATTTGTCATTGGTAATGCTGTGACCAAATGAATAAATTAAATGAAGCTGATCGCTGAAATTAATCAGACCACCTAAATTAAAACCTGCAAAAGAATCACCGTCAACAGTAGATGGTGTTCTGTAAAATAGCTCACCACCAAGTGTAAAATGCTCCGATAAATCATATTGTACTTCCCACCCGGTATATAACCAATTTTTGTTATCATTTCCCGTATTTATCCAATACCCGCATCCTCCGTAAGTAGTCAGCTTTCCCCAGGATTTCTGCACCCATATCGGGAGAAAAACCTGGATATTATTGTCAAAATTTTTATTTTTTATGGTCGGTACCTCAAAAATAGGGAAAGCGCCTATTTGCACCGATTTATCCTTACTTTCAAAGAATCTGTACTTGAAACCTAATTCAGTATTGGAGTATCCGTACTGAAAATCTTTATGTTGAATTAAATTGTAGTTCATTGGTAATTCCACATGAAATTGTCCGTTCGAAATGATACCGTAATTCATTTCGAAATGAGGCAATGTACCGGTCATAAAGCCGGGTTGGATTGAATGCATTGAAGAAAGGTAGTATTCCCAATGTTTAAATCCTACAGGCTCCGGATCGTCTGTATTAAAAGGGGGTCCCGCATGACAAAATTGGGCGATCAGAAGTGAGCTGAAAAGCATTACAGCTTTCTTTAGTATGATCTTCATTTCATCAACTTTCTCATTATTCATTAATTCAGTATCCTGTAAACGAGGTCTTATCTGAACTAAGCTATCAATAAATAGACATTTAAAAGTACTTTTGGTTCTCCTCTCAGTTATCAAAGTTACTGCTTGTTAAAGTGAAAGTCAATTTTCCCGGTTTTGTACTCGGAGTTTTACTTTATTTTAAAATAGTTTGTCGTAAATAATATATTATGTAGTTTTATGACACGAATTATAAAAAAGATAACACTATGCCTTTAGCCCGGTTTGGAGTCAGTTTAGATGAAAGATCTTCTTAAAGCCCTTGATGGCTTTGTTATTGAAAATAATCTGCCAAATCGTTCGCAGGCAATCCGTCATCTGGTTGAAAAAAATCTGGCAGAGAAGAAATGGAATTGCAATCAGATAGTTGCCGGAGCAGTTGTAATGCTTTATGACCATCATAAAGGAGATGTGACTACCAAATCAAACGATATTCAGCACGAGTATTTTGATGTTATCCTGTCATCCCAGCATTTTCATTTAAGTCATGATAATTGTCTTGAGATTATTGCAGTAAAAGGTAAAGCAAACAGGTTGACCGAATTGTCTGATAAATTAATCGGGATTAAAGGGATTATTCATGGTAAACTGGTAATGAGCCGGGCTGAATATATTTTTTTTCATTATGAAGTAACACGAAATATTAAAATAGTAGCATTGTCTAAATGACCATTGTAAATAACTACACACATCTTAATTAGGATTATAATCTCATAAAGTATTTTAAAAGGGAACAAAAATGCATATTCCCGATGGTTATCTCAGCCCGCAGACATATATTCCGTTGATTGGAGTATTTGTAACAGTTGCTGCTGTTGCTGTAAAAAAAGTAAAAAATGAAGTTTCTGCACGCAATATTCCATATCTTGGAATGGCAGCAGCTTTCTCATTTATCATTATGATGTTTAATCTGCCTGTACCCGGCGGTACAACGGGTCATGCAGTTGGATCTGCTGTTATTGCAATTCTTTTTGGTCCGTGGGCTGCTACTATCGCTGTGTCGGTGGCACTGATTATTCAGGCGCTTATTTTTGGTGATGGCGGAATTACCGCTATTGGAGCAAACTGCTTCAATATGGCAGTATTTATGCCTTTTACAGCATATTATATTTTTAAACTATTCTGCAAAAATCCTGCGGGAAAAACAAGAGTCTCTTTTGCTGCATTTATTTCAGGATATTTGAGTCTGGTTTTGGCTGCAATACTTACAGCAATTGAATTCGGGATACAACCATTGATTGCATCTACTGCCGATGGAAAAGCCCTTGTATTGCCCTTATGACCTTAGTATTGCAATTCCTGCAATGGCAATTGAACATCTGTTGCTTTTTGGAATTGTTGAAGGAATTATTACTGCAATAATCGTTAGCTATTTTTTGAGAAATGAACCCGGATTAATTTATGCTTTCAGGAAAGGAGGTAAAAATGAAAATAGATAAACTTCAGAAGAAAATTCTTATCATACTTCTTTTATTATGTCTCATAACTCCGGTAGGAATTTTGCTTCCTGTGTTTTTTAATGCCGGTGATGCCTGGGGCGAATGGTCGGCACAGACAGTAAAGGATCTTGTAGGTTATGTACCCCAGGGACTGGCAAAATATTCAGATGTATGGAAAGCGCCTCTTCCTGATTATACTATCAATAGCGGAGATACATCGGTTGTTCACCAATCAGGATATTATATTGTATCAGGTATATTCGGAGCAACTGTAACATATGTTGTCATGTTGTTAATTTCCAGATTAATTATCAGAAATGGAAAATAAGATTCCTTCATATTTACTTCAGACCGTACATGATCAGCATGAACTGGTAAATGTAAAAAGAGCAAAACTTTCCTTTCTTGACAGGACTATACTGAATTCAGCAAGTGCAGTAAAATCTATTTATCTGCAGGCAGAAAATGCAGCAAAAGAGAATTTCATCCAGAAGATCAATCCGCATGTCAAACTTATTTCGCTGATTTATATTGCAATAGTGATAAGTATTGTCAGTAATCTGTATGACACAAGTACTTATTACAGCTTTTATTTTTTTATTATATCTTATAGCCAGGTTAAAGGTTTTCCAGGTTTACAGGAAAATATTTTTTCTTGCGTTTATATTCGGCTTTCTTGTAGTATTACCGGCTTCTCTCAATGTTATAACCCCTGGCAAAATCATTTTCAACCTTATTACATTTGATAAACCTTCACATTTCTGGATTTATGACATTCCTCAAAATATAGGATTTACTGAAAATGGATTTCAGGTAGTATCACTGGTTTTTCTCAGAGTACTTAATTCTGTTTCATTTGCTCTGCTGATTGTTTTTACCACACCTTTTCCCTCTTTTATCAAGTCTTTTAAAATAATTGGTGTGCCTGATACATTCCTGATGATCATTTCACTTGCTTACAAATATATTTTTATTCTTTCCCGGACAATTGAAGAAACTTACTTTGCTTTAAAATCAAGGCTTGCAGGCAATATTAAAAGCAGGAATATCAGGAAACTGATCAGCGGACGGATATTTTTTATTTTTAAAAAATCAATGATAATTTATGAGAATACTTATTTTGCAATGGTTTCCAGAGGTTACAATGGGAAAGTAAAACTGCATTCACAGTATCATTTTACTTTTGTGGATTTTGTTTCTCTGATTATTATTGTTGCATCAGGTATAGTTATTATCATATTCTGAAAAGATCATGGAAGATATTATTACATTAAAGAATATTGATTATTCATATTACGGCAAAATTCCTGCACTTAAAAATATTAACCTTTCTGTAAAAAAAGGTGAAATGTTTTCTATCATCGGACTGAATGGAAGCGGTAAATCAACCTTGCTGCATATTATCAATGCGCTTGATTTTCCCGGATGCAGGAGATGTTTTGTTTGAAGGAAATCCTGTAACCGAAAAATCACTGAAAGAAAAAAGTTTCGGAATACAGTTCCGGCAAAGTATGGGCTATATTTTCCAGAATTCCGATATACAATTATTTTGTCCTACAGTTTTTGATGAACTTTTATTTGGCCCGTTGCAACTCAACCTTCCTCTTGAAACTGCACAGGAAAGAGCAGAACAGACTTTATCATATCTCGGTATCGGATACCTGAAAGAGCGTCCGGTATATATGCTTTCAGGCGGTGAAAAAAAGAAGGTCGCTATTGCATCTGTTCTTACAATGAATCCTGATGTTCTGCTTGTTGACGAACCTCTTTCAAGTCTTGATCCAAAAACACAAACATTTTTCATCGAACTTCTCCTTGAACTTAACCATGCAGGAAAGACTATTATTTTCACTACTCATCAGCTTGATCTTATCGAACACCTGCAGCCCAGAGTTGCAGTACTTTCTGATGAACATACAATCCGAAAAACCGGGACTGCCTCGGAAATACTTAGCGATGAAGAACTTCTGATAAGCGTGAACCTGATCCATGAACATGTTCATAAACATGGGAATGAAGAGCACAGACATTATCATTCACATTATGTTTTTCATAAACATTAAATCACTGATCCGGAGTTTATTACAGATAAATAAGAAATCAATGAAGAAAGTATTTGTTTTCGTGCTGACTCTCTTTTTCGGCTTAAGTGTTTGGGCACAACCATTGCCTGTCAAATTAAAACATACAATCATTATTGATACAGATTGCGGAATAGACGATATGCGTGCCATAAGTTTATTGCTAAATCGCCCTGAGATAACTATAAAAGCAATATTAGTATCCGATGGTTCATTAACTCCCGCCGAGGGTGCTGAAAAGGTTGGCTCTTTATTGCATGAATTCGGTCGTGATAGTATTCCTGTAGGAAATGGTGTAGTCCTGAAAGGTGTTAATCCTCCATGGCGTCAGTTTAACAGGCAGGTAAGCTGGGGCAAAAAGCCAGGTAATCAGGTGACAGGTTTAAATGCAGTTGATTGCTTGTCAGAAAAACTAAAAAATGCAAATGAAAAAATAATTCTTGTTTGTCTCGGCCCGCTGACAAATATTGCACGGCTAAAAAAGCAAAACGCACCCCTTTTATCTGAAATTGAACGGATTATCTGGTATAACGAATCGGTAAGACCATTAAAAGGTTTTAATTATGAATGTGATAAAGATGCTACTGACATCGTTTTTAAAACAGGTATGCGGATTGATGTTATTTCCAATCTGAATAATGAAGAAGCTTCATTCGATTCAACCATGTTTGAGGTTTGCAAAAATTCCGGGACTCAACTTGCAGCAATCTTATATAATGTTTACAGTCAGCAGGCTGTCTTTGAAAAATTGAAGCAGAACCATTTCAGGCTGTGCGATGACCTGGCAGCGCTTTACCTGACAAATCCCGAATTGTTTGGGATCAACATAATGACAGACAGATTGAATGTCAGATATACCAAAGATTATAACGTTCAGGGAGTCAGGGAAGCAATAAGCGATATGATAAATGGCATATATTTTTCGGAACGGAACATTGTATTCAGCAGGTTTCCTGTTCAGCGGGAATTGTTCAGTTACGATGTCCGCCCGATTATTGATTCTGCGATTGACCGTTATGGATTAGAGGAATGGAAGGCAAATGTCATGACAGATGAATTTCATGGTCACTTAGGTGTATTCTCAATTGTCGGGGCAAAAATGGGGATTAAGGCGCGTGAATTATTCAATGTTGGCCCCGATTTGCTCGAAGTGACAACGTTTGCAGGAATCAAACCTCCCTACAGCTGTTTGAACGATGGCATACAGGTAAGTACAGGAGCGACTTTAGGAATGGGGACAATTCATCTGGCTGCTGACAGCATAACCCAACCATCGGCAATCTTTACATACAAAGGCCGTTCAATAAGAATCAGTCTCAAAAAGGAGTACTTTGAAAAGGTTGATGCTGATATCAATGAGGGTATCTTAAAGTTCGGACTGATGGATGACGGATACTGGAAACTGATCCGCAGCAATGCTTTAAAATACTGGTTAGAATGGGACAGAAATAAAATCTTTGATATCCTGGAGATCAGTCAGAAAGAATAAAGCATCTGAAACAGCAGGGAACCACGTTCATGAATGACTGTACAGGTGGAAAGACCGATAAAGTTTAATAGTATTAAAACTAAAACAAGGAAACGTCATGCGGAAAGCAACTGTAATAATATTGGCTGTAATTATTTTATGCGGTTACATGTATTTCTCTAAACCAGGTACTGTGGTAATTAATGAAAACGGTAGAATTGAAGGCCTTTTCAATAAAGCCAGAGCTTTAATTCAGCGAGACCGCTTCTGGGAACTTCAGCTTAAGATGGCAGGCGAACTATATAATATAAACAATGCACCTCATTTGCCATCTTCTTCAGAAATGAAGGCATTATATCAGAAGTTCCGGGAGGATGAAAAGGCATTGAATGATAAAATGAAAGATTTATATACCAGCGAGGAACGGATGGCGAATTTGTACAGAATAAAGGCTGACAGTATTGAAAGGGTAGCAAAATTTCGTTTGGCAGATGAAAAGAATGAGACATTGAGATTGAAAGATTCGGTGAAATACAAAACAATAATTTCAATCATTGAAGCAAAACTGCATAAACCTAAACCATGAGCAGCTTTGGTTTAAAAGCCCGCCGAACCGATGAATTAACTCATCCCTCAAGATTCTGCATAATTTTGTTATCAAACACTTTAATAAATCTGTTTTCTTTTATTGCATCTGCAATAACTAATATTATTAAAGCAGGAACAATTAATATGGCATAACTTAAAACAAAAAGAATAAGATATAAAGCATTAAGTAACTTTTCCATTTTATGTTTATTTGTTCTACAAAAACAATTTAAACTGATCCAACAGTAAAATAACCTCGGATTTATGCTACTCTACCTATAAACAATCACTTACGATTTATATTGTATTGACTTCAATTAAATATGCTCGAGCTTCCTTAAAACTGCATAAGAAGAGCTGTTTTTTGATACAAAAATGTTGTGCTTTAACACTTAAACAGCGAACTTTAGATGAGAATTTGTTTGTTAAAATATTGTGTAACAACAAAAGGGTCAGGATCTGAAATTAAGATCAACTCTTAATTTAAATTGGAATTTAAATTTTGATCTTCAGTCATTATGAAGATAATTCTTTCCGCTTCGGTTTTGATAATTCCCTTGATTTTTGCAGGATGTATTACGCAATTTGTCCCCGAGACAAAGGAAGATCCGAACCTGCTGGTGGTCGAAGGATTAATCACTGATCAGCCTGAAGCAAATATCGTTAAGCTGTCAAAATCTATGCCCCTTGGAAAAATGGCGACCGTGAAACCTTTAACGGGATGCACTGTATCACTTAAGGATGATTCAGGCAACACTTTTATGCTTACCGAATCAGAGACCTCGGGAACATATTTAACAGATCCTGCAACTTTTCAGGGGGTTGTGGGACGCAGGTACACTTTGCACATTAATACAAATAATGCAACTGCAACGCATTATTCTTACGAGTCAGTTCCAATGGAAATGCGTGCTGTTCCTGCTATCGATAGTCTGTATTACGAGAAAGTTGTCGTCAGAGAAAAAACAGGATCTTCAGGACCACAGGACGCTTGTCAGGTATACCTTAATACGCATGATCCGCAAGGGAAATGCAGATATTACAGGTGGAATTATACAGAAACCTGGAAATTCGAGGTGCCATATATGGTTACTAACAGTATTTGCTGGATCACTTCCGACTCAAAAGAAATCATTATAAAGAATACTACTGGTCTTTCTGAAGACAGGGTAACCCGGTTCCCCCTGAAGTTTATTTCGAATGAAACTGACAGACTCAATATGAGATACAGTATTCTGGTGAACCAGTATTCAGTGAGCGAAGATGAATTAACCTATTGGAGGGAACTGCAAACTATTTCACAAAAAGTTGGCGGTCTTTATGACATTATTCCTTCATCGGTCCCCGGTAACATTTTCTGTATTGAGAATCCTGGTGAACAGGTACTGGGTTATTTCAGTGTCTCGGCCAGGACTTCGAAGAGAATTTATATTGATGAAACATTCAGAGGATTAAGGAATTTCTATAAGGAGTGTCCGGCCGACACACTTCCGGGCAATGCCATAATTCAGGGTCTGAATGTCTGGGTGTGGATAATATTGCAATCACATGAATATATAATTATAACCTACGACCATAGATGTGCAGATTGTACTGTAAGAGGTACAACAACGAAACCGGAATTCTGGGAGGATTACAAATAACCGGCATGTAAGCACACCGGAAAAGTAAATCTATTTGAAAGATTAATTAACTCCAAACAAAAGGTACTTATCATAAACCCACGCGAATCAACTTCGGGAGCTTTTTGTTTTAATAATGTAGTTATCTGACACTCACTAGACTTTGGTATCAGAATAGTTTAAATTCATATAATCAAAAGTCCAAAAAATGCCTGATAGCTCAGAAAACCAATAGTTTTGAAACGCCCAGGTCTAATTAATAACGCAAATATCTTTTTGTATTATATTCTATAATTGTCTCTAAATAAATAGATTGGGGCTGTCTAAAAAGTCAAAATCCATAAACCGCAAAGGTTGCAAAGGATTGGAAATAATGGATTTAACTTTGCGTACTTTGCAAATACTTTGCGTGCTTTGCGGTTAAAAAGGACTTTTTCAACATTCTCAATGACAACTCTCGTCTTACCTCTCCCAATGAATCCATTTAAGGCACTGTCATTCAGAGCGTTAGCGAGGAATCTCAACTTAAAGTTGTTGTATCTTGTTGTTATAAAGGCAGGAATGCAAAAAATTGAATGAGCCTGATTGTAGGCTGGAGAGATGGGGAAAGGCGAATGATGAATATTCATCTTACATTAATAATTGTTATTTTAATCTGCTCCTTCCCGTGATTTTTTAATTTTACATAAAAAGAGAAACAGGACTAAAGCATTTAATAATTTAATTAAAATAACTATGGCATTCATCGGGTCTCATAACAGGTTTAATGAATTCAGAGATGAGTTTTTAAAAGATACCGGAGTAAAAAATGTTGATGATAATCTGGAACTTTATACTCAATATGTAATAGCAAGATTTGCTGATCAAAACCATCGCTTATTGAGTAGTCTAGTAAATGAACTTCAGGACTTATACAAAGTACTTAAAAAGGTTTAACTTTCCATAGTCAGATCTGAGGTTACCTGATATACTCTACCGGGCATTAACATAAAGATCCCAACTTTATGCCCAAAATGCAGCTATCAGACTGGTTCCCAGGAACCCTGATTGAAAATATTTTTATTGAAGACCAGCACCCTTAAAGGCAATTTCTAAATCCTTAACCACCTGTCCTGGACCCATAAGAACGGATACTGGCATAATATCAGACAATACAACTCAGAATCAGTTCATCCTGCACTTCCACCTTAAATAATACGATTTCTGTCCTTTGATACCAATTTCGCCTGAAAATGTAACAAAACTGTCATTCTATGTTACAAATGAGGTAGATTTTGACATTTGGGTAGCCGAACTTTGTGCTGATAAATTGTAAGAAATGGGCGACAAACCATTTTTTAGGAGCATCAGTATTGTAATAATGCATTCAGATAAACACTACTATGAAGGTTATTTATTACCTCAATATATACCACGTCCTATTATTAATTCTAATTAAATAATCAGATCATGAATAAGAAAATTGATTTTTTTCTAATTCTTCTTTTCTGTTGCGGTTTCTGTGCTGCACAACAGGTAGTCTCTTCTGGAGGATATGCCCTGAAATCGGAGATCTCAGTCAATTGGATTCTGGGTGGGAGTTTGTCCGATATTCCTACTTATGATCTAAGTACTTTAAATAAAATACACAAAGAGCAGTGGCTGGAATCTGAGATTTCGATTAAAGTGTATCCTTCACCAGCTACTGATTTCATTAATATTGAAATCACACCAGTCGATACAGGTCGGCTCGTTCTTGAGTTGTACAACATTTCAGGAGTAAAAGTTCTTAACAAAGTAGCTGTTAATCAGCCTGTCATGCAGGTAAATATCAGTGATATTCCTTCAGGTATTTATCTATTAAAAGTACTTGTACCAAGTAATAACCAACTATTTGGAGTAGAAAAGATTATTAAAAACTAAAACTAAAAGATTATGAAAAAAATATTTACACTATTAATCGGTATTCTGTTTTCATTGACAATTCTCAATTCTCAGGATGCACCGCCACAGGGGTTTAGTTACAAGGCAGCAATCACAAAAACACTACCAAATGGCAATATAGTTGTATTGCCAAACAAAACTATTGGTTTAAAGATTAATATTTTACAAAGCACTGATGATGGAACAATTGTTTATTCTGAGTCTTTCAATCCTTCAACAAATAACTCTGGACAAATCGATATCATAATTGGCAAAAATCCAGATACTGGTTCTAATGTTTTCTCATCAATTAATTGGTCTGAGGACATATTTTTCCTTCAGGTTTGGGTTGATATTCTCGGAGGTGATGCTTATGGAACTAATCCAATGTCAACCACTCAGCTATTATCAGTCCCGTACGCTCTTTATGCCGATAAAGCTTTAAATGTAGTAAATAGAACCGTACCAGGTGGGGCAAACGGGCAAGTACAGTTTAATAAATCGGGGGCTTTCGGGGGCGATGCCAACTTCTTTTGGGATAATAACAGTAAAAGATTGGGATTGGGTACTTCTATCCTATATGCTCCGCTTACTGTGAAAACAGCTGATAATACAGGAATTTACGTTGAATCAACATCATCTAATGGTGTTGGGATTGAAGGCACAGGAAATCTCTATGGGATATTTGGTATTTTAAATTCGGATAATGGTTCTGCGATCTATGGACTGAGTCGATCCGCTACAGGGAATACTAATGGGGTTTTTGGTGTCTCAGATTCACCTAATAGTGGAGTAGGAGTTAAAGGTATAGCTTCTTCAAGATCGGGGAGTAATTTTGGAGTTTATGGTGCTTCACTTTCATCAATTGGAATAGGTATTTATGGTGTTAACGAGTCTACAAGTGGACGTAGTACTGGTATAGTAGGGCAAGTGTCTTCAGGTGAAGGTACCGCAATTAAAGGGCAGGCATTAAGCAGTTCGGGAATTACCTATGGGATCAAGGGGACAGTAATGTCACCTGATGGATTTTCTGGTTATTTCTCTGGTGGAAAGTTCTGTGTATTTGGTAACGTTGGTCTGGGAAATATAAATCCGAATTTCAAATTAGATGTAGCTGGTGATATTAATTTTACTGGAAACCTTCTTAAAAATGGGGATCTTTTCTCACTTGATTACAACAGTCTTATTAATAAACCTACTGGTAATAATGTAGGAGACATACAATATTGGAACGGAACCTCATGGGCGATTCTATCAGCAGGAAAGCCCGGTCAGGTATTAACTATGGGTCCTCCAGGAATACCTGTTTGGCAGGATCTATCGAACCAGCCAATAATTGTTACAGGAATAATAGTCACTGGAGCCGGAGAAGCTACAACCATAACTACAGATAATGGAACACTTCAACTTAATACAGCTATAACTCCAACTAATGCCTCAAATCAAACAGTCACTTGGTCCTTAACAAATGGTTCTGGGGTAGCAACAATCAGTACTTCAGGGCTTGTGACAGCAGTTTCTAATGGTACAGTAACTGCAACTGCCACAGCAAATGATGGATCAGGTATCTCAGGGTCATTGGTAATTAATCTATCGAACCAGATAGCATATTCAATCGGTGACATATATCAAGGTGGAATCATATTTTATATAGACGGATCAGGAGAACATGGTTTAATATGTGCCCCATCAGACCAATCCTATTGGAACGCAGAATGGGGTTGTGAGCTAAATGATATAACAGGTGCAGATGGTACAGCTGTTGGAACAGGATATGCAAATACAGTAAATATAATTGCAGGTTGCTCCGCTTTAGGTATCGCCGCCTTAATTTGTAACGATTTCGAATTAGAGGGTTACACCGAATGGTATCTACCTTCAAAGGATGAATTAGTACTGATGTACAATAATTTATGGAAAGATAAAAACATTGGGAATTTAGGGGGGGGAGTTTACTGGAGTTCGAGCGAGTATGAAAGTAGCCACGGCACCGCGGGGGCCTTGGATTTCAGATCTGGTTCGTGGTACGATAATTTCTATAAGGCCAGTAAGCTAAGTGTACGAGCTATTCGGTCTTTTTAATTAATTGCCAGTATTTCAATTTAATTAATGAAATAGTCTTTTTAATGATCATGTTTTGTTAGCACACCAAGTTAAGCCCCCGGAAATCATCTCCGGGGTTTTATATGTTGGCTACAGTAAACAAGCTTATTACAAGCAGACTAAATTCAAAGCACTATACCAGGTGAGAATGGAAAGAGCTAAATCTTTAGTATTGCATTTACGCAGACAAATGCCACGATTAGGGACCAGGAAGCTATACTATCTGCTACTGGATGATTTTTCCCAGGATCAAATAAAAATGGGAAGAGATAAACTGTTTGACTTTTTGAGAACCGAAGGATTATTGATTTTAAGACGAAAAAAGTATACAGTAACTACCAACTCTAAACACTGGATGAAGAAATACCCTAACCTGATAAAGGACCTTACCATTCATCGTCCGGAACAGGTATGGGCAACTGATATCACATTTATTGATACTGTGGAAAATGGGAACTGCTATTTACATCTGATTACAGATGTTTATTCAAAGCAAATAATGGGATATGAGCTTTGTAATAATATGGAAGCTTCTTCTACTCTTAAAGCTCTGAAAATGGCGATTAAGAGCCGGCAGTATAAAGATCAGTACCTGATACCAACTGTTGAAATAAAATTAATTTTAACTTTTTGTTGGCAAATTTTGTTCAGGAATTTGATTATTTTGAGAATAATCTGAAATATTTTTGTCTCAAATAATAGATTTTATTGTTGGAATGATTTTTAAGCATGCATACATCGTTTTTATATTATAAATGTGAATTTTCTTACATTTTAATTTTTGCATTAACATCCTTTAAAATAATATCAGCACAAGATAGTTTTCGCGTTTTTCCATATTTGCAAAATCCTGCTAAAGATGCTATTACAATTATTTGGTTTTCTGAATACAATTCACCAGGTCTGCTATGCTATTGGCAAAAGAATTCAGAAACGAAAACGAGTGTTAATTCCCAGCCTGTTTCAGCAGATGCACTGGCGTACTCCGACTGGGAAACCATTACCTATTTTCAGGGTCATGCGCCATCAGTTCCATTCCGTCATCGGGTAAGGATTGAAAACCTTGAACCTTCAACAACATATGAATACACAGTTACTCAGGGCGTAAGTATTTTCAGTTCATCCTTTCACACAGCGCCTGACGGAAATGCTTCTATCCGTTTTATTGTTTACGGAGATCCTGAAACTGAACCAGAATCAACCAACAGTTATGCGAATTGGGCAGATCCGGTCAGTGGTAATCCCCGCCCATATTTGATTGATCAGACTATTGGGTATCAAAATAATCTTGAGGCAATTAAATCAAGTAGCCCTGATCTTGTTTTTATTGCGGGGGATTTAGTAGAAACCGGAGGTGAACAACGTGATTGGGATGAATTCTGGATTCACAATACCGACCTGAACGGAGGAAAAAGTATTGCCGGTGAAATTCCTGTCATGGCATCATTAGGAAACCACGAGTACTATGAAGGCCCTTATCTGGATCAGTATAATCAACCTGGCTCAGAAAGAGCAGTAAAGCGATTCTTAACTTATTTTGAATCACCCTCAAATTTTTCACCTGATCCTGAAAAGGAGGGTCGCTATTACTGCCTGAAATACGGTCCTGCAACTTTTATTGTACTGGATGTAAGTAATAATGGCCTCAATAAGTCAGGTGATGATACAAATTTTTATTTGCTTGGCGAAAATGATCCCGGCGGCGGGAAAGCACCTGACTTTGGTCCTGGTTCTCAGCAGTATAAATGGCTTGAAACCATGCTTATCAAATCTCAGACTGAAAGCATTTTTACTTTTATTATTTTTCACCATGCTTCTTATTCAACCGGTCCGCATGGATATCCTCCCGGTGAAGTTGATAATACTGATACTCAGTCAGGGAATCCTGTCCGACTTCTCACTCCTCTTTTTATGAAATATGGTGTAGATGCTGTTATATCCGGCCATGATGAAATATGGGAACGATCAGAAGTTACTGGTATTGAAATAAAACCAGATCAGAATGAAACTACTCATACAATTCATTTTTATGACGTTGGCACTGGTGGAGATGGCCTGAGAGAGCCTGAAGAAGGCATTGACAATCCTTACCAGAAATTTGTTGTACACAAGGATGTACCTGAAGTTTGGGAAAACAATGTTCTGAAAAGCGGTGGCAAGCATTATGGTCACCTTGAAGTTGATATTGTGCCAACAAATATCAATTCCTGGCAGGCAATAATGAAGCCGGTCTATATTTTCCCGCTATTTAATAATGTTGATGGAACTTATTCGGATTTTGAAAAACGGATCTATGACGATCAGATAATTCTAACCTCCAACTTTATTGATAAAGCTGTTGCTGAACGGAATTCATTTTCGAGATCCTATCCAAATCCCTTTAAAACTGAGACTACAATTGAATATTATTTGCAGGAACCTTGTTATATAACAATTGAAATTATCGATTTGGACGGGAGAATTTTAAAAATACTTGAAAGCGACGAAAAGAATTCCGGGATCTCCAGGACTACATGGGATGGCAAAGATGAAGATGGAAATCCGGTAACATCCGGATTATATTTTTACAGGATTGAGACAAGCATGGGATTAATTGATATCAAAAGTATGATCTTTTTAAAATAAATTATTTTTCATTATTGAACGGATAATATTTAAATTGAGAATGAGATTACCTTCGGTGAGCTCGTCCGCCTAACGGTGGACTCGGTTCTTCGCTTCACTTCGTTCCGCTCAGAATGACAGCTATTTGCGTTTTTTGAGGAGGGGTGGTTGGAGGCCATGCCTCCAACCACCCCTCCTGTCTGTTAACTCCCTAAACGTTTGTCATTCTGAGCGAAGAAGAATCTCATACTTTTAGTCGGACACTATTGATTATTTTTATTCTGTTAATAAATTCAATTCATAATCTTTGACTGTATGTCTAAAAGTTGAATTTTAGAAGTTCAACTCGTCTATGTTTTTTAGATATGAGTTTCTTGTATTGACCTGATTTCCCCCGAAAATGTAACAAAATTGTCATTTTATGTTACAAATGAGGTATATTTTGATATTTGGGCGGCCGAACTTTGTATGTAAAATTACTTAAAATCAAAAATATGAAAACTTTAATGAAATTCACCCCGTTAATGCTGGTTTCATTTTGTACTCCCGGCAATAGGCATCAATTCTGGGGGCTATTGTTGATTAAAACCCAACTATTCCAATCAAAAATATAATTGACTTCCACTATTAAGAGGTGTAACTTGCATCAATACTTTTTCCTTATATTTTTAGTTATGCACTAATAAAAACCGATGAAAAAGGCAGTTCTTATTTTTGCAGCTTTAATACTATTTTCAGTGAATGGTAATTGTCAATGGTATTATAAGAAATATGGCGTTAAGGATATGAATCAACTTACACAAGAGCAACTTAACGACAGACTCAGGTTGAACAGGCAATTATTAGTACTTGACCCTGTAATTATGGTTGCTGGTACTACTTTTATTATTGCAGGAATCCATTTTATTAATAAAGCAAATGCAGAAGAGATATCTGTAGAAGGTGCCTTTAACTACCCCAGAGAAAAAGTTCTTGGGACTGCATTTTTATTTTCCGGGATTGTCTGTGATATTTGTGGATTATTATTATTGCCGCTTAGTCTGGCAGAAATGAATAAAATTAAAAAGGTTCAGGAAAATCGGGAAATAAAACTTGGTCTAATAAGTTGTCCCCAAAATATTATTTTTAATCATTCAGATATTTTCCTAATACCGGGAATATCTATAACAATTCATTTTTAGCAAGTATCTAATATCTTCATCGCGAAGCAGCAAAAAAGACTGCTTCCGGTCAGAAGAATAATTTAACTACATTGAAAAATAGTAAATACTTGTTGAACCAAAGGAGCTCTCGGGAATCAGCTCCGGGGCTTTTGTATCCTATTAATCTGACCCCGCTTTCCTTTGGTATCAGGATTAATTACCTAAATTTATATCTCTTTAACTACGTTTAATATCATATGGCTGTTAAACTAAGTGGTTTTGAAAGGTTCTGGCAAGAGTTAAAACGAAGGAAAGTCTTCGGAGTAGTTACTACTTATGCTGCGACTGCTTACATTATAATTGAGGTAATAAACAACCTCGCTTTTCCATTAAATCTGCCTGCCTGGATTGCAACATTGGCACTAATAATACTGGTTATTGGACTGCCAGTGGTTATCGTTCTTTCCTGGATTTTTGACTTTACTCCTAAAGGGATTGAGAAAACTGTCTCATTAGAAGAATCAGAGAGTAAAGAAATCGCAACAAAACCTGTTAAAGGCAAACTGAGAGCAAGTTATGTTCTAAATGCAATTCTGATAATTGCCGTAATAGTTCTTGCATATCCTAAAATCTTCAAAAGAAACACACTGGAAAAACTCCGTTCTTCTGGTGAGAGAATATCTGTTGCTGTTATGCCATTTCAGAATATGACCAATGATACAACCTGGAATGTATGGCAGGATGGGATTCAAACAAATTTAATTACATACCTTTCAAACTATCCTGAAGAATTAAAAGTTCGGCAAACAGAATCAATCACAAGTATTCTTCAAAACAAAGGTTTTACCAATTATGCTTCAATTACGCCGAAGGTTGCCAGTACAATTTCCCAAAAACTTGAAGCAAGCGTCTTTATTTACGGTGGAATAAATCAGGTTGGTTCAACAATACGTCTGAACGCACAATTAGTTGACTCAAAAACCCAAGATGCCTTAAAATCATTTCAGATAGATGGAACATCTGAGAATATCCTTCATATCATTGATTCACTTTCTGTGAGGGTAAAAAATTTTCTTATAATATCCAATTTGGAAAAGGAAGTATCTCTTGGTTATCAGCATCTTGTATCTACAACCTCTCCTGAAGCATACAGGTTTTTCATGTTTGGGGAAAATGCCCGAAGTAAAAGAGATTATCCTACAGCAAGGAAGAACTATTCTCAAGCACTAGCTATCGATTCAAACTTTACTCTAGTAACTTTGATGCTTTCTATAGCATGTATAAATGAGGGATTGTATGAGGAGGCAAAAAAATGGGATCTTAAGGCTTACGAAAAAAGAGATCAGATGCCATTAAAGCTGAAGATCTTTACAAATGAAAATCATGCGTTCTTTTATGAATCACCAATAGAAGAAATAAAATACTTAAGGCAATTTTTAGAAATTGATGATCAATATCCACGTACCTATTATGAAATAGGTCGTAATTACGTTGAATTGTTACAATATGAAAATGCAATTCCTGAATTTGAAAAGGCTTTGGAAATTTATAAACAATTAGATTCAAAACCTTGGTGGATCTATGACTATACTTTGCTTGGAAGCGCATATCATGAAACTGGTGAGTATAAGAAAGAAAAAAAGCTCTATAAGAAAGCAGAACAAGATTTTCCAGATGATCCCATTCTTATCTTCAGGCAAGCTGTACTTTCATTAACTGAAGGAGATATGATTTCAGCAAACCGATATATTGAGAAATACAAATCTATCCGTAAAAACAATTCATCGTCTGAGGCAGCTATAGCAACAAATCTGGCTGGAATCTACTTACAAGCAGGCATTCAAGATAAAGCAGAAGATTATTATCGTCAGGCCCTCTCATTGCAACCCAATAATCCAAACAGGCTGAATAATCTTGCTTGGTTCTTGATCGATAATGATCGAAATATAAATGAAGGTTTAGAACTCGTTGATAAGGCATTGGATTTAAATCCTGAGAATTATATTTATCTTGATTCTAAGGGCTGGGGATTATATAAACAAGGGAAATATGAAGAAGCGCTGAAAATTCTTGAAAAAAGCTGGGATTTAAAACCTATCTATGAATATGAAATATATCTTCATCTTGAGGAAGCAAAAAAGGCTGTTGTAAATCAAAAGAGTAATTAAACAAGGAAACGTATTAGGGATCACTTATGTCAAGGCGGGGCTGGCCAGCAAAAAAGGAAGAAAATAAAATTGATCCCACCCGTCAAGATTAAGAATTCTTATTTCCCTGCGGCATAAAAAAACATCGCAAGTTTGTCCCTCCTATTTTGATAACAATATAACTTCATAAATTCCTTTAGCCTGGTTTAATTTGAATTTTGTATCCCAAAAGGGCAAAATAATATGTTATTAATTACAGATGACCTAGGGTTTGGAAGACTAATTACAATCCGTTGTATAATAAACACTCGGACTCCCATCTGTTCGGATCAAAACTTTATAACAATCTTCTAGGGAAATGGGAGGAGGTGGAAATGGTACTACCCAAACGCATACCTTAGATAAAGTAGGCATCTGGGAAATGTCAAGATCAATCATACAATAGTGTTCCATCAAACCCAGGACAGTATTTTTTGACAGGTCTAATGTAGTCAACTGATTACCGAAACAAAACAAGATCATTAAACCAGTATTATTCGTAACATCAAGAGATGTCAGCTTATTCAGCGAGCAATGCAATTCATTTAAGGCAATATTATTTGAAATATCCAATTCTGTCAATTGACAATTATCACAATAAAACCGCTTTAAAGCAACATTATTTGAAACATCCAAACTATTTAGTTCAATGTCGCTGCAAAACAAGTCTTGTAATTCAGGATTGTTTGAAATATCTAAATTGGTAAGCAGATTATCGCCGCAACTCAAAGACATAAGATGAGTATTATTCGAAACATTTATATGGGTTAATTGATTCGAACCTACATGCAAACTACTTAATTTAGAATTATTTGAAACATCGAGAGTTGTCAACTGGTTTTCGCCACACCATAATGTCCTTAACGAATCACTTTTTGAAACATCGAGTGAGGTTAACTGATTATTCATACAATGTAAGTGTCTTAAAGCAAGATTCTTTGAAAGATCCAATGCTGTTAATTGGTTATCATAACACTGTAAAAACTCAAGTGCAGTATTTTTTGAAACATCCAGAGAAGTTAACTGGTTGTTGTTGCATACAAGAATTGATAATCCTGTATTATGTGAAATATCCAGCGTGTTTAATTGGTTTTCACCGCAGTACAGAGTATCCAAATTAACAAAGGCTTCAATGCCTGTCATATCTGAAATATTGTATGAGTATAGATTTAAGTATTTGACAATCTCAGCTTCAGCCGGACTAATAATGCTATCCTTATTTGTATCAACTCCTTGTTCAATCAATGCTTTTAGAAAATTACTATCTGTGATTGCAACTTTAGGATCGGTCTCCTTTTTGCATTGGCATAATAAAACACCAATAAATAATACCAAAGAAATCTTGAAAACTGTTTCCATAATTGATAGTCAGGAAGATCGTAATGCAAATTTACGATATTTTTTAGCGGAAGTCAATTTAACCTTGTGCCTTCTCATCAGCATGGATTTTAAGTTACAGCCAGATTATTATAGTAAGTAATAATTCCCTCCGGTTTTACGACAGTATGGCAGGGGATTATGTTCTATTTATGCCAGCCTAACCTCATAAGTGTTGTCGGTAGCCATTTTAAGAGAGTCATTGCATTGCACTATCTTTGTATTCATGAACAAACAGTAAGATATGGACGTAGAAACTACATCACAGCCTTATAATACCTTGGAGTTATACAATACGCCAGGATCACTCTCACAATATATTGTGTTTAACCTATTCCGCATCCTTCGTCCAATTCGAAAGAAGTTCAAATTGACTATTAACGAAATTGTCATCTTAAATGGAATGATGCTTTACAATAAGTACGTAGGATCATCATTCAGTTATTCAGGTATTATTCGTTTTGTAGGTTATTACAATGATAAGAAGACGAGATATTACATCGGTAGTCTCCAGGAGAAAGGTTGTATTAGGTTATCTGATATACTCAACGGGGCAAAAAGATATAGGCTGACTGAGAAGGGCATTGAAGCTATTTATCATATGGAAGAAAGTTATGATAAGTCTTTATATGTGTTCTTGAATAATTACAATATTTCTATTTAAGTTTTCTCTTAAATCAAGCGGGCTTCTATTCCCACCTTAGCCCAGCATAAATCAAAGTTTAGAAATGGGATTTTCCGAACATGGATTAACAGATTAACTTTATCGTAATAGCAATCTCAATTTTCATACTCAGAGTATCGTATATGATGGAGATGTGTGCAAACAGTGTACAAAGGGATAAACCAAAAAGAGCTAAAGGCAGTATAACACACTGATATTCACTGTGGGACATACTGGAATCGAATGATGACACTTGCAGTTTTAACCTGACAATCATTTTTATGACTCGTCAGGATCAGGGGAATGTGGGACGTGACAGAATCGAACTGTCGACCTCTTACATGTGAAGCAAGCGCTCTAAACCGACTGAGCTAACGTCCCATATAAAGCAAAGGTAACCAAAAAACCGGAGCTGCTTTCCAGGCTGGGACAGGGATAAGGTTTAAAAAGTGTAGGAAGGGAAAATTCGAACTTTTGAGACTACCGTTTCATCCGAACTTACCGGAATACTTAAATTGACTGATATGTTGAGGTAATCTTATACATAATATTGGCATTAATAATTTCTTCTGTAAGTATCAACTTATTTGCCGTTAATCCCTGGATTTTCCTTTCATCCACACTACCCGAACTTGGTGTCACAATTATTATTGTCTCATCCGAATTAAAAGACCAGGTACCTGTTTCATAAACCTGCGGATCAGTCCCTTCGCACTTTGTCTTACCTTCTTCAAGAGTATAAGTTCCATTAGTATTAAATTTTCCAATATCATCTTTATCACAGGTAGCATATTGGGAATATAAGTCTGTAATCAGGGTCCCGTCCACATCCAGGGCCGGATTAATAGTCTCCGAGATCAGAACCCAGTTTTTCCCGCAAAGCATATCTTTTCTGGTAACTTCCTCATTATCCTTCTGACACCCGGAAGCCAGAAAGGTAAAGGAGATGATTAACAGAAAATTTGTTTTTCTCATAGTTTCAGGAATTTAATTAAACATCATTCAATTTGTTTTACCAGGCTGGGTTATTATGATGCCAGAGTCAATTATATTTAATCACCTTCTCTTCAGTTACATTTACAAAGTTCCGCCACCCAAATATCAAAATCCACCTCATTTGTATCAAAAAATGATAATTTGGTTACATTTTAAGGGGGATTCTGGCCAAAACAGCCAGTATTACCAGAAGAATGTTTACTTTAAATGGAAATAACCTTAACAAAATACAGGGGATAGTTCTTTGCAGATACCTCTAAAGAATCGTATACCCAAACAGGATGTATAAATGACCTTACCTTTCACTCATCAGCCAAAGTGATGAATGTTAGGCAACTGGGATGAAGTTAAGTGTTATTTGAATGTGGCAAAGAATAAAAGAATGCTGTCGTTGTGCTCTTTTATCCTGAGACTGTCAGTTATGATGGTTTGTGCGGTGATCGCAATTGAGGAATCGACCTTAACAATGGCATTTTTAGGTGAAGCAGAAGATGGATTATTATGTTTGTCCAGTTTAATTGCAGCAAATGCCAGCCCCATAAAAATAATCGGCCACAGCCAGTAAAGGTAATCCCTGTTAGATTTGTTCAGTTTAAAAGACATTGATTTCAGGTTGTAAATAATCAGGCCGTGATACTTTATTTGGAGTTTGGAAGCAAAATTCAAATTTTCAATACAAAGTTCGGCTAACCAAATATCAAAATCCAGTTAATTTGTTAACATTAACATGTCTTTTTGTAACATTTTCCGGTGAGAATCGGCTTTAAAAAGAGGGGAGTGGTCTGTCAATCAGTCCCGCAGTAAATCAACAGATTTACTGTTCTTCAGTTTTATAATTCTTTAATCTTTGGTCTGAAGTATTTATCAAATTTCTCAAGATTCTCCTTAAACCAGGCAAACTGGTTAGTCCAGTCATTTTTTTCCATAAAGTCCGCATATGCTTTCAAGGTTATTGTGCATCCTACTTTTGCCTGGATTTTATACCACATAAGGTTCTGATTAACCTCTATCAGAGAATCCTTATAAGCAATTTCATATAGTCTGTCGAAATCTTCCCTTGCTCTTTCTCCGATGATATTCAGCCATATATTCAGACTGTTATCCCGGGCATTAACGGTTACAGTGAGAAAATACTTGCCCCTGTCATGATTAGTATCAAACCAGCTTTTAGGAGGTGTACCGAGCAATTTAACAAAGCTATTATTTGCTTCCATAAAGTTTTTGAGCCCCTGCCAGTATTCCAGCTGTAAAAGTTCCAGGTCTGTCAATTTTTGCTGGGAAACTGATTTTTTTACCTGCTGAGTCCAGCCATTGGGTTTAACTATAACCTTGAAATTAGGAGCAGGCAGGCTTTCTCCGATTTTATAGGCTTCAATTTCAATAGCAAAGAATTTGATTACCTGATCGGTAATCTTGTTTAGCCAGGTCAGAGCTGCCCAATGTTCTTCGGAAAATGCCTTTGCAATCCAGATTATTGCTACTTCTTCCTGCCCTGCTGCATAAGTTATTAGTTGACCCAGATGAGTGTGATCTGATCGCTCCAATTGATTCCCTATAAGAACAAAATGATCTGTCAGGACATCTTTGCAGAGAATATCTGCCTGAAACACTCCCACTTTTTGTCCTCGTTCCTGGACTTCAAGTTCCATCCCGACTGCATTTCCGAGTTCAATAATATTTTCTTCTTCAGATAGCCAGGGAGTAAAATCTGTGGCTCCACCGTACCAGAGATCATGAAGATCTACTTTTTCGAGCTTGCCAAACTTTTTCATAAATTATGAATAATACACGGATGGTTATTTAAGCCTAATAAAATTAATTATATTCCGAGGAATAAATGAATCGTTCTGTCATGATTTAAGGAAGGACTAAACCAAAATCAAAGTTAAAAAATGTTTAAACCAAAGTCAATATTATTTTGACCTGTAAACCGACAAATATCTGGTCATGGTTTACCTTCTCTCTATACCATTTTTTTCACTTTTATATCCCCGGGTTTATACTTTTTAACCGGCTCTTTTGCATCAGGTGGATTAAGGTGGAAAACATTGCCCTGAAAAGAATTATGGAAATAAAAGGGAATTAAAATTCACTAAAATCCACCACGCACCAAAATATTATTTTCATACCGGAATTCACTTAACCTGTAAAAAACAGAAGAATCATTTTCGATTTGATACTCCCAATACCCGTAAGTTCCGGGAGTTTGATACAATCTTCTCAGATAAATTTTATCCCCGACAGAAAAATCACACTTTTTGCTGTATGCCGAAATTTTGCCAAAAGTATTGAACAGGGTGGTTTTAATCCAGATAAGATGAGGGCCTCCAAGAGTCTCCGGTCCGGTATGGCAATAATCAACAAAATTGCCAATGTATTTTCTTGAGTTAATTAACTCATTTTCTTTAACAACTGCGTAAGGTTTTTTAGCTGTGCTGCATGCTATTATTGTACCAATCAGTAACAGGAGTATAATTTTTTTCATCTGTTTATAATTTGTTTTTTAATGGTCAGATGCCTGCCTGTCGGCAGACAGGGAATATCCATGAATAATCATTTAGGTTTGTCATTTTATTTTTTAATCATGGATATTTCATATTAGCGTCATTAATTATTTCAATCCACGGATTTAGTCCTTCAGAATATTCATAATCACCAGGTTAGGGTAAGATGACCTAATTACAGAAAAAGTTAAACCTGTACCTGAATCCATTTTGACGCAGCCACCATCGGAGTGCTTTGGCAATCCTCTTGCGTCTTAGAAGAACGGTTCCGGTTTCATCTGATGTAATCAGAAAGCGCGCTTTCATAACTTTATGTATTTTAGTGCAATGTAAAGTTATTATACACGGATGACGAAAACAAATCGCAAATCCCCATTTAGTGAGAATTTGAATGAGTTTTATAACTTCTTTATCAATTAAATCCGGCATACCGTTTACAGTAGTATGCCACTCCCCTAACAAAGTATATCATTTGTCAAAAAAGGACCGGATTTTATCAGAAATAGTCAGGAGAATTGAACAGGGGATGTGTCTTTTTATCAATGATATTGATTATCAATACAATGACACAAAAGTTTATCAATGCAGCAAAATTCTCAGATTTTGATAAACAGCTGGAATTTACTGATAAGATTTCAGGCCGGAAGGCACAATATCAGAATTTCAGCCGGCAATGGAGGAATGAAAGGGGAACCAGAAACTAAACATTCAGGTTAAGCGGGGAAGCTTTCAGATATCAGACCGGATCCTGTGTTTCTTTTTCCAGTCTGCGTGCAATTGCCTCGTTATCTTCCATCGCTTGCTTATCCCTGACAAGTGAATACTCATCTCTGCGTTTAGCCGCAGCTTTTAAATCTTCCGCCCTTTTTAATTCTTCCTTTGTCAAATCAGGGAGATCGTCTGGTGTTACTTTTTCATCATTCATAATTCAAAGATACTTAAAAAGACAGCATGTTTTACATTTCCGAAACCTTTGTTTAAAACGCCACGCCACTGAATACAATAACGGATTTGGTAAATATGGTTTCCGCGGGTTGTGTCATGTTATGGCAGAAGCGCCGGCATCATAACCAATTGAATACTTTAAGGCAGCTCTCGCTAAAGTCCTTGTAGAATCCAGAATTGGCAGGGAAGAATCCTCCGGATGGACAATTAAAGGTATTTCAGTACATCCAAGAACAACAGAATCGCAACCTTTAGATTTTAATTCATTAATAACATTCAAAAAATACTCTTTTGATTCTTTTTTTATAATTCCATATACAAGTTCGCTAAAAATAATATCATTGATTTTTAATCTGTGCTCTTCGGCAGGAATCAGATAGTCTATATTTCTTTCTTCAAGGACCCCGGGATAAACAGGACCTTCCATTAAAAACTTCGTGCCCAGGATTCCCAGTTTTCTGTAATTGTTTTTTTCTGCAATTTTTGCTACCTCCTTACCTATATGCAACCAGGGAAGTGATGAGGCTTTAATAACATAGTCGAATGACTGATGAATAGTATTATCCGGACTGATTAAAAAATCAGCGCCGGCTTTATGCAGCTTCCCGGCAGATGATAACATCAGGATTGCCACTCCTTCCCAATCACCGGAAACTATGAATTTCATATATTCATTCAGCGGATGGTTATGAAGACTTATCTCCGGGTGAGCATGTTCACCCAGGTATTGTGATCCTTCACGGCAGATTGTCTGATAACAAAGAGCCGCTCCTTCATAACTGCATGCAACTATTCCTATATGTTTCGACATAGGTTAAAACCTTGTTTATTATCTTTCCGGAATGATCGTGTAAAATTCTTTCATTACCCCTTTATCTCCTTATGGTATTCGATAACTCTCTGGAATTATAGACCGCCTGACCCGTATAAGCGGGGCAAAGACTGTCCGAACATGAGTATATGAATACCGTAAATAATATCAGCATCAAAAACAATCTGTATTTTCTATGAATTCCTTAATCATCATTTGTAAATCTTTTCCTGCAAATAGTAACAAGAAGATTTTTGATTTGTTCAGCAGATGGAAGTGGAGGAAAATAATGTCCCTGGCGAAAATATGCCAGCGCAAACAGGGATTACTTCTGGTGGAAGAACTCTAAATCTCAGATCCTTACATCATAATGCTGTGACTTCTTATCAAACCTCGAAAGGATCCTTTGAGCCTTTCCAGGAACGACAGCATTTTCGTAATCTTCACCTGCAAACTCTTTGACCGCGTCCAGCGAGTCAAACCACATAACAGTAATAAATTCTGTTTCCTGCTCCGTTTTTCTTCGTAATAACTGAATCCCATTGTAGCCTCTGATATTCCGGTTTTTTATCCCGGTGAAGATTTCATCCCTGAGGAGATTCTCATAGGTATCAGCATTTTCAAATGTTGTATAACCATGCCAGATTCTGCAAATCATAATATAAAAATTAAAATTTAAGGGATAAACCTGCATTTAAGCCTGTCCCTGGAAATGCTTAGTTAACCTCCGCCGGGAATCCTTTTTGGGATATAGAAATCTTCCATTGTGAGGTTGCATTTTTTTGCAATTTCCCTGCAATAAACCAGTCGTCCTGCAATCTGATTCCGGGCGTCAGATCCAAAGGTAAATTTCAATCCCTGCGCTTTAGCCATTAGAATGAATTTTTCATGCGGCGTGTGGGCCATATCGTTTATCTCAATTGCTATGTTTCTTTTTTTTGCAGCTGTAATGATTTGCTGCATTCGTTGCTCAGTCCATAATGTATAGTAATCACGTGCAATGCAAACCGGAAGAAACAGAGGCCATCCAAAAATATTGACTGGTTCCTTATCAAGGATTTCCATGGTATATGCCATGTAGCGCTCCATGAACTCATTCGTATCTTCAATGTAGGTATCAAACTGCCAGATCTGCAGGGTTATACCGTTTCCCATCGGAACCCGTTGCGGGTCCATAAGAATGTAATCCAACTGGGATAACAGTTCAGGTGAAAAATCCTTTGACCATCCGAGACTGATTGGCTGAAGGCCGATATAAACCGGATATGGCCTGAGCTTATCGATATATTTTTTCAGGTCGTCATTGTTCCTGATAGCAAAAGGGGCAGGATGGTCTACAATGCCAAACCGGACATTTGTCTTTTTAGCAATGTCTATGATATTGTTAATGGTAAATGTATTGGTTGTATGAACATGTAAATCAATGAGCGGGAAATCATCTTTGCTGATTGTATTTAAGCTGTTCCATAATGGGGATATTGCCATCATCCCACCGGCAATACCTGCGTTCCTGACAAAATGTCGTCTTTGCATATGATTGATTTTTATTTGGTTAGTTACTGACTCCTGATAGTTAACAGCTCAAGGAACCTGGGCAGGAATATTATTAAGCCGATAGCCAGAGCTGTAATTGCCCCTATTAAAACTCCTCCTGCCGAAATATCTTTGACCTTCTTTATTGTTTCCTGCTTTTCCTGAGAGACAAAATCCGCGAGCTTCTCAACTGATGTATTAATTATTTCCAGGGATATTACCAGGCCTGTAGCAAAAATTATGGCAAGCCACTCAGCAGTTGTTATTTTAAATATAACTCCGGCTATAATAACACAAAAAGCAATGGCCAGCTGGATCCAGGCATTATGTTCACCGCGGATTACAATTTTTAAGCCATTTAATGCATTCCGGAAACTTGAAATCCTGTCCCTTGCCGTAAATTTGTTTTCTTTCATCAGGTCTCCTTTCATCTACGGGCTTTCAGGTATGTTTGAATTAAATGAGCTTCTTGCGAGTTCTGCATATTTCCTTGATTCTTCAGGCAGTCCCATTCTGAAGAGGAAGTCGCTTAAAGTTGCATAATCCTCGCTGAACAAAAATGGTTGCTGGTTCATGAGCTTATCAAACAGCTTTTTTGCTTTTTCCTTGTCTCCGTCTCTTAAAGCCATCCTGATGTGTGCCAGTTCAACATAGTCATACTCCATATCAAAAATGTTATCAGGCCGCCTGTTAACAAATTCCGGGTAATTGGCCACCCTGTGATAAGCTCTTGCTTTATCAACTACGACGGGAATGGAAGCTCTTCCCTTTTCATCGATATGGGTAAGGAATAAATCGGTGAAAACGCTCAGGCCTTTGGAGGCAAAGACGATCCATTTGCTGTTCGGCGACCAGGCATGCCACGAGTTTAATGAATATAAATTGCACTCAAGCATTCTTGGCTTGCCTCCTTTAAGAGGAACAATGTAAAGGCGGCTGTCGGGCATTAAAAGCATATAGTTTTCAGCCTGGCAGTATACCAGCCATTTCCCGTCGGGTGAAACAGCGGGAAAATAATTGCTTTTTCCGTTATCCGATGCACCCTTTACCGGCTCAGCCTTTCCACCATTACCATTGTTAAAAGGGATCCTGTACAGATCGTACTTGAACGGCACCTTTCTTTCTTCAAACTGTTCGAGAAGAAGCTTATCATCCACGGCAAGTTTATAGATGTCGCTGTCCCTGGGCAGAGCTCTGGCTCTTGAAAAAATAATTTCCTTTCCGTCGGGAGTCCAGAACGCATTGCTCTGGACGTACTCATCAAGGTTTGCTCCGGGAAGTTCCTTTAAAATATGTGACTCGCGGTCGTAGACAGCGAGATTTCCGTTCACAGGGAAGAAAAGAAGGGAATAGGCAAAACTTTCATATCTGTCCAGGGCGGGATTCCTGGATACCACACGGTCCCTCACGGTAGTGACAATATGCCGGCCATCGGGAGAAATTTTCGAGAACAGGCCAAATGTGCTTCTTTTTTCAATTTTTGACCAGGACATATAATTCCCAAGATTGAACAGAATCGTGTCTTTGATCGGCGATACAAAATAGCCTCCCTTATCCCTGCGCCCTGCATCCAGATCAAGACCGACCGTACTTCCGTCAGCACTGAATGAATGGCAGTTACCGCATACCGGGAAAGATCTCATGGCAATATGAGGCGGATTATTGCTGCCGAAATCAATAAGTACATAGTTCATTGAATCAAGCTGTTTTTCCGCAAGGTAAAATGGTATTGGCATCTGCCGGTATAAAACCGGTGCTCCGACTGAATCCCTGCTTACCGAGAAAGTGACCTGCTGAGGCCTGTCATCATCTCCGGCTTTTTTAACTTTGAAATATATTTTATCAAAGCCTGACAAATATTTTATGCTATCCCATTCTGACTTTTGCGGAGTCCATTTGGTTTGCCTGACCCGATGGCTAATCAGGCATTTTTTATTACGGGTGATTACTGTTATTTCCCATAATGAGGATTCCCTGATATCGCTTTTCCATTCAAAGGATGGAGCGGGGAATTCAGGAGGAAACAGTGCATTATTGAAAGGATAGGTTATTGATATGCCTGAAGCTGAATCTTTTTTCACAAAAAGAAAGAATATTATCAGGCAGATTACTGCAAGTAATAAAACTGACAGGATGATTTTTAATCTTTTCATCAAAGCTTTTTTAAGGACGGTTTCCAAAATCAGGATCAGGATAAAAATCGTCCGGATGTTAATTACTATTTGATCATTCTGCGCTTATGACAAAGGTAAATTAGTTTTTCTTATCTTCCGGAAGTTAATTAAAATATCCATATTTGGAAACATTTCATTGCTGATGAGAAACTAACATGTGACCAGATGAAACCATTTATCCTGTTTAAAAACCTTCTTTTGTCTTCTGTTTTTTTCTGTCTTATTGTGAATCCGCTATTCAGCCAGAAAAAGATTGAAAAAGAGCTGCCGGGGAAAGCAGACATGTATAAAGCCAAGAAAAATGCCACTGGAATTTCTGGAAGACAGCCTTACCGTAAAGAAGTTCGGCAACATTTCGGATTCGATCTGGAATTTTGCGGAACTCGGGATGCAGGAATTCAGATCATCGGCAATTCTTATCAGGGAGCTGGAAGCGGAAGGTTTTAAAGTTGAAAAGGGTGTTGCAGGAATGCCTACATGTTTTGTTGCGACATGGGGCAGCGGAAGACCCGTGATCGGTATCCTTGGAGAATATGATGCGCTCCCTATGCTCTCGCAAAAAGCTCTAACAACAGTTCAGGATCCGATAATACCGGGAGCGCCAGGTCACGGATGCGGGCATAACATGATGGGTACAGCCGGTGTTGCGGCGGCTGTCGCAGTAAAGAGGAGCATGGAGCTGAATAATATCGGGGGCACGATCAAATTTTTCGGGTCACCAGCCGAAGAAACCCTGATAAGCCGGCCTTACATGGTAAGAGATGGAGTTTTTAAGGATGCAGATGCCGTGATCGACAATCACGCCTCATCAGAGCTTTCAACCGGTTACGGAGTGAGCGGAAGTGCAGTAATATCAGTCTTGTTTTCATTTAAAGGAAAGAACAGCCCACGCAGCCGGGGCGCCGTGGAGCGGCAGAAGCGCCCTTGATGCTGTCGAACTTATGAATGTAGCAACGAATTATCTCAGGGAGCATCTTTTCTATACTTACAGGATGCATTATATAATCACCGAAGGAGGAGGGGCGCCCAATATTGTTCCTGACAGAGCCACGGTATGGTATTATCTGAGGAACACTGACGACCAGCTTGAAGAAATGTTCAAACGGGTAGTGGATTGTGCCCGGGGGGCAGCCCTTGCATCCGGTACAGTACTTGATACTATTAATGTCATTTCTGCAATTCATCAGAAACACTCAAATAAAGGGACTTGCTGAGACGATTCAAAGAAATATTGAACTAATCGGCATGCCTGAATGGACAGAACCTGAAAATACCTTTGCTAAATCGTTTCAGAAGGCGCTGGGTTCTGAAGAGAAAGGTTATCATTTAAAGGTGAGTTCCCTGAACCAGCCTGTGGGCATTCAGACAGGAGGTGCTTCAACTGATGTCGGAGAGGTTTCGCTGGTAGCCCCGACAGCAACACTTAATTTCCCGGGGCTTATTCCGGGAGTGATAGGGCATCACTGGTCAACCGTGGCTTCAGGTTACGGTAAAGCTTCATGGAAAGGACTCAATACAGGTGCGAAGGTAATTTCGGCAACAGCACTGGACCTTTTGACAAAACCCAAATTGCTTGAAGCAATCAGAACTGAATTTGCTGAATATTCCAATGACCACCCATATAAATCGTTCCTTCCGGAAGGGGCAAGACCCCCGGTTCTGCTCCCTAAAGAAAAAATAACCGTATTTTAATACGGCTTTAAATACGGTTTTAAATACGGTGATTTAGTTTTGTAGAAACCTTGCGCCAAGGCAATGATTATTATTTTCAAGATTCCTTTTCTATAAGCTGAACAGTTAAATTGAGACCATCCGCC
>CAWHSH010000012.1:0-79443 GCA_963831935.1 uncultured Bacteroidales bacterium
AAAAGTGCTGTTCTCATTACCACCGGAGAGAGAAAGGTCATAATTTTGCATAGGACCATTCTGGTAGATCTCATCCTGCCAATTGGTTTCACCGCCTTGGGGCCGGCTGGGATTTATACCAGCTAAACGATCTGCATATATTGGATTTGTATAAACCGGAGGTGTGGTAAATGCTCCACCTGTGGCATATTCCCGATACTGCGCAGCATTCAACAAATCATATCTTTTATTTGAATACTGAACTCCGTAATAGCCTTCCAGATTAACCACAACATTACCGGCTTTACCTTTCTTGGTAGTAACCATAATAACACCATTTGATCCCAGTGAACCATAAATAGCAGCTGTGGAAGCGTCTTTTAAAACTTCAATGCGTTCAATATCTGAAGGATTGAGGCTACTGATGCTGGTTGCCACAACACCGTCAACAACAAACAAAGGATTGGCATCGTTAACCGTACTGATACCCCTAACCCTCATTGTAGCATCAACACCCGGAGAACCATTGCTGATAACCGTCAAACCTGCTGCACGTCCCTGCAAAGCCTGGTCAAGACCTGCAGAAGGCAAAGCAGTAAGCTTATCAGATGCTACTGATGAAATAGCACCGGTCACATCGGCCCTTCTCTGAGTACCATATCCGACAACCACAACTTCACTTAAAGCAAGAGATTCCGTCTGAAGAGTAACATTCAGAACTGAGCTGGTTCCGATAGGTACCTCCTGTGTAGTGAATCCAATGAAGCTTATAACAAGGGTATTTCCAGTAGAGGGAACAGTAATAGTATACTTACCAAGGCCGTCTGTTGTTGCCCCTATTAGAGTTCCTTTCACAACAACATTAGCCCCAACAACCGGTTGTTGATCTTGATCAACCACGGTTCCTGTTACTGTTCTCTGGGCATAGGCATTAAAGGTGGTTAAAATGCTTAACAAAACAGTTAGTTTTATTGGTAGAAGCAGTAGTCTTAGTTTCCCATGCGGAAAACAATGGGTCATAAAATAAAAACAGCTTTTCTTCATAGTAAATTAGGTTTTGGTTAATTATTAAATGATTTTTAAAACTAAATACAAGTTCTTTAGTTAGCTACTATTGAAAAAGTTCAATTTGTTTAAAACACGGATCTGAAATTTCCGGTAGGTTACTGGTCAGATTCTACTTTTGTTTCATAGGCAAATAAATAATTAATTCATGTTAGTTATCTTAAACTTGGTTATCACAAGCAATGTATGGATGATGGAATATTCTTTAAAAAATATTTAGAATCAAACAGCCCTATTTTTGAAGAAAAGTTAGTATTTAACATTTGTGATCAATTAAAAGAATCAACCAAATGTTTTAAATAATCGGTCAGGAGTATTTTTAGAAAACCTTTTTTTCTTTGAACGAAATTTCAAAGGAACTGATGAATAATTGTAAAAACCGGAGGGTTGTCAACATTTAGCCGATAGAAGAAAATTACCATAAATAACAAATCAACCAGAAAATAGTTATGGTTAACCACTGGAGTTTTGTTTTCCCAACCAAATGCAGGCGAATGGAACAAGGATGACCTGCTAATTAGGATTAAACTGATAAATTGATTTACTCACCTGAGCATTAATCAGTTTAATAAATCGATAAAAAAAGAAAGTATTATCGTGAATACCTGAGAAATAGCGTGCCCCGGCACCATATGAAAAGATTGGAACCATCACACCGGTATGAGAACCAGATTCAATAAAAGAACCAGCGACCTGATGATTCTTAATATCACCATTCACCAGAGCAAGTCCACCTGTTTCATGGTCAGCAGTAACAACTATAAGAGTCTGTTTATTTTTATCAGCAAAATCTTTTGCAACACCGATTGCCTCGTCCATGTCTATCACTTCGGTAAGGGTTTCCGGAAGGTTCTTCCCATGAGCATTTTTATCAATCAGAGAACCTTCGACCATGAGAAAAAAACCATTCGGATTTCTGCTCAGGGTTTGAATTGCTTTTCTTGTCATCTCACTCAGCGCTCCGACTCTTCCGTTCTGAACAGCCGGCATATTTCCTTTGGCAAGAAGTCCTGCAATTTTTCGTGAAGATGATTTTTTCAATGAATCAATGCTATAAACAACATCATATCCTTGTTTCTTCAACATGATTGTCAGGTCCGCACTGTCAAGCCTATCTCTGAAATTACCCTCTCCACCCCCGATAAAAACATCAACTGTTCCATTAAGGTATGCTTTGGCAATGTCTTCATAATAGCCTCTGTTAATTACGTGAGCAACAAATGATGCAGGTGTGGCATCAGTTACCGATGAAGTCACTACAATTCCTGTTGCCATTTTGTTCTGGTGAGCAATCTCAAGTATCGAATTTACCGGAACGGAATCCGGTGACATACCAATCATCCCGTTTCTTGTCTTTATCCCGCAGGCGATTGCAGTACCACCTGCACCAGAATCGGTCACATAATTATCATAAGAGTAGGTTTTACTGAATCCAGTATATGGGAAGGATTCAAGAATTAACTTGTGTTCACTGGCTGTCATTGCACCATAAACCTGTGCAGTACCCATACCATCACCGATAAATAATATAATGTTCTTTACTTCTTTGGTTGGAGTTTGGCTAAGTGACGTTTTTGACATCAAGGTAATGGTGGCAATTAATACAATGCTGATAATCAATGCTTTACGTGATATAACTTGCATATCTGTAATTTTAGAATGCCTTAAAAATAACATTTATAAATAAAATTGAGAGTAAAAGTTGCTTTATGAAATAAATCCGAAAACTAATTTCACAAAGGTTCAATTATTCATATTGGGTTATTTTGGAAAGTCGACAAGCAGGAATTTAAACCTCGTATTAATACAAAAATATTGACTCAGATACCGTCGTGGTATAATTTTTGTGCATCACAATTGTAACCTGACTTCCCTTGTATTGAGAGATTTATTTTATTCCGGATCATTTGCAGCTTCGTAGCCATAATTGCCAGTGTATCAGGAGGAGGACCTTTAAACTGCCCATTTCTTTATTTCATATGTGAGATATCAGCAGGAACAATTCTTTTCACGGGGATAGTCTCCGTACTACAGTTGAATAAACATTTACTATTTAAGATCTGATCACTGTGAAAAAGAAATTTCTGATTGGCATTACCATTTTGTTAACCCTGACCGGTTGTGAAAAATACGACAGCAGAACTGGTCCCGATGTTTTCTTTAAGATCGGAAGCGGGAAAGAATTCAAATTTGAAAATATTGAACTGTACGACTCTTCAACACACATTTTGTATTTAAAAGAGGAGCATGATGTCTTTAACGAGCTTCTTAGTGATTCATTTACCTTTTTAGATAAAGGGGATACCATCTATTCAGGGATCTTTGTTCCCGGATACTCAAGTTTCATTCCTGCCGGACCCATGATCCCTTCCCCAAGCTTGTATGGAAATTATGCTCTCAGAATTGAAATCTGGAGGGATGGTAAACCAGATATAAGGAACAGCCCGGGAATTATTGAGCTGCTGAAAGAGCATAATTTGTTACACTCAGGGCTATCAGGCTCGGTTGACTTCACAGAGATAAACGGAACTCAGTTGTCCTTTGGATTTACTATTGTAAATCACGATCTAACTGACCTGTTGATCCTTGATATTAACAAAACAGGACCCGGCCTATTTCATTACTTCACAAATGGATTATATCTCAGAGATTCAGACAATAATGAAGTCTTTTCCGGTAATATCGTCCATCAGAAGCCTGAACCATGGAATAGCTGGAAACCTGAATGGTTGTCACCAATAAAATCTGGTGAATCGATTTCATTTACAATTAATTATACTATTGAAACACCCATAAATCCCGGTGAATATAAACTTTTATTTGAATTCCCGGGATTAGCCTATCAGGTATCAAAAGATCAGCTGTTTCAGGGGAATACCAGGATCTGGTTAGGAGATATCACATTGAGAAAAAAAATAACAATACCATGAAGAATTACTTGCTCATTCCATTGACATTTATCATGCTACTTTACGGCTGTGAGAAGAGTGGATATCTGGCAGAAAATGATCCTGAATACCCGACAATTATTAAAAAAGTTGAATAAATACAAAAAAAATTAATGTCAGACATTATACCCGAAATGCTCAGGATGAAAACAATAACATTATTATTCAGCATTCTCCTATTGATCTCCGGTTGTGAAAAAGTCCGGGAAAATAGAAATTTCACTGACGATCCTACAATCCCAAACATCAGCGGGACATGGGTTGTAGTGTCTTATGAGGATTTTGTTAATAATTCCGTAATAGAAAAATCTGATGTTGATTCATGGAACGGGATGGATGTAATTTTAACATTTACAACAGACTCACTTTATGGCAGAAACACGACCAATTCCGTTACCGGAAACTTTACTCTTTCAGACAGGACTATCAACATAATCAGGTATGGCGGAACAAAATTAGGACAACCTGAATGGGGAAATATGTTTTCGGATGTCGTACACATTCTGCAAACATTTAAAATAAATGAAAATCAATTAAGGTTCTTCTATAACGATAATAAAAACAGTGTTACCCTTAAACCAAATTGAAATCAATTAATTAATTTATGCATTTTTAAATGCCTTCTTACCTGCAAATTTGGAAGCACTACCCAATGAATGTTCGATTCTCATTAGTTGATTGAATTTTTCAACTCGTTCACCTCTGCATCCACTACCAGTTTTCAGGTGACCAGCATTAACAGCAACGGTTAAATCCGAAATAAAACTGTCAACAGTTTCACCGCTACGATGTGATACAAAGCAGTTATAGGAATTCTTATATGCCAGTTCGATTGTCTCCAAGAGTTTCGGTAACTGTACCAATCTGATTCAGTTTAATCAGTACTGCATTGGCAACACCCTTCTGAATGCCTTCAGTCAGGATTGCTTTATTAGTGCAGAATAAATCATCACCAACAATTTCAATTTTCTTAGCCAAGTGTTTTGGTCATGTTATGCCAGCCTGTCCAATCATTTTCTGCCATACCATCTTCAATCAGAACAATAGGATATTGATTCACCCAACTTTCCCATAGTTTTACCATTTCATCACTTGTAAGGAATTTTCCTGTGCTTTTAAATAATTTGTATTTCCCATCTTCCCATAGTTCGCTGGCAGCAGGGTCAAGGCAAATACTAACTTCTTCACCTGCTTTATATCCAGCCTTACCTATGGCTTCAAGAATTACTTCAACGGCTTCATCATTTGATTTCAGGTCTGGCGCAAAACCACCTTCATCACCAACTCCGGTGCTGTATCCTTTTGCTTTAAGCACAGATTTCAGGGTATGAAAAACTTCTATACCCATGCGGATAGCCTCTGTAAATGTTTGAGCACCATGTGGAGCAATCATGAATTCCTGAAAATCCACATTATTGTCAGCATGTTTGCCACCGTTGATGATATTCATACATGGAACAGGCAGTAAATGTGCATTACTTCCGCCTAGGTACTGATAAAGCGGAATATCAGAACTTAATGCTTCTGCACGGGCATACGCCATTGATACACCAAGTATTGCGTTTGCGCCAAGTTTTGATTTGTTTGGCGTTCCATCCAGATTAATCATTGAATAATCCAGTTCACGCTGGCTGACAAAGCATTTACCAATAATTTCCTTTGCAGATAATCTTATTGACGTTTTCAACGGCTTTTAAAACGCCTTTCCCGCCATATCGTTTCTTGTCGCCGTCTCTTAATTCACATGCTTCACGTTCACCGGTTGAAGCACCACTTGGTACTGCTGCTCTGGCTTCAGTTCCGTCTTCAAGTGTTAAACTGACTTCTACCGTAGGATTTCCACGGGAGTCAAGTATTTCCAATGCCTGTACATTAATGATTTCCATTGTGATTAATTTAAAATGATTAATAATTTATCCTGTTTGTTATTTCAATCAGTTTTCCAATATCAGAATCATATTCATCTAAATATATTTTGGGGAATGTACCATAACCTTTTATTTTTCTTGAGAGCGTATTTGTTAACATTTCCCATATTTAAATAAAAAAGTTCTTTAACCGTGTAACAATTAACTACAATAAATAAATCTACTTAATTTGTATGGCTTTAAATGGAAATACACATATTAAAATTTATTTATTTTCGAATTACAGCCTTTTGAAAATAGTTCCCGTTATTATTTTTAATTCTGATTATGTATACACCACTGTGGAAATGAGATAAATCAAGATTATGCTTCACTCCTTCTTCCAGACTCTTAGACAATAAAATTCTGCCATCATAATCAAACACTTCAAGATCACTCCCTGTCGAGAGGCTTTGATCCACTTCTACAGATAATAAGCCTGTGGTCGGATTTGGGTAAATCCGGATTTTGGATCCTGTATTAACATTGGGTGTGCCCTCCAGGTCAATTTCTATATTTTTCCCTGTCGAACGGTTAATGACAAGAACATTGGTTGTGGCATCCCAGACATAGGATCTAATATCTGTGCCATCGACCTTTATTGAAACAGGCTTTTTGATCAATTTCAGCTTATCAACACCGTAATCATCAAATGTGGAATAAATTACTTTCCCTGCTTTATCGTAACTGACTTTCGTTATAGTACTGGTAGACTTCAATAAATAATTTCTGCTTCCGGTCCATTCAGGTATTGCAGCCATAGCTTGAACATAATGACCTAAAAAGTCTCCAAATGAATCGGTTGTCCAGGCATACCCCCCCTCGGTAAAATAGGTATTGGTAAACCCGTCATCTTCGACACTGTAGAGACTGTAGCAAAGTGAATGGTATGCCGTATCCTTATAAGCGATGCTTGCACCTGCTTCACTAAACATTGCTAAAATCGAACCATAACGGGCAGTGTGACTGTTATATGGAGTCATATCCATGTCCTGCTCACCTATGCTGACATAACCGTCTTTGTCAAGACTTGTAACCGACCATCTCCGGGATACCTGGTTTATGATTCTTTTTGAAAGGTTAAACCAATCAGGATCAGCCTGACTTTTTTTTTCGAGCAGATATCTGACCGTTTCAAGGGCATTTATTTGAGTTGAATTATTTTCATCGCCTCCATGGTCTTCAAAGAAATTATACCATTTCGATCCATCATCATAGGCAATAACATAGGTATTTAACCAGTTCCAGACCGCATCACGTGTAGATTTGTATTTCCCATTTCCGGTTTGACCGATTCGTAATAACTCGTCAAAAAGCCTGCAGGCATAACTTATATTCGCTGAGAATTTACCATCAACCGTGCTTCCATCGTCCGCCATTACACGCATTGGCCATGGAGAGTATACAGCATTCCCCTGGACCGCATTGTCCGATAAACAATCAGCAATGTTGACGGAAGTATTTAAAAATTCCTGATTGCCGGTTATCTTGTAGAGTTCAAGCAAAGCAACACCAAGCATTGCCCCTTTATCGGGTTGTATGCTATAAATAGGATTTAAAGGATCAATATCACCAGGGTGTCCGGTACCCTGGGGATTTATGTTACCGGTAGTTCCCACCGCGTATGGGAAGTCCGGATATTTTGTAAAATCAGACGGTGTAAGGTCCTGATTAATTATATAATCCCCGGTTCTTTTAGCCATATTGAGATAGGTTGTATCGCCAGTATAGACATAATACCTCAGACAGGCTATAATCGCAAATGAACATGCCGATCCGGGGATAGCTCCGGCACCTTGTATATATGGTTTCCCCAATAGTGCAGCAGTGCACCATATTGGCCATCCATTTACATCCGGAGAATTTTTCCACCAGGTTGCACTGAGGTTCAATATAAATTCAAAGGGGCCATTCTGATCTTTGTGCCATGAATCAAGATAATTATTATTATCCATAACTTTTGCATGGTAATAATCTAAGGGGCCGAAGGTGATTGCCTTCTGGGCCGAAAGATTTGCGAAATATCCAATTACCGCAAATAGTGTCAGAATAATTACTTTCATCTGTATATAATTTGTTTTTTAATGGACAGATGGAATATCCATGAATAATCATTTCGGTTTGTGATTTTACTTTTTAATCACGGATATTTCATGGTAAATGAAAAGTAAGCAAATTTACATCAGAAAAAGCGAAAGTCAATTTTATTATCGGCTCATGGATCTCCAGACTTAATAAATGCATTTGAGTGAGAAAACGGATTATCACATTAGTACAACGAAAAACTCCATTCAAAAGAATAAAGTCAGGTGAGCACATAGATTTGTTGGTGCAAATTATGAGATTTGCCAACAAAGGAATGCTTTTTGTAATAATGTTAATGACGAAAAAAAGTTCCTTTTCAGAAGGATTTTACTTAGTTTTTATGCAAAATCAAAAGGAGATCAAATTTTTACTGTTATTTCAAATTTGACCACCGATTCCTGATTTTCATCCAAATAAAATGGACATTAGTCAAAATTATAATTAACTTATTTTCTTTGAATTTAATATTTTCCTTGAGATTTATATTATTGATTATATGCATATTAAGTTCATCAAACTATTACAAATCCATTGATTCAATGAAATCCTTGATAAATTTTGTTAACATTTTGACGAATGAACTAATTTTATTGATGAACGTTAATTATATGTGGAGGAAAACTGTAATACCAGACACAAACAGTATTTATCTTATATGCTTTAGAGGTCGCAGACAGGTCGGGTGCTTGACGGCTGTTCTCTTAATTGCTAATTTTATACTCTGGTTAATTAATCAGGTTGATGGGAAAGAATCCAGTTACATATAGAACAGAAACAGATAATAACCAGCTAGTTAATACCAGTTTAGGGAAGAACACAACTTTAATGGATGAGAATCAAAATAATCCTGTTTTTGACAGTCTTGCGGCTGAAGGTGGTGAAAATTTTTTCCATTACATAAATTGGCTTGGACTTGCCAAAGATCCTAACCTGATGGTGCTTTCATCAGTACACCATTATTATTATGATTTCAATGATCTTAAGGGTGTAAAAACATTAATCAATCTCAAACAGCTCAATCAGATTAACCATATTGATAGTTTCCTGAACAATGTTTTCCGCGTCCTGCCGGAAAAAGCAAATTTTGTTGGATGTTTTAAGGATAATAAAATCAACAGCGGAATTGCTGTCCCATTCTATCAGTCATTTAAGTTTCTCAACGGACTTATTAACCTGATCGACTCCAAGACAGATAAATTCATGACAAGGAGAGATGTTATCAAGCTACTTGAAAACCATAGTTTCAGGATTGTCGACATGACTGAAATAAGCAGGGTAACTTACTTTTGTGCAGAGAATCTGAAGAAATCTGCTTAGATTGCTAATCCCCCCACTTTCAAATATCCGTCTCTTCTGCGTACCACGTTTGTGTTAAACAGTTCAAATTCCGCCTTATAATTCGATTTTTAATCTAATTATTAAGGTCTTTGGTCAAAAATTAAATCGAGTCTCTAAATGTTTCCCCTCATTCTGATTAATTTATTATTATGCTGATATATAATCATTTAGATTTTAATTATTATTAGATCTTCATGGATTATTCAGAACTGCATGTAAATTTTACATAGAATTTGACGTATTCCGGTAATTCTTATTTAAACAGTTAAACATGGTGGATATTCGTGCGGTAATTAAAGACAAAACATTTCGATTCATTTCGCATTTACGCATTTAATGGGCTTTGTCTACTTGACAGCAACTGGCTTTATCAATACTTTTACCTCGGTAACAAATCAATTGACCAATGGAAAATTCTTCAGCTTTGGAAATAGCCGAAATCAGAAATAAGATCACCAGGGTAAATTTCGATGAGGAGTTGCTTTCCGGTGACAGGACAAGAACTAACCCCATACTGGAAAATATTCTCACTGAAGGAGGCAACGACTTTTACCAGTACATGACCTGGATAGGTCTTGATAAGGAGCCAAACATAATGGTACTCTCCTCGATGCACCATTATTACTATGATCACAATGACCTGAAAGGGATTAGGACACTTGTCAACATTAAGAAACTGAACCAGATAAAACATCTTGAAAGTTTTCTTCACACTCTTTACAGAATAATGCCTTCAAAAGCTTATTTTGTAGGTTGTTTTAAAAGCAATAATCATCATGGAAGGGAATTCCTTATTATCAATCCGGAAAGTTTTTAAACGGATTGATCAGTATATTTGATTCCAGGAATGACAGGAATATCTCAAAGAAAGGGGCAGCAAAACTGCTGGAAGAACATGGATTTAAAGTCTTTGATATTACTGACCTTAACGGGGTGACATATTTCTGGTCGCAGAATATGAGAAGACAAGGCCAATAGGAATAGTTTACATACTCTAATGTTAAAAAAGGACTTAATATTTAAAATATCAATTATTGATTAGATATTTGCAAAACAAACAAACTGTCTGCTGGTTCTTAAATTATGGATGTATTCAATACACTTATACGTCTTAAAATAATTCCGTTTCTCGAGAGATGGAACCTTATTAATCTAATCCTTGGATTAATTGATATCCTGGCTATTGTATTTGCATTCCAGATAGCTTTCTTATTCAATTACTACGGTGAGGGAGACTTTTTCTTTTTTCAGAGAAAGGATCTTACCTATATTTTTCTGGCTATTTTACCACTCTGGCTGATCACACTTTATATTATTAATGCAACAGAGATCCCAAGAACAAAAAGATACAGGACATTGTTGTTTGAATATATTCAATCGGCTGTTGTAGTTAGCGTCTCTGCTTCTGATTTTTTATTTTGTATTCAAGTTAGCCTATCTGTCACGGTTATTCCTAATAGAATTTGCATTTCTTGGCTTCCTTTTTTTGTTTTTTGCCAGGACATTCGAGTACAAGGTATTTAAAATATACAGGTCAAAGGGATTTAACTATGTTAACATAATCCTTATCGCCGACGAATCATCAATACCGTTTATTGAAGATATCCGTCTGAATATTGATTGGGGTTACCGGATAACTTTCATCTTTTCAAGTTCTGACCCTTTAATTGAAAAGTACGGCAAAATTTATAAAATCCTTCCGGAGAAAACCAAAATGGTGCTTCACGATCTGATGGAGGTTGATACAATCGATGAAGTGATTTATATTAAAAAGGATATTAATCCTTCGGAAGTCAGAAAAACGATCAGATCATGTGAAGAGCTCGGTGTTGTTTTCAGGATGAAATACAAGACTCTTCAAATTAATCTGACAAATGCATTTACTTCAGTAATAGGAAATGAGAAGTTCCTGACATTCATAAATGTTCCCTACAAGCCTTTTGCCCTTGCAACAAAAAAATTCATGGATATCTAATTTCTCAGTAATATTATTGCTTCTGCTTATCTCCTTTAATGCTGATCATAGCACTATCAATAAAGCTGACTTCAAAGGGTCCGATAATTTACAGGCAGGCAAGAGTCGGGTTGCGCGGACGTCAGTTTGATCTTTATAAATTCAGAACGATGGTCGCCGGTGCCGATAAAATCCGGACTGATCTCGAATCCAAAAATGAAATGGATGGACCGGTTTTCAAGATTAAGAATGATCCGCGAATAACCAGGATCGGTAAATTCCTCCGGAGAACAGGATTTGATGAATTACCACAGCTTATAAATGTCCTTAAAGGAGAAATGTCGCTCATAGGCCCTCGTCCCCCGTTAAAAAGCGAAACTGAACAGTACAAAAGATGGCAGTTGAGACGCCTTTCGGTAAAGCCTGGTTTATCATGTTTCTGGCAGATTATACCTGACCGTAACAATGTCAAATTTGAAAAATGGATGGAAATGGATCTGGCCTATATTGATAGTTGGTCACCTCGATTAGATTTTATAATTTTGCTCAAAACAATTAAAACTGTTTTCCAGAGAACAGGCATTTGATAAACTTTATTAAACTTCTTATGAAAAAGGAAACCAATTTTTACTGCAAACTCTGTCTTGTCGCAATTATAATGGTAGCAATCAGTTCCTGTGTACCTACAAGGCAGTTAAGTTATTTTAACGATATTAATGACTCTTGAAAAACCCTTAGCCAATCCAAAAATTCAAAAAACCATTGCACCATTTGATAGATTGTACATCAGAGTATTAAGCATCGATCCGCAAACACAGACAGATATTTGATGTGCCGGAGGAAGCCCGTTACTCAGGTGCCGGGAACAGTATGATTGGTTATCTTGTTGATGAAGCCGGGAATATTGACTTCCCATTTGTCGGAAAAATAAATTTGGGATCACTCACCCTGACAGAAGCCGGTATTAAAGTTCAGGAAGCACTTAAGGAATATGTTGCTAATACAGAGGTCCTTGTTAAATTTATTGATAACCAGATTTCAATTCTTGGAGAGGTACAACGACAAGGGGTTTATTCCTTCACCCAGGATAAACTTAATATATATGAGGCTTTGGCTCTTGGAGGAGGACTGACACGCTACGGAAACCGTAAAAATGTTATTCTTATCCGGCAGGAGGGTGACAAGATAATGCATCACAAACTTAATCTTTCCGACTCCAAAATTGCAGGTAAGGATTTTTATTATGTATTACCTAATGATGTTGTTGTAGTTGAACCACTTAAATCAGTATCAACAAGTTATTCAAACATTACTTATACAACAATATTATCATCGATAACAACGTTGATTGCAGTGTTGCTATTTGCAGGCTTAAGCATTCAGTAAAATTTAGATATAATGTTAAAAACCATAGAACCGGATTCATCAATAGCCCCTTTAAAATACTTTATACTAAAGGTTGCCTCCCTGAAATACCTTTATATTGTTTTGATATTGCTGTGTATCGCAGCTGCTTTCCTGTATAACCGTTTTTCTCATAAAGTATATGAAGCCTCTGCTTCATTAAATCCGGTAGAGAACAAAACTTCATCAATACTGAGTTCAAATGAATTGTTCAGCGGCCTGGAATCACTTCAGTCGTTGAATAATATTGAAAATGATATAACCAGTCTGCGTTCATTCGCCCTTGTTTATTCCACAGTTACGAGCATGAATCTTGAAGTCAGCTATTTCAGGGAATCAAAAAAGTTTTTAAAACAGACCACTGAATTATATGGTAATTCTCCTTTCACTGTAAGCATTGATAAATCCCATATTCAACCTATTGATGCAAATATATATCTAACAATTATGGATGAGTCCTCTTTCAGGCTCAGAGTTTCGCAAAAGAAAGTTTCGTTCTATAATTACGTAGATAATCTAATTGTAAGTAAAGACAACACAGTAGATTTCGATACTATATGCAAGTTCAGTGAGACCATAAGCAATAAGATATTCAGATTCTCAGTATCCATTAATAAGGAAAACCTGACTCAACAAAAGGCAGATAAAGATCAATATTACTTTAAGTTTAATCATCTTGATTATCTGTCAAAAGGATACCTGAGGAAACTTGAAGTCGAAAAGGCATCCCCATTAGGGTCAATTATCAACATCAAGTTCGCCGAGAATAATCTTGATAAGACCATCACATTCCTTAACAGGTACCTTAATTCATTTCTGGAAGATAATCTGGCTAAAAAGAATAACGTGGCGCGAAGCACCGTGAACTTTATTGATAAACAGATAAGCGAAAGATCTGACTCTCTTGTGCAATCTGAATCTGAGCTGAGAAATTACAAGTCAGCCAACCAGGTTATGGATCTGAGTTTTCAGGGTCAGCGTATTTATGAACAGATGACGCAGATAGAAAATGAGCGTGCTCAGTTACAGGTTACTGAAAGGTATTACAATTATGTTATAAATTACTTTAAGGCAAACGAGGATATGTCGGGTGTTATCCCACCGACTGCAATGAATGTAAGTGATCCGATAATAAACCAGATGATCACCACACTCAACGATCTCAATATGCAGCGATCACAAGCCATCGGGAGTAGTAATCCTCAAAAAAACATTTTCATCCGCCAGATTGATGATAAAATAAAAGTTCAGAAACAAACTATTCTTGAGAACTTTACAAATAATCTGAACACTCTCACTCTTTCGTTAAATGAACTGAATTACAGGCAGGACAAGCTCTCGAAAGAAATTTCTAAACTGCCAAGGACAGAAATGAACATGGTAACCATGCAGAGGAAGTTCAACCTGAATGATGTTATTTATACCTTCCTGCTGCAGAAAAGATCCGAAGCCGCAATTGCTCTGGCATCAAACTATCCTGACTATGAAATCATTGAACCCGCAAGGAATATTACATCAAAGATAGTATCACCAAAGAAAAGCATTAACTACATGATGGCATTGTTCTTTGGATTACTGTTGCCTACACTTTTTCTTTTAATAAGGGATTTCTTCGATGACAAGATAAGAAGCATGAATGATGCTGAATATATGCTTCACCGTTCGGTTCTGAGTGTGATCTACAGCAATAACATGAAAAGCGAATCAGTGGTGGCTGAGTTTCCAAAATCCGCAATTTCAGAATCATTCCGGAATCTGAGGAGCAGCCTGTTTCTGAAATCCGATCACGAAAAATCAAAGGTTATCCTGATTACCTCCTCCCAGCCACAGGAAGGGAAAAGTTTTGTATCACTCAACCTGTCATCTTCCATAGCTTCTGTCGGATATAAGACTATACTTATCGATTGCGACCTTCGACGACCAACTCTTCATGTAAAGCTTAAACAGGATAACACGAACGGGCTCACCAATTTTATGATAAAAAAGGCTTCAGTTGAAGATATCATAAGAAATACCCATATTCCCAATCTTGATTTTATTTCTGCAGGACCTATAATCCCTAATCCTTCAGAAATGCTTGAATCGGGTGTACTCGATAATCTCATCAATAATCTTAAAACAAAATATGACTATATTTTAATTGATACAACTCCTGTTGGTATAGTTGCCGATGCCATACTAATGATGAAATATGCTTCCAAGGTTTTGATGATTATAAGGAACAACTACACCAGAAAAGACATTTTTGCCAATGTTATTAATAATCTTAAAACCAATAAGTTAAGCAACTATGATATTGTCTATAATGACCTTAGCCTGCACAAAAGTTCTTACAGGCATTACAGCAACTATTATATAAAGAACTAGACCAACTGTTCGGTTTGGGTTCACCATTCTTTTCTAATATTTTAATTTATCAATTCAGATATGGATAGTGATGCGATTGCAATAAGGGAAAAAGTCAAAGACTATATACAACAAGCAACATTTGTAGATAAGGATAAGATTAAAAATGATTCCTTAATCTTCAAAGAGGGTTATTTTGATTCAATGGGTTTTGTTGTTTTAATCACCTACCTTGAAGAAAACTTCGGTATCAAGACCACTGATGCAGACCTGGTTGAAGAGAATTTTGAATCAATAAATGCAATAACCGATTTTATAGTTCGTAAAAGCAGTAACTGATTATGTGCGGAATAGCCGGTATAATTGATTACAGGAATAAAGTTCTGAATAAAAATGTAATCGAAGGAATGCTGCGTGCTGTCTGTTTCCGCGGTCCGGATGAAAGTGGAATATATACTTCACCATTTGTAGGTTTTGGACATACAAGATTAAGCATAGTAGATCTGTCAACCGGACAGCAACCAATGTCGGACCCCTCAGGACGTTATTGGATCGTTTTTAATGGTGAAATATTCAATCACCCTGAACTGAGGGATAATCTTGTTAAGAAAGGATATGCTTTTCGAACCCACTCCGACACAGAGGTACTGATACAACTCTATGCAGCTTACGGGAAAAACTGTTTATCAATGCTAAACGGTCAGTTTGCTTTTGCAATCTGGGATAAACTCAGGGAAGAACTTTTTATCGCCCGTGACAGAATTGGCATCCGTCCCTTGTTTTATCACCGGTCCGATAACAGATTCTCTTTCGCTTCAGAGATTAAATCACTTTTTGTTCAGGAAGATGTTAATCCTGAATTCTCGTATAAGAATCTTTCACAGATATATACCTTCTGGACTGCTATAACTCCATCAACTGCATTTAAAGATATTTTTGAGTTATCCCCGGGACACTTCCTTATATATAACAGGAACGGAATAACAATTGAGAAATACTGGGAGCTAAAGTACTACGACCCGGGCAATGCAAAGCCACTTCAGAAAGCGCTGGAAGAATTTCACGAGTTGTTTTACGACGCCGTTAAGATCAGACTAAGAGCGGATGTTGAGGTTGCTGCATATTTAAGCGGAGGGATTGATTCAAGTTCAACTGTAGCGTATATTAAAAACATTGAACCCCGCATCTTAAATACCTTTTCTATAGGCTTCGATGACAGGGATTTTGATGAAACATCTTATCAGAATGAAGCCGTACGCTACCTGGATACAAGGCACAGGTCGATCATCTGCACTTCAGAGGATATCTCGAGAAGCTTTCCAAAGGTAATCTGGCATACTGAAACACCCGTTACGCGGACGGCACCTGCTCCCATGCTATTGCTTTCGGAACTTGTCAGGAAAAACAATATCAAGGTAGTCATTACGGGGGAAGGAGCAGATGAAATGCTGGCAGGTTATGACATATTCAAAGAAGCTAAAATCAGAAGGTTCTGGGCAAAACAACCGAATTCATCCATTCGTCCCCTCCTGCTGAAAAAGCTTAATCCCTTCCTTCCCCAGATGAAAGAGGCCAATCCGGTAATCCTGAAAATGTTCTACGGATATAAGCTGGAGGATATTGAAAATCCGTTCTATTCACACCTGCTAAGGTGGAATAACTCCAACCATATTAAAAAACACTTCTCCGGTCAGGTCAGGTCAGAATTAACCGGGTATTCTCCCACGGAGATCCTCGAAGAAAAGCTTCCTGCTGGTTTTAACAGCTGGAACTATCTTGAGAAATCCCAATGGCTTGAAACATCAATATTTATGTCGGGCTATCTTCTTTCCTCCCAGGGCGACAGGATGGCAATGGCTAATTCTGTTGAAGGCCGGTATCCCTTTCTGGATTACAGGGTAATTGAGTTCTGCAATAAATTACCCTGCGATTTTAAGCTGAATGGTCTTAATGAAAAATTCCTGCTTAAGAAACTGATGAAGAATAAAATTCCGGAATCGATCATTAAAAGGTCAAAACAACCGTACAGGGCCCCGATAAAGAATGCATTCCCCCTTAATAATCCTCCTGAATATTTAAAGGAAGTACTTTCTCCCGGGTTTTTCAAAAAAGCAGGGATATTTGATTTTAATTCAATTTCAACCCTGCTTCAAAAAATACAAAAAACAGGTAATTCATCGGAGGTAGATGATATGGTGCTTGTATCTGTCATATCCACACATCTGCTTTATGATCAATTTATTGATAGGTTTAGTGAGAATCTTACCGGCATTGAGTTAAATAACCTGAAGATTATAGACGAGATATAAAACCAAATCCATGAAAACCAGAAAACCCTTTTCAAAAGATATTGTTTTGCTTGAAAATGTTGAAAAAGTAACAGATGAAATAATCAAAAAGCTTCAACAGGACGTACTGTACAATTTCAAACGGGCGGGAGGTGTGGTTGGAATAAGCGGCGGCATCGATTCCTCTGTTTGCCTGGCTCTCTCAGCCAGGGCATTCGGCCCTGATAAGGTTGTTGGAATAATTATTCCCGAGAAGGATTCAAGTCCGGAAAGTGAGGAACTGGCGCTTGAACTGGCCGGGAAATTCGGGGTGAAAACAATCAGAGAGGAAATAACAGATGCACTCATTGGATTCAAATGCTATGAACGGCGTGACGAAGCCGTTAAAAGGGTTTTCCCGGAATATGATCCTAAAACCCATAAGATGAAAATAGGAATAAGGCAGAGCGGATTATACAGCAATCTCCCTCCTGTCTTTACTCTTACAATAATCGATGCAAGAGGTTACCAGCAGGATAAAATACTTCATGCAAAAGAATACCTTCAGATTGTTGCTGCTTCGAATTTTAAGCAACGGTCAAGAATGTCTATTCTGTACTATCATGCCGAAGCACTTCACTTTGCAGTAATAGGCACTCCTAATAAGCATGAACAGGAACAGGGTTTTTTTGTAAAATATGGCGATGGCGGGGCTGATGTTATGCCAATCGGAAACCTTTTTAAAACTCAGGTTTATCAGCTGGCTGAGTACATGGGTGTTCCTGAAAAGATCATTGAAAGGACCCCCACTACTGATACCTATTCAGCTGCCCAGACACAGGAAGAGTTCTTTTACCAGCTTCCATTCAGACTGATGGATGTTTACTGGTACGGTTATGAGAATGGGTATTCAACTGCAGAGGTAGCCGGCGCAATGGGTGAAACACCGGAAAGGATTGATGCCCTGTTCAAGAATTTTGAACGTAAACGTAAAACAACTGAATACCTGAGGATGTCTCCCGTCCGAGATTACTTTGGAACTTAATTGAGGGTTATTTAAGGAGAACAGAGGAATAAAAATTCTGTTGCTCCTCCTTGAATATTGCCAATCCATTATTGTAAAGTCAAAGTTGGACTTTAGTTTTTATGCATTGACATAAGTAAATCAGTGTTTAGTCAAAAAGGTAATTTTCTTTAACTATTTAGTACCGGATTTTGTACTCTATATCAGTTGATTTTCATATATTTTGGCCTTGATTAATTTGGTCCAAAACCATATGAAAAAGCATTTAGCTTTAATATTTTTACTCGTTTTCATTCAATTTAGCTATGGCCAAAATAAGATAGCTGTTAATTATATTGGTAACGTACAGGTTAGCCTGGACCCTAATTATAAGCTTTTAGTCGGAATTGAATTTAACACATCTGCAGACGGATACATCAGTAAGATTCGTTTGCTAAATCGTAATAATGAATGGGGTGATCACCTTGTAAAGATTCAGGAGCTATCTAAAAATCAAACCTCTGTACTGGCTGGTCCTTTTAACTGGTATTTTTCAACTCAAATACAGGGATGGATAGAATATGATTTTCTCTCACCGGTTCCCGTTTCTAAAGATAAAACCTATATATTATCTATCACTAAAAGTACTGATTCAAGAAATTCCGGACCTGAATTTTCAGGTTCGTTAGAATCAAATCCAAATTCAAGGTATTCTGAGAAACAAAATGCAGAAAATCAAGCGAATAATCTGGTTTATAACAGAATAAGAAGTGACGATGTAATTATTACTGCATTTCCAAAGCTAATCGCTTGTATTATTGGACAATCACAAACGATTGATTATAATACACAGCCAAATACCTTAAAGGAACTTACACCGCCTGCAGGCGGGACAGGTAATTATTATTATAATTGGCAGAGTTCTTTGGACGGTATTAATTGGACTAGTGTCGACGACGCGAATCTTGTAAGTTATTCCCCTCCTCCCCTTACCGCAGATACCTGGTACAGGCTTATTGCATCAAGTGGTAATTTTGGCTCAATAGCCAGTAATTCCATCTTAATAAAAGTAAATCCAAAGCTGATCCCCAGTACCATCGGACAAAATCAAACTATATGTTATAATTCCAAACCAGCTGCCTTAAACCAGATTTCATTACCCTCCGGCGGGACAGGTGTCTACACATATCAATGGCAGGATTCCCGGGACGGTAATACGTGGACAGATATTACCGGTGCTAACAATGGGAGTTATTCTCCCCCGGTTCTGAACATCAATACATGGTACAGGCTGAACATCTCAAGTAATTATAAAGTAAGCAGCAACCCTGTATTAATAACGGTATTGCCCAGGTTGATTTCGGCTACTATCGAACATGATCAAACGATTTGTTTTGGTACTGAACCGGTCATACTAAGCCAGAATTCTCCTCCGTCAGGAGGAACAGGCGAATACAATTACCAATGGCAGAGTTCCAGGAACAACAACAACTGGACAGATATTAACGGAGCTAATTCTGCCAGCTACTCTCCACCAGCATTAACAGCCAATACCTGGTACAGGCAAATTGTAACAAGCGGTTGTACACTAAGTAGCAATTCTGTATTAATAACCGTGTTGCCCAGGTTGATTTCATCAACAATCGGACATGACCAAACAATATGTATCGGTTCTGAAATGGTCATGCTAAGTCAGATTTCTCCTCCGTCAGGAGGAACTGGTAATTACAATTATCAATGGCAGATTTCCGGAAACAACGACAACTGGACAGATATTAACGGAGCTAATTCTGCCAGCTATTCTCCGCCAGATTTGACAACTGATACCTGGTACAGGCAAAATGTGACAGGCGGTTGTACAGTAAGCAGCAATTCTGTTTTAATAAAGGTATTGCCCAGTTTGATTTCAGGAACGGTCGGATACAATCAGACAATATGTTTTGATTCTGAACCGCTCATGCTAAACCAGATTTCTCCACCATCAGGAGGAACAGGAGAATACAATTATCAATGGCAGAGTTCCCGCAACAACAGCAACTGGACAGATATTAACGGGCTAATTCTTGCCAGCTATTCTCCGCCAGACCCTGACAACCGATACCTGGTACAGACAAAATGTGACTAGTGGATGTACTGGAAACAGTAGTTCCGTTAAAATCACCGTACAGTCTCAGATAAATTTAAATCCCCATGATGAGAATATTACAATTGACAATAATACCTCTGCTACATTCCATTTTACTATCTCAGGAGGAGCATCTCCTTATACCATTGAGTATTCACTAAATGGAATTATGAACAACCCCAAACAGAAACTATAATAGTGGTGATGATATATCGACTGGTATATTGACAGAAGGTGTTTATTCCTATGTATTGGTATCAGTTACAGATGCAAGATGGATGCGTCGTTCAGCGACCGGAAACAAGTATAACAGTGACCGTCCTGTCAGACCAGGTTACTTTGACGAACAGGCGTTGATTATTGTGAATTCTTCATCTTCATCATATTCTGATTACGTTAATTACATTAAACCTTACCTGGATAATTTTGGCATTCCTTATGATGTTTGCAATGTCCGAGCAGATGCATTGCCATCTCTGGAAGGTTATGCGATTAATTATATTTGGCCATAAAAACGTATATAGCAGCGGATATCCAATCACCCGCTGGAGTCTGCTGTTCGAAATGGAGTAGGTCTGTATAGCTTTGATCCCCATCTTTTCGATTATTCCAGTGGTTTTAATTCGCTTATCACACAACGATCTGTGAGTACACATTGATAAATATCTCAAATACCTCACATTATATTACTCAATACTCATGTTCCGGATGTTTCAATTCAACAAACAACATTGTTGACCTTGCAAGATGCTGGTCCCTTGTTCAGTCAAGCAATCTGGTTGGGGCTGTGAATCTGGCTACAATGAACTCAGGAGGCACTACAATTTCCATTGCTGCAGATTTCCAGCTATGGTAATGGTAAAATTGTAAAGTGGTGCGGATACGACTGGGTTTTTGAGAATACTCTGGGCCCGGTATACGGTATGGATGATCTGATATGGAGGGGTATTGTCTGGGCTGCACGGAAACCTTTTGTAATGCAGGGAATGCCTCCTTTCATCACCATGAGAGTTGATGACTCAGACGGACAGGGAGGTGGAGTAATTGAAAACTTCGAGTGGATTAAAATATGTAATGAATTTGGGATTATCCCATGGTGTGGTACTTTTAATAATGGAATACCATCAAGTTATATCCCGACTTTAAGAAGCTTAATTAATGGTAATCATGCAACAGCGTCGCCGCATGCATTCGGAGATGGTTTTATTTATTTCAATCATGATAAGCTCCCTTCATTTGATGCTGCAGCCAATGCAAGAATTGCAAGAGATTTCTATATTCAAAATGGTCTTAAGATTTCAAAATATTTTGTACCTCACTATTATGAAGTAAGTTCTGAAGCCCTGCCTATTATCTGTGCCATGGGTGGAGAATTCATCGGAATTCATATGCTGCCGGATAATTTCTATTATTACCCTACTCCATGGATAAACTGCGGTCCTTACAGGATAAACAGGGACGGGATGTCAGATAGTCGATTGCCAGTATATTATGGTGGTTACGTTCATCTTAATGGAATAGATTTCTTTAACTGTGTCACTGAAATAAGGGATGACGGAGGGTATGAATGGTATCCTGATAGCAACGTTAATACAACAGTTGCCAGAGGTGTAAGGCATTTAAGACGATCTCTGAACAGCATGGTACTTGCATGTCTTTTTACTCATGAACAGTTCTTTGTTCCGATAAATAGTAGCAACGTGGAGAGAAATATTGCGACAGATAACATCGGCAGTTTCTGAATACAATCCTGAATACGACATCAATGGATTATGCAGTCAGTTATATCAGAGCAAAAACCAATATTAAGATTACTAATGTCACAGCAAGTTCAAATGATATAGAAATTTCATATGCAGGTTATAATGATATGGCTACAAAATGTTACCTGTTTACTGGGCAGAATGATCAAATTGATTTTCGTTTTGTGATACTCCCTCAAATAAGCGGGAGTAATAGTGTAACAGTTGCAAATAAATAAAAATGTTTCATGTCATGCGCAGAAGGAAATATTCACTTTTTTTAGTCTTCTGTGATCCTTGGTCCCGGAGCAGTTCAGGCCCAATGGACTTCAATAGCATGCCCGACAAAAAGTAATTTACATGCAATTTCATTTGTTGATAGTAATTCAGGATGGATTGTTGGAGACAGAGGAACGATTTTGTATCTTAAATGGTGGTAAATGGGAAGAATATCAGAGACTAACAAATGAAGATCTGAATTCTGTTTTGATGATTGGTAAGGATGACGGATGGGCCGTTGGGGATAATGGAACAATTATTCATTTCAATGAAAGAAATGGGAGCTTATTCGACAGTCCTACAAGAAATGACTTGCTATCGGTCAGTTTTAAAGATACTGAAAACGGGATTGCCACAGGTGATTTGGGCACAATTTTGATTTTTAAAAACGGACGCTGGAATCAACTGGAAGGTGAAGTTCACGGGAGTTTATTTTCAGCGTTTTATGAAAAGGATGAGTTATGGATTGGTGGCGGACTTGAATGTGTAAATCTGCCTATTATAAAAATGAATACTAATAAGAAGGAAGAAACATTTATTAATCAATTTTATCCGTTTGCATCAATTAAAAGTATAATGTTTATAAAACCAGCCAACGGATGGGCTGTTGGGAGTCCCAGTACTATATTGCATTTTGACGGACAACAATGGGAAAAGGCTGAAATAAGTGACGATTATTCATCTCTTAATTCTGTATTTTTTTCGGATGAGAATAACGGCATAAGTGTCGGATTTGGAGGTTCAGTTCTTATTTACTCTGAAAGTATGTGGACTAAAGAGAAAGGCAGACAACCAATAAAAACCTGAATGGGGCAGTAATTGTTAAAAATAAATACTATGCCGTCGGTGACAGGGGAACAATAATATGCAAAGGAATTTGATTCAAATAGTTCTTTAAATGATATTCATTACAACAATCCGGTTGAAAACATTCAGGTTTATCCAAATCCTTGTGACGAATTCATAAATGTTGTTATACCTTTCGAGAATGATGATTTGACCAGTAACGATTTCAGTAAGTAATTTGTCCGGAGAGATTATTATGCATAAGGAACTAAAATCGGGTAAAAGAAGCCTGACTTATCCGATATTTACCGGAAGAATATGAGAACGGATTTTATTTTATTAAAACAACGGTTGGAGGTCAAACTCACTACAAAAAAGTTTATTGTAAGTCATTAAGCTTCATTTTTATAATTTTTGTTCAAATAGGATTTCTCAGATTTCCTGGTTTCTAATGTTTTGTTTATGAATGCATTTGATTATTTCTTTGAGAAGACATCAGAACTTGATAAGCTCTTCCTTGCAGGAAAGGAAAATCTTTCATTTAAGGAGCTTTACAATTCATCACTTCTTCTTGCATCTTATCTGAGAAAGGAGTTTGGCCAAAACAAGAATATTCTTCTTTTATCCGTAAATAATCAATTCTTTCTGATTGCCTACTTTGCAATAATCAAATCGGGTAATATCTGTATTCCCCTTGATCCCAATATTGAAAAAGGAAATCTCGAATATATTTCCGGATTAACGAAGCCGGTCCTGATCTTTATGACAAGGGATGTCGGTAGAAAACTGGAACTCAGTTTTGACAGGTGCATTTTCCCCGATACAATTAACAATCCTGAATATCAGGGGACTTTTTCGGCAGGACCTGAAAATTTCGACAGGGAATCTTGTGCCGAAATAATATTTACATCCGGTTCTACAGGTGTGCCAAAAGGAGTCATGATTTCGCATAAGAACCTGATTGCGAATACCGATTCAATCATTACCTATCTTAAACTGAATCAGAATGACAGGATGCTGGTTGTTCTTACCCTTTTATTACTGTTACGGATTGTCTCTTCTGCACACTCATTTACGGGTAGGCGGATCTATTGTACTCAATAATTCATTCATATTTCTTGGAGGTATAATAAAGAATCTTCTGGAGTATAAATGTACCGGTTTTGCCGGTGTACCAAGCCATTTCCAGATATTGCTAAGGAAATCAGATAATTTTAAGACTACAAGATTTCCTGACCTTAAGTATGTAACGCAGGCAGGAGGAAAACTTGCCCCGATTTTCATAGACGAATTCCGGGCAGTCATCCTGAGATAACATTTATTGTTATGTATGGTCAAACTGAAGCGACTGCCCGTCTTATCATACCTCCCTCCGGAATTATATGAATCAAAAAAGGGATCCATGGGTAAGGGGATTCCTGGCGTTGAACTAAAAGTGGTAAATGAAAAAGGAAGAAGCCATTAAACCGGGAGAGATCGGAGAAGTAATTGCCCGTGGTGATAATATAATGCTTGGATACTTTGGAGATGAAGAAGGAACCAGAAATACAATCCGAAACGGATGGCTTTATACGGGCGATCTCGGTACAGTCGATAAGGATGGATATATCTTCCTGACTGCCAGGAAAAAGGAGATAATTAAAGTCGGGGGGAAAAGGATCAGTCCAAAGGAAATTGAAGCCGTTATTCTGGAAATACCGGAAGTAGTGGACTGTACTATCGAAGGAGTGGAGGATGAACTTCTGGGGGAAGCTCTGAAAGCAACAATTGTTGTAAAGGCTAGATAACGGGAAAGAATTATTCCTTGAAAAGATCAGGCAGCATTGTTCGAGCCATCTTGCCCTTTATAAAGTACCTCAGATATTTGAAATTAAAGAACAGCTTGTAATAAGTGCAACAGGGAAGAAAATTAAGGGAAAACTATAACATGACAATTGATCACATTTGCTTTGCAGTAAAGAGTCTGGATGAAGGAATTAGCTATTGGAAGCACGTTTTTGGTTACAGACAAAAAACCGAAATGGTAATAAACTCCCTGCAAAAAGTGAAAGTTGTTTTTCTGGATAAAGATAATAGCCTCACTATTAAATTAATTGAGCCTCTTAACGATAATCATTCACTTATTAATTTTGTCAACAAAGGGCGGTGGATTTCACCACATTTGCTTTAAATGCGATAATATTGACAGGGAACTTGAAGATTTAAAGAAGAAAGGATTGATTACCCTGGTTCCGCCGCAACCCGGTGAAGCTTTTAATAACAGGAATATTGCATTCCTGCTGGCAAAATACGGACTCAATATTGAACTAATTGATACCGATGAGAAAGCCCGGCTCTTTTAATATCGTGGTGATTTATGAAATGCCAAAATGTTTCTTGATCAGCCTTGTACACTCTGACTTTGGCAGATTATTGGTCCTGACCAGACCCGGACTCTGACGAAACAGCAATCTCTGGACACTTGTTTTCATTATTACCTGAGCAGGATTTCCTACAATTACTGAATCATCAGGGAATTGTCCTCTTACAACGCTGCCTGCCCCAATAATGCAGTTGTTACCAATGGTGGTATTAAGCAGAATTATGCTGTTATTGCCAACAAAAACGTTGTTGCCGAGAGTTATTTTGCCGAAGATGCCCCCATTAACTTCACCAGGGAAGCAGTTGACTGCACCGTCATGAGTTATGAATATTGTCCCGCTTGCTATCCTTGCATGGTCACCAATTTCCACCAGGTAAGGTTCCGTTGAGAAATGATACCGTGTGGATCCTGCAATCCTTCCCTATTTTAACTCCCTGTTTCCGTCAAATATCGTTCCTTCTTTCATCACTTACCTTTAAAAGCAATAGCTTGTAGATGGTGTTCAGAATATTAATAACGGATCTCATAACTGCTTGATTTATGAAATTATTAGCTTACTGAACCGTTGAGAACGTTGATTACAAACTGGCAAAAGAAGAGGTGACACTTTTGCTGAAAATTCTTTATTCGGATGTGAATTGAATTGTCCTTCAGCATACTTGTCAAGCATGTACAATCCACCTTCAGTTTCATATTTGTAAAAATCCCATATGAATATGTTATCACCTTTTTCATGCCATTCGTCCAGTATCCATTCATAAAACTCCCGGGTTCGTTTGGCTTCATCTTCAGTTATCTGATTCTTAACATATACAGCAGGTGTCCAGATTATGAATTTATTGCTGGAAAATTCATGCAACTTGTTTTTTATCGCATTGTATTGCAACTTATAATTTTCGATCCTTTTTTCTTCCGAGTTAATATCAGCGAATTCCGGTATCTGGCAATATTTTACTTACAGGATAGCAGTGCTTAAAAATTATCAAATCATGTTCCCTTGTAAGTATTTCCAGATGTGGGTTCTTCCATGTAAGGTTGCTCTCCTGCATTTTTAACCCATATATTATAGTAATCAAATGGATAATTTTTCCATCCATACGGATGTTCATTGGGGAAATTGACGTTCTGAAATTGATAAAGTCAGATTTATTCTTTTTGTTATAACTTTTAATAAAGTCCTGAACAAAACTCTTCTGCGTCAGCTTATTGAGGTACTTGTTGACATTCCCCATCCAAATATTCTTACCCGTACTGTGATGGAGAAAAATAATCTTTTTCACCTTATCTGGTTTTTAATTCACGTTCCGAAAAAACTTGCTCTCGGCTAAATAAACAAAATTCTTGCGAAATGTATAAACCGGTAAAATGGATATGCAACTGATTTTCTTATCTCAGCCTGTTTCTTCTGGAATTTACCTCATTTCCGGATACCAGATTCTTATAGACATCTATAGTTGCCAGAGCAATATTATCCCAGTTGAACTTCCTGACCAGAATTTCCCTGTAGTCGCGTACTTTTTCAACAGATAGTTTTTGTATGATTTTTCTGCAGAGGTCATTTTCATCTCCTACCAGCAAAATAATCATCCTCGTTTAGTCCTACCTGAAGGTTAGCAGGAATATTGCTGGCCAGAACATCAATATTATAACTCATGGCTTCAAGTAACGAAATTGGCAGTCCTTCTTCAAATGAAGGGATTATAAACAATTTCGTGAAAGAAAATATCTGGTTTAACTCTTCACCTTTTATAAATCCGGTAAGGATGACATTATTTTCCTTGGCAAATGACTTAAGTTTCTTGGAATAACTTGTAGGGTAATCAGAATCACCAACAAGTACCAGTTTATAATCCTTTAAATTGGTCTTTTTGAATGCTTTTATCAGGTAATCAAAGCCTTTCTCTTCAAGGAATCTTCCAACACCAATGATGTACTTTTGCTTTTCTAGTCCCAAGAGATTCCAGATAATCTGATGGCAATGATCTCTGAGGTATAGTGACGCCGTTAAACAGAACTTTATAGTTATTGACAACATAATGCTTTTCGATTTCCTGTCTGACTACTTCTGAAACAAATATGATGAAATCCGAATTTGTTATACTTATTATCTCGGATGAATGTAAAAATCGTTTCGCAAATTTGTTCCACTTCCTTTGTGTATAGCTAATATTGTGATATGAAAAGACTATTTTAGCCTTGGAGAGCTTCAGAAGCGGAATAAAAAATCCGGGACCGGTATTATGATAATGCACTATATCAAATCCCTGGAATAATGCATGTACTGTTGAGTATAAAGAATGTAAAAAAGTTTCAAAATATTTATTCTTAGGTACATTGAAGTCTACGAATCTGATATTCTTAAAGATGCATTTTTATTATTGCATTCAAATATGGCCTTCTTCTGTATATTACAATCTCATTATCACCAAGGGAGGCAACACGGGTATATAGTTCCATGCAATGTGTTTCGATTCCTCCCTGAATTTCAGGAAACCCTCTTGTTCCAATTACTCCAATTTTCATAACTTATTTTTCCTCATTTGGAAAAAGTTACTGTCAATTATTTTGAAATTCCGATAACAGATTCAAATAATTCTCCAATAATTTCCCCTGCGAAAACTTGTTCTTTATTAGGATACGACTGTTATTACCAAAATTATCCCTCATATCTGCGGATTCCGACAACAATTCCAACTTCTCGACTATCCCGTTAACATCTTTGCATGGCACCAGAAAACCATTAAATCCATCTTTAACCAGATATTTGTTGTCGCCAACATCGGTAGCTACAATAGGTAAACCTGCGACCATCGCCTCCATTATGGAATTGGAAAGACCTTCGAAAAGTGATGTGCTCAGGTAAATATCACAGTCCGCCAGAATATTGGAAATATTTGACGGATTTATAATCATTTTTATTCTCTCCTTAATTTCAGATTCTCTGATAATGTTATGATTTCATGTTCCATTGGACCGTATCCAACAAGATAGTATTTAAAGATTCTATCTTTTCCCCTGTTAATTAACTCATTAAAGGAATACAAGGCTGTCCGGAAGTCTTTTTGTTTTACAAAGCGGGATACTGTAACAATCCTTATTTCTGACCTGTGTATTTCTTTTTTGCCATTTAATGTGATCGGTCATTATAGCATTCTGAATCACAAATATTTTCTTTGATTTGAAGCCTCTCTTTATAAATTTATCTTTAGCAGAATAGTTATTAAAAACCGTTGCATTATTAAGGTTGTTATGTATCCAGTTTTTCAAAAAAGAACTTATAATAAGGAAGTTTTTCATTTCTGATGCCACCAATTCTGATAACATTTTTTAGAAATAATTTACTCACTCCGGAAACGGTGTTTGGAAGGGTCAGGTAAGATAATATGAATGAAATCTTCTCATCCTTAACAATGTTAATAAACTGAAAGAATTTCTTGATATTATTCCCTTTCAATGCAAAATACTTTATAGAATTGTTCTTGATATAATTAAGGTTTTCAGGATCGATCTTTTCAATGCTCCAAATGATAAGTGAAACATCCTTCTCTTGTTCTGATAATAGTTTTGACAAGATTAATGCTTGTTTTTCAGTTCCGCCCTTTAATAATGTTTTACAAAAAATTGCAATACTCATCATATTATTGTCATTGGGCATTTTTTACATATTCCATTAATCCGGTTTCAATATCCATTACCGGATTATAGCTGAGTTTTTCCTTAGCCTTGGTGATATCTGCAAATGTTTGAATTGCATCACCAGCCTGAACCGGTAAATATTTTATTCTTGCTTTTTTATTTGTGTATTTCTCTAATATTGCCACCAGATTGATCAGAGATACTGTTGCAGATTCCCCAAGGTTGAAAATATCAAATCCTTTTAATTTCTTAATTGCCCCTTCTATCCCCTGAATAATGTCATAAATGTGTGTATAATCCCGCCGGCTCGAGCCATCACCATATAATGTAATAAACTCATCATTTAACAATGCACTGGTAAATTTATGGATAGCTAAATCAGGCCTTTGTCGGGGTCCATAGACAGTGAAAAAGCGTAAGCAGAAGATGTCGAAATTATAGAGATGATAATATGTATGACAGAGCAATTCTCCCGCTTTTTTGGAAGCTGCATAGGGTGAAATCGGGTAATCTACATTATCTGTCTCGCAGAAAGGTACTTTGACATTATTTCCATACACAGATGAAGATGAAGCAAAAATCATCTTTTTTATATGATTATTACGCATGGCCTCCAGCAAATTCAAAGTGCCACGTACATTCACGTCGTAATATTCCTGGGGATTAACAAGTGATGGACGGACTCCAGCCTTGGCTGCAAGATGTATTATAATGTCGGGTTTATAAATTTTCAGGCACCGATCAATGAATTCAGCGTCCCGGATATCCCCTTCATTAAAATCATAATCAGGGTTTTTAACTGCATTTTCAATGTTGTGCTTCTTTAATAGCCCGATCGTAAAAAATGTCAAAATTATCTATTCCGCTTACATGGATTCCATTCTTTAACAGAGCCTCAACCAGGTTAGACCCAATAAATCCTGCTGCACCCGTCACTAATATTTTATCTGTCATCTCCTGGATTTTTTAAAATAACCGAAGGAAAATCGTATTCCTTTAACCCTTATCATTTATAAAATTGTTAATTGCCATGGAAAATTCTTCTTCAAGATCTGATGTACCATCAATTCTTACCCATTTATTATGTTGATGCTCATGCCAATATTTGGATCTTTGAAGAGCAGAGGTACCCTGATGTATCATTTGGAATTCCAACAAGTGATATTTCACTCCATCAAATCCTATATCCATTCCTATTATCGGGAATTCTATTTCTAAAGTGATCTTTCTGGCAAAGTCAAGGAGACCTTCCTGATCCTTTTGCTCAACCTCATAAAACCTTCCGCTTCCGCTTGCCCTGAAATCATTATCCCGGTTCTTCCTGTACATCGTAAAGAACTTCCTGCCAAAAACCAGGACCTTGAAATCACCGCTTAATCCATCAATAAATGTCTGAACAATCACAGGATTGCTAATAGGGGTAGTGTCATATTTGACATACATTGATCTAGATGGATAAAGATATTTGGTAATCTTTTTGAAGAGGATCTTAAAAAAATCAATAAACAAACCAATAACACCGTGTGAAGTAATTAATTTTCCGGCACGCCTTAGATATTTATTATATTCACTTTTGTTCCTTGCAAGAAAAACTCCGGCGCCACCTGAGCTTGAAGATTGTTTTATAACCACCGGAAATTCAGGTTGATAATTCTGAGCATCAATCCACGAGCCAAAACACCTTGTTTTTATTGTTTTTAATGAATCATCCTTAAACCGCATCCTCATCAGCTCCATAAATATTTTATTATGGTGAGCTTTCAAATACTCATACCTTGGCAAAACTATTGCCCCTTGTTTTTCAAGATGAAAAATCAGATCTTCAATGTACCTTTTATAAAAGGAACCGGGAGCCTCAGATGTCTGATACAAAATATAAGTACCCTTGAAATCTTCCGTCATATCAAGTTCATGGAACTTTTTAATATCAACATCGAAATTCCTTGCAGCAAAAAATTCTTTAATCTTTTCAGTATCCATCGACCTGAAGAATTTAAAATCAGGCTTGGAGATTTGAAACTCCGATTTATTATCGACGAGTATTATCAACCTTTTTTTTGGAGATGATATTTTTGAAAAATCTGACATATCGTTATATTCTTCTACCTTAAAATGTGGAAGGTTTAATTGATAAACTCAATTATTCGTTTAATTGCAGATTGATAGTCAAGTAGTCTTTTTGCTTTTAAGTAGCCGGTCTGTGATATCAATTCCAAAGCATCATTATTCCTGAGCATCCATTTAATTTTTGCTGCAATGGATTCAGGATTCCCGGTTTCTGCAATAACCAGATCTACTCCTCCCTCAAAGTATCTTTCAATATCCCCAAAATTGGTTGACAATATTGGTCTCCTGGTAGCAAAATACTCTCCCAGCTTAGTTGGAAAGCCAGCTTTGGTTTGAACTGTTGAAGGCCGTGTAATGGCCAGAAATTTGCATTCTGATAAATGTTGTTTTACCGATGATGAATTAACTAATCCTGTAAAAAACACAATCTCTGAGATGTTTAACTTCTGACATTCATTCCGCAAATCTGAAATAAGACTTTTTCCAAATGTTGCATCACCTATTACCAGATAGTGTAATATTAATTCCTTCCTGTTTCAGGAAACTCTGGAAGTAAACAGGTCAAGCAATCCATCCTTGAGGTAAGGTGCTCCGCTATACCCAATTGTATATTTTATCTCAGCATTGTCAGAAGACCAAAAATCGAAATCGGTCAAATTAGGCTGAACAATAATCTTTTGTTCATTAAAACCCATTTTAACATATTCTTCCTTTAAGAAAAAACTGAAAACAATCAGCTTGTCAGATTTCCTGTTCAGGTAGTTAAAATTAAAAAGAAATCCATACCACTTTAAATTCCGCAGAAAGGACCCTTTGAATTGTGATTTATCGATAAATTCTGCAACAAACTTAACAAGCCTTGATCCTGAACAAGCCTGCTATAAGATGAATAGGGATATTTGACTGTATTTCGCTGTTGAAGACGAGAAGAGTCACTGATTTCCGCTTCCAGGATAGTGAAAACAGGAATATTGTTAGACGGAAAAGGCTGATGAACTCTTCCGTAAGTTTAAGAAACTGATTAACTGGTCTCTGGGTAAAGCCAAGATATGTATAGGGAACCCCATATTCGGTATTATTCTTTCTTGATCCCGTATATTTATAATTACCAAAGGCAAACCCTTTAAGAAGAAAAACACGGATAATGCATCCGCTTATTTGTAAACCATGACAAAAGAGATTAAGATAAGTAGCGCCAGCGCCTCCTTCGGGGAAATTCTGGGAAGTAATTAAAATATAGTCCCGTTTTATTCTGTTCTCAGCCATTAACAGTCATTAAGTTTTCAATCAGTTCTTTGGTTTCCTGAATATGGTTTTTCGATGATGCTCCGAATAATACAGATTCAATTTTGGGGAATCTGCTTAAATATTCAATAGCTTCTTTCGGGCGTAATGCACCTGCGGCCAAGACCTGCATGGCGATTGGTCGAAATGTTTTTTCATTTAAGTATTTTTCATATAAATCTTTCCCACCCGACATTCTGAAACCCAGTTTATTAATTGAACTGCATATAATAGGGTTCTCAATTCCAACAGTGTTCAAAGCGTCAAGCAATGCAGGCATATTCATAGTAATGTACCCTGGCTCTGCATTGTATTTTTCACGGATATATAAATCATACGCCTTGAAAACTTCCAGCATTTTAAGTCCGAGTATCATGTCAACCACGACATTCTGAATAAAAATTACAGGAGTCTTGATCCCTCTGAACATTTTCATTTCGGCATCAATCAGTAATTCCATCAATCCTATAAAATCCTTTCTCAGAAATGCAACCCCACCCTTTGTGAATGTGCTGAAAATGTTACCGGGGACATATTGTTTTACAGTCCCGATAATACCAAGATCTGTTACTGCATTGGCATATTTGTGAGCATAGGGCATACCCGGGAATATATTGAAATTCCGGTACTTTTCAGGGTTATTCCTCATGTATTCACATATATTGGCTATGCGATCATGAGTTGTACACATAAATGTGTTGATTCCTGTTTCCCTGGCCTGGTCCAATACCCGGATAATTGCTTCATCGTCTTTAAACCGGATGGCCTGCTCCCTGGATTTTTCATCCGATAAATGGCTTACTGCAAAAAACTGGTTATCGCCAAATAATACTTTGTCCATAATTAACTTTTAACTATTTGAATCAGCAATTATTAGTTCAATTACTCTGTCGGTATATAATCCCTGATCGAAGGTGTTTATTTCAGTTTGTTTCTTTTTTGCAATACAGCTGATGAAATTATCAATCTGTGCACTGTACTCTTCTCCACGGAGATAAAAGTTGACCGGAATTGCAAATTCCGTAATGTATCGGATGGTCCATCCTTTGCTCAGGTTTTCTTTTGGATTTGTCTCTTTAAGATAAATCTTGATTTCAGTAGCATCGCAGATTATTTTACCTTTTTTCCCGAAGAGGGTAAGCGAAGTCGACATTTTACGATATGTTTCATCGCTCCAGTTCACCGAAAGCACACCACTCAATCCGCTTTCAAGAGTTAGCATGGAATATACCGCATCTTCTACTTCCCTTGAGTAAATCTTTTTAAACAGGGTGCCTCTTGCCTTTACCGGACGTCCAATAATCTCCTGAATTAAATTAATTACATGTGATGCATAATCATAAAGACATCCTCCGCCTTCTCCCGGATCAGAACGCCATGTTCCACTTTTTTCCTTCGTAACCACAGGGCCATAGGCTTCACCTGTAAAATGCACCAGATCCCCAATAATATCCGCTTTCAGAAGTCTTTTTAGTTCAATAAAGGTGCCGATGAAATGATTATGATAACCAACCTGGGTGACAAGCCATTTTTGATTGGCCAGTTTTACCAGCTCCTCGCCCTCTGCAGTTGTCAGACTGAAAGGTTTTTCGCAAAAAGTATGTATCCCTTTTTCCAGGGCATATTTCACTATTGGATAATGGAAACGAGTTGGGGTTGCAACTACTACACAATCAAGCTTTTCACTGTCGATCATCTTTATGTAATCAGAGTATGTATTTACATTTGTGAATTTCCTGAATGCGTCAAGTATCAATGAGGATGTATCGCATACGGCAACCAGTTCAACATCAGGATGAGGGCTGACAATTGCGGCATGGGAGATCCCCATTTTACCCAAACCAATAATTCCGGCTTTAATCATATTATTGTTTATTACTGAATATTTTAATATACTGATCTGCTATTGTTTCCCAGTTAAAACGTTTAAGTACCTTTTGCTGGCCAGCTTCAGCCAGTTCCTTAATCTTATCGGGAAAGTTGAGAGTATAATTGATTTTTTCTGACAGATCATCAATGCTGCCCGATCTGAAATGAGTTGCATTCTCTCCTGTAATAAATTTATTTTCCACAATATCCGAGCAGATCAGAGGAGTTCCCAATCCCATTACCGTAAGAATAACCGGTGACAAACCCTCGATCAGGGATGGTTGTATATAAACGAAAGAATTTTTAATCAGAATATTGGTATCATCCCCATATATATAACCTGCAAAAATTATTCTCTTGTCGTCTGTTTTCCTGATTTCTTTTTCGTATTCGTTCGGAGTTGGGGAACCACCTATCAGAACAAGTTTCTTATCGGTTTTTACATTCTGAAATGCATTAACAAGCAGATGGACACCTTTATCCGGGATGAACCGGCCTACAAACAGGAAATATTCACCAGGCTGGATTCCAATCTGTTCAAAGATTCCACTGTTATAAGATGTTATTTTTACTTCAGATCCGTAAGGGACAAAATCAAAGTGACGGTGAAATTTTTTCTCAAAATATTCTTTTGTATATATATTGTCGAAGATAACCTTGTTGGGAATAAAGGCTGTCAGGTAATTTGAAAAATGATAGAAAAGCTTTGCATACCAGGGCCATATTGCCCTTTTCCAGTCCATTGCAAACTGGCTTACATAAACTTTTTTCCCAAATAGCCTTAAAAATAATGCCCAGATACTGTTTGCTCCACTTTGAAGATGTATTATATCGGCCCTGTTCCTTAAAATAATATCTGTCGTTGCCTTAAAAGAATGCAGCAGAGTGTCGAAACCAGCTTTTTTGACTGTTTGAAATGAGATTATTTTTACCCCCTCATATTCACTGAATTTAGGGACTTTTTGCTCACCAGGATAGATCCTGCCATAAGCAATTACCTCATGTCCCCTTTTTACAATTCTGGGATACAGTTCTACAGCCAGTTTATCCGCACCACCCCCGCCTTCCTTAGGAGGTAATGACCGGAATCCACCAAATGCAGCAATTCTTAGTCTGTCCATTATTCCAAATAACCTTTATAATAGGCTCCAATGTAATCTTCCAATGCAACTCTCCAGTTCCGCATCAGATTGATGTTTCTTATTTTCAGCTTCCGATTCTCCAATCGCTCACACGGCGGTCTTTCAGCAAAATAGATATCCTTAAAATAGTCAGAGTTAACAGGTGTTATTTTCACCTTATCAGTCAATTTAAGTATCTTTAGAAGTTCCTGTGCAACTTCATAACGGCTTGTCTGACCTCCGCAAACCATATTGTACAATCCCCAATACTCTTTTTGAACCAGTGCCTTGACATTCTTTGCAAAATCGTGTGTATAGGTTGGCGTACCATCTTTATCGTCCACAATAAAAAGTTCCTTTTTCCCTTCCTTTAACTGCTTCATCAATTTCTGGATAAATTTTTTATCCTTCCCTGGACCTGCTCCCATCATCCATCCTGCCCTGCATACCAGAAAACGTTTTGCATTCTCCACAACAAAACGCTCGCCCATATATTTTGCCCGTGCATAAACCCCAAGCGGATTCGGTTGATCCCAATCATCGTAAATATCTTTTTTCCCATCGAAGATGCCTGCAGTACTTATATATAATAACGGTATGTCCAGGTCGTTTGCAATATATACTGCATTTTCCACTGTTAAAGTGTTCGTATTATATGTTTCGTCAGCATTCAGCTCACAAAATTCCAGATCAGTATAAGCCCCCAGGTGGAATAAATAATCAGGTTTAAAATCTGTGACATCTTTTTTATATGCATCAAAATCTCTGAAATCAAGATAAGTAAGCCAGACCTCATTAACATCCTTGTCAGTGCATTTTAATATATAATCATCTTTATATTGCCTGTAGAAGGCCTCACCAAGCATCCCTCCGCATCCTGCAATATAGATTTTCTTTTTCATAAGTTTCATTTATTTAGTGTTCAAATTTGAATTAATAATTGGTCCAAATTCGTTAAGTAAATTCTTGCTCAGCACCTCATAAGCTTTTTCATTTAAGTGTAAAGAACCATTTTGATATTCTTCTTTGATCTTCAATTTATTAGTACATAAGAAAGCGTTTGTGTTAAAGAATAATACTCCATTTTCTTTGCAGAAACTTTCCAGTTTCCTGTTTACTTCAGCAATAGCCCGGCCAATGGAAGATTTCCACACGATACGCCTGCCCAATCCAATATTCCCGGTTGGAAATATATTTAAAATAATAATATTAACGTCTTTCCTGCGGCAGAGTTCAACAATTTCGAAAATGTTTCCTAAACAACCCTCCATTACCCGATCAATAAATCCTTCGTTTAATCCTATTACTTTCAAATCATTTATTCCGGCTTCCAGGATTAACCATTGGGGATTTCCAATTTCCAGATAGTTTTTCAACCGGTACAGAACCTGTGAAGTGGTTTGTCCGTCAATACCCAGATTCACAATGTTTGCACCGGGAGTTGACAGAAGTTTTTTATCCCATTTCGCCATTCTTGAATCACCAATCATCCAAATATTCGTAACATTGTCCCGGGCAACAAATAAATCTTTCTTAAAGCTACTATCTTCCAATGGATCCAGCCTCAATAAGTTATAGGCTAAATAGTACTTCCTGACAAAATACCAGGCAGCAATGCTTACCACCAGGAAAATTGCAATAAAAAAAACCAGTGCTAATTTTAAACGCATTTTACAGTTTAAGTAAGCCAGCCAGTTTCACTATTCCAGTTGGTAAGTTCTGCTTTTTCATTCATTTGTATATTCTCACGAATAATCCTGGCAGGATTCCCGGCCACAATCACATTTGAAGGAACATTTTTTGTGACGACAGCACCTGCACCAACAATAACTTCATCTCCGATTGTAACACCCGATAGTATTGTGGCACCTACTGCAATAAAACATCTTTTACCAATGAAAGTATCCTTCAACAGTGGCTGGTTATTTACACGCTTACAATGATCATGACTTAAGATGGTAACCCCGGATGCGATCAGGCAGTCTTCCTGAATATGAACTCCCTGCGGGTACAGGCGGTCAAGATGCAGATGCCTTTCCAGGATTACGGATGAATGGATGTCATACCCTTTAAACCTGTAAAAAACCACTCGTAGATACTGAATTTTTCTGGCAATAAAACTACGGACCCTGAATTTTAAGTATAATTTATCCTTCTCCATGTTTTTTAAAATCGTCAATAACTTCTGTGTATAGCCTTATTAATTGCATATAGTGAGCCTTTTCAGAAAAATTGTCTTCTGCAAACTGCCGGGCATTTTTTGACAATAATTCATATTCCCGGGGAACTAATGAAAAAGCATGTTTTATTTTTGAAACCAAATCAATTGTATTTCTCATTTCAAATAAAAACCCGGTCTCATTATCCATTAGTATTTCCGGTATGCCACCAACATTACTCCCTATTACCGGTTTCCCCATTGAATAGGCTTCAATAATCGTCATGGGATTGTTTTCATAACATTCGGAAGGAATGATGACAAGAGAAGCATTCCTGACAATTCCCTTAAGTTCTTCCCCGCTTTTGAAACCAAGTAAGTCAATATTTCCTTCTTTATTTTCCTTGACTTCCCTGAATAATTCCTGATAAAGTTTCCCTTCTCCCACAATTTTTAATTTGTACCTCCCGTCAAGTTCTTTCCATGCTTTAACCAGAGTCTTGATCCCTTTTTCATCTGAAAGCCTGCCGAAAAAAAGGAAATATTCCCCCTTAATATGATCCGGAACAATTTTTTCAATTTCCGGAGAAAAATTATATATATGCACAAGCCTGTCCCTTAGCTTTGGTCTTATGGAATGTTTCTGACAGTTGAATTTGCTGACACAAATAATCCTGTTAAAATATTTCTGGGGCTTGTATAATTTATTGTTTATTTCATATTCAATATAATTTATTGTGCTATAGAAAATGTTTTTCCTGTTACACCTTTTTATTACACAGTAGAATGGTCTGTTCAGGCATTTTTCACATATATTGCCATCCCCGTCAATCAGAATATTTCTTGGACATAGAAGACTATAATCATGTAAAGTAATTATTACCGGTATTCGATTTTTCCTTAAAACAGGGAGGATTGAGGCAGTCAATCCGCCTTTGTAAAGATGGACATGAGCTATTTCGGGTTTAATGTCACGAATTAATCTCTCAAGGTTTCTCTTAGCCTCAAAAGCATAAAGCTTTCTGGGAGTATTAAGCAATTGTTTTGTAAAACCCAGTTCCAGTGCATCAATGTCATCGATAAAATATTCGGAATATCTTGTCGGTTCATTTTTGGGGGAATTAGTTGAGAAGTATGATACATCATGTCCCATTCTGCTTAACAATTCACCTGTATTCAAATATACCACATCAGCCCCGCCTCTGCGATAATGACAATTATTTACCAATAAAACTCTCATTATAAGGATGGCTATTCTAATGCAATGAATTTTGTTTCACCCTGATTTAGCTGGAAAGTAGTTTTCTGTATGAATTAAGATATTTTTCAGTCATTGTTCCGATTGAAAAGACCTCATTTATACGGGCTTCCCCCCTTTTCCCCATTGTTGAACGTAAAACCCGATCCTGTAAAAGTATTGAAATTTTCTCAGCAAGGTCTACAGGATCAGAGGGATTAACCAAAAAGCCTGTTTTTTCATCTTCAATAATTTCATTGGTCCCTCCCCCGTCTGTAGCTATAACTGGTTTTCCAAGGGCCATATATTCCAGAATTGAATTTGAAATCCCTTCGGTATAAGTAGCCAGAACACCAATGTCCATTATATTAACATATGATTCAATATCCGATTTTTTCCCCAGCAATCTGAAATGGCTTAAATATCTTTTGTCTATGTGACTCATTGATAATTCAGAATCAGTATTCATCCCAATTGCTAAAAAGATTACATCTTTTCTGTTGTTTAAAACTAAATGGGCCGACTTTAAATATGTCGGGTAATCTTTAAATTCTGAATATGCGGCAACCATGCCAACAATCAATTCGGAATTGATGTTTAATTCCTCCCTGATTTTTGAAGCAGATTTAATATTCTTTATCCTGTCAAAATTGAAACCATTGTAAATGACGATACTTTTCTTTCTTGGTGCATTATAAGCTTCGAGACCAGCTGTGGAATTTCCAATTATTAGATTGGAAAATGGAAAAGTAATTCTGGCCCTTACCCATGGTTTATAAAGTATTTTCCTTTCCCCTGGTGAATCTATAACCATTCCGTTTACATATTTAATCTGAAGTAACCTGCAAACCGGTGCACAATATACAGCAGTCATGCTATCCCAGCAATGAATGATATCAGGTTTATATCTTTTGCAAAGTCTGTAAAGTTTAACAAAGACAGAGAGATCTTTCCTTGTTCTTCTGATAATATAATTGATATTTATCGCAAGGTCAAATACTTCTTTATAATGAATATCATTGTTCATTATCGCCAGCTCAAAATCCACTTCCGGATTTGATTTAATGGCTTTCATTAATTCTATCAGCCTGCGTTCTTTGCCACCGGAAGCTAAACAGTCAATAAAAAACAATATCCTCATTAATTGCAGCTATTTCAAATCTTTTGCCCGGATTAACCAGATTGATGGTTTTTGAACTGACTGAATCTTATCCGTTTCCTTACTGGAGAAGCATCTATTACAGTAATATTATCATTAAAGTTAAAAGTGTGTGTTCCTATCAGACCACTGTTCCAGTCCGGCTCAACTTTCGATACCAGAATTTCCTCATATTCGTTTTCGTTTAATTTAGATATCTGGCTGAAATTAAATGCTTTCCCATAATCACCTGAGCAATCCTGTGAAGGCCGGTAAATTTTGTTATTCAGTATGAAAATTTTACCTGCCGGCCTTGAGGTTTTTACATCTGCTATTATTGGGTTCATTGGATGACCTTTCCAGTGACCGGAAAACAGATCTTCTGAATAATAAAGAAATAATTCACGAAAAGGAACAGAAGGATTATTCAGCTCATCAACTGCCGTAAACAACCACCATTTATCGTTATAAAAAAACAGGGTGGAGTCCGTGGCTGAAACATTATCCATAAGATTCATGACAAATTCCCATCTGTCAGGGAAACTTGTGCAGGTGTAAAGCTGGATGGTTCTGTCCTCCCTGGACTCAGGAATCATATAGTATTTATTATGCAGCTCAAAAATAAAAGGGTAAGACATGTGATAGGGCTGTTCAATTATTCTATCATTGCTTAAAAGGCTACCTCTTTCATCTAACTTTAGAACAGAAATATGGGCTTTTTTGGTTTTGAATAAATATTCTTCAACAAAAATGTAATGATACCCATTTTTTGTAACAACAAACGGATCAGCCCAAAATTTGCCTTTTGGGGCTGTCAATAATTCAAAGGTATCAATCGTTGCCGGGAATGATTTTTTATTTTCGTTTATCTTAAAAAGCAGATACCAATAATCCTTCTTAATGTAGACTATATTCCTGTAAAGGTTAATTGTAAAGATCAGTATTAGATTCCATAAGGCTTTCAGGGAGGTCGGGGATTTGTACAGCCTGGAACTAAATATTTCTGTATCACTGTTAAACTTGCTTATTGATTTATCCAGATACGAACTGCCAAAATCAAATAAACCTTTAATTAAACGTGGTACTATTAAGGACGCTAATCCATAAGCGCGATTTTTATTAATACTAATTGATCTGGTGAAAGTTGATATAGTTGTTCGGTAGATAACAGATTCATTATTATAATCAGATTGTGTTTTTTGGACAATACATCCTATCTCAGGCAACCGTTTTACTATTTCCCAGTAAACCGGGGGTATCCCTCTTATGATTCTATGATCACCTATTTTGTAGGACCAGATACCATATCTGGGTATTTTCAATAAAGCTTTATTTAATGAAGCGCATCCGAAATTGAGGATGATGTCAAGATTATAATTCTTTGTTTTTTCTGAAATTTCATTGATTATATGATTGGTTGAATTATCATTTGCCTGATCATACAAAATCAAAGGTACATCCCCAATGAAGTCAATAATATTGATTTTTTTGTCAAAATCAAACTGGTTCCTGAAAACATACTTATCCAGTCTTTCATGAAATCGAAATACCACAGAATTATCTTTACGGCTTAATCTAACAGGGCTCTCTTCCTTTTCTATAAGCAATTTTATTTCTGCAAATTCAGAGTTTATTAATCTCTCCAGTATTTTATATTCCCATAATAATAATTCATGGCTTTTAATTAATACTCCTATTTTAATCTTTTCTTTCACCCGTTACTAATTAACTAGTCCTTGATGAGTTAACAGTTAGAAAACTTTCTGCCATCAAATTTATATTTTCAGAGAACGGTTTAAGTATCCAATTCCCTTTTCAGTCAGGTGGTTGCCAATATTTTCATCAGGCACGAATAATCCCCTCAATAATTTTAACATTTCTTTCAGAAGAAAAATTTTCAACCAGATATTTTTTAAGATTCTCTGCATACCTTCTTCTTAGTTCCTCAGATCGATCCAACTTTAGAATAGAATTTTGCATATTCTCCAGATCATGCATTTTTATTAAAATGCCCGAAAAATTATCAATTATGTAGTTTTTTGTTGATGGTGTTTCAGTTATTATGACTGGCTTAGACAATAAAGCTGCTCTTATTATTACGATCAGGCCGCATGGGGCCTGACTTTTTAAGGGTAGAAACACTATTCTTGATTTTTTTACCATTGAATAGAATTTTTCTTCCGGTATATCAAAATACATTTTCAGATTCTCAGGCAGCTTTTCTTTATGAGGAAAATTCATGTATCTGGCAACACCAACAAACTGAATACAGGGTAAATTTTCAGCGCATTTTATCAGGTTTGACCAATCCCTGTATGCTTCACCGCCCGTAAAAACATAGTTGTCAGATTCCTCAAAGCCGCATTGTTCGTAGCTATTGCTGTAAGCGTCGTGAAGTAAGAAGGTTTGCCCCGGATTTACTGTAAATAATGATGAATAATATGTTATTAACTGCTCGTCATTTACTGAGAACCAATACGACTTGTATTTGAATGCATTATTATATATAATTTCACGTATTTTGCTATTTAATAAGCCCTTCTGATGAGCTATCATATTCAGGGAAATAACTTTCCTGTCAAATCGGAATAACCTGCATAAGTAACCAACTACTGCCCCTGCTACAAAATTCCAACTTATAATTACATCGTTTTTTTTTGAGTTATTGATCCCCCTGAGTGCGAGGATAAAATATTTAAACCACAGCTTTACCATTCCAAAACTCGTGGTTCTGTCTTTATCATTATAGTTGGGTATACCTATTTGATCGATCCTATACCCATAGTTTTTTAACCCTTCCGGCAGCCAATGCCTGGTTTCATCAGTTACCTTCCAATCAAACAAAAGTACAATCTTCATTTTATGCCTTTTATTTTCCTGGCACCTGCAAAACAGGTTTATACATTACACATTTATAATCAGAATGTTACCAATTAATTCATGTTTCTGCTCAGAGTTGGTGAGGGATATAAGATCTTATGGCATTAAACTGGTGAACCTTATTTTTTTAATCCGACATCTGCCTGAATGAAATCAAGTTCTAAAAGCAATTGTTTGGTTTCCTCAATGTTCAAACGATGCGTATTATGTGAAGTGTATTCTTCAATTTGAGCGATCCTGGTTTCTCCTTCAACAAAGTATCTGTTATAATTCAAATCACGTGTGTCAGCTGGAATACGGTAATAGTCCCCCAGGTCTTCTGCTTTTGCCATTTCTTCGCGGTTTACCAGGGTTTCATATAATTTTTCCCCATGTCTTGTCCCAATTATTTTAATGGGATTAGTCGATTTATACAATTCCAACAATGCTTTGGCCAATACTTCAATTGTCGTTGCCGGTGCTTTTTGAACAAAAATATCACCCGGGATTCCATGCTGATAAGCAAAAATGACCAGATCGACAGCACCATCCAGGGTCATCATAAAACGGGTCATATTGGGATCAGTAACAGTAATTGAACTACCTTTTTTAATCTGTTCAGCAAACAGAGGAATGACGGAACCTCTTGAACCCATTACGTTGCCATATCTTGTTCCACAAAATACTATACCCGAACCATTTAAATTACGGGATTTGGCTACCATTACCTTTTCGCTGAGAGCCTTAGACATTCCCATGGCATTGATAGGATAGACGGCTTTATCGGTACTCAGAACTATTGTCCGGGCGACATGGTTATCGATGGCGGCATTTAAAACGTTTTCGCAACCCAGGACATTGGTGCGAACGGCTTCAGTCGGGAAAAATTCGCACGAAGGCACCTGTTTTAGTGCTGCAGCCTGAAACACATAATCAACACCTTTCATGGCGCTGTTTATACTCTCAAAATTTCTGACATCCCCGATGTAATATTTTATTTTTGTATTGTTGTACAGCTGCCTCATGTCATCCTGCTTTTTCTCATCCCTGCTGAATATGCGTATCTCCTTTATATCCGAGTTTAAAAACCGGCGTAAAACGGCGTTTCCAAAAGAACCTGTACCTCCTGTGATTAATAGTGTCTTACCCTTGAACATGATACATTATTTTAATCAAAACTCCTTATAAATTTTTTGCATTTACTTTTTCCTAAGTTTCCTGTTGCTTTATTTCACCGGATTCATTTAACTCTGTTTTCTCATTAAAGTACCTTAAATATATAACAAGCAGGATAATGCCTATTTCACTTAAATTGAAATAAACAAAAGTGGTATTGGCAAAACAGAACGATAACAAACCATAAAATGCACCCCAGAACAAATATTTCTTCCCGACGATCCAGGCGTTTTTTAATAAGAAAAATATTGTCAGAAACAGGAATAAACAACCAACTATTCCATAAAAATAGAGATATGATAAATAACCTATATGTATTATAGGTGCGGCTCCTCTTAGTAATTGAACCACATCAAGCCTTGTAAGCGGTCCAACCCCAAAAAGCGGATGTTCAGGAAATTTTAACATGAAAACCTCATATGATGTTATTCTGGCCCTGGCAGAAGCCAAACCACTTCCTTTCTCCAAAATTCTGTTATCAATAACTTGCTTAATATTAAAACCATAGGCATTCGCGACAAATATTAAAGCTCCAACACTAAAGGCAACCAGCAAAAGAATATATATCTTTTTCCTGATTTCAATTTTTGACACAAAAAATAATTGGGAAAAAACAATGAGAGCAGAAACCATAACATACCTTGCCCTGGTAAGAAAAGAAACGGCAATACCACTAATAATCGTAACGGGAAATGTAATCTTGTCAGTACCATTCATGCTTAACAATATTGAAATCATTATTGGAAAGCTGATCCCTAAGGAATTCAGGTCAATCCAGCTGAAAATTGAGAAATTTCTGCCTTGATCCAGGTAATGAATATATTCCCGATTTGTATAGAGGATCGGATCAACAAAGAAAGCAGGATACTTAATTTGAATTAAGCTTACTATTAGGGATAAAACAACAACGATAAAAACACAACGATTCAATTTGTGAATATATTTTTCATCGAAATGAGTGTTTTCAATTATAAAGAATACAATACATGCCAGGAAATTGAGATCGGAAAGAATATAATAGAACCAATTCGTATTGAGTGGTAAAAGACGATTTATAAAAACTGAAACAATATGATATACAGTAAAAATAGAAAGGAAAATAAGGTATTTCGGGAAACGGACTTTTTTGGTAAATATTAAAAAGAGAGCTATAGGTATTAATATCAGGATAACTATTTTATTTATATACAGATGGTATGTAGAATAAGATGCCCATGCCCAAAAAGGATAAAATGGGAACAGAATCAATAACAGGTATTGAATTATTTTTTCCATCTCTGAGAATAGAAATCTGTTACAGACTCAATTATCTTATATAAATCATTGGTTGTCAACTCAAAAAAAAGCGGGAGCCTTATTAATTGATCGGTATACCTGTCACTGTTTACCAGGGCTCTGCCATCATGTTTTTGCTGATAATAAGGACTTTTATGCAGGCTCAAATAGTGGAAAACTGCATAAATTCCTCGATTTTTCAAGTATTCTATTAATGCAGCCCTTTCTTCCAGGCTTGTACAAACGAGATAGAATAAATGGCCATTGTTTGTAGCATATTCAGGGATATAAGGTAATTTGACACTATTCTGACTACTGCAAGCTTCCAAACCTTTGAAATAAGTTTCCCATATGCTTTTCCTTTTGCTTTGAATATTATCAAAATTTTCGAGTTGTGCATAAAGATAGGCTGCTATTATCTCTGAAGGCAGGAATGAGGAACCAATATCAATCCAGCCATATTTATTAATTTCCCCTCTGAAGAATTCTGAGCGGTTTGTACCCTTCTCCCAGACTATTTCGGCTCTTCTGATAAACCGTTCATCATTAATTACCAGCATCCCTCCTTCTCCTGAATTAATATTCTTTGTTTCATGAAACGAGAATGCAGCCATGTGGCCAATCGAACCAAGTGGTTTACCTTTGTAGAAGGAATCTATAGCCTGAGCAGCATCTTCAATAACAAGCAAATTATGTTTTTCTGCAAGCCCGGTAATTACATCCATGTCGCAGGCAATGCCTGCATAATGGACCGGAACAATTATTTTAGTCCTGGGAGTTATTAATTCCTCAATGAGGTTTACGTCAATGTTTGGATTGTCATTATTGCTGTCGGCAAATACTATTTTAGCGCCCTGCCTGACAAATGCCAAAGCCGTTGAAACAAAAGTATAGGAAGGTACAATGACTTCATCGCCCGGATGAATATCTGCCAGAATCGCGCACATTTCAAGTGCATCTGTACAGGAGGTAGTTAGCAGAACCTTCTTAAAACCACATTTTTCTTCAAAGAATTTATGGCACATTTGAGTAAACATGCCATTTCCTGAAATTTTACCTGAATATACTGCCTGATAAATATAATGCATTTCCTTGCCTGTCAGGTAAGGCTTGTTGAAGGGAATTCTTAGTTTATCCATAAATGATAAATGTTCACAATACTTTTGGTTTCAAATCCGATTGATTTGTAAAATCCACAGGCACTTTTATTTTCAATCTGTGTGACAACCTCAATATTGTCAATTTTTCTCTCCTTAAAATAAACCAAAGCTGCCTGAACTAATTTCTTGCCTATCGACTTACCTCTTTCCTTTTCATCAACAGCCAGCAAACCAATTGAACCAACATTATTCTTAAGTCCCAGGGTAATTAAACCTTTTTCATCATCATTTTCATAATAAACCAGGACCTCCTCCGCAATTACCTTTTTCACGGATTTTTCAATCCATTCCAGATATAATTTTTCGAATTCGTCGTTATCAAAATTTGGATCAATTTTAAATCTTGAATAAATACCGCTTTGTAACGCCAGCGACTTTAGCTTTTCAGATGCAAAATTTTGCCTGACCGGTTTTATAAAGGTGCTCATGATTAAATTATCCGCATCATCAATGCCCATAGAAAAGGTTATCTTTTGGTCAACTAAAAGTCCTGAAACACTTTTTAAGGAGGAATTGGATATTTCATCATAAGGATCAGCAAAACAATAAGCAAGCCTGTAATCCTGTTCCCTGAGTTCTATTATGATTTTTTCGAGTTCATTCAATCTTAAATTCTGAGTGTAAATAGCTCCTATCTTATATCCAAAAAACCGGGAGTCCCATTCCAATTTATTGCAAACATTATACATTGAAGAAATAGCTAAATATTTACTTAACCTTATTTGTTCCAGATTCCGGTAGCTTTGTTTTTTATCAGTTTCATATATTGTACTGGTGACCATATTGCGCTAATGGCTGATAATAATGTTGTGGATAGTACGACTCCATAAATTCCAAGTTGTTTGCCTAAATAAATACTCAAAGGGATGTTAATAAGTGCCCCAAAAGTTCCGCTGTACAACTGCAGTTTTATTTTCCCGACCCCGTTAAGAAAATGTGCAAATATTCCGCACCAGGCATTTAAGATAACATAAAAAGCCATAACGATTGATATACTTAAGGGAACTTTTATTTCCTTCCCTACCCAGACTTCGTAGATGACATTAGAAAAAATAAGCATTATTAACGTAACAATGGTTATTAATCCCCATAGTTGCGTTAATCTTTTCATGGTATTTTTTATCCATTCAATATCTTTCTTTATCCAGGCTTCAGTAAAAGCGCTCCACAAAGGCACCATAATAATACCAAAGCCCATGGAAATTATACCGAAATACTTAAAGGCTATGTTAAACGGGGTTACCTGGGTGGGGCCGAAAAGCTGGGCAATTATTATATTACTCGTCTGATAAATGACAACAGAGGCAATCTGAATAATAAAAAATTTGAGACCAAGAGTCATCAAATCTCTGGCATACCTGAATTTAACATATTTAATTGAGGGAGCATATATCTTGTATTTTGTATTATAATACCATGTGCTTGAAGCAATAAGTACCAAAACAGGTGATAATCCTAATACCGTTCCCAGATAGATTAGATTTCCTTTCGTGGTCCTGGTCAGAATAAATATTATTACCAGAGAGAATAAACTTCCAAGAAAGTTAAAAAAGGAAGCTTTTGCAGGCTCCTGACTGGCGGTCAGGATTGTAGTTATCAGTTGTAGAATAAATTGTATACAAAAGAAAACAAAAACAATTAAAGCCAATATACTTAACTCATGCGACATTTCGGCAGGGGTATTAAGAATTTTTGACCACTCCAGAAAGGGATTAATGCATAAGAAGATAACCAGTACAGTGCCGATAATAATAGTTAATATGCCGTATGTTGTACTCACATAAGTCCGGGCCAGTTCATGCTCTCCCTTGGCCATGGCCTCAGCAAATTTATTTCGCATTCCGTTCCCGAATCCGATATCAAAAAAACCAAACCAGCCAATTATGGAGCTTAAGGTTAGCCAGATTCCATATTGTGTAGGATTTACATAATGAATTGTTAATGGTACAAGCAGAAGGCTTATGACAATACTCAGACCTTTGATGATCAGGGAAAAGAAAATATTTTTCTTTGCTTTTATGCTCCTCTCATGACCTTTTGTAAAGGAGCTTAAAAGAAAAGTAATGATCGAGGATTTAGATGAATTCATCTGATTTATTCTGTTTCAAAAACTTTGCATTATCATGAACAGAAGCTGCGATCTTTTTGAATGTCAGGCTTTGGATTATTTACAGCTTCGCCCCGTCAGTCCCGGTCAAAAAACCACCCCGATCAGGAAGGTGGTTAAGTTAACTTTCTGACATCTCCCTTTATTCCCCGAGATAATAAAGCTTTGCAACTCTCTAATAAATTATCTTCAGGAATGCAAAACTAGAGAGAATAATTACAAAGAGTAATAAATTTTGATTAATAACTTGATTTAGTAAATGGATATTGTTTTTAAGCAGTTTATTCTGGTTATTTCTGTGATACATCCATTAAAAATCGCTGAAATTCATTCCGCACTTTATCCTGATCAAATTTTTCCAGGGCCAGAGCCACTGCATTCCCACCTATATTTTTTCTATAATTTTCGTCCTTAATTAAATGATCCAGAGCATTTCTTAATTCAACGGAACTTCTTTCCGTGACACAACAACCACAATCATTTTTAATGAAGAATTTTGAAATTGCAGTCTCTTTCGGAGCATACAAAAGAACAGGAGTGCCTGAAATCATATATTCAGAAGCTTTGGTTGGCATGGAATACTTAAGATAGACAAGTCCTTTCACACTAAAATCATTTGCCAGAAGCAGGATATCGGCTGCCGAAAATATTTCAGGTAACTTCTCATAGGCAGCAAATGGATTTATTACTACGCAACGGAATTTTTGGAGCTTATTCAGGATGCCCGGGATCTTTTGTGAATGTCTGAATATGCAAATTAATATTAAACGATTCATTTTTAATTGAATCAATGGCAGAAGCTATATCCATTAACGATTCAGTTATGCCTATTCCGATTCTGCCGGAATACAGTATGTTTATCTTTTCATTATTTAGGTCATAATTTTTTTTAACATGTGGCAGCCAGATCCCGATGTCAACTGGATTATGAAATGGAATAAACCTTTTGTTATATCTTTTAAAATATTCATCCGACATAGCCTCGCTGATGCTAAGGTGAAGATCAACTTTATAAATAAATTGCTTTAATTCATTATCTATTTTCCTGTACCAGTAAGATTTGAATAATCCATGCGTTCTTATTGTTGAGGGCCAGTCATCCATCGCATGATTTACTGAGGGTATTCCAAGGTAATCAATAAGCTGGCTTGCAAATAATAAAGTTTCCCGGGATGCGACCTGTACATATAATACCTCAGGCTTGAATTCTGTTAACCAATTCTTAAGCTTTTGTGATAATGAGATTTCTGACATAATATGGTAGAATCCCAGCCATTTAAGCAAAGGGTAAAAAAATCGATTCACAAACTTGCTTCGGACTTGAGAATTACGATGACTTGCATGAGTCGCGGTTTTTTGATTAAAAGATTTAAGACCAGAAGGAAATGTTTTTTGAAATAGATTCAAAGGAAATTTCCATCTATGCTCTTCTTTACCAAGCTGGTAATATGTATCGCAGATATCAGTTGTGATATTGGACAATCCATGTCCCAAATATGTAACAGCAATTTTGTCTTTCGTCCACCCTTTAAAGAGATTTGTCAGAGTTATTCCTCCTCCCGAGTAGTTATTGAATGGTTGTCCAAAGATGAGGACTCTTGGATAGTTGGAATTCACAACGTCTCAGATAGGTATGGCAGTACAACTAAATTTATCGCAGCTGGCATTAATTGTTATTTAAAATTTGCTCGAGTTTCGCTGTTTGAACTTCTGGTGAGCAAAGGTTTAAAGCAAGTTTCCGGCAATTATCCGAAATTTTACTATAGTCAATTTTATCTAATGTAATGATGTTCATGATCCCCTGAGCCATATCATTTATGTCTTTTAATTTAGCTCTGTAGCCGGTTTCCCCTGTTATTACCAGATCAAAGGCTACACCCATTTCAAAAGCGACGACAGGGGTGCCGCACATCAGTGACTGATTGATCATCATTGGTCCTGAATCCTCAATGGAGGGACAGATAAAAACATCAGCGGCCTTATAGGCTGAGGCTATACCGTAAGTATTGCTAACCATACCAAGAAAATGATATTTGAATGGCAAATTATCAATAATTTGTCCAATCTCTCCTCCGGCAATAAGTAAAACAATTTCATCTGACGGCATTAAACCTGATAGCTCCAGTTTTTGTTTAAATACTTTCAGACTTTCAATTAAATAGTACATTCCTTTTCGTCTTTCGGAAAGTCCGACAGAGCCAAAAAACAGGATTTTCTTATTAACCGGAATATTGAGTTTTAGTCTTATTTCATTTTTGTCCTCCGGTCTGAAAATAGTTGAATCTATTGAAAGTAAAACTTTATGAACAGGGCTGTTTTTAAATAAGGAACTACTTTTTGCCTGGTGAAACTGCCGTTCGGAAGCTGCTATAATCTCAATTTTGGTTTTACTTAAGTAATTCCTTTTCAGTAATAAATTCTCATAGGTTAAATCATGAGGATCCGTGGAAAACAGGCCCGGACATTTGCCACAATTATTTTGATACCCGGTGCAATCCCAGGAATAATGACAACCACCAGTTAACGGCGCCATATCGTACATCAGCCAATAAACCGGAGCTTTGGTTTTACTGTATAATTCATAAATATTCTTTGCATTGATGAATTTCTTCGCAAATAAGATAATGATTGCATCTGGTCTTACGCCTGCCTTTTTTATGAGCAGGTCCGTTTTATATATCAATCTTTGTTCATTCAATTGAAAAATACGATAATCCGGATTTATCCTTTCTTTCGCTCCTGTTTTAAGATATTCCTTTAACCTTTCATATCTCCATTGAAATTTATAGAGAGTCGTTCTTTTCAGACTCATCAGATGAGATTCCATGCTGACCACTCCCTCGGGATATTCCGCATTATATCTGTTTACTAACAGTTTAACTTTGTGCCCTCTTTTCCGCAGTTGATTAAGTAAATCCAAAGCGACAATTCCCGACGCCCGGTAAGGATCATATGTATTGAACATCAAAATATTCATGTTAAATACAAATTTTCAAATCGCTTCTTCTTTAATATTTGGTCAGTTTAAGTTTATCTCCAAAGTACCTGTCCCATTCGCTGGGGACAATAGGGCTGAATCCTCCGTCGTGCGAAAATGTCAGTTCACCAAAAAACAACTCTCCATTGATGTTGTACCAATCAACTCTCACGTAATTGAATTCTTTGGATAATCTCTCGGACAATGTAATCATTTTATCAAGTGATTTTGGTTTATCAACATCTGTATCTCTTGGATCTGTCCAGATTCCATGTTTCAATGAAGACCACTTATATGGTTCTCTTGCCCACCTCGCATTGTACCAGTTTCTGTTATGATGTGAAGTACCGCGATCCATATCAACTTGTATCATTTCGACCTTTTGATGAAAGCAATGTACCTTATAGTCATACGGGATACCACCTCTTTCATCGATTAACAATTTTTCCACGATTATACATGGCCTGATATTTTTATAAGGCCATTCCTTGGTTGTATAATAATAATTACTCTTCAGGCGTCTTTTCAAGTGTTTTTGAACTTCCTTCCAGTTTACTTTGGATTTATCCCTGACAATAATGCCACCGGAACCATCGTGATTGGTTTTAATTATAATCGGATAATCAGGCAGATTCTCAGGAATTATATCCTCTGGATTTAACGTCTGAAATAGCAGTGGTACAAGGTATTCATCGCCTATGACATCTTTAACATATTCTCTTACTGCATATTTGTCTGCACATTTCGTATGCAGGGGGGTTCTGTCGTTAAGTTTAAGCCATTGGATCTTTTCGTTAAGCGTTGAAGGATTTTTCAGATCCAGTTTATACCCAAAAGCTTTCTTAAATTCCCGTTTCGTGACTATTTCTTCAGGAATAATATGAAAATATATAAAATCAACAAGTATCTTAACGGGGTGTAACAACACCCGTCCGGCAATTGTATTTTTGTAAAACCTCCTCAATAATTTTTTCATAAAAATTACATTTTCATAATGTCTTTGATTAATAAATCTGAGATTGCATCATTATGCGCTTCACATCTTACTATATTATAAAGTATAGTTTTTCTTTTAATCGGAAAAATCCATTTTCGCAGAACGGGAATCGGAATAATTTTCTTTTTATAAAGCCCGACCGATTAAATTGGCATAGTAGTAATGTCTGCTTTTCTCAGGGAAATCGTTCCAATTTTGTTGAAGCTTTTGACTCGTCTTTTATGACCTCGGAATACAGGTCGATCTCTTTCATTACAGCAGCTTTATCTGTCCCTCCAGCAACTTTAAAACCTGATCCCTTTTTAGATTGACAGAATGGTTTTAATTCAAATGTTATCTTTTCTGAAGCACCAATATTCAGACAATAACATCAGTCCGGTAAACCATGAGTCCGGAACCAATGTCAGCAGACCTGTTAAAAATAAAATTTCCCAGAGCCATAGAAATATCGGAATACCATTAAATATCTCGTATCCGCTTATGCAATGCGAATGGTGACTTATAACTGCACTTGCTCCAATATCTGCAAAGAACCGATAAGTGTCAACAATTCGTCTAGAAGGCAAAGTGATATTCTTCATTTCCGCCATGTACAATTACCAAAACAATTGTGAACATTGCTTTTTAGCTTCAATAATTGAATAGTAGTTTTGGACAAGATTCAGCGGATTTGCTCCTGCTCTGTCCTCCAGTGCTATTGAAAATTCATGTTGTGTTAAATTTATAATTGCAATGTTTTTACTTTTAACTGATAAATACAGAACTTCAGAAGCTTCGCTGAGGTTTTTACCAGCGCCAACTGTGCTTATTCCATTTCTTTTACATAGATCAATTGTATCGACAAGTCCCTGTTCCCAGAATCGAGAATATGGTTATTTGCCAGACAGGCTACATCAACCCCGCATATTTCAACTGCTTCAAACATTTCAGGCGTTGCCTTTATGGCTGGTCCATCTTTTGGTATGAATTCAGTGCTGCTGGTAAATGGACATTCAAGGTTTGTAATATGAATATCTTTATCCTTTTATCGTGTCAGGAAAGTCTCCAAATATTACTTTATATGTGTCTCTTATATTAGTTTCTTCACTTTTATAAATCGGGCAAAAATCACCGGTAACAACAACTTTAACCATTTTTCTTTTTGTTATTTATCCTTTCCCTAAAAAAGTCTATAATAAATTGTGATTGAGTTCTATAGTCAAATTGTTCTACGGCAACCTGTCGACCCTTAAGGCCAATTTCCAGGGATCGTTTATAATCGCCATATACTTCCAAAAGCTTCCGGTGAAGTGATTCAATATTGTTTGGCTCAGCAATAAATGCGTTTTCGCCATCGGTTAAATATTGATTTATACAGCCTACATTGGTAATCACTACAGGTTTCCCGGTTGCGAGATATTCTCCGGCTTTCGTCGGGAAACTATGTTCCGATTGCAACCCCCTAGGCTTTGCCAATATAAGTAAATCGGCCGCACAAAGCCGTTCTATCATTTCCGGTCTTGGAATATAACCTGTAATAATCACATTTTCACTTATTTTATTACCTGAAATAACCTCATAAATTTGTTCTTTACATTCAGAAGCATCAATGTCACCCATTAAGACCAGTTTTTTGTTTCTGTATGTCCGATTTAAAAGGTAAAATGCCTCAATAATATCAAGAATTCCATCCTTTGACTGATTTAATATGCCGGCATAGACAACTTCATCAGATAATTTTGAGGATTTCCCGCTATTAATAAAAATCTGTGAATCAACAATTATAGGTACATGTAATATTTTTGCCCGTGGTGAAATTTTGCTCATGAAATAGTTTTTCAGATTTTTGGAAATGACAATTAAACCATCAAATAACCTGTAAACGTATTTTATATAAAGTCTCTGATAAATAGAATTTAAGGGCCGTTTCTTCTGAAAAATAAATGGAAATTCACTTTTTTCCAGGATAATGGCCTTATTGGTTACCACAGCCATTAATTTGAAGAGAAGAATTTGAATCAGGTTATTACTTATTATCAGTATCACATCTGTTTCTCTTCTTTTCTTAAGAATCAACCTTGCTGCATTTAATAATGAAAAACCATCAACTACCTGCCTTACCAGGAAATACTTACTTCTACGGGTTGTTAGTGCTGAATACTTAAACTCAACATTATCAACAAAACCATGGGTTAAAGTATTTTTTGGAACCTGTCCATGTTTCTCATAAGGCCGTGGTACAATTATAAAAACTTTATGGCCTTTCTGTACAAATCCCCTTGCATATAAATGTATTCTGACGGCGAGAGCCATTCCGTTAGGGTAGAGGTCATTCAATATCACCAGAATATTCATGCCACTGACTGTTAGATGATTCAGTTCTTCTGCCGTAAATAAATTATTTTCAAATAATTGGGCAAGTTTGTTCTTTTCCTTTAATAATGCTGTTTTTGAATTTAAAATTCCTGTCCGCTCTTTGAAGATCTGATAATATTTTCAAACTTTTCAACCTGGACTTCAGGGGAACATAATCTTAGAGCAAGTTTGCTGCAATTTTCTGACAACTTATTATAGTCAATATCATTTAATGTCACAACACTGTAAATGCCTTGTGCAAGATCCTTACTGTCCCTGATCTTTGCCAGGTATCCGGTTTCGCCTGTTATAACCAAATCAAAAGCAACGCCCATTTCAAAAGAAACAACAGGCGTCCCGCACATGAGTGATTGATTTATCATTGTAGGCCCCGAATCTTCAATTGAAGGGCAGACAAAGACATCAGCAGCCTGATAGGATGATGCGATGCCATATGTATTGTCAAGCAAACCCAGATTAAGGTATTCAAAAGGCAATGAGTCTTTGATTTTATCAAATCCGTTTCCGGCAATCAATAAAAATATTTTGTCCTTAATTCCGGAACCTCTCAATAACTGTTCCCTTAATATAACCAGAGATTCCAACAGGTATTTCATGCCCTTTCTTTCTGAATCAAGGCCAAGGGCACCAAAAAATATAACTTTTTTGTATAAAGGAATTCCTAACTTCGTTCTGACTTCCAATTTACTGGTTGGCCTGAAAATGGTTGGATCGACTGAAATAAGGATTTTATGAACTGTCTTGTTTTTAAATAAAGTGCTTTCTTTTGCCTGCCTGTATTGCCATTCCGATCCGGCTATAATCTGAATTTCTGTCCTGTCAATGAAATTCTTCTTGAAGATCAGGTTCCTGAATGTGATATCGAAGGGATCGTCCGAGAACAAACCCGGACAACTTCCACAGTTCTTCTTAAAGCCTTCACAATTCCAGGCATAATGACAACCACCAGTGAATGGGGCCATGTCGAACATCACCCAAAAGACAGAGGCATTGGTTTTGGAGTATAATTCATAGATATTTTTTACATTAATGAAGTTTTTTGCAAAAAATATTATGATAACATGCGGTACAAATCCGGCTTTCTTTAAAAGATCACTTGTCTTATAAAATTCCCTCCGTTCGTTTAGTTCAAAAATGCGGTAGTTAGGATCTGTTCTGGTTCGATTGATGAAATTGATATTTAAATGGTATTTTATTTTATCCAAGAAACTTCTTTTCAGGGATGAGAGCCTTGTTTCCATACTAATTATCCCCTCCGGATAATTAGCATCAAAAGTATTTACCAGTACCTTAACATTATGCCCCTCTTTTTTGAATCTGTTAAAAAGGTCAAGGACAACTAAACCTGACTCCTGAAAAGGATTATTGTAATTTAATAGTAATATATTCATCTGACTTCTTTCCCGGAAATAATGAATAAATGTTGACAGACCATACTTTTTGTACAAAGCTTCGCATCGTCAGTCCCAACCATAAGCTGACAATTCCCTGGCTTAGAATCATTTTTTCTGATAAATTTTAAGCTAAAGATTCAATCTGAACTATCAACGCAAATTATATTCAATAATTTTAAAGTGAGTAAAAATAAGCAAAAAGACTTTTAACAAAGTGAATCCGTTGATATAATAAAACTAATTAGACATCGTTGTATTTTTTGTGTTGGTCAATACATTTGGATTATTTACATCGCAGCAATACAGTATGAAAGAATTACTCAAGATTTTTTTCTTAATATTAACATTATCATCAAAAGCCAATACATATTATATAGATCCTTCAGGGAATGACAGATCAGGAAATGGAACTTCCGATAAACCATGGGCAACTCTCTCTTTTGCATGCACGAAGGTAACAGCCGCAGGAGATATTATTCATCTGAAACCAGGAACATACATTGAAACGCGTACGTGTAAAGTTTCACCTGGAGTAAGCATTGAAGGAGAGGGTTCAAATACAGTTATAAAATCCCATTACACCGGTAAAGAATCTGACAACTATGATGCTTTAATACGCCTGATTTCAGAATCAACTACTGATGGAAATCAGCATATTAGCAATTTAAAGCTTGATGGAGATAATTTGACCGGACATAAAGCAATTGCTGTTTTCAGAAGAAGCAATATCAGTATCCATGATTGCACAATTATTGATTTCTCTATTCAAGGTATCAGGTTTGGAAGTGGAACCCAATCCGGGAATTCCGTATATAACAATACCATAATAAATTGCGCCGGAGTAACCAGCGATCAACACGCATGTTTATCGGTAAGCGATAATTCGGGAATGCAGGTTTTTAATAATACGATTACGCAAAACAGCAGGCCACTTGGACGAAATGGGACATGTATTGAGAGCTGGCAGGGACTGAAAGATTTCAAACTCTTCAAAAATAGCATTACTGCAGTGCCCTATAGTGAAGGTAACTGGTCTTTTGCGCTGGAATTTTGGCTTACTGAAGGGGGCATTGAAATCTTTGATAATAAAATCTCAGGTTGTATAGATTTTGGCAAAGATATCCATAAGGGAAGCTACAGTTATGGATTGGATTTCCACCATAATTTTGTTGGACATGATAAACCAAAAGATATTTATACTGACGGTATTCAATTGGAGCAAACAATAGAATCAGTGATAATCAGAAATAACGTTTTCATGAATTTGGAGAGGCCTGTTTATTTTTGCCAGTATAACTATGCTGATGATTATGTAAAGGATATTTTTATTTATGATAATTTAATAATAGGTGTCGGCAGGGATGGTGCTGGAGTTGGCGACGGGATTTATTTTGAGTCCGGACCAATCCCCCCGAGATTTGAAATTAATATAAACATTTGGAACAATACTATAGCAGGGAACCTGGCTCATCCGCCGAAAAATGGTATCTTTTTACCCACAAGCCTGATGGTTTCAAATATAAGTATAAGGAACAACATAATCACCGGCTTTGCCAATGCGCCAATTTTAGCCGCACCCCAGGCAACAAGGAATTCAATCAATAAATTATCGATTGAAAATAATCTCTTTTACAGGAATGGTAACAGGAATTCCCCGAAATATGTGAAAATTTCCCCTACAAATGTCACCTCCTTAAAAAACATAAGAGGTATTAATCCACTGTTTATTTCTGAGACAGATTTTCATCTTAAACCCGGATCTCCGGCTATTGCTAAAGGCATCAGGATCAGCCTGGAAACTGATTTTGACGGGAGAATATTTTCTGATCCCCCAAGCATAGGAGCTTATGAATACTTAAAATAAAACAATAAATACTATTTGTATAACCGATAAAAATTCCTATAATTGCCCAAATTTGTTTTTTGGTCCAAACCTGGTCGCATGAATATATGCTCCCTTCCCGTTAATATGAGAAAGGTATTAGTACTTATATTTCTGCTTTTGAATATTTCGCTTTCAGCGACAACATATTATATCCATCCATCAGGCAATGATATTACAGGTAACGGATCATCAGCCAATCCCTGGAAATCCCTTAGTAAAGCCTGCTCTGCTGTAAAAACATCAGGCGATATAATTCACTTAAGTGCCGGGACTTATATTGAAACAGTCCCAAGTAGGCTGGCAGTTAATGTAAGCATTGAGGGTGAAGGTTCGGGTTCTGTTATTGTATCACATTATCAATCGATGGGCGGGTATGCTGGCCTGATCCAACTAACAAGCGGCACAAACACAAGTCAGCATATAAGCAATATTAAACTGGATGGCGATAATTTAACCGGTTATCAGGCAATTTCCATTTTTGACAGGGATAATGTCAGTATTCATGATTGTATCATTGTTAATTTTTTTGTTAACGGAATATACTTTGGAGGTGGTACGCAAACAGGTAATTCGGTCTATAACAATACCATAACTAACTGTGCAGGTTATACTTCGGATGAAAACGCATGCCTGTCAATAAATAATAATACAGGAATGCGTGTTTATAATAATAACATTACCCAGAACAGCAGACCCGATGGCCAGAATGGAACATGCCTGGAAAGCTGGGAGGGTCTGAAAGATTGCAAGATTTACAACAACCGCATTACAGGAACTATGCGCAGTCCAAGTAACTGGTCATTTGCTGTTGAGTTCTGGCTGACCGAAGGAGGGATAGAAATGTACGATAATAATATTTCAGGACACATTGATTTCGGAAAGGATGTTTATAAAGGAAGTTATGAATATGGTCTTGATTTCCATCACAATACAGTTGGCTGGGATAAATTGCAGGATGAACATACAGATGGTATCCAGTTTGAACAAACAATTGAATCAGTGATAATCAGGAATAACCTGTTCAAAAATTTGGAAACGCCTGTATACTTTTGTCAATATAACTATGCTGATGATTATGTAAAAGACATTTATATATTTAATAATCTCATGGTAAATGTTGGAAAGAATGGTTCAAATTATGGTGGTGCAATTTTCTTTGAATCAGGTCCCATTCCACCTGGCTATGAGAATAACATTAATATCTGGAACAATACAATTGTAGCTGATCCAGTTTATCCGACTGATTTTGGTATTTGGATACCTTCGAGTCAGAATGTTACAAATGTAAGCATCAGAAATAATATTGTTGTCGGTTTTACTCAAGCTCCGATATTTTCAAATTTACTTGCTTCCTCCGGTTCTATTTCTGTGTTATCAATTGAGAATAATCTTTTTTATAATAACGGTAATAGTAATTCGCCTAAATATGTGGACATTACTCCGACAAATGTTACTTATTTGAATAACAAAGCAGGAAATCCCGCTTTTGTCTCTTCCTCCGATTTTCATATAAAGGCCGAATCTCCTGCAATTGGAGCAGGGATTAACATTAGCTACATCTCCACAGATTTTGAAGGCAAGCCAGTATCTAATCCGCCTAATATGGGCTGCTACGGAACTGTAGCAGGAATTCCCGCCCCGGTCTTCACATCATCCTCAGTTGAAAATAGCACTCCAACCGTACTGGAGATGAATTATAATCTTGCCCTGGCAAATATTGTTCCGGCAATATCAGCATTTTCAGTTCAGGTCAATTCATCTGCCAGAAGCATAAATTCAGTTTCAGTCTCCGGAACAAAAGTGCTCCTGACTCTTTCCAGCCCCGTTGTAAACGGTAATGCTGTAACCGTTGCATATACGGCACCGTCGTCAAATCCGCTTCAGACACCTGCCGGAGGCAAAGCTGCTTCTATTTCAGCCCAGTCAGTTACCAACAGGGTTAATCCACCTGCCAGCCCTGTTTATGTTAGTTCGGCTATTGAAAATGCAACACCATCGGTGCTTGAAATGACCTACAGTCTTGCCCTGGCAAACATTGTACCTGCAGCTTCAGCTTTTTCGGTCCAGGTCAACTCCTCTGCCAGAAGTGTAAGTTCCGTTTCAATCTCGGGAACAAAAGTGCTCCTTACCCTTTCCAGCCCCGTCGCGGGCGGGAATACTGTCACCGTTGCTTATACAGCACCGTCATCAAATCCGCTTCAGACAGCTGCGGGAGGTAAGGCTGTTTCCATTACAGCCAGATCGGTAACAAACAGGGTTAATCCACCACCTGCCATCCCTGTGTATGTTAGCTCATCTGTGGAAAATGCTGCTCCATCGGTAATTGGAATGACTTATAATCTTGCCCTGGCAAATATTGTTCCGGCAATATCAGCTTTTTCAGTTCAGGTCAACTCAGCTGCCAGAAGCATAAATTCAGTTTCAGTCTCAGGATCAAAAGTGCTCCTTACCCTTTCCAGTCCCGTTGCGAGCGGGAATACTATCACTGTTGCATATACAGCACCGTCGTCAAATCCGCTTCAGACAGCCTCCGGAGGGAAGGCTGCATCAATAGCAGCCCAGTCAGTGACAAACAGGGTTAATCCACCACCTGCCATCCCTGTTGTATGTTAGCTCATCTGTGGAAAATGCTGCTCCATCGGTAATTGAAATGACTTATAATCTTGCCCTGGCAAACATTGTACCTGCTGTCTCAGCATTTTCGGTCCAGGTCAATTCAGCTGCCAGAAGCATAAATTCAGTTTCAATCTCAGGATCAAAAGTACTTCTGACCCTTTCCAGCCCCGTTATAAACGGGAATACTGTCACCGTCGCTTACACAGCACCATCATCAAATCCGCTTCAGACAACTTCCGGAGGGAAGGCTGCCTCAATCACTGCTCAATCAGTGCTAAATCACGTTAATCCGGTGAGTCCGCCAGTTGCAGCAAATGTGCCTCCGGTTGTTGTAGTAAATTATATTCCAAGCAATAAGGCTGGTTTTGTAAGTGAGCTGAATGCCAGCGGGAGCTATGATTCAAATAAAGATAACCTTACCTTTACCTGGAAAGTTCCCGACAACATACCTGTTTCTGCAACAAACAGTTCAATCCTCCAGTTCCTGGCTCCGGTTACCGATGTAAGTCACAATTATGAATTTACACTGACAGTCAGCGACGGAAAAACCTCACTGTCAAAAATTATACCTGTGGAGATCATCCCGTATGAGACGGAGCTGGAAGCAGCAGAAGTGAAATCAATTGATGCCAGCACCTCGCAATCTCCATATCTGCCATCCAATGTTCTGGATGGCGACATCGGAACCCAGTGGTCAGCCAATGGAAATGACCAGTGGATTATTCTTGAATTAAAGGAATCTTTCAATATACAGCATATCAAAATAGCATTTCAGCCCGGACAGAAGAAAGAATTCTATTTTGATATTTTTGGATCAGTTGATAAGGAAGTATGGGAACCGATTTTACTTAAATCAAATTCATGTGCGTTTTCGGGCAATCTTCAGGTGTTTGAATTTCCTCAATCAAAAACCACAAAGGAGTATAATTATGTGAAGCTTGTAGGTCAGGGAAATTCTGCAGATAAATGGAATTATATTGCTGAATTCAGGATTTTCGGTTACAGACACAGGAATCCTCCCGAATATGAAAATCAGGCTGTAAAAGTTTTTCCGAACCCTGCTCACGAATTCGTAAATATCCTGATTGATGAACCGACCTTCTTCCCTGATTTTTTCAATATTGTGAGTTTAACAGGAAAGATTCTCTTCCATGATAAAATTGACCCTGGTGTCAGGCAGTTTCAGGTTCCGATAAACTTCATGAAGGGAATCTATATCATTCAGATGGGGATTGGTGATTTGACTATGTTTACCCAGAAACTTATTGTAAACAACTGATCAGTTCGTAATTCTCTGATAATTCCTTTTTATTCCCTGGTAATAGTAAAATCAATTCTTCTGTTCAGTTTTCTGTCATTTTCAAGATAGTTAGATGCAACAGGCTTTGTACCTCCATACCCTTTTGCTTTTAATCTCAGGGAACTCACTCCGTTTATTACCAGATAATTGACCATTGCTTCAGCGCGCTTCTGAGAAAGCAGCTGATTAGCGGCTGCGGTTCCCGTATTATCTGTATGATTTTCTATCTCAAGCCTGACTGTAGGATATTTCGACATAAATCCAAGAATCTGATCAAGGAATTGCGTACCTGCTGAGGTCAGATTAAAATCATTTTTCCTGAAATACAAATCCGCCGAAACACCAAACACTTTCTTGAGATTATTAAGGTCCTTTAAAGCCTGATCTTCAAGTATAAAAGCTCTGATTTTGGAATTCGGGAATCCGAGACTGTAAATCTCATTGTATGAAGGATAAGTCGCCATCAGGTTCATTTCTTCATCAACAACATAGCTGTAAACTTTCTCCGCCGGAATAAATTCCTCTTTTAAAGTGTATTTTATGGGCAGATTCTTAAAAACTTTATCATCCGGGTTTAATTTTGCCTTTGAGTTTAATATCTCCACCTGAAAAACCATATCCTGGCTATAATCTTTTTCATATGAATACAGGTACTGTAATCTCGCATGATCATAATCCGTTATATTTTTAAGCGGCGCTGGCTTTGTTTCCCTCTTATCGAAGACAGTTTTTTCCAGTTTATTGCCGAGGATTTTTATTTGCCGGGATGAACAAGCCTGCCGGATCATGCCTGTTTTATCATTTCTGACAATAAGTCCAAGTTTTATTTCATAATCTCCTTCGACCAGGTAAGAATGGCTGGCTTTTTCTCCTGCCTTCCTGTCACCATCACCAAAGTTCCAGGTATAATTAAGTATGGTATAACCCGGGAAATGTGAACTCATACCGTCCAGATTCACCGGTTCGCCTGCAATTCCCGACACAGGGGAAATGATCACAGGTTGTTCAATATCAGTAAGATCAAGATTATAAGACAATATTGGGAAAAATATCCTGCCCGATTTTTTATCGATAGCATCCAGCCTTACGGCATACTTCCCCGGACCTTTAAAGCAGTGTTCAGTATTCTGTCCGATTGCCGTGCTTCCGTCCCCAAAACTCCATACAAGCTGAATATATCGTTCATCAATTTGAACTTTTCCCTCATCCGTAAATTTGAAACAATACTGATTGGTTCTCTGGCTTTCACAATAAAAAAGCTGATGGAAATTTGTCTTATAACGATATAAATCAACTGTATTCCCCCTATTGGATGAAAAATAACCCTTATTCATTACCGAATCGGCAATGAGTGCAAAATCATCGTATTTGGAATTAATTGGCGGTTCGAGAGCAACCGGAGGAAGCCACCTGGTTCCCAATTGTTTAGTATAGAAGATATCTTTGCGACCAAGCCCCGGATGTCCGTCAGATGAGAAAAACACTCCTCCCTCTCTGTTCACGAAAGGATATGACTCATTTCCTGAAGTATTGATCTCAGGACCCATACTTACCGGATCATCCCAGTAATCAGTTCTCCAGTTGCAGTAGTAAAGGTCCGTACCTCCAAAGCCTGCGGGATTATCCGAAGCAAAAAAAAGTCGTTTTCCGTCGGGCGATATAAATGGAGTTGTAATATTATAATATTCATTGTTGAATCGTATATCCAGAATTTTTACCCATTTTTTGTTTTCCAGAACTGCAGTGAAAATTCCGAGCTTATTTCTTGGATTGGAGTTTTCACTGACCGGTCCGTTAACCTTAAGGTTTCTTGAAAAGTATATAGTGTCGCCATTTTTGCTGAATGAGGCCGGTCCGTCATTAAATCTGGTACTCAGATTCTTTGAAAAAAGTCTTACCCTGCCTGTGATTGTATCGGCGAAATTAATCTTTAACAGACCCTTATTGTCAGGAGTTAAGTAATTCAGAATTAAACCATGGTTTCTGTTTGAACAAAAGACTATTCCGTTTTTATAATAGACAGGTGAAAATTCATCATATTTTTTTGAACTGAACTTGGCTATATCAACAGTATAGGTTTGGGATTGCCCGGCAACCAGTAAAGGAAACAAAAGAGCAATCATGATACCTGATATGTATTTTCTCTTCATGATAAATTATTAGAAATTCAACGGACTGATAGCCTCTACTTTATACCTGAATTCATAACGCAACATCACTTCATGTGATCCTGAGCTGAAAGTTCGCAATTTAGCGAAATCATAGTCGTAAGTGTATGCAAATTTTAACTGATTTGTCAGCTGAAACTGGAACAGTCCTGAAATTGCACGGGCATTCCTGTAAGAAGCGCCCAGCCAAAACCGATCCATTACCTTGAAATTGGCATTTACATCAAAGAGCAAATAATCGCCGGGTGCAATAACAACAAGTACAGAGGGGAAAAATTTCAGTCTTGGTGATAAATCAAAAATATACCCTGTATTTAAAAGGTAATTATAGTCCTTCAACGTATTTTTAAGAACATATTTGTTCTTTTCAAAGTCAAATTTATGGCCAAGTAATTGAGGAATAGAGATTCCCGCGAAATAGTTCTGGCTCGAATAATATGTTCCAAAACTGAAATCAGGAACTATGAAAACCTTTGAATCGATTAGTAAATATTCATCGCCAGGGTCAATCACCACGAGATCAGACCAGGCCGTATTGGTCATAATTATTCCTGCACCCAACCCTAACGAAAGGATTCCCGATTTTACACTGATTTTATAGGAATAATTCATATTGAATTGTGTTTCCCTGGTAACACCGATTTTATCATTCGTCAGGATAAGACCTAATCCCATTTTGTCATCACTCAATGGGGCATCAGCAGTGAGTGACATCGTTTCCGGTGATCCTTTCACGCCTACCCACTGTTTCCTGTAAAAAGCAGCAATATTCATCACTCCCCTGTTTCCTGCATAGGCAGGGTTGATGCTCAGAGGATTAAGCACATACTGGCTTGTAAACGGAGTCAACTGCCCAAAGGTGCTTGCCGGGACCAGGATCAGGAGAAGAATCTTAATTATCCTTTTCATCTGTTTGTAATTTGTTTTTTATGGTCAGAAGGAATATCCATGAATAATCATTTCGGTTTATTATGTTACTTTTTAATCATGGATATTTCATATTATCGTTTTATTACGAGATAACCTTTAATCGGTTTGACTTTTTCCGGCTGCAACATATAATAATAAGTATCCTCAGGAAGAAGATTCCCATTGTCGTCCTTTCCATCCCAGTTGTTTGCATAATTATCAGTCATATAAACCCTTGCGCCCCATCTGTTGAATATGCTCAGCCTGGTCTTCCGGAATGTATCTATTCCTTTAATTACAAAAAAATCATTTTTACCATCCATATTGGGAGTAATCAGGGTAGGAATAATCAGGTTATTGATCCTGATCAAAACAGTATCGGATGATTCGGAACAGACCCCGTTGCTGACAATCCATACAAAATCATTATCACCAATCGAAAGTTCTGACACCCGGCTGTTGTTATCATTTTTGTCGGCAAATACCCCGGTTCCTGACGCGAGAATCCATTCACCGGTTTCAAAAGTATTTGGTTCTGAGGCACCAAGTACAGTTTCAAAAAGGTAATCAAGTATCTGATCCGGGCCTGCGTTGGCAACAGGCTTTTCTCTGACCTCGACTGTAACCCTGTCAGAGTTTTTACAATTCCACTCATCTGTCAGGTTAACTGTAAATATCGTTGTTACAGGCGGAGTTGCTACCGGATCAGCGATATTTGGATTATTTAACAGGTTGGCAGGGCTCCAAAGGAAGGTACCGTTACCGGATGCATGCAGGGCGATACTGCTGCCTTTACAAATTGTAAGGTCATTACCGGCGCTTATTGATGGCAGGTCATGAAATACTACCCGGATTATATCGGCAGATGTACAACTGCTATTTACTTCAGTCCATGCAAAATCGTATGCTCCTGTCTGTGTTACGGTTACAATTGCATTGTACTGGTTTGCATTCGGACTGAATGTAGCATTTCCGGGGCCACCTACCTTGGTCCATGTGCCTGTGCCTGAACCCGGAACTGCATTAAGCTGAAAATTTCTGTCACATTCATCTCCTCCATTACCGGCATCTGCCGATACCTGCGCAAAGAAACCGACAGATACTGATGCTCTGCTTGTACATGGACCATTAACTTCTGTCCATCTGAAAACGTAGCTTCCATAAGCTGAAACAGTAACTTTTGCATTAGCTGTATGGTTATCAGGGCTGAAATTTGAAGTTCCGGGTCCGCTTACCCTTGTCCAGGTTCCGGTACCTGCACTTGGTAAAGCATTAAGATAAAATTCACGGCCGCAGTTATTTCCTCCGGTACCAGCATTGGCAACAGGCTGCTCATAAAAATTCACAGTAACATTGGAACTGCTTGAGCATATTCCGTTTATGACCGTCCAGGTAAACACTTTGGTACCATATTCGGAAACCGTGACAACTGCATTCGGGCTGTGCTCATCAGGTGACCACGAAGCAGTTCCTGTTCCGCTGGTCATTGTCCAGATCCCTGTGCCCACACTTGAACCCGTAACAGCCTGAAGTCCAAATTCAGTACCACAGGCATCGCCTCCGGCTCCCGCGTTTGCAACGGGTCGCTGGAAGAAATTTACCGCGATTTCAGCACTGACCGTACATCCCCCTTTTGTTTCAGTCCATCTGAAAGTATAAGAACCGTAAGCGGTCACTGTAACCGTAGCATTAGGTGTATTTGCGTTGGGAGAAAATGCTGCATTGCCGGGTCCTGAAACTTTAGTCCAGGTACCGGTTCCAAATGAAAGAACTGCATTCAGAACAAAGTTCAGGTCACATTCCTCTCCTCCTGATCCTGCATTTGCAGCCGGACATGGCAATGTGGTTGCATTAAGTCTCACTGGAGTTGCCTGTAAAATGGCTTTACCGTCTGCAGCCACAATATAAACAGTATGTATCTGATCGGGAGCGGTTACGTTCAGAATTGACTGGAGTATCTTCCCAATATCTGATCTTCGGACCGAACGGACAAGAGTAGCCACCACAGTTCCACCGGGTGCCTGAAGTGCCCTTGACCGGACGGCTGAAGAAGTCATAATAGCTGTATTGTTAAAATTATATACAATCGCATAAACAGTTCCTAACCGATCGATTCCGTAATTAAGCGTAATTGTTAAAGGGCCGGTTGAAGGTATGGAAGGAGTTCCAGTTACCCACACCGGCTGAGCTATGGTATCAAATACCGACAATAATACCAGTGAAGCTACAGAGATTATTTTAGCAGATCCTGACATATTATTATCACATTATCGTCATCTTAACGTCTTATTACCACATAACCTTTTATAATTCTGCTTTTTTCGGGTTTTAGCACAAAAAAGTAAGTGTCCTCCGGGAGTGGATTTTCATTATCATCTACTCCATTCCAGCTATTGTCATATTTTTCGTTTTGATAAACTCTGGCACCCCACCTGTTGAACACAGTAAGCGTGGTATTGCCAAATGTTTCGATTCCCTGAATTATGAAGAAGTCATTGTTCCCGTCGAGGTTGGGAGTTATCAATGTGGGAATTTTCAGATTATGAACCAATATTTTAACAGTATCTGAGGAAACCGGGCAAACTCCGTTTGTAACGGTCCAGATAAAACTGTTTACATCTAATGCAAGTTCACTTACATGCGAGGAAGGACTATTAATATCTGATAATTTGCCCTTTCCTGAAAGGAGCGTCCATTCACCGGATTGATTTGTTCCCGGGGTTGCAGCTTCCATATTTGTTTCAAAAAGGTATTCGAGCACCTGATCAGGTCCTGCATCTGCTACCGGCTGTACCCTCACTTCAACATTTACCTGGTCGCTGTTCCGGCATCCCCACTGATCAGTCAGGGTTACGGTAAAAGTAGTGTTTACTGAAGGTGATGCAACAGGATTGGAAATATTGGGATTATTAAGCAGGTTGGCAGGGGTCCACTGAAAGGTACCAGTTCCGGTTGCATTTAATTGAATGGTTCTACCCCTGCAGAGTAATGCGTCTGCTCCGGCGTTTACCGGCGGCAGATCATGAAATACTACCCTTATGGTGGCCCTGGTTACGCATATACTGCTTGTTTCGGTCCAGGCAAAATCATAAGCTCCAAATTGGGTGACCGTTACAACTGCATTATATTGATTCGGATTTGGAGTAAATGTAGCATTACCTGGTCCACTAGCCTTGGTCCAGATACCTGTTGTTCCGGGTACGGGCACAGCATGCAGGGCAAAATTCAGGTCGCATTCGTCCCCCCCATGTCCCGGATCAGCCGGGGGTTGCTGAATAAAAGTTACGGAAACAGTTGCACTGCTTGAACATGATCCATTAACCTCAGTCCATCTGAAGGTATAAATACCGAATAAAGAAACAGTAACAGTTGCATTCGGCTGATGTGCATTCGGACTGAAAGTTGCTGTGCCCGGCCCGCTGTCCCTCGTCCATGTTCCGATACCAACGCTTGGTGTTGCCTGCAAACTAAATTCATCACCGCAGTTATTTCCTCCCGTTCCGGCATGCGCAACAGGTTGTTGATAAAAATTAATTGTAATTGTTGAATCATCCGAACAGGGGCCGTTAACTTCGGTCCATCTGAATTGCTTTGTCCCGTATTCGGAAACTGCAACTGTAGCTGTTGGAGAATTTGCATTAGGTGAAAAAGTTGCAGTTCCGGTCCCGCTTGTCATTGTCCATGTCCCGATACCAACACTCGGAACGGCATTAAAGGAATAATTCAGGTTGCAGGCATAACTTACAGATCCCGGGTTAACAATAGGACGCTGATAAAAATTCACCGTTACCACTGAACTGCTTATACAGGGGCCGTTGGTTTCGGTCCACCTGAAACTGTAAGTTCCGTAAACTGAAACGGTAACCGTAGCTGCCGGAGTATTGGCATTTGGTGTAAAAGATGCAGTACCTGGTCCTGTCACCATGGCCCACAAACCTGTCCCGACACTGGGAACTGCACTGAGTACAAAATTCAGGTCACATTCGGTTCCTCCTGCGCCGGCGTTTGAAACCGGCACAGCAAATACCAGAGCCCTTGTAGTTGCTGTATCCTGGCAACCTGTACTGCTTGTAACGGTAAGTGTGTAAATACCTGCCATTGCCAGAGTGGCAGAGGAGGATACTGCCGGGCTCATCAGATTAGATGTAAAACTGTTTGGTCCCGTCCACGAGTAGGTTGCCATACCTGTGGGACCACCAGTAAGATTCAAAGCCGATCCTACGCAGACAGGACCGTTATTTGCAGCTGTAGCAACGGGGGCATCAGTGACTAAAGCCGTTGTGTTAGCCGTGTTCTGACAGCCGATGGCATTGGTAACAGTGAGAGTATAGGTACCGCTCATTGCGGTGGTTGATATTAGTGAGACGGTCGGATTTTGAAGAGAGGATGTAAAACCATTTGGCCCGGTCCAGGAATAGGTTGTCATTCCGGCCGGACCCCCGGTGAGGATCAGTGGTTTTCCAGCGCAGACGGGTCCATTGTTTGTTGCTGTGGGTAAAGGTATTGTGTTGACAACAACAGTAGTGGCAGCCGTATTCTGGCACCCGTTGTTATTTGTGACAGCAAGAGTATATGTTCCGGCCATAGCCGTTGTTGCAGAAAGTGAAACAGTGGGGCTCTGTACATTTGAAGTAAAACCATTGGGACCGGTCCACGAATAAGTTGTCATACCGGAAGGACCTCCTGCCAGTATAAGTGGAGATCCCACACAAACCGGACCATTATTCAATGCAGTTGCAACCGGCAAAGCATTTACTGTAACATTGGTTGTTGCAGTCCCCTGACAACCGTTGGAGTTGGTGACTGTCAGGGTATATGTTCCTGCCATGGCAATTGTTGCACTTGCAGACACTGTTGGACTCCGGGATGTTGATGCAAAGCCGTTTGGACCGGTCCATGAATAGGAGGTCATTCCTGAAGGTCCGCCCGTGAGGGTCAGCAAGGTTCCAACGCAGACAGGGCTGTTATTGGATGCTGTTGCCGTAGGCAGAGGATTGACAACCACCGTTGTTGTTGCTGCACTGCTGCATCCTCCGGCACTGATGACAGTAAGGGTATATACACCGGCCATGGCCGCAGTTGCACTTGTCGAAACAGTCGGGCTTTGGGCCGTTGAAGTAAAACTATTCGGACCGGTCCACGAATAGGTAACTCATCCCGTCTGGTCCGCCCGTAAGCGATAATATCGTGCCAATACAGACAGGTCCGTTATTGGCGGCTGTTGCAACAGGCAACGCGTTTACTTCAGCAGACAGTGGTTGCCGTATTCTTACAACCGTTAACGTCGGTAACAGTAAGAGAATATACACCGGCCATTGCAAGTGTTGCATTGGATGAAACCTGAGGGCTCCTCTGTGATGAAGTAAAACCATTTGGACCTGTCCATGCATATGTTGTCATACCGCTCGGACCACCTGTCAGCCTTAAAGCAGATCCGACGCATATCGGCCCATTATTCGTTGCAGTTACTGCCGGAGGTGTACGGACTACCACAGTGGTTGTTGTAGAGTCCTGGCATCCAAAACTGTTGGTGACCTTAATTTCATAAATCCCCGCCATTGCGGGTGTTGCGCTGGCGGAGACCTGCGGACTCCGGAGAGCTGAGCTGTAATTATCGGGACCACTCCATGCATAGGCTATCATTCCATTGGGACCCCCTGTCAGATTTAGTGCAGTTCCGGGGCAAACGGGCCCGTTATTGGCAGCTGTTGCGGTCGGTTTTGAATTTACTATATTGGTGATCGGGGTTGATGTTGCATTGCATCCGAAGGAATTAGTTACTATTACATCTACAACCGCCCCATTGGTCAAAGTAGTTGTTGTGTAGGTGGATGATGCTCCGTTCTGGACACTGCCACTGTTCACTCTGAAATTATAATTGGTTCCGCCTCCAGCTGTAAATGTTACGCTGGTTCCTGCACAGAATATATTGTCAGGATCAGAGCTTATCAGTGTCGGAACAGGTAAAGGATTGACGGTCAGTGTACCATCCGCATTAGGGCTGCCGCTACATAACCCGGTCGTGGATACCCGGTATGAAAAACTTCCCGACACTGTGGGGGTTCCGCTGATCGTAAACAAACGAGGGGTAAAAACACCGTTAACACCTGAAGGAAGACCGGTTACCGTAGCACTTGTAACCCCGATGGCAAGAGCATATGTAATATTTATTATTGGTGAATTGATACAAACCGTCTGGGCATCTGTTCCCGGAGCTGATGAAAGTGAAATACACTGAGCACTGACGTTATTTGCAGTGAATAAAAAGAATATAATTAGAAATAGAATTTTGATATATCTCATCAGATAAAATAAAATAGAGGTTTTAGCTGAAATACTGAACGAACAATCTAATTTACACCTTTTAATAAACACTTTAAAAATTTCTATATCAAAAATCGTACAGAAATTTCTGCTTCCTGATCCTGCTTTTTTAAATAATTTACTGACCGGAAAGAAACTAAAAATCAGGAAACATAAGTCTGTAGCGCCCGGCATTGCAATAAAACATCACAAGCTAAATTAGGTAATAAATAGAATTTCTGGTATTTAATTTGACCAATTGCAGAAAATCGTCCGTGAATGAGTGATCTTATATTACCACGAAATAATCGTTTTTTTCAAATAGCCGGTATTGAATACAACTCCAGCCCTGCCGTAAGCACTGATCATGGAGTTATCTGCAAAATGCTGGTGATATTTAGTTTTTATATCTTGCCACTCTCTGATCATTGATAACTCCCTGCCAGTTAAGGCCGAAACCAAAATCATAGGTATTGCCATCGGTGTCTACATAGCATTTCATATCTTCCGGCACATCTTCCAGCTGTTCCTCAACAGTTTTCATATCCACCGGCATCTGGAAGGGTAGCAATCCTGACGGTTCTGCGGTTCCTGTCATAAGATCCAGCAATACCTGATCCTGGACCCCGAAGTGCACCAGAATGGCGCTGGCATTCTTCTCAATTTCACCAAATACCATCGGATTGGAGACATTGATCACAACGATAACAGGTTTTTTACCCATTCTGGCTTTTGTATCATTTACCATCTTCATATCAAAAGAATTACTGGCTGTTACACTCTTGCCTTTATAGGAACGGTTGGTAAAATTCTCAAACGGACTACCGCCAGCTATACTTTTTGCCCGTGCAAATTCGGCTTTGTATCTTTCGTATTGGAGCGTAATCGGTATATATCCGTTACCTTTCGACTTCAGATCGTTAATGTCATAACCTGTCCCTCCCGAGGGACTGGCAATGCTTACCAGCGCCAGATCAGCTTCCTCAGGTGTAGTAACAATTTTAAAATATTTGCTTACGATCGCGGGAGTTATAGGATCGCTCCACATCTCGGGCGTTTCTCTCCCAAACCAGTCACGCCCTGCCGGTGAATATTTTTTCGGTATATAGACTTTCAATTGTGTTTTAAGAGGCAGCGTTTTTGATTCATTCTTGAGCATCACTACTGAACGGATCTGTGCATCATAACCTTCTTTCATGAAATCGGGATTTCCCACTGTTTTCATGGATTCGGCAGGGTCGAGGTACGGATTTTCGAACAATCCTGTCCTGAATATATTCCGTAGAAGGCGCACAGCGGATTCTTCAAACCTCTTTCTCATGAACTCTTCGCCATGTTCCTTAACACCTGACTGATATGCTTCAATTACAGGTCCTTTCTCGTTGTTCCCTCCAAACTGGTCAATACCAGCCATTATGGCTTTATAATGCCGCCCTGCCTCAGTCAGATTTTCCGCGCCCCAGCATTTACCTTCAAATTTATCGATACTTGTTACATCTTTTGTGACACCCCAATCTGTACATATAACACCATCATAATGATATTCACCCCTTAACAAATCCCCAATTAAGTATTTACTATAGCTGTTTCCAACATTTTCACCGTATTTCGTATCCTGATTGTAAGAAATTGTGTAATACGGCATCACGGCAGAAGCCATTCCTGTCGGTCCCTGGAGCTTAAATGCACCTTCAGTAAATGGTTTCAGCTGATCTTTAAGGTTATTGCCAGGATATACGGCATATTCGCCATATCCGAAATGACCATCCCTCCCGCCTTCTTCGGGTCCGCCGCCTGGCCAGTGTTTTACCATGGCATTCACACTGTGATATCCCCAACCGCCGCTGATTTCATATCCCGGTTCTGATGTCTGGAAACCGTCGACATAAGCCCTTGCCATATCTGTCGCCAGATCAGGATTTTCTCCCATAGTGCCATTGAACCTGCCCCATCGTGGTTCTGTGCCAAGGTCAATCTGAGGCGATAATGCTGTGGCTATCCCCAATGCCCTGTATTCGATTGAAGCAATTTCGCCAAACTTTCTCATGACTGCCGGATCAAAGGTTGCTGCAATGCCCAGAGAACCAGGCCACATTGAGATCCGGCCTCCCGAACCTGCATTATATTCAGCGGATGGCATTGTATTATGCCTCGGATCCGAACTGATGTTCACCGGAATTCCGAGATCCTTTCCCTCCACCAGGGCCTGGGCATTATTATTCCATTGTGCTGCTGCTTCAGGGCTTTCTACTGAGGTTATCAGTACATGCCGCAGATTATCCTCAGATAAAAACCTGATCTGCTGATCCGTCAAATCGCTCACTTTTGCACCACTTTCAGGAAAAGGCTTACCTCCGTATGTACCTCCCATTCCGGGAATAAAACCTCCACTGGCAGAGGGGATTGCCTGATGACTGCTATATAACATCAACCCGGCAATTTGTTCTATAGTCATTTCCCCGGATAGGTCTTTCGCACGTTCATCGTCTTTAAGACGCCAATCCTCGTAACCATCAAGTTTACCATTCTTATTTAAGTCCTTGAATGCCAAGCCATTTACTGATATGATCCTGACACCTGAAGCCGGTGAATAACCTAAAGTCTGACCGTCCTTATTATGGATAAGGATAAAATCACCTTTGTTTACTTCAGTCCATTTTTTACCACAGCCTGTTGCTGCCAGAATTAAAATAAATGCAACCGGAAGTAGAAAACACATTGTTCTTCGATTTTTCATATTTCCATGAAATTATTTAAAATGTTTTTTGATATAATGATTCATATTTGTCCCGGTTGAAACGAATGTGGATCCTTCACCAGGTTTGAATCCCACCCTAAATTAATCAATTGGCTGAATAATTCTGATTTCTTTGCAGATGAGATTCTATTCAAGGATATTGCGCATGTAGTCAATACATTTTACCACTTCCTTTGCAGCATCAGATCCTTCAGGGATTGGATATTCAAGCTCAATATCGACACTAATTGGCCATTTCTCTTTTTTAAGAAGAAGTAAAATATCCGCAATAGGAGTTTCTCCCTTGCCGAAAGGCATATTTGTATCCGGAGTAGCGTTTTTGGGTCCTGTTTTATCTTTGATATGGATGCTCCTCATCTTTTCATGATATTTCACAATCACATCGTTAGGATGTAAACCAGTTGCCCCGAAATAATGACCGGCATCAAGATTAAGCATATTTGCAGGTGAATAAGAAAGATACTTATCGAACGAAAAGCCCGGCTCGGCTACCTGGCCGTGAGTATGATACATTGCAAGGCTTTTATGCTTTTCGGCAAACTTGCCCAGACGCTTGCAGGCGGCATCGGTCATCTCATCTGTAATCCCTATTGATCCAAGCACTTTTGCAGCTGTGAATGCATAATCAATTTCTTCATCCGACCAGGCAGAAGGCGCAAATTTTGAGATGTAAACGTTTATCCCTGCATCATTGAATTTCCTGCGCATATCTGTATATCTCTGCATAGGTAGTGATAACCGCCATTTACGTTGAGCCTCTCTTGCTTCATCGTTTGCCCTGGCATAATCAGCCTTTTCTTTATCGGTTAGTTGTCCTTCGGACCTTGCCGGCATCTGCGGAATACCGAGGTCCTCTTCAGCAACACTTCTTAGCTCGATCGAGTTTATTCCGGCGAGCAGAAGGTATGGGATCACATCATCGACCTTATGGGGCATATTCCTGTAACTGTATGTGGTGCATCCCAGCTGGACACCTCCGACTTTTGAATTGGGTTTCTTGTTCTGAGAACCAATTGCAAAAGAAAAATTAAAAGGGATAGCTGTAACAGCAGCTGTGGCAGCAGCAACTCCTAAGAATTTGCGTCTTGAGATCCCTGAGTTTTTCATATTCAATAATTTTTGGATATTTCTGAAGAGAATTTATTAGGTTATTTTTCAACTAAAAGTAATCATTTATTGTTGATGCACCTTCACTTTAACCGTTATTAACTGAAACAAAACCATTAAGGAAACTACTTTTTTCCAAAATCTTTATATTTAAATATCTTAGTATTATTCGTTCTCTGAGTTTACTTAAAAAAAATAAATCCCGGGTTTTCTCTTTGTTCCTCAGTGTTGAAATTGAGTTACAACGGTTTTAACAACGGCTTTTACAACGGCTTTTAATACGGTGATTTTAATGTTCGCTAATCCCGCACCAGGCAACGGGGAAACGAGTTTACGAGCTCGGCGAAGCCAATGCGCTAGCTGGGTTTCAATCCCGGATTTTCCGGATTGCAACACCAGGAAAAGTATGGTAACAAATTCTGCGGGCCCCGGTATCCTGTAATTTCCCGATTGTCCTTAAAAATATAATAATTACAGGCTATTGACGTTTATCTTGAACTAGGGAGTTATAGAATTTAAACCTGACATTCAATGGGGAAAAAAGTTTTTTCCGGGGCTGGTATTTTATTGCTGCTTATTCTGCAGATAGCTGTCACTTTTAAAGCTGAAAGTCAGACAACAATGCCGGAAATCCTGTCAAAAGGTACACTCAAGGAGCAAATGGATTACATCAACGAAAAGACAAGGATCTATGAAGAGTACCGTGCCATCAGGGAGGATATGTTTCAAAAAATAAGGGGAAATTCAATTGATTCCCTCAAAGCAGCAAAAAACGTGATCACAGGTTTCCGTAAGAATGTTAATAATCTAAATACTACCATCGATTCTCTGAATACCTCCCTTGAAACAGTAAAGACGAACCTTGATCAGATGACCAAATCCAAAAACAGTATCAGTTTGATGGGCATTGAGGTCAACAAGACTGCCTATAATGCTGTAATGTGGATCATAATTGCCGTGCTTGCAGGTATTCTGGCTGTCGGTTTCCTTGTTTTCAAAAGGAATCATGTCGTCACAACCCATACTAAAAAAGAGATTGAAGATCTGAAGAGAGAATTCGAAGCTTATCGTAAAGCTTCACGCGAAGCCCGCGAAAAGATGTCAATGGCTCATTTCAATGAGCTTAAGAAACTGCGTGGAGCTTAATGGTGCAGTTTATTTTCCTCTGTCAGTATTCAGAAGCAAAACCGTTTGCCAGATCATTAATCTCCTTATCATTCATGTGAAATCCGGAGGTAATTATCATCCGGTACCGGAAGGTAACACGATTTACCGGCCGGTACAGAAAAATTAACAATTTCTTTTCCTTCAGTGAAATCGTTCCCTCCCAGCGGATTTGCAGAAAATAATCCGTAGCCTCTTGCATGCCAGTATGTAGGATATGAAGGATTTTTCGGATGATCACATATCACCATTGAAACCTTATCATCGCTTATGGTACCGTACAGATCCATCCACCTCGCACGGGTGCCCCAGACTGCTTCACCCGTTATGCCCTCACTGCTCCTGTAGTTACCTGTGACTCCCCTGTTCTCATGGCCTTTTCTGCTCCCGGGCCGTCCCTGTGCGTTAAGAAGGGGAACATTCTTCGTTTGATGGCAGTCTCAAGCTGACGGGCTACCCGTATCGCATACATTCCCTCCTTTGTATCCTTCATGGAAACAGTGTTTCCTGTAGCAGTGAGAGTGGTTATCCTGTCGATAATATACATTTGTTCTTTTGCAATAAAATGAAACTCAGTCTTTTCTGACAACAACTCCTTTCCGGCAGGATCCTCCCATCTCGCTTTTACTGTCATTATTCCTTACCCAAACCCGTCTTTGGTTGTTCAATTTCAAGCTGTTTAATTACGCCCCCGTTTTCACTTTTTTTGCCGGTTGAGCCGTTGCCCCAGAAATCGAATCCGTTTACGTTTCCGTAATTAAGCCAGACACCAACCTGGTGGATATGATCGTCTCTCTCCCCTTCCCTTGGTCTCAGCGGGAATCCACGGGTGATTTCGGTACCCCCTAAGGGTGTACACAGGATACAGGACTGGTTTATATACATTATCAGGCCAGCAGTACGACGTGACTACTCTGCCTCCGACCATGACATCAACTTTCTGTTCCGATTTTTTTACCCGGAACTCAACTTTCTGGTTTTTTTCACCCTGACCTTTTATCCCTGCTGCATTTATGATAAAAACCGCAATAAGAATGACAGAGAAAAGAGTTATGGATCGGGATATTTTTATTTTTTTCATCAAATTAATATTTAATAGCCTTCATTTTATTGTCAGCTCCTTTCTCTGCACCCTTTAATACTTTTTCAAGCTTAATTCGGACACCATTCTGCTTTTTACTTTCAGCCGCCGCAGTCATAAATGCAAAGATCTCAATTGTCTCGTCCGGGCGGACAGGAGGTATGCCGGTCTGGAAGAATTTCACAATTTCGATTAGTAAAGGATTGTATCCTTTGTATTTGCCGAGAACAGCAATTCCTTTTTCACCGAAAACAGTGCCTCCGTAATCCGATTTACCTGTTCGTAATCCCCTGAAGGTGCCAATCCTGCTATCTGCCCAAAGACCGGTAACCTGGTCAGTTTCTTCGGTAAATGTCCCTGAAACGCTCTGGCATCCTGTTCCCATAACTGTGAACAGGGTCTCTACACCATGCACTCCGTACCAGAACAGATCGGGATGTGTTTTCTCGAGAGTAGCAGGACTATAGGTGTCGGCACCGAGCACTTTTCCTATCGAACCTCCGGCGATGTCGCTTACACCCTGGATGTACCTCAGGGATGATGATGAGAAAACTGGTACCTTAAAATACTCTGCTGCCCTGAATATTGCAATTGTATCCGAAAGAGAGGCAGCAATGGGTTTATCAATAAACAGCCGTTTTCCGGTTTTCATCACTTTCAGCGCCTGTTCGAAATGAAGCCGTCCGTCATTTGTCTCCAGCAGGATAACGTCTGTTTTTTTCAGCAAATCATCAATTGAGTTCACTATCTCAACTCCAAGCTTCTTTACATCTTCAGTGTATCCCGGGATCCTGTCGACACTCGATTTTATATCGTTGCTTCCCTTGGGATAGGCGGCGGTTACCTTGTATCCGCCAAATTCCGGGCCTGCGGATGGATCATTCAGAGTTTGAGTGAATGCCACGCTATGAGATGTGTCAAGGCCTATTATTCCGATCCTGCGGATTTCCTGGAATTTCAAATTACTGATCTCAAATGATTTGCCCAACAAGCCAAAACCAGCTATCCCTGCGGATGTAGTCCTTATAAAATTGCGGCGTTTGATCGTGTTTTTCATCGCCATGATATTTTTGATTGATTAAATGAAGTAAATACTTTTAGTTTCTCACCCTCTGCCTGTCTGGGCGGATTCTCAAAATTTCAATTTATCATAAATCCCCACGTGTGGATTGCTGGTGAGATACTTATGGAATGATCTCCCTGGGCAATAATCAAACCACGGCCGGTACAACATATGGTTTCCTGTAATTCCTTGTAAGCAGGGCATCTGCCTCTTTGTCTTTTACAAATTTCTCTTTTTGCACCGTCAAAGGTAAGCTCTCTGCCAAGACGACAGGAAATATTTGCAAGGAGCGGCAAAGCCGATGAAATAAATCCTTCCTTTATCTGGCAGTTAAGGGTTTCATCTTTGCCGGACCGGATTGCATCGAGGAAATTGGCAAAATGTTCAGTGCCTCCCGGAGCTGCAAGGAAAGTGGGATCGGCCGGTTTGTTCTCTTTCACTTTCAGAACCCGTAAATGGTTGCTTTTCACGTTTGCGATAAGCTTTCCAGGTTCCTCCGTCCAACTCAAGATATCCTTCGGTGCCGTAGAAAATATTGCCTATTCTTATCCCGAGACTGGATTCATCATTGGTATAGCGGCCTCTTGTTTCAAACTCAAGGATTTTGCCATCCTTGTATTTGAACATTGAGGTCTGGAATATTCGGTGTTTCCTGGGCACATTCTGATGGACTTATCCGGCGATTCGTC